>JAGRPI010000038.1 GCA_019449635.1 Candidatus Ferrigenium bremense
AGGGGCGAGAGCCCGGAAAAAGTGCTGGAAGCGATGAGCAGCGGCCTGACCAACAAATTCCTGCACGCGCCGACCCACGCGCTGAACCAGGTGCACGGCGACGACCGCGAGGCGTTCCTCGATATCATCCATCGCCTGTATCATCTGCACACCGACGAATGATTCCAATTAGTTTGTCAGGCCGTCATTCCCGCGCAGGCGGGAATCCAGCAAAAAAATACAGCCCGCGCAGCGGTCGACATGATGTTGCCCTGCTGCGCAGGAAATTATTGAATCATCTGGATTCCCGCCTGCGCGGGAATGACGTGGTATTGCGCTTAACGGATAATTTGGAATGAAGCTCAATATCGCCGCCAAGCTCGCTCAACTGAGCGAGCGCCTGCTCGAAGTCGACCAGCTGCTGAGCACCGAAGAAGCCACTAAAAATATGGACACGTTCCGCAAGCTCAGCCGTGAACGCGCCGAGCTGGAACCGGTGGTGTCGTTGTACCACGCCTATCAGAACTGCGAGACCGACATCGCGACCGCTAAAGAGATGGCGACCGATCCGGAAATGAAGGAGTTCGCCGAGGCCGAGATCAAGCAAGGGCAGGAACGGCTGGCGCAACTCGACGGCGAACTGCAGAAGCAGCTGCTCCCTAAAGACCCCAACGACGAACGCGGCGTGTTCCTGGAAGTGCGCGCCGGCACCGGCGGCGACGAGGCGGCGCTGTTCGCCGGCGACCTGTTCCGCATGTATACGCGCTACGCCGAGCGCAGGCGCTGGCAGGTCGAGGTGATCTCGGAAAGCCCCGGGGAGATGGGCGGCTACAAGGAGATCATCGCGCGCATCGCCGGACAGGGCGCGTATTCGGTGCTGAAGTTCGAATCCGGCGCGCATCGTGTGCAGCGCGTGCCCGCCACCGAAACACAGGGCCGCGTGCACACCTCGGCCTGCACCGTCGCGGTGATGCCAGAAGTGGACGAAGTCAACGACGTGGTGCTGAATCCCGCCGATCTGCGCATCGACACGTTCCGCGCCAGCGGCGCGGGCGGCCAGCACATCAACAAGACCGATTCGGCGGTGCGCATCACCCACCTGCCGACCGGCGTGGTGGTCGAGTGCCAGGACGGCCGCTCTCAGCACCAGAACAAGGCGCAGGCGATGCGCGTGCTGGCAGCCCGTATCAAGGATGCACAGGTTCGCGAACAGAACGCCAAGACCGCAGCAGAGCGCAAGAGCCTGGTCGGCAGCGGCGACCGCTCCGAGCGCATCCGCACCTACAACTTCCCGCAGGGCCGCGTCACGGACCACCGCATCAACCTCACGCTGTACAAGATGGATGCGATCATGGACGGCGACATCGGCGAACTCACCGGCGCGCTGATGGCCGAGCACCAGGCCGAACAGCTCGCAGCGATGGCGGAAGAAAGCATCTAAACATGGCGACATAAATACTGCCGCATAAATAGCCGTTCGCCCTGAGCTTGTCGAAGGGTGAACGGCCTTTCTGGAAGCTGTCCATGGTTCGACAGGCTCACCACGAACGGCCCAAGAAATTGCCATTTCAATTTTGACGCCATGTTTAGACCACTTATTGCCAAGACCTGTTAAGAGTGCTATTTTCAGCACACTTAAAAACACCCCGAGGCAATCATGGCACATGTAATCCTGGCATCGACGACCGCCAGCGTTTCCGAACTGAAGAAGAACCCGATGGCGACGGTTGCGGCCGGCGAAGGCTTCCCGGTGGCGATCCTCAACCGCAACGAACCGACCTTCTATTGCATTCCCGCCAAGGCCTATGAAGCCCTGATGGACAAACTGGAGGACGCCGAGCTCAACGCGCTCGCCGATGCGCGCCTGAAAGACGGCAAGCGCCCCGTCAAGGTGAAGCTGGATGAGCTATGAGTTGAGCTTTCACCCCGACGCGCTGGCGGAATGGAAGAAACTGGATGGTTCCGTGCGCGAGGTGCTCAAGAAAAAGCTCGCCGAACGTTTGCACAATCCCCGCGTTTCCTCCGCCAGACTGTCCGGCCACCAGGATCGCTACAAGATCAAACTGCGCGACGCGGGCTATCGCCTGGTATACGAGGTGCGCGACAAGGTCTTGATGGTCGTGGTCGTTGCGGTGGGCAAGCGCGAACGCAATGCGGTGTATAAGAGCGCGGCCAAGCGGTAAGCGATCCTGAGCAGAATTAAAGGAATTAAAGTAAAGAAAGGGGTCAGGCTCGGGTTCTTTTGAATAACCACCCTGACCACGCCTACCAGTTCATGCAACACACCATACAATCCATCCTGACTCGTGATAAAGCCGCACTGGAAGCCGCGCTCGGGCCGGATGCCGGCAGCGCGCGCATCGAGGTGCAGATGCTGTTGCAGCAGGTGCTGGGCGTTTCGCGCGCGCATCTGCTGGCGCATCCCGAACAGGCATTGAACGAGGCGCAGGAGGCCAGCTGCCGTACGCTGCTGCAGCGCCGCCTCGCGGGCGAACCGCTGGCCTACATCCTCGGCGAGCGCGAGTTCTTCGGGCTGAACTTCAGAGTGACGCGTGCGACGCTGATCCCGCGCCCCGAGACCGAGTTGCTGGTGGAGCTGGCGCTGCAGCGTATTCCCTCTCCCCCAGCCCCTCTCCCACAAGTGGGAGAGGGGAGATCAGCTTCCCCTCTCCCGTTGACGGGAGAGGGTGGCCGTCAGGCCGGGAGAGGGTTCCGTGTGCTCGACCTCGGTACCGGCAGCGGCGCGATTGCGCTCTCCATCGCCCATGCGCGGCCGGATATCGAAGTGACGGCGGTGGATGCGTCGCAGGAGGCATTGGACGTGGCGCGGGAGAATGCGCGGCGGCTGAACATCGGCAACGTGCGCCTGCTGCGCAGTGACTGGCTCTCCACGCTGGCCGGCGAACGCTTCGACCTGATCGTGTCGAATCCGCCGTACATCGCCGAAAACGATGCACATCTCGCGCAGGGCGACCTGCGCTTCGAGCCGCGCGGCGCGCTGGCTTCCGGCACGGACGGCATGGACGACATCCGCCGCATCGTTGCGGGCGCGAAGGAACACCTCAATCGCGGCGGCTGGCTGCTATTCGAGCACGGTTACGATCAGGCCGAACGGGCGCGCGAACGGCTCGGTGCGGCGGGATACGCCGAAGTGTTTTCGGCGCACGACCTGGCGGGCATCGAACGGGTGAGCGGCGGGATGATCGCCCGATAGCTCCCGCCCTTCGACAAGCTCAGGGCGAACGGACTTTTCAGTGTTCTTTATTTGTCAGCCCCCCTCCTTTCCGGCATAATTCGCCCTGCCGTTCAGACCAATGGGAGAGTGTGTCGCCCAGCACCGTTTCACGGAATGGGACACCGCCGAAGGCGCAACACCCGCAACCGCTCAGGCTCAAGGAACCACTGGTACAGGCAAATCTGGAGAGTGTCGATTACTGGACTTTCCATAATTCACAACAGGTATTCCGTTCGGGCTGAGGTATCGAAGCCCGAGGTTGCCGCGAAGCTTTGCCCTTCGATACCTCAGGGCGAACGGCGTAATGAATTATGGAAGGCCGGGTAATTGACCACCGAAGGGGCAGGCAACGTGAGTTGTAATCTCTCAGGTACCAAGGACAGATGGGGCGCAGCAGATATCTGCTGCGCCTTTTTTCATTTTTAGAAAGCCAACATGACGCTAAAACAAACCCCGCTCAACGCAGCACACCGCGCGATGGGCGCGAAAATGGTCGATTTCGGCGGCTGGGACATGCCGGTGAACTACGGTTCGCAGATCGACGAACATCACCAGGTGCGCAACGATTGCGGCATGTTCGACGTATGCCACATGCGCGTCGTGGACGCGAAGGGCAACGGCGTGCGCGCCTTCCTGCGCTACCTGCTGGCGAACAACGCCGACAAGCTCGCGCTGCCCGGCAAGGCGCTCTACAGCGCCATGCTGCGCCCGGACGGCGGAGTGATCGACGACCTCATCATCTACTTCATGAGCGAACAGTGGTTCCGCATCGTGGTGAACGCGGGCACGGCAGACAAGGACATCGCGTGGATGAAGCAGCAGGCCGCACAATTCGCAGGACAGAACCTACCCCCCCCTCAATCCCCCCTTATCAAGGGGGGGGCTGCGGACACTCCTCCCCTGGCAAGGGGAGGCCGGGAGGGGTTTGCGCCGCAGCTCACCATCACCTCGCGCGACGACCTGGCGATGGTCGCCGTGCAGGGCCCGAATGCGCGCGCCAGGGTATGGCAAGTGCTGCCGCAGACCAGGGCCGCCACCGAAGGCCTGCAGAACTTCCAGGCTGCGGACTGCGGCGAATACTTCATCGCTCGCACCGGCTATACCGGAGAGGACGGTTTCGAGGTGATGCTGCCGAAAGAAAAGGTGGAGGAATTCTGGTACGCGCTGAACAAGGCGGGCGTGCCGCCCATCGGCCTCGGCGCGCGCGACACGTTGCGCCTCGAAGCGGGCATGAATCTCTACGGGCAGGACATGGACGAGAGCGTGGGCCCGCTGGAATCCGGCTTGGCATGGACGGTGGACCTGAAGAGCGAACGCGACTTCATCGGCAAGGCCGCGCTGCTGGCGAACCCGCCAAGCAAGAAACTGGTCGGCCTCGTGCTGCTGGATCGCGGCGTATTGCGCGGCCACCAGAAGGTGCACAGCGCTTACGGCGAAGGCGAGATCACCAGCGGCAGTTTTTCACCGACGCTGGAGAAATCCATCGCACTGGCGCGCGTGCCGAAGGAAGTGCAGACCGGAGACCAGGTACAAGTGGCGATACGCGATAAAATGCTCGCGGCAAAAGTGGTCAAGTACCCGTTCGCGCGCAATGGAAAAAGCAGTCTGGAGACGTAAGACGTAAGTTAAAACCGCGCAGCGACAACATCAACTAACGACTTACGTCTAACAACTTACGACTAACAGGAGATTCAAATGAGCAACCCGAGCAATCTGAGATACACCGCCTCCCACGAATGGGTCAAAACCGAAGCCGACGGCACCATAAGTATCGGCATCACCCAGCATGCGCAGGAACTGCTGGGCGACATGGTGTTCGTCGAGAACCCCGCGGTCGGCCGCAAGCTCAAGGCCAGGGAAGAATGTGCGGTCGTGGAATCGGTGAAGGCCGCCGCCGACGTGTATGCGCCGGTCTCCGGCGAAGTGGTCGCGGTGAACAATGAACTGGACAGCGCCCCGGAGAAGATCAATGCCGATCCATATGGCGCATGGATGTTCAGGATGAAACCGGACAACGCGGCGGATGTGGCCGCACTGATGGATGCGGCGGCGTATCAGGTCGTCGTGGACAGCGAAGCACATTAAGCAGACGCAAGTCGGAAGACGTAAGTCGTAAATTAAACCCGCGCAGCGGACAACGCCGACTTACGACTACCAGCTTACGTCTTACGTCCAACAATTAACGATTGCCAACTGCCCTATGCCTTTCATCCCACACACCGAGCAGGACATCCAGGCCATGCTCGCCAGCATCGGCGCGAAGAATATCGACGCGCTGTTCGATGAGATCCCCGCCGTGCTGCGCAGCGGCAAGCTGACCGCCATCGGCGACGGACTGAACGAGATGCAGGTCACGCGCCTGATGCAAGAGCGCGCCGCACAGGATGTCCAGCCGCTCAACTTCATCGGCGCGGGCGCCTACGAGCACCATATCCCCGCCGCGGTCTGGGAGATCGCCACGCGCGGCGAGTATTACACCGCCTACACGCCGTACCAGGCCGAGGCCAGCCAGGGCACGCTGCAAACGCTGTACGAATACCAGACGATGATCGCGTCGCTGACCGGCATGGATGCGTCCAATGCCAGCCTGTACGACGGCGCATCCGCACTGGCCGAGGCGATCCTGATGGCGGTGCGCGCGCACAAGACCTCGCGCCGCGTGCTGCTGCCCGCCACCGTCAGCCCGCTGTACCGCAGCGTGGCGCGCAGCATCGTCAAATTGCAGAATATCGAACTGGTGGAGATCCCGTTCGACATTGCGACCGGCACCACCGACCTCAATGCCCTGCAACAGCACGTCGGCAGCGACATCGCCGCGCTGGTCATCCCGCAGCCGAATTTTTTCGGTGCGCTGGAAGATGTCGATACGCTGGCCGACTGGGCGCACGCGCAGGGCGCTTTGGCCATCGCGCTGGTGAACCCGCTGACGCTGGCCCTGCTCAAGGCTCCCGGGCAGTGGGGAAGCCCCTCTCCTCAATCCTCTCCCGCAAGCGGTAGAGGAAGCGAACGAGAAGTGGGGCAAGCAGGTATTTTGTCGCAAGACAAAAACTCGCAAAATCAATTTTCGATTCCGGGGGCGGACATCGCGATTGGCGACGGTCAGCCGCTCGGTGCGCCTCTGTCCAGCGGCGGCCCGTATTTCGGTTTCATGTGCTGCAAGCAGGCGCTGGTGCGCCAGATGCCGGGGCGCATCATCGGCCGCACCGTCGATCTGGATGGCAAACCGGGCTTCACGCTGACGCTGCAGGCGCGCGAGCAACATATCCGGCGCGCCAAGGCGACTTCCAACATCTGCTCCAACCAGGGGCTGATGGTGACGGCGGCGACCATCCACATGGCGCTGTTGGGCAGCGACGGGCTGCGCCGCACCGCCGCGGTATCGCATGCCAACACGCAGGCCCTCGCGGTACAGGCCAGCGGCGTACCCGGCGTGAAGCGCCTGTTCAGCGCGCCGCATTTCCATGAAGTGGTGTTGCATTTGCCCGGCTCTTCCGCCAAAGTGCTGCAGAGCATGGCCGGGCAAGGCATAGCGGGCGGCTTCGACCTGAAACCGCACTACCCGCAACTGGGCAACGCGATCCTGGTGTGCGCCACCGAAACCAAGACCAATGAGGATTTGCAACGCTATGTGGCGGCGTTGCGCCACGCACTTCACTAACTTCGCCAGGTTTCACTAACTTCATTAGGGAGAACGACATGGCACACAGCACAGCACTCGGCGGCACCCCCGTGCAACTGAACGGCGACTTTCCAAAAGTGGGACAGACCGCACCGGCCTTCTCGCTGGTGAGCAAGGATCTGCAGGACATCACGCTGGACAGTTTCGGCAACAAGCGCAAGGTGCTGAACATCGTGCCCAGCTTGGACACGGCGACCTGCGCGGCTTCCGAACGACGCTTCAACCAGATCGCCGGCAGCCTGGACAATACCGTGGTGATCACCATCTCCGCCGACCTGCCGTTTGCGATGGCGCGTTTCTGCGCCAGCGAAGGCCTGGACAACGTGACCAACCTTTCCCTGATGCGCGGCCGCGAATTCCTGCGCAACTACGGCGTGGAGATAGCCAGCGGCGTGCTGGTCGGGCTGGCGGCCCGCGCGGTGATCGTGCTGGATGGCAACAACGTGGTGCGCTATACCGAGCTGGTCAGCGAGATCAAGAACGAACCGAATTACGATGCTGCGCTGGCCTCGTTGCAATAACCCAACCCCTCCCGGCCTCCCCTTGTCAGGAGAGGGGCACCACTTCCCCCTGACAAGGGGGATTGAGGGGGTTGATATTGATATGAAAGAGTTACATACATGCTGATTTTTGAACGCTCCCATCCCGGCCGCCGCAATGCGGCACAGGCTCCGCATCACGCCGCTGCAGCCGGCGGACCTTCGACCGGACTCAGGACAGGCATCCCCGCCGCGCTGCTGCGCCAGGACCGTCCGCAGCTGCCGGAAGCCTCGGAAATGGACGCGGTGCGCCACTACACCCGGCTGTCGCAGAAGAATTTTTCCATCGACACGCACTTCTACCCGCTCGGCTCCTGCACGATGAAATACAACCCGCGCGCCTGCAACACGCTGGCGATGCTGCCGAACTTCCTCGCGCGCCATCCGCTCGCGCCGGAAGCCACCGGGCAGGGCGTACTGGCCTGCCTGTACGACCTGCAGGAAATCCTCAAGGACGTGTCAGGTATGGCGGGCGTGAGCCTGATGCCGATGGCCGGCGCGCAGGGCGAATTCGCCGGCATCGCGATGATCCGCGCCTACCACGACGCGCGCGGCGACAAAGGCCGCAGCGAGATCATCGTGCCGGATGCGGCGCATGGCACCAACCCGGCCACCGCGGTGATGTGCGGCTACACCGTGAAGGAGATTCCGACCGATGCGAACGGCGACGTTGACCTCGATGCGCTGCGCGCCGCCACCGGCCCGCAGACCGCCGGGCTGATGCTGACCAATCCGTCCACCCTGGGCGTGTTCGAGAAACAGATCCAGGCCATCCAGAAGATCATCCACGACGCGGGCGGCCTGCTGTATTACGACGGCGCGAACCTCAACGCGATCCTCGGCAAAGTCAAGCCCGGCGACATGGGCTTCGACGTGATCCACATGAATTTGCACAAGACCTTCTCCACGCCGCACGGCGGCGGCGGACCGGGCGCGGGTGCGGTGGGCGTAGCGCAACGCCTGCTGCCGTTCCTGCCATTGCCGGTGGTCGAAAAATTCCCCTCTCCCCCCGCGGGAGAGGGTGCCCAAAGGGCGGGAGAGGGGGCGAGCGGCGAAGCCGTGAGTTACCGCTACCTCACCGAACAAGACCTGCCGCAATCCATCGGCCACCTGTCCGCCTTCAGCGGCAACATCGGCATCCTGCTGCGCGCCTATGTGTACGCGCGCATGCTGGGCGCGGAAGGCATGCACCGCGTCGCCGAATTCGCCACGCTCAACGCCAACTACCTGATGGCGGAACTGCACAAGGCGGGCTTCACCGTCGCCTTCCCGCAGCGCCGCGCCAGCCACGAGTTCATCGTGTCGATGAAACCGCTCAAGGACGCCACCGGCATCTCCGCGATGGATGTCGCGAAGCGCCTGCTGGACAAGGGCTACCACCCGCCCACCACCTATTTCCCGACGCTGGTGCCGGAGTGTCTGCTGATCGAGCCGACCGAGACCGAGTCGAAGAAGACGCTGGACGCCTTCGTCGCCGCGATGAAGGAGATCCGCGATGAGGCTCACGCTACGCCGGAACTGGTGAAGGGCGCGCCGCACACCATGCCGGTGCGTCGTCTCGACGACGTGAAGGCTGCGCGCGAGCTCGACCTGACGTGGAAACCGACCGCAAACACCCGCACGGCCTGAAGCATGTCCGGCATGCGACCCTGAACGCATTGGCAGGGCTGCGCGCCGCATGGCAAGTTGAAGACGCATTTCGTCAGGAAGTGCTGATCGCGGCGATCGCCATCCCCGTCGCGCTACTCTCCCCCGCCAGCAACATTGGCAAGGCGCTGATGATCGCCAGCATCCTGCTGGTGCTGATCGTCGAGCTGCTCAACTCCGCATTGGAGGCGGCGGTGGATCACACCTCGCTGGAGCGGCACCCGCTCGCCAAACGCGCCAAGGACATTGCCAGCGCGGCGGTATTGCTGAGCATTCTCAATGCGGTGGTAGTATGGGGGCTCGTGCTTATTTGACCTGCAAAGGGTGACGGATATGCCACACGCCAATATATCTCCGCAACCCTCCGGCTATCAGAACCGGCACAACCAGCCGTCGCGACGACTGCGAGGGAACTCGACCTGATGCGAAAGTCCAACGAGAGGCCTTAACCATGCGTTACTTTAATGAAAGGAATCCTCATGTTTAACATCGGCAAAGCAACTGCCCTGCTACTGGCTGCCACCACACTCGCGGGTTGCGCTTCCGGACTGTCCGGCTCGACCTACACCCGTGACCAGGCGCGGCAGGTCGAGGATGTGCGCATGGCCACGGTCGAGAGTGTGCGCGAGGTGGTGATCGAAGGCACCAAGTCGGCCGTCGGCACGGCAGCGGGAGCGATAGTGGGCGGCATTGCAGGCAGCAATGTCGGCGCCGGCAAGGGCAGCTCGGCGGGTGTCGTGCTGGGCACTGTGGCTGGGGGTGTGGCGGGCTCTGCCATCGAAGAAGGTGCGACCCGCCAAACCGCCACGGAAATCACCGTCCAGTTTGATGACGGCAAGCTGATTGCGGTGACCCAGGCGGGGGATGAGAAATTCCATCCCGGCGACAGGGTGCGCGTGCTGACCGGCAGCGGCGTGACGCGTATCAGCCATTGACCGGCACAGGAAGCCGCCTGCTGTAGCGCGGCAATCGTAGCGGCAAGGCGGACAGAACACCGCCGCACACCAGCCGCCATTTGATCTGTTCACCACATCGGCATCGAGGGTGGCAATGAACAAAACCATAGACAGCATCGCGCACTCCGATCATGCCCGTGACTGGCACAGCCTGCCGGTACAGGAAGTGTTGCGCGTGCTGGCGACGGATCATGCCGGGTTGCCGACGGACGAGGCGGCGCGGCGTTTGCAGCAATATGGCCCGAACCGCCTGCCTGCCGCCAGGCGCGACAGCTTGGCGAAGCGCTTTGCGCGCCAGTTCCACAACGTGCTGATCTATGTGTTGCTGGCCTCCGCGCTGATCACCGCGCTGCTCGCCCACTGGGTGGACTGCGGCGTGATCGTCGGCGTGGTGCTGATCAACGCCATCATCGGGGTGATCCAGGAAGGCAAGGCGGAGCGCGCGCTGGATGCGATACGCAACATGCTGTCGCCGAATGCGACGGTGCTGCGCGGCGGGCAGCGGCGCGAGATCCCGGCGGAGCAGGTGGTGATCGGCGACATCGTGCTGCTGGCATCCGGCGACAAGGTGCCCGCCGACCTGCGACTGATCGAGACGCGCCGGTTACGCGTCGAGGAGGCCGCGCTGACCGGCGAATCCGAGCCGGTGGAAAAGGACGTCGCACCAGTGGCTGTGCATGCCGTGACCGGCGACCGCAGTTGCATGGCCTACTCCGGCACATTGGTGGTCTATGGGCAGGCGCGCGGCATAACCATCGCCACCGGCGCGGCAACGGAGATCGGCCGCATCAGCGGCATGATCGCTGCGGTAACCATGCTGGAAACGCCGCTGTTACGCCAGATGGCGCGTTTCGGCCGGCAACTGACCGGCGCCATCCTGCTGCTGGCCGCGCTGACCTTTTCCTTCGGCGTGTGGATACGCGGCTACGGCTGGCCGGAGATGTTCTTCGCCGCGGTCGGCCTGGCGGTTGCCGCGATTCCCGAAGGGCTGCCGGCGATCATGACCATCGTGCTGGCGATCGGCGTGCAGCGCATGGCAAAACGCAACGCCATCATCCGGCGGCTGCCCGCGGTGGAGACGCTCGGCTCGGTGACGGTGATCTGCTCGGACAAGACCGGCACGCTGACCCGGAACGAGATGACCGTGCAGCGCATCCTCACCGCCGACCGCGTGTTCGAGGTCAGCGGCAGCGGTTATTCGCCGCATGGCGGTTTCGCTATCGAAAATCGCGAGGTGTTCGTCGAGGACCACCCCGAGCTGATCGAACTGGGACGCGCCGCGCTGCTGTGCAACGATGCCGAGCTGCATTCGCATCCGTCCCCCGATGCAGACTGGCATGTCGAGGGCGACCCGACCGAGGGCGCGCTGCTCACGCTGGCCGCCAAGACCGGGCTCGACATCGCCTTCGAGCGCGAGGCGCTGCACCGCACCGACCTGATCCCGTTCGAGTCGCAGCACCGTTTCATGGCCACGCTGCACCACGACCTCGAAGGGCACGGCTTCATCTTCCTCAAGGGCGCTCCGGAGCAGGTTCTGGAGGTATGCCAATTCGAGCGCGCCAGCGGCGAGGACCGCCCGCTGCGCTACAGCGACTGGCAGCGGTCCATGCAGGATGCGGCACGCCAGGGGCTGCGCCTGCTCGCCGTGGCGATGCGCCCTACCGCCGGCCAGCATCACGCACTCAGCCCGGCCGATGTGCAGGGCGGATTCTCCCTGCTCGGCGTGTTCGGCATCGGCGACCCGCCGCGCGCCGAGGCGATCTGCGCCGTGGCGCAATGCCGCGAGGCCGGCATCCGGGTGAAGATGATCACCGGCGACCATCTCGACACCGCGTGCGCCATCGGCGCGCGCTTCGGCCTTGCGGCGAACGGCGCGCTGACCGGCGCGGAGATCGAGCAAATGGACATGGCCGCGTTGCGCGCCGCGGTGGCCAGGGCCGACATCTTTGCGCGCGCCAGCCCGGAGCACAAGCTCGCGCTGGTGCAGGCGCTGCAGGCCAACGGCGAGGTGGTGGCGATGACCGGCGACGGCGTGAACGATGCGCCCGCGCTGAAGCGCGCCGACGTCGGCGTGGCGATGGGGAAGAAGGGTACCGAGGCGGCCAAGGAGGCCGCCGAGATGGTGCTGGCCGACGACAACTTCGCCTCGATCGCCGCCGCGGTGGAGGAAGGGCGCACCGTCTACGACAACCTGAGGAAGTCGCTGGTGTTCGTCCTGCCAACCAACGGCGGCGAGGCGATGGTCATCGTCGCGGCGATCTTCCTCGGCCTCACCCTGCCGATCACGCCGGTGCAGATCCTGTGGATGAACATGGTCACCGCCGTCACACTGTCGCTGGCGCTGGCATTCGAGCCCTCCGAAGCGGGCGTGATGCGCCGCCCGCCGCGCGATCCGGCGGAGCCGCTGCTCAATGCCTTCCTGTTATGGCGCGTGCTTTTCGTGTCCTGCCTGATGGTCATCGGCGCGCTGGGTTTCTTCCTCTGGGAGCAGGCACGCGGCGAAAGCATCGCGGCGGCGCGCACCATGGCGGTGAACGCGCTGGTGATGGGCGAAATCTTCTACCTGTTCAACTGCCGCTTCCTGCTCGCGCCGTCGCACAGCCTGCGCGGCTTCACCGCACCGCGTCCGGTGCTCATCTCGATAGCAGCGGTAGCAGCGCTGCAGGCGCTGTTCACCTACGCCCCGCTGTTCCAGCAACTGTTCGGCACCGCCGCCATCGATGCCGTGGCATGGTGGCGCATCCTGCTGTTCGGCGTGGCGCTGTTCGTGGCGGTGGAAATCGAAAAGGCGGGACTGCGCCGGTGGGACGCAAGATAAGTATCCTCCGGCAAAGCCGGGGGTTTGCTACACCATCAGCCTGGTGAAATAGGCGGCAGCGGCTCGCCCGGGGAGGACGCGAGCGGTTTTTCAGATCCCTGCTGCACACTCGGTGCCGGTTCATTCTGCGGCGCAGGCGAGCCGACTGGAGCAGGCTCATGTAACGACAGCTTCAGCATCAGATCTTCCAATCGCAAGCTCGCTCGATTCAGAGGCCCATCCGGTGAAATATCCTCATGCGCTTCTGCGAAGCGTTTTTCCTTGATCTTATGGATGATCCCGGCAGCGATCTGGTGAAACTCTTTATGCACGGCACGAATCTCATCATGTAGCTCGGAGGGGATCATCCGATGACCCTGATTATCGAGCCATTTCCCAAAAGTGCATTGATCGGTGGCACCGACCGTCGCAAGGTCAAAAGACGCATGGCCGTTCAGGAAATCCCTGAATTGTTTTCGCCATACGGCGTGTGCATGCAGTGCCTCTTCGATTTCATTCTTCATCAGCATTTCGGCTCTCCCCCTTCATTACCAGGCGTTTCTCATACGGCTTTTCAAGTGTGCGCCGCCAGCTTGCTATGGCGGATGGAATAGGTGAAATAGACGATCAGGCCGAGGGTCAGCCAGACGATGAAACGCAGCCAGGTCTGGGCGGGCAGGAAGGCCATCAATCCCGCGCAGGAGATCATGCCAAGTACCGGGAACAGGTGGCCGAACGGGTTCTTGAACGGGCGCGGCAGGTTCGGATGGCGTATGCGCATCACGATGACGCCGAGGCAGACCAGCACGAAGGCGGCCAGCGTGCCGATGTTGACCAGCTCCGCCAGCGCCCCGAGCGGGAACATTCCGGCGGCCAGCGACATGATGATGCCGGTGATGACGATAACGCGCACCGGCGTCTTTCTTTCGGGGTCGACCCTGGACAGGAACGGCGACATCAGCCCGTCGCGCGACATCGCCAGGATGATGCGGGTGAGCCCGTAGTAGAGCACCAGCATCACGGTGGTCAGCCCGGCGATGACGCCGGTGGCGACCAGCGCCGAGGCCCAGTTGTAGCCGAGCAGTTGCAGCGCATGGGCGACCGGTGAGGAAACGCCGAGCTTGGTGTAGGGCACGATGCCGGTCAGCAGGCCGGACACGATGATGTAGATCACGGTACAGAACGCCAGCGAGGCGATGATGCCGACCGGCACGTCGCGTTGCGGGTCTTTGGCTTCTTCCACCGCCGTCGAGACGGCATCGAAGCCGACATAGGCGAAGAACACCAGCGATGCCCCCGCCAGCACACCGGTGGTCTTGCCGTCGGGCAGGGTGTTGAACCAGCCGTAGGGCATGAACGGCTGCCAGTTGGCCGGGTCGACATTGAACGAGGCGATGCCGACGAAGATGGCGATGGCCAGCACCTTGACGAACACCATCGCGGTGTTGAGTTGCGCGCTTTGCTTGATGCCGACGATCAGCAGACCCATCAGGATCAGGATGATGGAAGCGGCGGGCAGATTGATGATGCCGCCGAGTTCCGGCGACTTGGTGAGCATGTCCGGCAGGCCCATGCCCATCGCGGAAAGCGCGTTGTTGAAATAACCCGACCAGCCGTTGGCGACCGCCGCCACCGATACGCTGTATTCCAGCAGCAGTATCCAGCCGATCACCCACGCGACGATCTCGCCGAAGGCGACATAGCTGTAGCCGTAAGCGCTGCCGCAGCCGCCCACGGCGGCGGCCAGTTCCGCATAGGCCAGCGCGGCGAAGGCGCAGGCGAAACCGGAGATGACGAAGGACAGCACCACCGCCGGGCCGGCCTGGTTGGCGGCGGCGATGCCGGTCAGCACGAAGATGCCGGTGCCGATGATCGCGCCGATGCCGAGTAGCGTGAGGTCGAATGCCGTCAGGCATTTCTTCAGGCCGGTATCGCAGGCGGTGTCATCGGTATTGATCGGCTTGGTGCGGAATATCGGCAACGCCATGAAGCTCTCCCTTTATTTTTTGTGGCGGGATTATGCACCATCGCGCTGCCCGCCGCCAAACCGGCCCGGCGATCCTGCGAATGCCGCTTGCCGCAAAACCGGATAAGGCGTTTAATTCGATACGCGGCAAGGCCGTTAAAGCGTTTCGCCCGCGAACGATGGCGCAACTGCTCCAAAAAGTTGTGAGGATTCCGGAAGATCGGCCGGTATTTTCGCAGTGACATACCGGTATCCGTTTTCAGTCAGGCACACTGCACGACCACCCACGAAAAGGAGATCCAACATGGCAAAAGTTCTCGTCCTTTACTACAGCATGTATGGCCACATCGAAACCATGGCGAAAGCGGTGGCGGAAGGCGCGCGCAGCGTCGCGGGCACCGAGGTCACCATCAAGCGCGTGCCGGAGCTGATGCCGGAAGAAGCGGCGCGCAAGGCCGGCGTAAAGCTGAACCAGGAAGCGCCGGTCGCGACGGTGGATGAACTGGCGAATTACGATGCCATCATCTTCGGCACCCCGACCCGTTTCGGCAACATGGCCGCGCAGATGCGCAATTTTCTCGACCAGACCGGCCGGCTGTGGATGGCCGGCAGCCTGATCGGCAAGGTGGGCAGCGTGTTCACCTCCTCCGCCACCCAGCACGGCGGGCAGGAGACCACCATCATCTCGTTCCACACCACCCTGCTGCATCATGGCATGATCATCGTCGGCGTCCCCTATTCCTGCCAGGAGCAGATGACCATGAGCGAAATCACCGGCGGCTCGCCCTATGGCGCCTCGACGCTGGCCGGCGGCGACGGCAAGCGTCAGCCCTCGGAGAACGAACTGAAGATCGCCCGCTTTCAGGGGAGCCATGTCGCCGGGGTGGCGAAAAAATTGGCGTCGTCCGCTTGACCCGGAAAGAAGTAAATGAGCCACGGATGAACACGGATTTTCACGGATTGGAAATTGTACTGAACCCTTTTCAGTCTTCCGGGTGAAATACCGATCCATCGCAATGCAAGGTTTATCGGTGTTCATCCGTGTCAACCCGTGGCTAGCCGGGGTTTTAATGTGACGCTATAGTCTCCGGGCAATGGAGCGGAAACGCAGCGGCCAGATGATACAATTCGCGCCTTTCAATCCAGCCGGGATTTGCGATGCACACACTGATTTGCGGTTCGATGGCCTACGACACCATCATGGTGTTCCAGGACCAGTTCAAGAAGCACATCCTGCCCGAGAAGATCCACATCCTGAATGTGGCCTTTCTCGTCCCGGAGATGCGCCGCGAGTTCGGCGGCTGCGCGGGCAACATCGCGTATAACCTGAAGCTGCTCGGCGGCAAGCCGCTGATCATGGCGACGGTGGGCGACGATTTCGATCCTTATGCGTCACGCCTGGAAAAACTCGGCTTGCCGCAGCAGCATATCCGCCATGTGCCGGACAGTTTCACCGGGCAGGCATTCATCACCACCGATCTGGACGATAACCAGATCACCGCGTTCCACCCCGGCGCGATGAGTTTCTCCGAACAGAATCACGTCGGCGACGCGGAAGGTGTCAGCCTCGGCATCGTCTCGCCGGACGGCCGCGAGGGCATGTTGCAGCACGCGCGCGAATTCCACGAAACGGGCATCCCGTGGGTGTTCGACCCGGGCCAGGGCATGCCGATGTTCAATGGTGATGAACTGCTGCGTTTCGTCGAACAGGCCGACTATGTGACGGTGAACGACTACGAGGCGCAACTGCTGCAGGACAAGACCGGCAGGAAGATCGAGCAGCTCGCCAAAGAAACGCGCGCCTTCATCGTGACCCTCGGCGCGCAAGGCTCCCTCATCTACGCCGACGGTAAGGAGATCGCCATCCCCTGCGCCAAGCCGACCGCTCTGCTCGACCCGACCGGCTGCGGCGACGCGTACCGCGCCGGCCTGCTGCACGGCATCCAGCAGGGCTGGGACTGGGAGGCCACCGGGCGGCTGGCCTCGCTGCTCGGCACGCTCAAGATCGCCAGCCGCGGCGGACAGAACCACGCGCCGACCCGCGATGAACTGAAGGCGCAGTTCAGGCAACATTTCGGTTTCGCCGTGCCGCTGTAATCATGGCCATTAAAACTCATGCCATTCGCCCTGAGCCTGATGAAACTACCAGCCATTCGACTAGGCTGCCAAAAGACAGCAGCCAAGTCGCTGGTTATGTCGAAGGGCATGGGCTGGTTCCAACAGGATCAGACCGAATGAAATTAAAAAATTTCTTTGGATCAATAGTTGTCGCCCTGCTGCTGGCCGGATGCGCCAGCGATCAACAGCGCGGGGTCGGCAACGACAGTAACGTCAGCAGTGTCGCCACCATCAAACTGGGCGTAGTCGAAAGCGTCAAGCCGATCGAGATGGACGCCAGTTCCGACGGCGGCTCTTCCGTCGGCGGTATCTTCGGCCAGGTCGGCGGCGCCAATACCGGCGGCGGGCGCGGCGCAGTGGTCGGCACGGTGCTCGGCGGCGTGCTTGGCGGCACGCTCGGCCAGCAGGCGGGTATCGCCACCAAACCCGGCCTGGAGATCTGGGTCAAGCTGGACGGCGAGGAAGGCAAGAGCGCCTACGTGACGCAGCCCGGCAAGCCGGATGCGTTCAAGGTCGGCGACCGCGTGCGCGTGGTGCGCAAAAAAGGCGAAACCCGCGTCGAGCCGGACATCGGCAGTACGGCAAAATGATCTGACCATGAACCTGACCATCCCGCGCATGACTGTCATCACGCTGGGCGTGGCCGACCTGGCGCGCGCCACCGCCTTCTACCGCGATATCTTCTCTACCCCGCCCATCACGCAATACGAGGGCGTCACCTTCATCCCGCTGCCCGGCGTGTGGCTCTCGCTCTATCCGCTGGAGAAACTCGCCGAGGACATCGCGGAGGATGTCAGACTGCCCGCACCGGATGTTTTTCGCGGCTTCTCCCTCGCCTACAACGCGCGCAGCAAGGACGAGATCACCAGCATCTTCGCCCGCGCCGCCGATGCGGGCGCACATATCGCCAAAGCGCCGCAGGCCACCTCCTGGGGCGGCTACAGCGGCTACTTCACCGACCCGGACGGACACTACTGGGAGATAGCCTGGGGGCCGATGTTCGAGTTCACCGAACATGGCGACCTGCGATTCAAGGCGTAACTTTGTACTGTCATTTCCGCGCAGGCGGGAATGACGAAACTCCTCGATCACGCCCCATAAACAAAGAATTCCTCACACACCTCTGCACAGTCATTCACGATGCGACGCATCGCCCGTTCGAGGTGCGCGACGCACACCCTGCGCGTGCCGCAACCCATCGCGCACGGCAGCGCAAACGCTCACAGCTTTATCGTGCTGGAATATCTGGAGTTGAATCCGCGCGGCAATGCCGCCCTGCTCGGCGAACGGCTCGCAGCGCTGCATCATTGCACCGGAAAGAATTTTGGCTTCGCGCAGGACAACTTCATCGGCACGACACCGCAGCCGAACGGCTGGAAAGATGACTGGATGGATTTCTGGCGCGAGCATCGCCTCGGTTTCCAGTTGCGCCTCGCGGCGCAGTATGGCGGCAGGCTGCAGATGCTCGGCAAGAAACTGCTGGACGCGCTGCCCGCCTTCTTCTCCGGCTACACGCCGGTCGTCTTCGACCCCGCGCCCTATTACGGCGACCGCGAATGCGACCTCGCGATGACCGAGCTGTTCGGCGGGGGATATGCAAGGCAGGCGGAGGGGATGATGATGCAGCGGCTACTTATAAAAAGTATGTAGGGTGCAATAAGCGTAGCGCATTGCACCGGATGGTTGTCATACGGCGCAATGCCCTTTGGTTATTGCGCCCTACGCTGGCTGTTCTGGACACGGCATACTCTTCAAGCGAAATACGTAAGCACAAATCTATACATACGGGACTGTCCGGTCAATCGGACACATCACCAATGCTTTGCCACCGGGTTGTTGCAGGCCGCCTGGAACAGCTGGCGGTCGTCCAGCCGGACGGCGCTCATCGGGCCGCCCCACAGGCAGCCGGTGTCGAGCGCGATGACATCTTTGCGGAGCAGCAGGCCGAGCGCCGACCAGTGGCCGAAGATGACGGTGGCGTCGCGGCTCTTGCGTCCCGGCACGTCGTACCACGGCAGGTAGCCTGCCGGGATGTTCTCCACCTCGCCCTTGAACTTGAATTCCATCTCGCCCGCCGTCGTGCAGATGCGCATGCGGGTGAAGGCGTTGACGATGACGCGCAGGCGCTTGTGGCCGGTAAGGCTGTCGTCCCAGTTGTGCGGGGCGTTGCCGTACATGCGCGCGAGGAATGTCGCGTAATCGTCGGCGCGCAGCGCGGCTTCGACTTCGCGCGCCAGGCTTGCTGCCTGCGCCACGCTCCATTGCGGCAGCAGCCCGGCATGGACCAGCACGTAGCCGTTCTGCGCATGCAGCAGGCGCTGGTTGCGCAGCCAGTGCAGCAGTTCGTCGCGGTCCGGCGCGGCGAGAATCGCGTCCAGCGTATCGGTGCGATGCAGCTCCCCGACGCCTTCCGCGACGGCGAGCAGGTGCAGGTCGTGGTTGCCGAGCACGGTGATCGCGCTGTCGCCGAGCGACTTGGCCAGCCGCAGCACTTCCAGGGAGCCCGGCCCGCGGTTCACCAGGTCGCCGACCAGCCAGAGCTTATCCGCTGCCGCATCGAAACGGATATCCTCCAGAAGCTTTGCCAGCTCGGCATAGCAGCCCTGCACATCGCCCACCGCATAGATCGCCATCGCGTTTTTCCGCCGTGTTTACCTGTAAAATAGCGTAACAGATTTTTGTGTCGCCCTGATGAAATCCATCCCCTTCTTGCCTGCCGTCATTCTCCGCCTGAAAGGCCGCACTGCCTGATGCTGTTCAACTCCTACGGCTTTATTTTTCTGTACCTGCCCGCCGTGCTGCTGGGATTCTTCTGGCTGGCGCGGGTCAGCCACGCCTTTGCCGCCGGCTGGCTGGCGCTGGCCTCGCTGTTCTTCTACGGCTACTGGAACCCGGCCTATATCGGGCTGCTGCTCGGTTCCATCGTCTGCAACTACGCCTTCGGGCTGTGGATCGCCAAGTCCGGGGTGCGCCATGATGAGCGGCGCAAGAAGCAGTTGCTGGTCGCCGCCATCTGCGCCAACCTGGCCCTGCTGGCCTACTACAAGTACGCCAACTTCTTCGTCGGCAGCGTCAACAGCGTCGCGGGCACGCAGTGGAGCCTCGGCGAGATCATCCTGCCGCTGGGCATCTCGTTCTTCACCTTCACGCAGATCGCCTTCCTGGTGGACACCTACCAGGGCAAGGTGAAGGAATACAACTTCATCCACTACCTGCTGTTCGTCACCTACTTCCCGCACCTGATCGCCGGCCCGATCCTGCACCACAGGGAGATGATGCCGCAGTTCGCGCATCCTTCCACCTACCGCTTCAACTACGAGAACCTGTCGGTGGGGCTGACCATCTTCTTCATCGGCCTGTTCAAGAAGGTGATCGTGGCCGACGGCCTTGCGGTCTATGTCGGCCCGGTGTTCGCTGCGCCCGCCGCCGGGGCGCAGCTGAGTTTCATCGACGCATGGGGCGGGGCGCTGTGCTACACGCTGCAGCTGTATTTCGATTTCTCCGGCTATTCGGACATGGCGATCGGCCTGTCGCGCATGTTCGGCGTGGTGCTGCCGCTGAATTTCCATTCGCCGTACAAGTCGGTCAACATCATCGAGTTCTGGCGGCGCTGGCACATGACGCTGTCGCGCTTTTTGCGCGACTACCTGTACATCCCGCTGGGCGGCAACCGCCGGGGCAGGCTGCGCCGCTACCTGAACCTGATGGCCACCATGCTGCTCGGCGGGCTGTGGCACGGCGCGGGCTGGACGTTCGTCGTGTGGGGCGGGCTGCATGGCCTGTACCTGGCCGTCAACAACGGCTGGCAGAGCCTGCGCCGGGCATGGGGACAGGATCCTGCTCAGCCGCTGTCGCGCCCGGTGCACGCGCTGGCGGTATTGCTCACCTTCCTCGCGGTGGTGGCGGCATGGGTGGTGTTCCGCGCGGACGATCTCGATACCGCCACGGCGCTGCTCGAGGCGATGGCGGGCATGAACGGCTTCGTCCTGCCGGATGCCTGGCTCGCCAAGTGGGGGAACGCCGGCCAGTGGCTGGTCCGGCAGGGCGTGCCGTTCGGCGCGACCAATAATCTCATCATGGGCGGGGCGCTCAACTGGATCTGGATCTCGCTGCTGATCGTGTGGCTCGCCCCCAACACCCAACAGATCATGGCCTCCTTCAGGCCCGCACTGGATGTGCCGGCAGGCGGCAAGGCCAAACGCCTGTTGTGGCGACCGTCGCTGCGCGCCGCGCTCGTCGTTTGGCTGCTCGGCTTCGTCGCGATCATCAACCTGAACAAGCAGTCGGTGTTCCTCTATTTCCAGTTCTGACATGAGCACACCGCACCAACGTTTTTTCCGGATACTGATGGCCTGCTTCGGCGCGACGCTGCTGCCCGTTTTCACGCTCAACCTGATCCTGCTCAACGACACACTGGGAAGCAACCGCAAGGCTTTGCTGGCGAGCCAGTGGCAGCAGCGCACCATGGGTGTCACCTATGCGCCGACATTGAGTGACACGCACCTGTTCAAGACGTTGCGGCTGAACGATCGCCTGGCGGAGATCAATACCCTGGTGTTCGGTTCTTCCACGGCGATGGGCATCACCCAGCTGGCATTCCCGGACACGCTGCGCATCTACAACTATGCGCAAAGCGGCCATGCGCTCAGTGCTGCCCTCGACGAGGCGGAATACGTGCAACAGCATGCCCCGCAGGTGAAATGGCTGGTCATTCCTCTGGACTGGTCCATCGGCTTCATTTACCAGCACGTCGAGCCGGCTGTCATCGATCTGTCCGCCGCCGCGGCCATGCAACAGGTCCAGTCTGCCGCCAAGCCGGTTCCCTTGCTGGACAGGATGCGCGACGCGCTCTCCTATCCGCGCATCGTCGGCCTGTTGGAGATTTTCAAGGTCATCCTGCGCGCCGAAGACAAACCGAAAGCTTTTCGCGGCTATTTCCTGCAAGACGGCAGCGATGATTACCGCTGCGCAGACGGGACGCCCGGCAAGGATTTCGATACTGTCCATCGCGGCACCTGCACCGGCTTCCGCTTCGACGGCAGTGCCACATTCGCCAACTCATCACGCGTCGGCAATGCACGTTCGCTGATCCTGTCGGCAACCGCTTCCAGTTCGAAATATCACCAGAACCTGGCGCTGGCCCACGGCATGCCGGACGCATTGCTGTTGCAACGCCTCGCGGCGCTGGGCGAGCGCGCCAGGCAGCAGGGCGGCGGCGTGCTGCTGTTCATGCCGCCGCTGCTGCCCGGCATGGAAGCGGAATTCCTGCGTCATCCGCAGCTTGCCGCCGACCTGCAGAACACCAGGCGCACACTCGACGAGTGGGCGCGCAGGCAGCCCCTGACGATACTGGATGCCGGGCAGTCGGAGCGCTACGGCTGCCGCGCCGATGAATTCATCGACGAGCACCATGCCGTTGCATCCTGCTATGAGAAAATATTCCGCCCGTTCTGGCGCGATGCGCTGCGCCCGGACGGCTCGATCAACCTGCCCGCCGACGGCTTGCTGTGAGTGCCTGAGATGAACATGCCCGACCCGAGTATCCGCCTGCTGCTGATCGCCGCGGCATTGAGTTTCCTGCCGATGCTGAACCTGTACTATGTCGGCGAGGAAGCGATCTTTCCGATCACCTCGATGGAAATGGCGCAGCATGGGGTGTGGCTCAAACAATATCTCTACGGCAGCGATGTCCAGCATAACCCGCTGTTCAACTGGCTGATCATCCCGCTGGCCAATCTTGCCGGCTGGCCGCATGTGCTGCTGGTCGCGCGCGGCCTGACCGTCGCCGCCACACTGGCGACCGCCGCCGTGCTGGCCTGGCTGGCCTGGCGGCTGTTCCGCGACCGCCGCTTTGCCGCCTTTGCCGCGCTGGTTCACCTGACCTTTGCCGACGTGCTGATGTATCGCGGCTGGCTGGCCTACGTCGACCCGCTGTTCGCATTGTTCGTCTTCTCCGCCATCGCCATCCTGTGGGTCGCCTGCGCCGAGTCGCGCCCCGCCCTGCTGTGGCTTGCCGCCGCCGCCCTGACCTGCGCGCTGCTCAGCAAGGCATTCACCGCTTACGTGTTCTACGGCGCGGCATTCGTCGCGCTTGCCGGTCACCGGGATTACCGCCGGATGCTGCTCGGCTTCCCGTCGCTGGCGGCGCATGCGGCCATGCTGCTCGCGCCGCTGCTCTGGTTCGCCGCGATCCCTTCCGGCCACAGCCAGAGCGGGCGCATGTTCGACGAGATACTCGCCAAGCTCGCCTTCCCGGGCATCGGCGACTATCTTGCCAAGCTGCTGCTGTACCCGCTGGATGTCTGGTCGGGCCTGTTGCCCGCGGGCGCACTTGTGGCCTATTTCGCGCTGCGGCGGCGCGTCGCGCCCGGCGCGGGAAGCCATCGCCACTTCCGCACCGCGCTGCTGATCACCGGGTCGAATTTCCTGCCTTACTGGCTGGCCCCGTATAGCGGGGTGCGTTACCTGATCCCGATCTACCCGCTGTTCGCGCTGATCGCCGCATGGCTGATCTGGCAGGCCGGCGATGCCGCGGTCCGCAGCACGAGGCGCTGGCTGGCCGCGACCATCGCATTCAGCTTCGCGCTGGGACTGTTCATTTTCCCGTACTACCAGCACAAATTCCGCGGCGAGAATTACGCGCTGGCCGCCGCCGACATCATCTCGATCACCCAGGGACAGCCGCTCTATGTGACCGACTCGAGCGCATCGGGACTGAATGTGGCGGCCTACATCAACCAGCAGCGCTATCCGCAACAGGCGCTGCAATACCCGCCCGAGAAACTGGCCGCCGGGTTCATCATCGCAAGAACTCCCGATTCCCCACCGGCCAAGATCGCGAAGGAATACCGGCTCGGCGGAGACATGCTGTATTTGCTGTGCCGCGGAGCCGCCTGCGAACCTGGATTGCCTATAAAATGACGTATCGAATCCTGCATTGCCACAATGAAACCTATCCCGTTCAATAAGCCGTTCATCATTGGCCGCGAGTTATCGCTGATCGCCGATGCCGTGGCACAAGGGCATCTTTCCGGCGACGGTGCTTACACCAGACTGTGCCACCGCTGGTTCGAGGAAAAGCTCGGCTGCCGCAAGGCGCTGCTCACCCATTCCTGTACCGGCGCGCTGGAAATGGCCGCAATATTGTGCGACATCCAGCCCGGCGACGAAGTCATTCTGCCCTCCTACACTTTCGTTTCCACCGCCAATGCCTTCGTGCTGCGCGGCGCCGTGCCGGTGTTCGTGGATATCCGTCCGGATACGCTGAATATCGATGAAAGCCTGATCGAAGCGGCCATCACCGCAAAAACCAAGGCGATCGTGCCGGTGCATTACGCAGGCGTGCCATGCGAAATGCAGCGCATCATGGCGATTGCCGCCCAGCACGACCTGCTGGTCGTCGAAGATGCCGCGCAGGCATTGCTCTCGACCTACCAAGGCCAGGCACTGGGCAGCATCGGCCATTTTGGCTGCCTGAGTTTCCATGAGACCAAGAACATCATCAGCGGCGAAGGCGGTGCGTTACTGATAAACGATGCGCGCTTTGCCGAGCGCGCCGAGATCATCCGCGAAAAGGGCACCAACCGCAGCCAGTTTTTCCGTGGCGAGGTGGATAAATACACCTGGGTGGATATCGGTTCATCCTACCTGCCCAGCGAACTGGTCAGCGCCTTCCTCTATGCGCAACTGGAACACGCCGATGAGATCGTCGCCAAGCGGCGCAGCCTATGCACCGCATACGCCACACGGCTCGCCGGGCTGCAACAGGCCGGACACTTCCGCATGGCGGCTTTCGATGAAGACAGCAACGGTCATTTGTTCTACATCCTGCTTGACAGCCTTGATACGCGCAGCAGGCTGATCGCTTACCTCAAGAAACAGGATATACATCCGGTGTTCCACTATGTCCCGCTGCATTCCTCTCCGGCGGGGCGCCGCTACGGGCGTGAGGGCAGCGCCATGCATGTGACCAATGACCTGAGCGAGCGCCTGTTGCGCCTGCCGCTGTTCTATGAAATGAGCGAAGACGAAATTGCACGCGTCTGTATCGCCATCGGCGAATTCTTCGCCGGCTGAGTCCCTGTCAGTCCGACATGAAGATCTGCGCCGCATGCAACGTACGCTTTGACAGCAGCGGTTGGGTTTGTCCGACATGCGGGCATGCGCCACCCGAAATGAATGGATTCCCCGCGCTGGCGGCAGAATCGGCGAATTCCGGAGAAGGATTCCACCCGGACTATTTCGAGCAGCTTGCCGGCCTGGAAACCGGCAATTTCTGGTTCCAATCCCGCAACGCCTTGATCCTGCTGCTGCTCAAAAAACATGCGCCGGCTCCGGCGTCATTCATGGAAATAGGTTGCGGCACCGGCTTTGTGCTTTCAGGCATAGCCTCCGCCTTCCCCTCTGCCGCTTTGGCAGGCGCCGAGATTTACAGTGCCGGCCTCGAATATGCCGCGCGCCGGGTGCCCGGCGCGCAATTCATGCAAATGGATGCGCGCAACATTCCCTTTGAATCGCATTTCGATGCACTCGGCGCATTCGATGTGCTGGAGCATATCGAGGAGGACACGGTCGCACTCTGGCAGATGTTTGCAGCCCTCAAGCCGGGCGGCATCCTGCTACTCACTGTTCCGCAACATCCCCGTCTCTGGAGCAGCCAGGACGAAAGGGCCTGCCATGTGCGCCGCTATACTGCGACGGAGTTGAAGCAGAAGGTAGCAAGTGCGGGTTTTGAGATCGTGGACAACGGTTCTTTCGTCGCGCTGCTGTTGCCGGTGATGTGGCTGTCGCGGCGTTTCGGCAAAACCGGCAAGGAAAGCCATCAAGACCCGATGGCGGAACTTCGGATCGGCAGGATCGCAAATCTCATCCTGAGCGCGATCATGTCGGTGGAACTGTTGCTCACGCGCGTGGGTGTACGTTTCGCCGTGGGCGGCTCATTGTTTCTCGTGGCCAGAAAGCGTGCCTGATCGTCCCGGCTCAGTGCACAACATTCATTCTTTTTCAGCGTGCGATTTTTTTTCGTTGAAGACGAAATATTTGAATACGACGAAGAGAAAACCGGCAACGATGATTATCGCCGCTGCCTGCACCCATTGATGCGCATACCCCAAACGGTCAACAAAGGTATACAGGATCAGCAGATTTATCAGGTAGCCGCACAGATGCGCCAGCACATAGCGCAGCGCTGCTCTGGAGGGGTCGCCGCGGTGAGCGAATGTCCATTTCCGGTTGCCGACAAAACCGATGGATGTGCCGGCGATATACAGCAGGGTCATCGCCGATTTCGCTTCCATGCCGAGATAGGTGATCAGCAGGTAAACAAGATATATGGCTGCATTGATTGCCACCCCTACCAGGCCATACCGGATCAGCTGCAGCATAGGAAATGATTCATGGCACCAGACGATGATAAATATCCTGCGAGTTGCGGAAAGAGAAGCCCAGCGAAGCATACAAATTTACTGCAGCGGGATTCCCCGCAGAAATCGAGCTCTTCACTTCGTCATGCCCTGCTGCCAGCAATTCTGCACACACACCGCTCCACCAGTACTTCGAACACCCCTTACTGCGATATTGCTGCGCCACGGCATGCAGCACGAGTTTACTGCCGTCATGGCCAATGAATCCGGCCAGCGCATCCTGCCAGTACAACCCATACACCTGCTGCGCCTCGAGCAATTGCTTCAGCCAGTTATCGTAGCGCAGATCCGCGGCAGCCTTGGGCAGATTGAAGTCACGGTGGAAGCGGCCATACGCGAACGCCCCGTGACAGATATCCAGAGCTTGGCCAGCTACGATGTTCTTGCCGATGGTCGCTTCAGCATGTTGTACGTGACGCAACCGCGCCGAGCTGCAATACGGTTCGATCAGGGTGTCGCAGTAGTAGAAGCCGTATTCGTGCAGCAGCCGCTTGTCCGCGAGCGGATCGACCTTGATGGTGTGGTGGCCGGCAGTCTGCGCCGCCTGTTGCAATGCCGCTGCGGAATACTCGAGCAATTCCCAGGTCGGTATACCGAAGACCGCAGTATCCCACGGCGTGGGCTTGAGCAAAGCGGCGCTAGTCATCGGAAGTCACGCGTCTGACGATATACAGCGGGCGTTTCTTGCTTTCGTCGAAAGTCTTGCCCAGATAGATACCGATGATGCCGAGAATCGAGATGATGATACCACCGATGAAATACAGCGATACGATCAGGCTGCTCCAGCCCATGATAGGCACGCCATAAATTGTCGACAAAGTAAGAATGAACAGCCCGTAACAAAATGCGAGGAAGGCCATCAGAAAACCAAAACGTACTGCCAGGCGCAAAGGTTTGTCCGAATAGGCGATGATAGTCTCGGCAGCGAGCTTCCACAGCTTGGCAAAAGTGTATGTGGACTTGCCTTCGAAGCGGCCGGCGTGCTCCACCTCGATGCTCGCCGTGGGGAATCCCATCCATTGCACCAGGCCGCCGAAAAAACGCAACTGTTCGCGCATGGCACACAGGTTCTCCACTACTTTGCGCGACATGATGCGGAAGTTGCCGGTCTGCGCGTCGTACTCGATATCTGCAAGGTAGCTGAACAGCTTGTAGAACAGCCACGAGGCGGCACGTTTAAGCAAGGGGTCACGCCGCGCGCCTCGCCGCGCCAGCACGACGTCGTAGCCTTCCTGCGCCTTGGCATACAGACGCGGGATCTCCTCAGGCTGGTCCTGCAGGTCGCAGTCCATCACCACCACCCAGTCGCCATGACAGTGATCCAGCCCGGCGGTGATGCCGTAATGCTGGCCGAAGTTGCGGCTGAACTGGATGCCGCGCACACGCGGGTCGGCGGCAGCCAGCTTCTCGATCACCTGCCATGAGTCGTCGCCGCCACAATCTTCGACCAGCACAATTTCAAAATCCGGCGATATGCTTTCCAGCGCGGCCTCCAGCCGCCGGTACAATTCGTCGAGACAGTTCTCGGCCTTGTAGACCGGAATGACGACTGAGATATGGGGAACGGAGTGATTCATCGTTGAGCAGGTAGCAGTGCGTTAATCGCGCCTCAAATACACGGCCATGTCATGACCCTTGTTCAGCAGGCCAGCCGAGCCATTCAACAATTCTCCCGCGATCTTTGCGATGCGATAGAACGGTGCGGCGCAATCGCCTTTCTCGCAGAAGCGCACACCACGGGTGCGCACCGCCGCCACGGAGAATCCGCTTTGTCGTGCCAGCGTCGCCAGCGATTCGGGACTAAAAAAGCTGACATGGCCGCCATGTCTGGCGATGCTCAGATACTCCCAGCGCGCGCCCATCGCAGCCATGCTCCAGCTCGCGGTGTTGCCGGTGCCGACCAGCAGGATACCCCCCGGGCGCAGGATGCGCTGGCACTCCTTGAGCAACTCCTGCGGCTGCTGCAAATGCTCGATCACCTCGAACAGGGTGATGGCATCGAACTGCCCGTCTGCATAACCCGCTTCCTGCAGCAACCCCTGGTGCACCTTCAACCCCGCAGCCTGCGCGGTGGCGGCGGCTTTGGGAGCGGGCTCCACGCCTTCCGCGCAGAATCCCAGCTTGACTGCCGCTTGAAGAAACGCCCCGCTGGAACAGCCTACATCGAGCAGGCGGATTTTCTCGGGAGGTTGCCCGAGCAACCTGGCGATCTGATCGAGAAATTTTTTGCTGCGCCGCAAACGGCCTCCCTCTGAACCCGCCTTGGGCAACGTGCCCTGCGCATCGTTGAATTCCTGCATCGATTCCCAATAGCGCGCCTCGCTGCACTGGCTGAGCAACTGGCCGCATGCGGTGCAGCGCAGCAGCGCCCCTTCCGGCAGGACATAGCCGGTTGTTTCCAGCGGCGCGTTGCAGCCTACCGGACAGGTATTCAGATAACGGTTTTCAGGATCGCTCATGTCGGATTCGTCTCAGGAACTTTGCGGTAAATTGTCTCATACTCTCGCGCCACCTCGGCCCAGCCGCGCACGAATTGCGGCGGCGTGTCGCTGCGGCACAGTTGTTTTTCGGTTTCCTCCGCCCAGCGTTCGACGGATGCGTCCAGCGGCAGGATCGCGCCGGCGACCGGCATGACCTGTGCGGCAGCCCCGCATACATCGGACAATACTACCGGCACGCGTGCGGACATCGCCTCGCTGATGACCATGCCATACGGCTCTGACCTGGCCGGATGCAGCAGCACGTCAAATTCGGCGTAATAAGACTGCCCGCTCCAGCCCAGCAGGCGATAGCCACCCTGCCAGCCGGCAAACAGATGCCGCACTTCTTCCGCCTGGGGCCCGACTACCCACAATTCGAGTTCGGGACGGGTGCGGCGCAGCCGCGCAACGATCTCGGCCGCCAGCGGCAGCCCCTTGCGTCGCCATTCCTTGCCGACAAAACCGACCACTCCGCCACCTGCCGGAACGGTGCGCTGAACGCGCAATTTCCCCGGCTGCACGCCGGGCACGACGGGAACCGTCAACTTGCCGGCCAATTGCGGATAGTAGTGCGCCAGCTGCTCGCTGATCACTTGCGAATTGGGGACGATGCAATGCGGACTGGTCAATTCGCGCCGTTCCAGATACAGCTGCATCAGCACACGCAGCGACAGCAACCGCCAGAACGGCTTTTCAAACACGCCGGCAAACGGCGGGCCATGAAAGGTCGTGACGTCATGCACGCTGATGCGCTCGTGGCTGTGGACCAGCCAGTCCGGGTGCGGATGCGTCTTGAGCCAGCGCGCCGCGCGCCAGCCGAAGCGCAGCAACGACAGCCAGCGCGGCCGCCGGGCGATCTCACCCAGCTCATGGACCGCGATGTCTGCGGGCTTCTCGGCCAGACAGATTTCGCACAGCACCTCGACCTCATGCCCCAGCCTGCGCAGCTCGTGCGTCAGCTCCCAGACATAACGCTCCATGCCGC
The DNA here is from genome assembly GCA_019449635.1 of Candidatus Ferrigenium bremense. GTDB lineage: Bacteria > Pseudomonadota > Gammaproteobacteria > Burkholderiales > Gallionellaceae > Gallionella > Gallionella bremense. The sequence continues at coordinate 29,804 of JAGRPI010000038.1, forward strand.
CTACCGGCCCGTAGCGGCGCACCACGTGCAGGATTTTCAAGAACCCTCCCTCATCCTAACCTTCCCCCAGCGGAGGAAGGGACGATCGTCCCACTTCCTGATGAAGCGGATTGGCAATCCCTTGGTATTGATCCACGCCTTTGACCGCACGGATGTGGGTCGCCTGCAACACCTCCTGAAGGCGCCGGCGGTTTTCCGCCAGTTGCGAGCGGTCGTTTTCGCGATGCCAGAGATGGAATACCGGCGCATAAAAACGTGCCGATTTGTTTTTGATCCCGGCGCGCAGCAGGCGCACCACCAGGTCGGAATCTTCCAGCCCCCAGCCGGTATAGCTTTCATCCAGGCCATTCACCCGCAGCAAATCATCGCGCCACGCCGACAGGTTGCAGGTCTTCGCCCCCTGCCAGCGCCGCGGCAGCTGCTTGCGCAGCCAAGCCGGAACGGGCAGCCGCAGCAACGGCAGCAGGCGCTCGATCTGCCCGCGCCGGCGCGCCTGCAGCCAGTCGCGCAGGACCCACAGATGGATCGGCAGCTTGTCGCGCAACACCTGCCCGCTGAACGCCTGCGTCAGCATCAGGCGGTTGCCGGACAGGAACCAGCCATGCTCCGCCAGCCTGCGGTGGCTGGCGATAAAATCCGGCGGCGGCACGCAGTCGCCATCGATGAAGATGATGTAATCGGCCTGCGTCGCGGCCAGCGCGCGGTTACGGATCGCGGCGGCGCGAAAGCCCAGGTCTTCCTGCCACACATGCCGTATGGCAAACGGCGCACGCGCCACGTAACCGGCCACCAGCGCGGCGGTCTCCTGCGTCGAGCCGTCGTCCGCCACGATCACTTCGAAATCCGCGTCGGTCTGCTTCAGGCAGCCTTCCAGCACGGCGGCCAGCGCATCGGGACGATTGTAGGTGGTGACCACGATGGCGATGCGCATCATTTCTTCTCGTTCAGCAGCATCAGCTTGAGGTAACGGTAATAAGTGCCCTCGGCGTTGGATACCGCCAGCATGAAGCCTTCGCGCCCGTCGAGGAAGCCGCCGCGCAGGATATAAGTGCGCAGGAAACTCCACAGGCCGCGCAGCACCGCGCCGCCCAATGAGGCGGTCCGCCCGCGCTGCTGCTGCATCGCCGCACCAGCCGATGAATAGTGGTTCACCTTGTGCAGCACCTCCTCGAGATTGTCGAAGGCGTAATGCAGCAGTTCGCCTTCGAGCTGTCCAACCTCGCCTTCGATCAACAGCCGTTCATGCACCAGATCATCGGAAAAACGTGCCGCACTGCGCTTGAACAGCCGCACGATACGATCGGGATGCCAGCCGGAATGGCGCATGAAGCGCCCGCAATAGCTGGACAGACGCGAGATGCGGTAGCCCGAACAGGTGCCATCTTCCTTGCGCAACACCGCTTCGATGGCGGCACGCAACTCCGGCGTGACGCGCTCGTCGGCATCGATGGAGAACACCCATTCATTGGTCGCATAGCCCAGGGCGCGGTTCTTCTGCGCGCCGAACCCCGGCCAGTCATGCTCATGAACCTGCGGCGTGAATTCGCGCGCGATGGCGACGGTATCGTCGGTACTGCCGGAATCCACCACGATGATCTCGTCCGCCCATGCCACCGACTCCAGGCAGGCGCGCATATGCGCCGCCTCGTTCTTGGTGATGAGGATGACGGAAAGCTTATACATTCTTTTTCTCCCGCCTCATGCCGGCAAACAGCACCGCCGTCATGAACGCGAAGAACAGGCCGTCGGCATGATCCAGCAACGGTGAATTGAACAGGCAGTTGACCAGATAGGCCAGCACCAGCCCGCGCGAGGCATCCTGCCCGAACGGCGCACCCAGCAGTGGAGCGCAGCGCCATTGCGTATAGAAAAGATACAACAGCAAGGCCAGGCCGATCACGCCGGTCTGCACCGTGATCATCAGATATTCGTTGTGCGGGTTGCGTGTCTGCAACACATCCTTGCCCTGTGTCTGCCGCACAAAGGCGTCCGGAAAGCCGCCGGTGCCCACGCCGAACACGGGATGCTGCCGCACGATTTGCAGCGTGTTGTAATAGAAATCCAGCCGTTGCCCGGTCGAGTTATTTTTACCGTGATCCGGTTGCCATGCCTGAAACTCGGATGCCACCAGCCCTACCCGGTCATGCAGGCGCGGCGAAGCCTCATAGGCCGCCACCGCCAACCCCGTCAGCGCCAATATCACGGCCATACCCTGCCGCCAACCCCATGCCTTGCCAAGCCCGCGCATATGGCGCGCCAGCGTCGACCAGGCAAACCAGCCCAGCAACACCAGCAGGATCACATAGCCGGTCCGCCCCTGCACCATGAACAGCACATTGATCGTCCCCAGCAACGCAAACAGACCCCAGGCTGCCTGCGCCCCTCGTGTAGCGGCATCGCGCAGATTGAGCAGTGCGAGAAAGACCGCAAATGCCATCATGTTGTTTTGCGTGATGTGGCTGTGAAAGATGACCGGGTTGGCCGGCATGGCAAAGGTATTCATCCAGTGCTGCGCAGGCAGCAGGTTCAGGCCCAACAGGAAGGACAGCAGCAGGGTCAGACCCATAGACGCCAGGAAGGCGTATTGCGCCCTGCGCCGGATAGCCTCGTCCGGCAGCACCAGCATGAACAACGGGATGAAAGCCAGATCGGCATATTTGCCGAGTATGCCAGCTGCATCGCGCAACGGCGTCGCACCGTAAAACATCGCAGCAAACAGCACGGCGAACAGCAGCCACGCGGCACGCGCCGCCGGGTGTTGTGTGGCAATCTGCCACGCTGCGCGCAGATTGAACAACGCGCCCAGCAGCAGCACCGCCAGCAGCAGATTATCCAGCGCCACGGAGATCGGCACGGCAAGCCCCAGCAACACCATGCCGATACGCAGCGGCGGAAGGGCAAAGCGCTGCCAGACAGGAGCAACGGTCAATTTCACGGCGCCCTATCCTGCTGATCCTTCGGCGAGCTCAGGACAGGGTACGCTTCGCATGGCTGAGCCTGCGGATTCGGTTGATATTCCGGCACCCATAGTCGCAACGCGGCGCGCACCTGTTCATCGGGCATGGCCGGGACGGAAGTCCATTCCAGCAATTTTCCCAGCCATGCCGCATCGGCCTGCCGCGCCTGCGCGATGCGCAGCTTGGGGTGCGGGGTCGGCAGGGTATGCTCACTGTCCGCCAGCAGCTCTTCGTAGAGTTTCTCGCCGGGGCGCAGGCCGGTGAATTCGATCTTGATCTCCTCCTCGGTAAAGCCGGACAGGCGGATCAGGTCTTGCGCCAGATCGACGATCTTCACCGGCTCGCCCATATCCAGCACGAAGATCTCGCCGCCCTGCCCCATCAGGCCGGCCTGCAACACCAGTTGCGCCGCCTCGGGAATGGACATGAAATAACGGGTGATCTCGGGGTGGGTGACGGTGATCGGCCCGCCCTGTGCGATCTGCTGGCGAAACTTCGGGATCACGCTGCCGGTGCTGCCCAGCACATTGCCGAAGCGCACCATCACGAAGCGGGTATTGCCGGCAGGCTGCAATGCCTGGCACACCATCTCGGCCAGGCGTTTGGAAGCGCCCATCACATTGGTCGGGTTGACCGCCTTGTCGGTGGAGATCATCACGAACTTGCCGACCCCGTGCCGCTGTGCCGCCTGCGCCACCGTCCAGGTGCCCAGCACATTGTTGCGGATCGCCTGCCACGCATTGTGCTGCTCCATCAGCGGCACATGCTTGTAGGCCGCCGCGTGGAACAGCGCCACCGGCCGGTATTGCCGCAGGACCTCATCGACCCGCGCCGCGTCGCGCACATCGCCCACCAGACAGGCAAAATCCAGGACGGGGGCCTGTCCTGAGCCTGACGAAGCGGCCTGCTTCAATTCCTGTTCGATGGTGTACAACGCGAATTCGCTCTGTTCGAACAGCACCAGTCTGGCGGGAGCAAAGTGCGCGATCTGGCGGCACAGTTCCGAGCCGATCGAGCCGCCCGCACCGGTCACCATGACCACTTTCCCCGTCAGCAGGCCATGCAGCCCGGCATCGTCCAGCACCACCGGATCGCGCCCCAACAGATCGTCCAGTTCGATGGCGCGCAATTGCGACACGGCCACCTTGCCGCTCATCAGGTCATCGAACGACGGTACCGTGAGTGCTTTGACTTTTGCGACGTTGCACAACTGGATCGCGCGCTTGCGCTGCTGGTGCGAGCTGGACGGCATGGCGATGATCACCTGCGACACACCGAGCCGCCCTGCCCATTCCGGCAGGCTGTCCAGTCCGCCCAGCACGCGTATGCCGTTCAGCGTGCGCCCGTGGCGTTCGGTGTTGTCGTCGAGAAACCCCACCAGCCGCCAATCGCTGCTTTTGGCGAGATCTTTTGCGAGGCTTGCCGCCGCATCACCGGCGCCGAGCACCAATACCGGCTCGCCGTGCAGCTTGATGTCGCCGTACAGCCCCTGCTCTTTCCACATGCGATAGACAAAACGGCTGCCGCCCATCAGCAGGATCAGCAGCAACGGGTTGATGACCAGCACCGAGCGCGGCACCACCAGGCCGAGGCGCAACATCCAGAACATCAGCGGGATGGCCGCCGCGGACAGCATGACCGCCAGAAAAATACGGCGCAGGTCGGTTGTGCTGGCATAGCGCCAGATGCCGCGGTACAGGTTGAAGCGCCAGAAAATGATGACCTGCAGCGGCACGACCCAAAACAGGGTCTGCCGCAACTCGGCGGCAAAATCGGAAGGCAACTCGAAATTGAAGCGCAACAGGTAGGCGAGGCTCCACGCCAAACCCGCCGCAACGGCATCATGCAGCATGGCCAACAGAGCGCGTGCATTGAATCTAGGCATCGGCGATCCTCTTCTCCGCGGATTGATGATTCCGCCAGCGCTTGTCTATCGATGCCATCAGCGCAAGGTAAACCACACCCCAACCCAGCAGCAGATAGCCCTGCCCCGCGTGCGCCAGACCGATCCCCCACAAGGCCGACATGCCCGCCAGCGACATCAGCGCATATTCGGCGAGCGCGGTGTTGCGATGCCCCCAGCCCATCTGCACCAGGTGCTGGTAATAATGGCTGCGGTGCGCCTGCGAGAGTCTTTCGCCGCGCCGCGCGCGCTTGAGCAGCGTCACGGTCGCGTCGGCCACGAACGGCGAAAACACCAGCAGCGGGAACCAGAACGGCCAATACCCGGCCTGCCAGCCCGACGCGCCGAATACGGCGGCGAGAAAGCCCAGCGGTATCGAGCCGGCATCGCCCATGAACACCCTGGCAGGATGAAAATTAAAAAACAGAAACCCCAATGCCGCCGCCGCAACCGAAAAATTCAGCAGCGCAAACATCTCGTTCCCGGCTAGCCATGCACCGGCCGCGTAGCCGCCGAAGCCGAACAATGCCATGCCGCCCGCCAGCCCGTCCGCACCATCCATGAAATTGTACAAATTGGTCATCCACACGATGAACAGCAACACCGGAACGAACCACAGCAGCGGCACACCCGCGCCCGTCACCGCAACCAGCGCGGCAAGAAAATGGCCGACCAGGCGAATTTGCGGAGACAGGCCGCGCATATCATCCAGCAGCGACAGCGCGAACAGCCCTGCGGCAGGCAACACGATCCACCATGCCAGGAACTGCATCAGCAACATCCAGCCGGACAAGACGCCGGCCATCAGCGCGATGCCGCCGACCCGCGGAACCGGCGTGCTGTGCAGCGAGCGTTCGTTGGGGATATCGCGGACGATAAAGCCGGTTTTGCCCGTCATCAAAATGAACGTCAACAGCAGCGTCACCAGCACGCTGACCAGCGGAGCGTAATACGTCATGCCATTTACCGGAAATCAAGGTGGCGCATTTTAGCACTACCGCCCATGAATCACGCCCTGCACCTTCCTAAAGCCGTGCATCATCCTATAAGATGCGAACCACCCAAAACCATGACTCCCCTATGGCGCATCTTTTCGCCGCTACACAAACTCCGCATATCCTGCTGGTCAAGACCTCGTCGCTGGGCGATGTGCTGCACAACCTGCCGGTAGTCAGCGACATCGCGCGCCATTACCCGAATGCGCAGATCGACTGGGTGGTGGAAGAAGGCTTTGCCGCGCTGCCCAGGCTGCATCCGGCGGTGCGCAACGTCATCCCGGTCGCCGTGCGGCGCTGGCGTGGCAGGCTGCTGAGCGCCGCTGCCTGGCGCGAGATCGCGGCATTCCGCAACACGCTGGCTGCACAACGCTACGACGTTGCGATCGACACGCAAGGACTGCTGAAGAGCGCGTTGCTGATGCTCGGTGCACAGGGGCTGCGCTGCGGCTTCGACCGGGACAGCGCGCGCGAACCGCTGGCAGCCCGCCTGTACCAGCGCACTTTTCCGGTCGCGACGGGCCAGCACGCCGTCGAACGCAACCGCCAACTGGCCGCGCAGGCGCTCGGCTATCCTCTGGAAGGAAAAGCCGAGTACGGCATATTGCCGCCCGCCATCTCCCGTCCTGACTGGCTTGCAAAGGGACCTTATGCCGTGCTGCTGCATGCCACCAGCCGCGCCGACAAATTATGGGACGAGGCGAACTGGATCGCGCTGGGGCATCACCTGCACGAAAGAAGTATCCGCTGCGTCCTGCCGTGGGGCAGCGCGGCGGAGCAGGCGCGCAGCCTGCGCCTTGCTGCGGCGATTCCCGGTGCCGTCGCCCCGCCGCGCCTGAACCTGAACGAAGTGGGCGCCCTGCTCGGCGGCGCTCAGGCAGTGATCGGCGTGGATACCGGCCTCGCCCATCTCGCGGCGGCGCTGGGCGTGCCCACAGTCGGCATCTACACCTCGACCGACCCGGCGCTGACCGGCCTGTACGCAGGCCGCTGCGCCGTCAATCTCGGCAACATCGGCCGCGCGCCGGATACCGCCGCCATCATCGATGCGTTGCAACAGGCGGCGGTATGCTGAATCCGAGACTGTTCTACACTCTCGCGCTGTGGCTGCTGCTGCCGTACATCTTCCTGCGCCTGGCGTGGCGCGCGCGCAGGCAGCCGGAATACCTGCGCCACATCGGCGAACGTTTCGGTTTTTATTCCGCGCACGGCAGCCAACCGGTCATCTGGCTGCATGCCGTCTCGGTCGGCGAGACCCGCGCCGCGCAAAGCCTCATCGCCCGGTTGCGCACCACCTACCCCGGTCACCGGTTCCTGCTCACCCACACCACGCCCACCGGACGCGCCGCCGGCGAGCAACTGTATGGCGACGGCGTGCTGCGCGTGTACCTGCCTTACGATTATCCATTCGCGCTGAACCGGTTCCTGCGCCATTTCAAGCCGCAATTCGGCATCCTGATGGAGACGGAGATCTGGTTCAACCTGATCCACGCCTGCCGCCAAACCGGCGTGCCGCTGCTGCTGCTGAATGCGCGCCTGTCGGAAAAATCGGCACGCGGCTATGCGCGGTTTGCACGGCTGACCCGCGACGCGCTGGGCGAACTCGCCGCCGTCGCCGCGCAGACTGCCGACGATGCCGCGCGCCTGACCGGTCTTGGTGCAAAGGATGTTTCCGTGACCGGCAACCTTAAATTCGACATCGAGCCGCCGCCCGCAATGCTGGAACTGGGCCGTCGGTTGCGCGAACAGTTCGGCGCGGCACGCAAGGTGTTCCTCGCCGCCAGCACCCGCGACGGCGAGGAAGCGCTGCTGCTCGACGCGCTGCAGCAGGTGCATATCCCCGGCCTGCTGCTGGTCATCGTACCGCGCCATCCGCAGCGCTTTACGGAGGTCGCGGCGCTGCTGGAACAGCACGGCATCCCGTTCCGGCGCAGGAGTGCAATGGAGCAGCAGGACGGTGCTATCGCGCCGGAAATAAGAGCAGTGCTGGGCGACAGCATGGGCGAGATGTTCGCCTATTATGGCGCCGCCGATCTCGCCTTCGTCGGCGGCAGCCTGCTGCCCTACGGCGGGCAGAACCTGATCGAGGCCTGTGCCGCCGGCACGCCGGTAGTGGTCGGCCCGCATACCCACAATTTTGCCGAGGCGACCCGTCTGGCGGTCGCCGCCGGGGCGGCGGCGCAGGTGCAGGATAGCGGCGGACTGGCCATCGAATTGCAGCGCTTGCTGGATCACCCAGATGCGCTGCGCGAAATGCACAGTCGCTGCGCCGGGTTTGTGGAATCCAATCGCGGCGCGACCGACAAGTCGCTGCAGATCGTTGCATCGATCACCGGAAATTGATTTGACTCATGAAACCTGCCGCTTTTTTGGGCTAGAATTCACCACCTCTTCCAATACATCGAGACACCTGTGCTGATACGCATCCACGTCAAGCAACTGCGCTTGGGTATGTTTGTCCATGAGCTTTGCGGCTCGTGGATGGATCATCCGTTCTGGCGCGGCGCCTTTCTGCTGGATAATCCACACGACCTGAAAACCATCCTGTCGACCGGCCTCAAGGAGGTGTGGATAGACGATGCGAAAGGCCTGGGTATCGAAGGCGGCGAAGATAAACAAGCGATCGCGGCAGAAGTCGAGACCACGCTGGCGCAGGCCGACACGGCAAGTCCGGTAGTCCAGCGCGTCGATGTTGTGCAAGAGGCCGCGCGCGCCATCAAGATATGCGCCAGATCCAAGCAGGCCGTCACCTCCATGTTCAAGGAAGCCCGCATGGGCAAGGCATTGAGTTCCGACGATGCGCTGCCCATCGTCGAGGAGATATCCACCTCGGTGACGCGCAACCCCGGCGCGTTGATCGGGCTGGCCCGCTTGAAGGACAAGGACGATTACACCTACATGCATTCGGTCGCGGTATGCGCGCTGATGGTATCCCTGGCGCGGCAGTTGGGACTGAATGATGAGCAGGTCCGCCAGGCCGGTCTGGCCGGTCTGCTGCACGATGTCGGCAAGATGATGATCCCGCTGAGCATCCTCAACAAACCCGGCAAACTGACCGATGCCGAATTCGGGGCGGTAAAAAGCCATCCCGTCGAGGGACACAAGATGCTCCTGGAAGGCAGCGGTATCGGCGAGGGGGTGCTGGATGTCTGCCTGCACCACCACGAAAAAGTGGACGGCAGCGGCTATCCGGAGCGGCTCGCGGATGCGCAGATCAGCCTGTATGCCAAAATGGGGGCAGTGTGCGATGTGTATGACGCGATCACTTCGAACCGCCCCTACAAGAACGGATGGGAACCCGCCGAATCCCTGCGCAAGATGGCGGAATGGAGCAATGGACATTTTGATACCGCCATCTTCCATGCTTTCGTCAAAAGCGTCGGCATCTACCCGATCGGCTCGCTGGTCAGGCTGGAGTCCGGCCATCTCGGCGTGATCATAGAACAGACCGCGAAATCGCTGCTCACGCCGGTGGTGAAGGTGTTCTTTTCGATCAAGTCCGATGTCCGTATCCCCCCGGAGATACTGGATCTGTCGAAACCTGCCTGCAAGGACAAGATCGTTTCGCACGAAGATCCGGTAAAGTGGGACATCCGCGACATCCACGAGCTATGGAGCGGCATGCCAGCCACACCGTGGTAGGCGATTTCAGGGATTACCTTTAGTCTTGTGCCCTCCGGAAGAAGTCATCGGCCACGGATGAACACGGATTGCCACTGATAATCCCTGATTGCGCACTTCTCACAACTCACTTGGGAGGCGCGCGGTGCAATTTGGCCAACCTGTTGTAAATCCGTGAATATCCGTGTCAATCCGTGGCCATATGCCGGTTTTAGGTTTATAATCCGCGCCCTCCGAGGGGTGCTGCAGCGGGCTGGACTTCAATTGCCCGTCAGGCTCGGATGTTTCAACGGCACCTGTTCATTAATCTTATGAATGGAGTGCCTCATGAATACCGCTTTCACAGATTTCAAAGTCGCCGACCTGTCCCTCGCCGCATGGGGACGCAAGGAAATCGCCATCGCCGAGACCGAGATGCCCGGCCTGATGGCGATCCGCGAAGAATTTGCCAAGACCCAGCCGCTCAAGGGAGCGCGTATCACCGGCTCGCTGCACATGACCATCCAGACCGCCGTGCTGATCGAGACGCTGACCGCGCTCGGCGCACAGGTGCGCTGGGCATCCTGCAACATCTTCTCCACCCAGGATCACGCCGCTGCTGCGATTGCTGCTGGCGGCACGCCGGTGTTCGCCGTCAAGGGCGAGACACTGGCCGAATACTGGGATTACACCCACCGCATCTTCGAATGGGCGGATGGCCCGAATGGGGAAAAAACGTTGTCCAACATGATCCTGGACGACGGCGGCGACGCCACGCTGTTGCTGCATCTGGGCACACGCGCCGAAAAAGACGCTGCACTGTTGAACAACCCCGGTTCCGAAGAAGAGACCTGCCTGTTCGCTTCGATCAAGGCCAAGCTGGCCACCGACAAGACCTGGTATTCCAGGCGCCTCGCCGCGATCAAGGGCGTGACCGAAGAGACCACCACCGGCGTGCATCGCCTGTACCAGATGCACGAGCGCGGCGAACTGAAGTTCCCTGCGATCAACGTGAACGACTCCGTCACCAAGTCCAAATTCGACAACCTGTATGGCTGCCGCGAATCGCTGGTGGACGGAATCAAGCGCGCCACCGATGTGATGATCGCCGGCAAGGTCGCGGTGATCTGCGGTTACGGCGATGTGGGCAAGGGTTCGGCGCAAGCCATGCGCGCGCTGTCCGCGCAGGTATGGGTGACCGAGATCGACCCGATCTGCGCGCTGCAGGCCGCGATGGAAGGCTATCGCGTGGTGACCATGGAATATGCCGCCGACAAGGCCGACATCTTTGTCACCACCACCGGCAACTTCCACGTCATCACCCACGACCACATGGCGAAGATGAAGGATCAGGCCATCGTCTGCAACATCGGCCACTTCGACAACGAGATCGACGTCGCCTCGCTGGAAAAATACCAGTGGGAAGAGATCAAGCCGCAGGTCGACCATGTGATATTCCCGGACGGCAAACGGATTATCCTTCTTGCGAAGGGCCGCCTGGTGAACCTCGGCTGCGGCACCGGCCATCCGTCCTACGTGATGTCCTCGTCGTTCGCCAACCAGACCATCGCGCAGATCGAACTGTTCACCCGCACCAGGGATTATCCGGTCGGCGTGTATACCCTGCCCAAGCATCTCGACGAGAAGGTAGCGCGCCTGCAACTGACCAAACTGAACGCGCAGCTGAGCGAACTGACCGACCAGCAGGCCGCCTATATCGGCGTGCCGAAGAACGGCCCGTACAAGTCGGAACACTATCGCTACTAAAGGGGAAAGCGGGAAATAAGAAACGGGAAACGCGTGACAGCTGCGCTCTGCTTTTACGTTTTCCGTTTCCCAAGCCGCACAGCGGCATCCCGTCTCCCTATTGAAGGGACATCATGCAACTCATCCTGATCTGGGTATTGAACGCGCTGGCCTTGCTGGCCGTGGCGAACTTCGTGCCGGGCATCCATCTGGACAGCTTCGTCGATGCGATGATCGCCGCGTTCTTCCTCGGCCTGGTCAACACGCTGATCCGTCCGCTGTTGCTGCTGCTCACCCTGCCGGTCACGCTGCTCACCCTGGGGCTGTTCATCTTCGTCATCAATGGCCTGCTGTTCTGGTTCGTCGGCTCGGTGCTCAAGGGTTTCGTCGTGGACAGTTTCTGGTACGGCGTACTCGGCGCGGTTCTGTACAGTATCTTTTCGTGGGCGCTGTCCGCAGCCGCCGCACAAATCCTGAGGAAGTCATGAACAAACCGCTTTTCAGCTTTGAATTCTTTCCGCCGCAAACTCCGGAAGGCACGGAAAAACTCGCCGTTGCGCGCAAGCAACTGGCGGCGCTCCACCCGGATTTTTTCTCCGTGACCTTCGGCGCGGGCGGCTCCACGCGGGAGCGCACGCTGGAAGTCGTGCAGCAGATCAAGGCTGAGGGGCTCGAGGTCGCACCGCACCTGTCCTGCATCGGCTCGACGCGCGAAAACATCCGCGACATCCTGCAAACCTACAAGCAGCTCGGCATCAAGCGCATCGTCGCGCTGCGCGGCGACCTGCCCTCCGGCATGGCGACCACCGGCGAATTCCAGTACGCCAACGAACTGGTGTCCTTCATCCGCGCGCAGACCGGCGAACACTTTCACATCGAAGTGGCGGCCTACCCTGAATTCCACCCGCAGGCCCGCTCGGCACGCGACGATCTCGTCAACTTCAAGCGCAAGGCCGCGGCCGGTGCGAACTCGGCGATCACCCAGTATTTCTACAACGCCGACAGCTATTTCCATTTCGTCGACGAATGCCGCAAGCTCGGCGTCACCATCCCCATCGTGCCGGGCATCATGCCGATCGTGAAATTCGCCCAGCTGGCGCGCTTCTCCGATACCTGCGGCGCGGAGATCCCGCGCTGGATACGCCGCACGCTGGAAGGCTACGGCGACGACAGCGAATCGGTGCAGGCCTTCGGCCTCGACGTGGTCACGCAGCTCTGCGAGAAGCTGCTCGCAGGCGGCGCGCCGGGACTGCACTTCTACACGCTGAACCAGTCCGGACCGGCGCTGGAGATCTGGAAGCGGCTGGGTATTTGATGCGCGAAACGCCGGCTCCTTCCTCCTTCTAGCGGGAAGGTAAACGTGAAACTCGCGTAGCGAGACCATACCCCTCTCTCCCGCAAGCGGGAGAGAGTTAGGAGAGAGGGAAGCGGGCATGGAGAGTTTCATTGCCATGCCCGCTAGGTTGTGAGCCAGAACTTTGCTCCCGACTTCCACTCCTACCCCGGCTCCCCCTGCAATGTTGCGGGAATTTACTCTTGGATTGAACCGTTGATGAAAGCACCCGAACTTCTCCTGCCCGCCGGCACGCTGGAAAAAATGCGCACCGCCTACGCCTTCGGCGCGGATGCGGTGTACGCCGGGCAGCCGCGCTACTCGCTGCGCGCGCGCAACAACGAATTCAAGCTGGAAGAGTTGCAAATCGGCATCCAGGAGGCACATGCGCTCGGCAAAAAATTATTCGTCGCCAGCAACCTGATGCCGCACAACGCCAAGGTCAAGACCTACATGGCCGACATGGAGCCGGTCATCGCGATGCAGCCGGATGCACTGATCATGGCCGACCCCGGCCTGATCGCGATGGTGCGCGAGCGCTGGCCGGAGATGGAAGTGCATCTGTCGGTGCAGGCCAACACCGTCAACTACGCGGCGGTGAAATTCTGGCAATCGCTCGGTCTGACGCGCGTGATCCTGTCGCGCGAACTGTCGCTGGACGAGATCGAAGAGATCCGCCAGCAATGCCCGGACATCGAACTCGAGGTGTTCATCCACGGCGCGCTGTGCATGGCCTATTCCGGGCGCTGCCTGCTGTCCGGCTACTTCAACCACCGCGACGCCAACCAGGGCACCTGTACCAACTCCTGCCGCTGGGATTACAAGGTGGACAATGCGATCGAGGACGGCACCGGCGACATCCAGAAAATAGATTTTGATTTTGATAAGGCGTTGAGCGAAAGCGCGCTGTCGTCCTGCGGCAGCCAGCCGCGCCACCCGCTCGCCGACCGTGCCTACCTGATCTCGCGCCAGGATCACCCGGACGAGCTGATGCCGGTGCTGGAAGACGAGCACGGCACCTACATCATGAACTCGAAGGATTTGCGCGCAGTGGAGCATGTCGAGCGGCTGGTGAAGATCGGCGTGGATTCGCTGAAAGTCGAAGGCCGCACCAAGTCCATCTACTACGTCGCGCGCACCGCGCAGGTGTACCGCCAGGCGATCGACGACGCAGTCGCGGGCCGGTCCTTCAACTACGCGCTGCTCGGAGCGCTCGATGCGCTGGCGAGCCGCGGCTACACCGACGGCTTCCTCGAACGCCACCACACCCACGAGCACCAGAACTATATGCAAGGACACTCCGAAAGCACCCGCCAGCAGTACGTCGGCGACATCGTCAGTTGCGCTGACGGCATCGCCGAGATCGACGTGAAGAACAGATTCCGGGTCGGCGACCGGCTGGAAATCATCCACCCTTCCGGCAACCGCATCGTCGAATTGACCGAGATGCGCAACCTCAAAGGCGAGCCCGTCACCACCGCGCCGGGCAGCGGGCATCGCGTGCAGATACCGTTGCAGGGTGAACTGGCGAAGGGGATGGTGGCGCGTTTTTTGTAACCGGCAATACCCACCACACCGTTCGCCCTGAGCTTGTCGAAGGGTGAAATTTACGGAGCGCAACAATCATGAGCTTCTGGATTTACATCCTGCGCTGCGCCGATAGCTCGTATTACACCGGGCATACCGACAATCTTGAACAACGCATCGGTGAACATCAAAACGGACTATGCGGTGGTTACACGGCCAGCCGCCTACCTGTTGAATTGGTATTCAGCCAGGAATGCATCACCCGCGAAGAAGCACTCACCGCCGAGCGACAAATCAAAGGCTGGAGCCGCAAGAAAAAGGAAGCGATGATGCGCGGCGACTGGGCTGAAGTATCACTATTGGCAAAAGGTACTGTCAGAGATGGCGCGCCTTTTCATCCTTCGACAAGCTCAGGACGAACGGGGAAAGGGTAGTGAGCAGCCTTGCACCCAACTGTCCATATCTCGCACGCCACTTGAAGGCCGTTCGTGGTGAGCCTGTCGAACCATAAAGTTTCAGGCTCAATGAACCTCCGGGCTGCATATACAAGATTGCGTATAATCAGTCCATGAGCAAGCAACGATTCAAAAGCGTATGGGACGCCATCGAAGATACACCCGGTGACGCGGCCAACATGAAGGCGCGCGCCGAACTGATGCGCGCCATCACCGAATACATCCGTAACAGCGGCATGACCCAGGCCGAAGCCGCAAAAACGCTAGGAGTCACGCAACCGCGCATCTCCGACCTGATGCGCGGCAAGATAGACGTGTTCTCCCTTGATACGCTGGTCAACATGCTGGCGGCGGAGATTCGGCTGGAGATGCGGTTGAAGAAGGCGGCGTGATGCGCGACATTTTGCGCAAACCCATTGGCCACCGCACACTACGAGGTTCAATGCGTATTGCTTATCTAATATTTGGGTTATTTATTCTTCCTGCTTTTCTAGGAGTGGGGGCTATTGCAGAACAAGCAAGGTGCGGAACCGAATGCCAAGAGCAATATGTGAGGCAATTTGCTGCAATACTTCTGAAGAGTAATCTGAGCATGGCTGACTATTTTATTTTATTTTCAGAACCTGAGGGGCCAGAGAGCGCACGTCTTTATATCACTGAGAAAAAGCAGTTAATCGTGGGTGAAGACAAAAATCATGTTCAAGAAATGACACTCGCAGGTGATGCATTTGATGAAGTTCAAGCTAGAAATAAGAAAAGTAGAAGCCCTTACTTAACTTGTCTGCATAACCGTTATTCCAATCGTTTACCAAATAATCACTCAAAACTTGCTAGGCTGGCTGGCGCAGACAATCACCAAACTATAATTTTACTTTCATCAGAAAAATCAACTTGGAAATTTTTCTTTTCTGATGGTGAACGTGATGGGGTAGTTGCGCCAGACGGTATCAATTTGGGTTTTGTGAACGAAGACCCATGTGTTTTTAGTAAGCTCAGTAAAAGTAAGAGCAACTACCCACGCCCCCAATAAATTTAAAGAGCCGCAACCATGATCCTCTCCACCCTCTCGCAATCCGACCGCTACGCCGCGCTGCACCCGCTGTTCCCGCGCGTGTTCGATTTCATCCGCAACACCGACCTGCTGGCGCTCGCACCGGGGCGCCACCCCATCGTCGACAAGCAGCTGTTCGTCATCGTGGAGAACGTGCCGGGGCGCGCGCGCGAGGCGGCGAAACTGGAATGCCACCGCCGTTACATCGACATCCAACTGGTGCTGGAAGGGGTGGACGAGATGGGCTGGAAGACGCTGGCGGATTGCACGCAGCCGGTGGGCGATTACAACGAAGAGAAGGACATCCGCTTCTTCCACGACGCGCCGGCAAGCTGGGTCGCCACGCCGCCCGGCGCGTTCTGCATCTTCTTCCCGGAGGATGCGCACGCGCCGCTGGTGAGCAGCTGCCAGGTGCGCAAGGCGATCTTCAAGATTTCAGTTGAATGACGTAGCGCAGTAGGATGGATTGAGCGTAGCGATATCCATCGGTTAATCGTCACCGGCCGTTTTTGATGGGTATCTCTGCGCTCAACCCATCCTACGCAACTGTTATTCGTTGGGTTACGCGGCAAGCCGCTAACCCAACCTACCTTCGGACCAATCAGCAAGCCGTCTCGTCGTCGAACGCTATGTCGCCTTCCGCGACCTTGTCGCCGATCTGCAGGTTCTTGAAATCGAACAGGCCGCTATCCAGCAGGTGTGAGGGTTTGACGCTCTGCATCGCGGTGAAGATGGTCTGGCTGCGCCCCGGGTACTCGAGCTCCCATGCGGCGAGCATCTTCTTGACGTTCTTGCGCTGCATGTTCTCCTGCGAGCCGCACAGGTTGCACGGGATGATCGGGAATTCCATGCCGCGCGCATAGCGGGCGATGTCCTTTTCCGCGCAATAGACCAGCGGGCGGATCACGATGTGGTCGCCCTTGTCGGTCACCAGCTTCGGCGGCATCGCCTTGAGTTTGCCGCCGAAGAACATGTTCAGGAACAGCGTCTCGATCATGTCGTCGCGGTGATGCCCCAGCGCGATTTTGTTCGCGCCGAGTTCGTGCGCGACGCGGTAGATGATGCCGCGCCGCAGCCGCGAACACAGCGAGCAGGTGGTCTTGCCCTCGGGAATTTTTTCCTTGACGATGGAATAGGTATCCTGGTTTTCAATGTGGTATTCCACGCCGATGGACTTGAGGTACTCCGGCAGCACTTCTTCCGGGAAGCCCGGCTGTTTCTGGTCGAGGTTCATCGCGATGATGCGGAAATCGATCGGCGCGCGCTTGCGCAGGGTGAGCAGGATGTCGAGCAGCGCATGCGAGTCCTTGCCGCCGGACAGGCAGACCATCACCGTGTCGCCCGCTTCGATCATGTTGAAGTCGGCGATCGCCTTGCCGACCTGGTGTTCCAGCCGCCCCTTGAGGCGGTTGAAGTTGCTGGAGTGGCGCTCGAATTGGATGGGTTGTGCGATGTCGTTCATGTTTTTCATGTAGCTCTAAATTTCCGCTCCTCCTGAGGTATCGAAGGGTGAACGGGTTCTGATGGATCCGTTCGTGGTTCGATACCTCACCACGAACGGGCAAATAGGAATCCCCTGTTAAATGTTGATGCTTCTGCCGCCATCGACGGCGATGATCTGCCCCGTCACATAGGGCGCATCCTGGATCAGGAACGCCACCGTCCTGGCGATGTCTTCCGGCTCGCCTTCGCGCTTGAGCAGCGTATGCGCGACGATCTTGCGGCGCTGTTCCTCGTCCATCCAGGCCGCATTCTCCGGCCACATGATGACACCCGGAGCGACGGCATTGACGCGCACCTGCGGCGCCATCTCCTGGGCCAGTGCGCGGGTCAGCGCGGCCAGCCCGGCCTTGGCCACGCTGTACAGCAGATGCCCGTGCATCGGGCGCTCGGCATGGATGTCCGCGATGTTCACGACACAGCCGTGATGGCGGCGCAATTCGGCCGCTGCCGCCTGCACCAGGAACAGCGGCGCGCGCAGGTTGGTGCCGAGCAGGTCGTGCCATTGCTGCTCGTTCACCTCCGCCAGCGGCGTGGCATAAAAACTCGAAGCGTTGTTGACCAGCGCGTCCAACCGCCCGAATTTCCCGATGGCCTGATCCACCAGTGAGCGCAACGCCGCAAGGTCGAGCAGGTCCGCCTCGCACGCCGTCGCGCTGTCCGGGCGGAACGCATTCAGCTCGTCGCGCAGATCCAGCGCTTCTCGCTTCGAGGAACGGTAATGCAGCACGATATTCGCGCCCGCCGCATGCAGGCGGCGCGAGATCGCCGCGCCGACCCGCTTCGCGCCTCCTGTCACCAACACCGTTTTGCCTTGCATAGCACTCTCCACAAACAGTTTGCTAAAAACTACTGCGGAGGATCATCTGCGGTGTTGCGCGGCACTCGAAATCCTCATGTACCTTTTGTACATTCCGGTTCCTGCGTTCCGTGCACATTGCATCTGACCTTCCTCGCTACGTTTTTATTCAAACTGTTAAACTTGCATACCGCTGAATTATACCCGACCATGCATGCACCTTTGCCCACCCCCAGTCCGGAAGCCGCGCAGCACAGCGTCCGATTGTGCGAATCCATCCGCCGCGACATCGCCGGACAGGGCGGCTGGATCTCCTTTGCGCGCTACATGGAGCTGGCGCTTTACGCGCCGGGGCTGGGCTATTACACGGCGGGGGCGCACAAGTTCGGCGAGGCGGGCGACTTCATCACCGCGCCGGAACTGTCGCCGCTGTTCGGCCGCACCCTGGCGCGGCAGATGGCGCAAATCATGGCCTGCAGCGCGCCGCACATCCTGGAGCTGGGTGCGGGCAGCGGCAAGCTGGCGGCGGACCTGCTCGGCGAACTGGAACGGGTCGGCAGCCTGCCCGACAGCTACGCGATCCTCGAAGTGAGCGCCGACCTGCGCGCCCGCCAGCAGACCCTGCTGCAAGAACGCCTGCCGCACCTGCTGGAGCGCGTGCATTGGCTGGATACACTGCCGGAAAAATTCTCCGGTGCGATCGTGGCCAACGAGGTGCTCGACGCATTGCCCGTGCATCTGGTGCATTGGCGGGACAGCGCGCTGGCCGAGCGCGGCGTGGCTCTGAACCCAGATAATCCATTAGACTATCCATGCATTGTAGGAGCACGCCCTGCGTGCGAATCGCGGCCAGGAGCCGCTCCTACAGGGCATCTTGGCTCCAACGGGTATGAACATGGTTTCGTCTGGCAGGAACACTCCATCGCCAATGCCGCCCTGCTGCATGCCGCACAGCAGATCAATGTACCGGGCGATTATGTCAGCGAGATCTGCCTCGCCGCGCGCGGCCTGGTCAGCAGCCTGGCAGGCTGCCTGGGACAAGGCGCACTGCTGTTCATCGATTACGGTTTCGGTGCGCGCGAGTTCTACCATCCGCAGCGCAGCAGCGGCACGCTGATGTGCCACTACCGCCATCATGCGCACGGTGACCCGTTCTTCCTGCCCGGCCTGCAGGACATCACCGCGCACGTGAATTTCACCGACATCGCGGAATGCGGCATCGATGCCGGGCTGGAGCTGCTGGGCTACACCTCACAGGCGTTCTTCCTGCTGAACTGCGGCATCACCGAATTGATGAAGGACACCCCGCCGGAAAACCTGCGCGACTACCTGCCGCTCTCTGCGCAATTGCAGAAGCTCACCAGCCCGGCGGAGATGGGCGAGCTGTTCAAGGTGATGGCCTTGGCCAGGGGGATAGCCGAGCCGCTGTGCGGATTCGCGCGCGGCGACCTGCTGCGGACGCTGTAGCCATTTTGAATTGCAGTAGCCGCTTCTGATCTGAGGGCAGCATCCGGGCCCAGCGGGTCGCATCTGCTCATGGATGAGCGGCTATCATGCGATGGAAGCGGAAACTCATGGGCAGAGCTATTTTAGGTTCGATAAAGGGCGGCTATGAAAAAACTATCACTGGCCCTGACTGCGCTGGCCTTGCCAGCAGCCGGACATGCGGAAAATTATTACAAATGTGTCGATAGCAACGGCCTTATGACCTATCAGAGCGAGGTCTGCCCACCGCAACAGAAGGCGGACAAGGAGTTCTATTACACCAGCAAACAGCAAGCCGCTGCAGATTCAAATGCATCCGGCGCGGACAAGGGGTTCAAAAAGAGCAAGGGCTCGCCCACCATCACCTTTTATTACAACCCGACCTATGAGCCACCCGGCGTAACGATGGCCCAGACCGAGTCCATCATTCGCGAAGCCGCATCGAAGTGGAACAGAGGCTGCAACGTGAACCTTGTCTATGGTGGAGTAAGGAAAGGCGACGCACCGAGGCAACAGAATGCAGGTGATGGCTACGTCGTCCGCTGGGATAGCGCCCTGCAAGATGTCAGCAATAACGGGCTGGGGGCAGCCGGTCAGGGCGGCACTCTATCCGGCGTCAAGCTGAATCCCAAAGGAATCTATGGCCCCAATGATTTGAAACGGGTCATTACTCACGAGCTTGGGCATGTCATCGGCATAGGCCATATACATGACGACAAGGAGTCCGTCATGAGCTACCTGGCCAATTCAGCCACAATGCTTTCAGCCAACCCGAACCCTTCCGATTACCTGTCATGCAACATGGCCATGAAACAGAATTACGGGATCAAGTTTGAAGAGCCTGACTGGAAGAAATCCGAAACCACGGACCAGCAGGCGGCCCAGATCATCAAGGACGGAAAATCAAAACGATAAAACGCTTGGCAATGCCTTAGAGAAAGTCAGGCCATGTCAGGTTCATCGCCCGCTTAATGGCATGAACCGGCCATTGCGAAAGGCGGATTGCGGTACCGGGCTGCACATCATGTTCCCTTTGGGGCTTCCTGAAATCAGCCGCCTGGATTGAAAAATTTGCATCGCCTTGAAGCAGTCGCTCGTGACGTGCAGCCACCGACCCAAAGACGATACCCGACCGGCTCAACGGCGGACAGTCAGGTAACTGGCTTGTCATGATTCCAATTTAATATGACGTGACTTGGCAACTGGAATCACTGACGGTAAGTCGCATGACACTCTACACAATACTGCATCGTTTTATTCAATGCGCGTAATGACGCATTTACATCTCTGGTTTTCAATACACGGCCAAGATCATCGCCACTCTTATGGAAAGCCAATCCTAATGTCATAAATCTCTCATTGTCGAACATGCTGCACATCTGCTGCATTTCCGGGGTTAGTCCAAGTTTGCCATGAGCTATTTTTGAGGCATCCTCAAACTTGTTTCCCGACATTAGACTGATGATCGAATTGACTGCTTCCAAATGCTCTCGCATGTTCGATAGCTGATGCTGCTTCATTTCCTCCGACAATTCCAGGGAGATTCGTGTATCCATCGTGTTCATGCCGTGATGATGGTTTTGATGTTGCATTGTTTCGGTGGCAGCAAATGCGACATTCAAGCTTACTGTCCCGATTAACGCTGGAATAGATATCAAAATTCTTTTCATACTTTTGTATTCCTTATATGGTGGGTTCCAGAGCTTATTTGAGTGTTGCTTTGCGCTTAAAGTGGTTTACGTACACTGATTGCGCCGCGAATCTGGCCTACAGAATAACCGGTAGCACGATCATTTGGGTAGTGCTGGCCAATAGCCGATCTGACGGCGGGGGTGAGCTGATCTACATGGCCGTGGCAACTGAGGCAGAGCGGTTGCACCGGCAGCGCTTTAACGTAGCGGTACTCGTTGCCGACCTTCTCTCCCTTTTCCAATTGGGCAGGGGGTTCGCCGGCAGCGGCACGCTTGTCGAAATCCTCGAGTGCGGCTTTTTCCCATGCATCGGGGATCGCGCGGGCATCATTGCGCGCCTTGAGGCTGGCACGCTTGACCTTCCATCCGGTCTGCCGGGATATCTCGCCAGCCATTTTCGGTGCCATGTCCATGCAGACGGGGATCGCACCTTCGGGTCCCGATTTGCTGATTTCTTCCTGCAAGGCAGCCAGCAACCTGGGCGGCAACATCGTTGCCACCTTGCGCGCTTCGCCCAGCAGGGCGTCGTCACCAGCGTTGGCAAGCGTGGCTACAAATGAAGTGATCAGCGCAGCAGCTATTAGTAGTGCCTTCATGAATATTCCTTATGGCAGTTGGCAAGACGAATTCAGGAACACCTGGTGCTTCGTAGATGTGCCACAAACAAGCGAAGTGCTGCTTGTGGCACACCGGTGTAAAGCACGGAATGACATCCGATGCATGTATTAACGGCCGCGACCGCCCCCTGGCCCCATGCCTCCCCCAGATCCCATTCTGCCGCTGCCGGGACCCATACCGCTCCCTCTGGCAGGGGGCTCGTCGGGCAATGACACCCCACGCTCCTTGGCCCGCTCTTGCATACGTTCGTGATGTTCCTTGCGGATTTGCTCACGTTCCTCGGCAGTTTTAGCAGCGCGCATCCTGTCACGTTGTTCGGCACGCTCTTGTTGCGTCATCAGTTGGCTGCCATAGATTTGCTCTTGCTTTTGTGTCTGGGCCTTTTCTTTGGCTGGTTCCTGATCAGCAGCCAACGCGAAACCGGCAGACAGATACAGGGCCGTTGCCAAGGCCGATACCATTAAAGTTCTTTTCTTCATCTCAGACTCCTTATCAACATGGGTTGTACACTTTACAACTGCAGACACCGCAACCCGTTCGGCATCCATACCTGCTTATGGTCAGCTACCCGCCTTACCTGCGCCGCAATGACTGAGCAGCCATGATTGCGATTGTTGCCCAAATCAGAGTCCGCAGGCTCATGGCGATGACCGTGCGCTGCTCGTAGGCTCCGCCGGAATAGACATGCACGCCGAATGCCGCGAACGTGACTATTATCGCAGCGGCGATAGTGACAGCCAGCCCGACTGCCCAGCGTTGCTGCAGCCACAGTCCGACACCGGCGAAGACATAGGCGAAGCCGGATATGAAGTTGAACCAAAGCACGAATGGCACATAATTGCCGGCTGCAGTGCGTGCCGCCTCATCGCCAAGCAGAACCATGCCGCCCTCCTTGATGGTCATCAGGCCGAACACGATAGCAACCAGAGAAATTATCCAGATTCTGATTCCGCGTGGTCGTTTGGATGTGATCATGGTGAATCCTTTAGTGAGTTAATAAATCAGCCGTGATGATTACGGGTTTTGATGCCGTGCAAAAAGATCGGAAAGACCTTTTCAGCTTCTTGCTGAAGGGTGCGCTTCCCGCCAAAAATCGACGCCTGCATGACCAGGCCCTGGATCATGCCGATATAAAGTACGGCAGCACTCTTGCTGTCGAGATCGTCCGATGCCAGGGACTGCGATTTTGCTGATTCCAGCAGTCCGGCGATCTTGGCCTCATAGCCGGAAATGATCTCCTGGATGAGTTGTCGCAATTTGCTGTTCTTCTTGTGCAGCAACTCGGAGAACAGCAAACGCGGAATGGCCGGATGCTTGCTGATGAACGTGATATGCGCGGAGAACATGCGCTCGATGGCATCCAATGGATCGGAAGCATTGGAAGCCGCCTTATCCAATACTTTCATCAAGCGGTCGCGTATCCACAGCATGACGGCGACCCAGATATCATCCTTGGTCGAGAAGTGCCGGAAGATCGCCCCCTGGGTGAGTTGCATCGCATCTGCCATATCCTGCGTCGTAACGCTGTCTACTCCTTTTTCGGCAGCCAGTTCGACCGCCACGCGAATGATCTCGCTTTGTCTCTCTTCGGTGCTCAGGCGCCGCTTTATCGTTTCCTGACTCAAAATGGTTCTCCTTCGGGAAATGCTTTCAAACATGCCTGCCTTCGCCGGCTTCGTCATAGGTGCGCCCGTCGCGGATGTGGTAGATGCGCTTGAACGTGGGGATGATCTTTTCGTCGTGCGTGACGACGATGATAGCTGTCTGGTATTGCTCCGCCATCTGGTTCAGGATGCGCACCACGTTCAGTGCCCGTTCGCTATCCAGCGGCGCGGTCGGTTCATCGGCAAGAATGACCGGCGGGTGGTTGGCCAATGCCCGCGCGATGGAAACTCGCTGCTGCTCGCCGCCCGATAGTTGTGAAACGCTGGCCTTGGCCCGGTGCCCGACATCCAGCGCATCGAGCAGTTCCTGTGCACGGCTGCGTGACTTGGCATTCGAGGCACCGGCCAGCATCGGCAGCAATGCGACGTTGTCGGTGACATCCAGAAACGGGATCAGGTAAGGTGCCTGGAACACGAAGCCGATGCGATCCCGCCGGAGCGTACGCAAATCCTTGATCTTCCATTGCCCGTCAAAGATCGTCTGTCCGCCTAATGTCATGCGCCCCGCGGTGGGCTCGATCACTGCGCCCAGACATTTGAGCAGGGTGCTCTTGCCGGAACCGCTCGGCCCGACCAGGCCCACCACTTCGCCCGGCCAGATGGTCATATCCACCCCCTTGAGCGCATCCACTGCCGTCTCACCCTCGCCGTAACGCTTCTTCAGGTTTTCGATGTGAATCGCAGGTTCGCCCATGTCTCAACCCCCGATTGCCGTCGCCGGATCGATATGCAATGCGGCGCGGATGGCGAATATGCTGGCGATGGCGCACATCAGCACAACCAGAATGAATCCCTTGACTGCATCTCCCGGCAACAGCAACACATATTTTGGAAACAAGGGCCCCCACAGGGTCGCCGATAATTTGCCGACCAAAAAGCCGATCAATCCCAATCCTAACGCTTGCTGCAGGATCATCCCGCTGATCGTGCGGTTGGTCGCACCGATCAGTTTGAGCACCGCGATCTCACGCACTTTGTTCAAGGTCATGGTGTAAATGATGAAGGCGACGATGGCCGCGCTGACGATCGCCAGAATCACCAGGAACATGAATATCTGTTTGGAAGAGGTGGCGATCAGACGTGCCACCAATATCTCGTCCATCTGGCTCTTGGTATAGGCTTGCAGGTGCTTCCAGCGTTCGACTTGTTCGACTGCAGCCTCTTCCATGCCTGGCGCTGTGCGCACCAGCACCGCATTCACGAATCGGCTGGAGGTCTGGCTGGCTTGTACCGCGTCCAGCAGGCCCGGCACGCCCGGACGGTTGAAGGCGGGATTCGCAGCAGTGCGCGCGCGTTCGTTGAGCAGGGCATCGTTATCCTTGAGGAACTGTACTTCCTGCGCATCCTTGAGGGGGATGAACAGCATCGGATCGCCGCTGGAAGAGACCATGCGGCGCGTCAGACCGACGACGGTGTATTCATGGCGCCGGATGGCGATGCGGTCACCCAGGGCAAGGCCGGTCTTGATGTCGGCCAGCGCTTCGTAGTGCGAACGCGTGATCGGGCGCCCTGCGATCAGATAGCCCGGTTCGCCCGGTTTGCCGGTTTCATAGCCCACCAGCATCACGCGGATATCCTTGCGGTTGTGACGGATCTGCATGGTCAGGTAGGTCACGTTGCCTGTTTCGCGTATGCCTGGCAGGCCCAGCAAATCGTTTGCCACATCATCGCGCACGCTGGACGGCTCGGCATAGGGACCCAATGTGTCCCGTTGCACGACCCAGAGGTCGGCACCCGCATTCTCGATCAGCACCTGGGCATCATCCACCATGCCGCGATAGACCCCTGCCATGGTCAGTGTTACCCCGATCAACAGACCCAGCCCCAGCCCGGTGAAAATGAACTTTCCCCAACCGTGCAGAATGTCCCGACCCGCCAGATTGATCACGGGTTATCCCTGAACGAGCCGGGGCACGATTTTTACATCCAGTCCCGGGCGCAGAGGTTGCTGGCTATACACGATGACCGTGTCGTCATCGCCGAGGCCATCCAATATCTGCGTGCGCCCATCCATAGTGGTGGCTCCGATCTTGACCGGCCTGAACTGTACCCCCTTGTTTTGCAGAACCCATACGCCATCCTGCTTATCAGCGCGTTTCACCGCAGCACTTGGAATGGTGCGGGCGTTGCTCAGGTCTGGCAGCCTGATGGTGACCTCTGCGTATTCGCCGATGCCGGACTCGGGGCGATTGTTAGCAAAGGATACGTTGACGATTCGCTCCTCGGTTACCGTATCGCTGATCATGTCCACGCGTTCGACTTTGCCCGTGAGCGGCGATTGGGGCTGCGAACGCAGTACGATCTCCGCTTCCTGTCCGATACGCACCCGGCCGGCCTGTTTCTGGGCGATGCGCGTTTCAACCCAGAGGCTGGATGGGTCAATGATCTGGAGTACGACCTGCCCACTGGCTATGGTGCTGCCCGGCTCGGCCAATCTGGCCACAATCACGCCATTGACCGGGCTGAATAATCTGGTCTGCGTATGTAATTTGCCGACACCGCGCATATCAGCTTGAGCCCTGGCAAGCTCTTCGCGCGCAGCGGCCAGATTGGCTGTTGCCGCAGACAATGCTGCGGAGGCAGCATTCCTCTCGTGCTGCTTCGCATCGAACATCTCCTGGCTGATGAAGCCACGCGCACGCAATTCCTCATAACGGATGAACGTCGCGGAAAGCGTGTTCATTCGACTCTGCGCCTCACTCAATTGCGCTTCCGAAGCCAGGATCGAATTGGCCGCTTTTTCGATTACGCGCTGACTGCCGGCCAGTTTTTCATTCAGGTCGACAGGGTCCATTTCGGCCAGCACCTGTCCCGCAACAACTTGGTCACCTTGATCGACCAGCACGCTTTTGACCCGGCCCGTCACAGTCGGCGCCAGGTTGTAGCTGCGTCTGGCTTTCAACGTCCCGACGCCAAATACACCGCTGGAAAGATTACCCGTCTGGATTTTTTCTACCGTGACCTTGACTGGCGCCAGCGGCCCTTGGGTCATCGCAACCCAGGCAAAGATCAAGGCTACTCCGCCCACCAATGACCACAATCCAATTTTTTGCCTGGACATGACCTCACCCATCAAGATAGTAATTGATTGCTATCTTAATG
>JAGRPI010000002.1 GCA_019449635.1 Candidatus Ferrigenium bremense
GGATGCCGACTGTTTCTACGCCTCCTGCGAACAGTTGCGCCGCCCCGACCTGAAAGGCCAGCCCATCTGCGTGCTGTCCAGCCAGGATGCCTGCGTGGTCGCCAAGACCTATGACGCCAAAGCCGCAGGCGTCACCACCGGCATGCCGGTCTGGGAAGCCAGGAAACTGCTGCCCCAGGCAAACTACCTTTCCGCCGATTTTCGTTATTACGGCCAGATATCCGACAAACTCTTTGCCATCATCAGGCGCTACAGCCCGGCAATCGAGGAATACTCCATCGATGAGGGGTTCATGGACATGAACGGGCTGCGCAGCCTGTACCGCAAACCGTATCAGGCCATTGCCGACGAGATACGCACCACCGTCCGGCAAGAGGTCGGCATCACCGTCTCGATCGGTATCTCCGTTACCCGCACCCTGGCCAAGATGGCTTCCGAATACAACAAACCCGATGGCACGACCATCGTGGCGGGCAGGCGCATCCATGATTTCCTGGAACATGTCAGCGTGCGCGACATCCCCGGTATCGGCGGCAATCGCCAGGCGCTGCTCAACAAGTTCGGTATCCACACCGCAGCCGATTTCGCGGATGTGCCGGAACACGAGATCAGGCGACTGCTGGGTAAAGCCGGCACCGACCTGTGGCATGAGCTCAGCGGCACGCCCATCTACAAGATCGAGACCGAAGCCAGGATGCCCAAGAGCGTGTCCAGAACCGCTTCGATGGGCGAGATCACACAGGACAAGCAGACCATCCGCGCGCATCTGCTCAACCACGCCATGCGCCTGTCCAAGGAACTCATCACCAAACGGCTGACCGCCGGGCAACTGACGGTATTCCTGACTCTGAAGTCATTCGACAAACAGGCCAGCACATCCGGGCTGCCCTATCCGAGCGCGGATTACTTTCTATTGGCGGGCGAAGCGGGCAGGGCGCTGGACGAGCTGTACGACCCGGATCGCCACTACCGGGCATGCGGGCTGATCGCGAGCGACATCGCCATCCGCCAGTTTGGCAGCTTCGATCTGTTTCAGATGGCGGAACAGCAGCAGGAGGAAAAGCATCTTCGATTGCTGGAGACGCTGCATGCCATCAACCACAAGCATGGCGCCAACGTGCTGTCCATCTGCGGCGCGATGCAAAAGCGCAGGGCAGGAGGGGAAGTGG
Source organism: Candidatus Ferrigenium bremense (assembly GCA_019449635.1). Taxonomy (GTDB): domain Bacteria; phylum Pseudomonadota; class Gammaproteobacteria; order Burkholderiales; family Gallionellaceae; genus Gallionella; species Gallionella bremense. The sequence goes on from JAGRPI010000002.1 coordinate 1,170, forward strand.
GGCGGTTCGAGTATCCGGTGCTGGAGTGCAGCTAGGCGATTACGCTAGTGCGTCATCCGCCTGAGTTCGGTAACCAGGCTGGCTTTCCCATTGATGTCGAGCTTGTTATAGATTTTATTCAAATGCACCTTGATTGTCGATGGAGAGATAGATAGCTCCTGAGCGATTGTCTTGTAGTCCGCCCCTGCAGCAAACCTTTGTGCGACTTCCAGTTCGCGTGGGCTTAATTCATCAGCCGCGATTTTTGGACGTGCCCGCAACAATAACAAATCGTCGAGGTTGCACATGCTGACCACGATGTTCTTCCCCACAAATTTCAATGTTCCACTCCGCATGGACTGTTGAACATCTTCCGGCAATGTTGGACCTTTCCAAGCCGGCCATTCAATACGACATGTTTCGACAAACGACGGCATGGCGACCTGAAGTACACCAACGGTGTCGCAGGCTGCGATCGAATTAAAGGTACTCCGCTGATTTGTCGAAAGCAGGTGGGGCAGATTGGTCAGCCAGTTTGTGCGCACAGCCTCGACCAGATGTGGGAATAGGACTTCCTTGAGAGTGCGCTCCTCTTCAGAAAATGGGGCGTCCGGGCTGGAGCGGTAAAGGGACATCGTGTTCAGTAGCAGCGTATCTGCGTCAATTGAGGCTGTGGCAACGATATGCTCCATCGCGAATCGCTTGCAATGGAATTCGTAGATGGATGTTCCGGAATACTCGGCCGCCACATCCACATTGAATGTTCGATCGATATTCAGGGGCATATCTCTGGCTAGCTTGTCTTCATGTTGATATTGCAACCAGCTTGAGATGAATTCGCCATCGAGGTTGTGGAGGTGTACCGCATGAATTCTTGGCTGCCCGTCAATCCAGCTACCCGATCCCCAGACGCATGAGTCAAACGGGATGAGAGATTTAGCCTCATTTAGCGCCCAATCCTTGAATTCGCCAGTCGGCTTTTCAAGAACTCCACAGGAAAGTTTTAACAAGAAGTTGCTGAACGATTTCATTGGGAGTCTTCAATGTATTGGAATTGTTGATTGAAATTCTTGGAATTTCTGTAGTGGAAAGGATACAACAAGAAGGGGTTTGTCAATAGAGTAGATACTCTATTTTCTATGGTGGCGCGAGCATGTAAATTTCACCCCTGATGCAACAGGTACCCCGGTCAAAGCACGATGCATGGGAATTAGTAATGGGAAAGGCGTCAGGATGAAATACCAGCAGTGCGCTCTAAACGGACTTCATCGCTTTGGCTTGTTCAAGGCAGCTTCGACCTGTTTGAGCATTTCTGACGGGGTTACACCGAGTACGGATGCCAGTTTGAAAATGGTTTTGATACTCGCACTGTTGCGCCCGAGCTCCAGCAGGGAGATATAGTTGCGTTCCAAGCCTGCCTCGTGTGCGAGCGACTCCTGCGATAACCCGCATCGCTTTCTCAGGTCTCTGAGCACAATCCCAAACGCAACTTCCGGTTCCACACGCCTCTCCTTGAATGCAAGGCAAGGTACGGTGAAGCAGGGTTTGCGTCTTCACAATATATTGGGCAAAATGGAGGCGGTTGCTGCCATCGCTAGGAGCAAGGCAGCTTTTCTGCATTGGCGAGGTTCACTGTACGGGGGATTGATTGCATGAAGCTATGGGACGAATTGTTTAAGTTACAAAAAAGTCTTGAAAGTAAAAAAAATAAAAGTAATCAGAGGTCTGAAGAATGGCGTGCGAACGAATGGAGCAAACTTCGCCGATTTGTAGGCAATAGCGAATATACACTTCGAGATTTAGTGCAATGGAAAAAACTGGGTGATGGGATAAATAAGCTTCGTGGTGGTCTTGGCAAGACATCAAACATGCCACATCCAATAGTTTGGCTAATTGTATTTGCTTTTCCATTTGGTTTTTTGGCAGTGAACTTAAATCCAGTTGTCGGCTTTGTTTTTGGCATTGCTGCTGTTGTTGGCCTTGCGCTCGGAGTAAAAGGCTCAAACATTTCAGGGTTAAAAAGCGATGTAAAACTAAGACTCATGCGCTTCCATCAAATTAACCGTGAGTCAAAGTTCCCTGTCGAATTTTCCTATTTGCGGTACAACGCCAAGACCGACAACATCGGTGAAGAGCTCTTCATGCTAGAAGAGGGGGTTGTTCGAGTTCCTGGAGAGGGGGGTTGTGGTATAGGCTTTTTCAACCAACAAGAACAACTGGTTGGATTCCTCTGTATAGACCAGTCCGGAAGGTTTCTCTACACCTTCAATGAAGGAGACGGCGCACTTGCTTTAGGTAATGAAGTGCTGCTTCCAGGATTTGATCAATTTGTCTCTGATGAAATCAACGCAAGAAATACGCTGGCAGAAATAATAAAAATTGATAACCAACAGGAGAAAGGCGAAGGTTCAAAATTCAGTATGGATGCGCTACAAAATGCTTGGCGCAAAGTGGTGCTCCGGGAAGATGAGTTGGAAAACCTAGTGCGGGCCGAGTTGCTTTTTGCATATAGTGACCCATCTGCGCCACGAGGAATTTTGCTAAAAGGTCCCCCTGGAACGGGGAAGTCATTGTCGGCGCAAATTTTTGCTGAGTCATCGGGCGCACACTTTTTCAAGCTGTCTATTGCCGACATGAAGGGGGAGCATATCGGTAGCTCAGCGGCCAACGTAAAACGTTTGTGGCAGGAAGCCAGAGAAAAGGCCCCATCAGTCATATTCATTGATGAGTGTGAAGGTGTATTTGCCAAACGCGGCTCAGACCAAGGCGACTCGTTTGTTAATGAGGTTGTACAAACCTTCCTGACTGAATGGGATGGCATCGGCGGCGATGCAAATGTGTTGATCATTGGCGCAACCAACCGGCCAGAATTATTGGATGATGCGATTGTGAGCCGGTTCACCGACATTCTCGAGTTGTTACCAACTGACTCTGCCGGAATGACACCATTGATTGACGCTGTGATACGGCAACTGAATTTAACAGTATCTATTCCCGCTGGCGTTGCCGAATCAATGACCGGTATGAACGGGAGAGAGATCAAAAATGCCATACAGCAGGCGATGCGATTGGCTGCACCAAATACTCCAACATCTGAAAACTTCGCAACGGCTATCGGAAAAATTCGCGGTAAAAATTCAACAAAAGTGGCAGATGGCGCTTCATGGGACACTTTGATACTGCCCGATAAAATCAAAAATAATATTAAGGCACTGGCTCAAATGATTAGAGAGGCTGGTGATCTCACTGCCAAAGGTATTCCAGTTCCGCGCACCTTGTTGCTTTATGGCCCTCCTGGTACAGGGAAGACACAAATAGCAAGAACAATGGCTAACGAGTCGGGAGTCAATTTTATTGCGCGCAGCACTGCTGATTTAAAGGGGCAATATCTTGGGCATGCCGCTGCAAGAATTTCGCAGACCTTCGAAACTGCTCGTTCTTCGTCACCTTCGATATTGTTCATTGATGAAATTGATGCACTTGCATCATCAAGAGGCAGTAGTAATGATCAATTGCAAGCAGAGGCAGTGACACAGTTACTGCAGGAGCTAGATGGTGTTGCTTCCAAATCAGGCTTTGTGTTGGTGGTGGCCGCAACCAATCTTTTGGATCAACTCGATTCGGCGATCTTATCCAGATTCTCACAGAAAATCGAGATACCACTGCCATCACAACCGGAGCGAGTTGCGATCTTGCAAACGCTATTAGTTGGGCGGCCAGTTGGGGATGATGTTGATGTACATCATGTTGCATCGATATGTGAAGGGTTTTCTGGTCGGGATATTAAGGAGTTGGTTTCGCAGGCATTTAATCTTTCGTTCCAAAGAACGATAGCAGAAGGTAAAGCAGCGGCAGAGATATTGTTGAACATGACAGATTTGAAAGATGCGGTTGCGCAAATTTAACGGCTCAAAGTTGTATAACCTCAAAGGAGAACAAAAATGTTTGGCGGAGATAATAAAGATAAAGATCATGGCATGGAAATACTGGGAATCATGGTTGCCATGGTTACGCTTGTGGGGACAATTTTTGTCATGGCTTATAAGGGAGCTGACAAGGTCACAAAGTGGGGAATGGCGAAACACAGAGATCGCAAGGAAAGAGAGCGCATCAGCAAGCTTTGACTACTTGTTGTTGAATTTCGCCCAATTTTTGCGAGATGCCTTCGTTTTTTTTGATTCAACGGGTGAAGCCGCACACACTCCTCAGCAGGTTTGAGGGGTAATAACAATAAGACTGGGAATTTTTATGAAAAGTATGACATTTGCTTTGCGCCCTATAGTGGTCGCATTGATTCCAGTGCTGGCATTGCAGGGGTGTGCCACCCAAAATCAACAAGGTGGGAAGGCATCAGTCGGAGAATCATTCAAGCATACTTTTGCCAGTGATGACCCTTGCTCGAATAGCAAACGCAATGTTGGCATCCTTGCTGGCGCCATTCTCGGCGGCATTATTGGCAATCAGGCAGGCGGAAATAACAAGGAAGCAGCGACATTGGTCGGCATGGGAGCCGGCGCTGCGATTGGTGCCATTATTGGCGCTGAATTGGATAACCGCCAGTGCGAGCTTTATAAAATTCAACAGAAATATGCGTTGGAAATGAAGGTAACGCCTATCACCACTAATGCAAACGCCAATAATGGATCAAGCACTGGTGTTTCAGAAACTCAGAAAGTGGGGCTTTCCGTTTCTATTGTCGACCGCGAAGGGAAGCCCCAGTTTTTGAGTGGCTCCGATGAGCTTCAGTCTGACGCCAGGCAGCAGTTCATGGAAATTGCCCAACAATACTCCGCAGAACAACAGGCAACTCAGGCCGGTGCAAGAACCAATGAAGAAAAAATCAAGGCTACCAATGAATTGCGCAAAAAACGCGTATTGCTGATTGGCCATACTGACGATACCGGCAAATCCAAGCTGAATGCCGATTTGTCAGAGCGCCGCGCCAAGGTGGTCGCTCAGGTATTTAAATCCATGGGCGTGGGCGATGGTCAACTGTATTACCAAGGTGCAGGTGAAACTTTACCGATCTCAGATAATGCAACACCGGAAGGGCGCGCGAAAAATCGTCGTGTAGAAATTGTCGATTTGAGCGACGAGGAAACCTTCAGGCTTTATTTGCAAAATCGTCGTCCCAATACGGCTTACTATCGTCCAGCAGATACCGCTGGCAACACCATGGAAACGGCCTACGTCGCAGAAGTGGGTGCAACTTCTGCTTCTACTGCCAATAAGGGCAGGACGCAAGAGGTAGCGAAGATGGGCAAGGCCGAGCAAACGGCAACTGCGAGTGAATCTGTGCCAAGCCAGCCGGAACTAACGCGCGGTTTCATTAACTTTGGCGGTTTACCTGCCACATCGGCCAATGCCACGGTAAATATCGGGGAGATGGCAAAAGCCAAGCGAGGATTCATGCTGATCAGTGAGGCGCAAGCCAGTGACATGGCACAGATCAGCAGTTGCAACAAGGACAGGCCGCGCAACGCGGGCGCAGTCAAATCATTCAAGGACGGTAAGGCCTATGCTACCAGCGAGTATCTTCCGGGGCTGTATGGACGCTCCTGGCAGGATACGGTGGGCGGCAATCTGATTGTGCTCAATGGCGTTGCCGTGTTGCGCGATGGTGCGGCCCCTGCCAATGCGCCAAATCTTAAAGTTTATGCCAACTACAAACCCAGCCAGAACCGCAACCCGAAACCAGACGTGATAATGACCCCGGCAGTGAACGCCTATCAGGGGAGCAATGGCTTGCTGTATCGCGTGTTCACACAGGGTGAGCGCGGCATGCAGTGCATGGATGTGTTGATGCCTGCGGATGGAACTACCACCGCCAAGGCAGGGAAAGTGATCTATGGCAGCAAGGGCAGTGAATTCGTGTCTGATTTCAAACCAACAATGATTCGCTGATGGAGCGTTCAATATGGAAACAGTAAAAGAGTTTTTTTCAGCCTCGCCCGCGCTGGCATGGAGCATTGTCAGCATCATGACTGCCATGGTGTCCATGGTTGCTTTGTGGGACAAACTCAAATGGTGGTGGCTGAATACCTGGGCCAGCTTTCCGATGATTGGACGCATCGCCTCACTGTCGAAGGATCTCAATCGTGACACGACGGATAAGGCCTGGTTCAAAGCGGAGAAGGCGTTGTGCCGCGACTACAAAAAATTCATTCGCATCCAGGATGAGCATGATTTTAACGAAAAAATCGAATACCTGAACAAGGCTGGCGATAATGGGCGCAAGCCGACACCGACTTGGATATGGTTGTTGACAGTGGCCATGGTGTTTGTCGAGGCCATGGGCTTCAGCTATGTGCTTGCTGGCTATACCTTACCTGGCGCCAGTGAGAATATGCAACAGACGGGGGCTTATGGCATTGCGTTCCTGATTTCAATCATTCTCGTTGCCCTGACGCACTTTGCCGGTCACGAACTGCACCAGTCTTCCCATATCAAGAATGCACGCCGTGAGTGGGCTGAAGATGGCCGCACACACAAGTTTACGACTGGCAACCTGCCACTCGCCAAACCGCAATCTGCAGATGACGGTCAGCCTGCTTACACGCAACTTGCAAATCGCGTGGGAACGCACGAGAGCTATAAAATCGCCGGGTTGACGGTGGTCTTTGTGATAGTCGTTGCAGTGTTTGCCACTTACGTCCGTGGCCAGGTACTGGAAAAAACCTTGCATGAGGAAGTTGTCGGCAAGAGCACTCAAATGAGTATTGCCATTACAGCCAACTCCGATGGTTTAAATATGGCCGTGAAAACGCCAGGGAATCCTGCCCTGCCAGATGCGGATGTTGCGCAAAACCAGGCAGCTAAGGATAAGGCCGTAATGGACGAAATTAATATAGACCGTCATGGTGGTTGGGGCACATTTATCGTGCTGGCATTCGTATTCGTGTTTTTGCAAATACTGGGGGTTATTTTCGGTTATCGTTGGGGATTCGCAGGGCAAAACAGCGCGGCAGCATACCGAGCGATTGGTGGTGGCCGTTATACGACTTACGCGGATGTCAGGGAACATTACAAGGAAATTGCCGATGCCGCGCAGGCCAAGCTGGAAAATCTGCAACAGAGGCTCATGGCCCGCAATGCCGTCGCAGGTACAGATGGTATGCATACCACCAAGACCTTTTACGACTTTATGGAGCTTAGCCGTCAGGAGGAGTCGCGAGACCGCAGTAGCCAGCGGCAGCATACCGCGCAGAATGCAGCGCTGAGCCAAGCGGCGGCAGCCCCGCCCGCACCGGTAGCGCCACCCGCCGCCCCTGTAGCTAAAACTCCCGCCCCTGCGGCACTGCCTACTATCGACGAGGTGGTTCGGCGATTGGAATCGCTACAGGACAAGGATGCCAAGAAAAGCTATATCCATAGCCTGCCACAGCCCCTGCAAGGGGATGTGCTCAAAGCGATCAAGGCTACCAAGGAAGCCGAGAAAGCCAATGTGGCACGTTCTCAACTTGATGCGGAACTGGACGATTTACTATGAGAAAGCTGTTGCCTTTTTCCATGCTGTTATTTTCCTGTGCGGCTGTGGCCGGAAATATTGACGCAGTTCCGGCTTGCTACAGCGAGAAAATGCCGGCGCAAAAAACCGCCACCGACACTGAGATATTTGTGGTGATTGACCAGACGACCCTGTTCAACAGCGGCCTCAAGCAATCAATTGCAGATAATGTCCGTTCGTTTCTAATACCCGGCAATGCGTTTTCAGTGATGCAGTTTTCAGCGTTTACCCAAGGTCATTACACCGATGTTCTGGTATCCGGAAAATTGGATCCAATATTGGTGAAAGCTGCGCGTGATGATGTTTCCAAACCGGTGCTGAACAAGTTTGATCAGTGTATGACGGCTCAGCCCCGCTTGGCCGGACAATTGGTTGGCGGGGCGATGAAGACTGCATTTGGCGACAGCAGCAGCGATATCGCCAAATCCGATATTTTTGCCAGCCTGAAGGACATCTCGGGCAAGGTGCGGCAATCTGCCGCACAACACAAAGTAGTGTTACTCGCCTCCGACATGCTGGAAAATTCCTCGGTAACCAGCTTTTACGCTAAACAGTCAGTGCGTCAGATCGATTCGGAAAAAGAACTCAAGCTGGTTGCGGATAACCAGTTGTTTGGCGACTTTGGGGGTGCCAGGGTGTATGTGATCGGCGCAGGGCTTCTGGCCGAAGATGCCAAGCAACGAAAGGGTATTTATCGGCCTATACAGACCATGCAGGCGTTGTCCAGATTCTGGACCGGATATTTCCAGAAATCTAATGCTGAACTTGCCGAATTTGGCCAGCCTGCTTTATTGAATCCAATTCATTAGAGTTGACAAGAGGTAAGTATATGAAGAAATTGATCGGCAGCACCATTGTTACCATGCTTGCCGGTGGTTGGATAGGAGGTTAAGAAATGCTACGGGAGATAACTCCCGTGTCTATGAACCAGACGAGACTAATCCAGCTTATTTTTTGCTGCTATTTACAGCAGCCTTCAAGGTAGCGCCGGCCTTGAATGCTGGGGCCTTGGACGCCTTGATCTTGATCTCGGCGCCGGTCTGAGGGTTGCGACCGGTGCGCGCTGCGCGCTTGCGCACTTCAAAAGTGCCGAAGCCAACCAAAGCAACATTCTCCCCTTTCTTCAGGGTGGCGGTGACGATGTCGATCAGTGCAGCGATGCTGCGGTCAGCACAAACCTTGGTGCACTCTGTCTTTGCTGCCATTGCGTCAATCAGTTCTTTGCGGTTCATTGCTTTTCTCCAAGTGGTTGTGGTTAAGAGCCGATGCGAATTGTTGTGGATATTGGGCTGGCTGGCAAGTGCCGACAAGCAAAAAGCGCTGGACAGCCCTACTAGAGACTGTTAAGTGCCTGAAATCTTGGCTCATCTATAGCTCAGCCATGGCCCTTGAAAGGCATCGTCACTATTTTTTGGTGCGCCTAGTGCGTTCGCGTTTCACTTCCTGGCTTGGAACAGTCGGAGTATTTTCTAAATACTGCTTAAGCGCAATTCTGAACACCTCAGACCGGGTGGGGATTTTTCCCAGCTCCGCCATCAGCGCCACTCGCCTTTGATCCAGCAGATCCGCCATTTCCTTGTCGATGCGGAAATTTACTTGCATCCGATCCGTTTCCATTTTGATTCCTCCTTAAGTTTCCTTACTAGCAGTATTTTATCATGCTTGTCTAGCCAAAATATTTGCTTTTTGTAAATTCAATCCCTATAATGTAATCATGTCTAGCGCAATGACGCGGAGACATTTAACTTGATTGGAGGGTAAAGCAGTGAAACACAAGCAAAAGAGCAGTCAGTACCAGCAACTCATCAACCGCATCCACGCCGAAACGAAAATGCGCGGCTGGAACCTGGCCGAAACGGCAAAAGCACTCGGCATCAGCCATGTCTACTTGACGTCCATCACCTGTGGGGCGCGCAAGATCAGCGGCCTCAGCGCTGACAAGCAGCGCGTGCTGGCCAGGTTCCTCGGGATAAGCATGGTGGAGTTTTTCCTGATGGCCGGAATCCTGCTCCCGGAGGATTTCGCTCCGGGAACTCCGGCTTGATCTGTGGGTAATCACGATCCGGTTGGGCGTGACCATGCCGAATGTGCCGGCCATGGCCGCGCATCAACCAGAACCAGATATTTCGAGGGATCACTTCAATGACTTTATTTTCAAGCACCGGTAACAAATTGGCCACACTCAACAGCATGCCGTTGAGCAGCGAGAAAGAACTTCAGCGCCTGATCGAGGCCAATCTGAGCGAAACGCTGGAGATGCACTTTTTGGCATCCGAGTACAGGACGGATGGCGGCCGGATCGACACCTTGGCGGTTGATAACGATGGCGTCCCAGTCATTATCGAATACAAGAGAAGCAAAAACGACAATGTCATCAACCAGGGGCTGTCATATCTCAAGTGGCTGAGAGCGCAACAGCCGGGGTTCTTCAAGATGTTGATGCACGAAAGGCTGGATAGCGAGACTGCATCCAGCATCGGACTCGACTGGAAGAATCCCAGAATTGTTTGTATTGCCGAGGCGTTTTCCAAGTTCGATATCGATACAGCCGAAATTGTGCCAATGCGGATTGATCTTTACGAGTACAGGCATTACGAAAAAGACCTGTTCGGTCTTGAGATAGTCGCTGCGAATAAGCAGCAACAGCGCCTGGTTGAAGCCTGTCAGGCCATGCCCACGGAAACCAATCAAGCCATCATCCAGTCGATGAAAGATCAGTGCAATGCCTCGGATAGTATCCGGGCATTGTTTGATGATCTGCGGGAGCGGATCATGGCGCTGGATTGCTACATCATCGAAAAGCCGGGAAAACGACACATCGCATATCGCCTAGGTAAAAATTTCGCCGAGGTCCAGTTTAGGAAGGATTGGCTGGTCATTTATCTGAGACCAATCGATTTTGAAGACCCGCGCGGCATGGTGGAAAGGATCGCTGGCGACTATACGGTCACGATGAACCGCAGAGTCACGCTGGCATCGGCCAATGATCTGCATTATGTGCTCGGCCTCATCGAGCAATCCCATCAGAATGTGATCTGAAGGAGGGTGCATTGAAATGTTTGAAACAACTGTAAATCATGGAAAGGAAAGTCAGTAGATGAGTAACGATAAATTGAATGAGCTAATTGGCATCGTTGATGGATTTGCCAAGGCAATCAAGGAATATGACAGGCATTTCGACATGAAACACGAGCGGGAGCATGATTGCGTGATGGCCGGTTATCGCGACAGCGCCTTTGGGATACTTTTCGCTCTATTTACCCAAAACCTGATTACGAGCGGTGATTTCCACAGGAAATTGCATGAGATCAATACCGCGCTTTACAACAGGACCGACTGAGTAATCTGATGTCCTGGACTTCGATCCTGACAGCGCTGGTGCTTGCGACTGTTTCGGCCATCATGGTGATTGTCTATGAATTCGAACCATGGCAAGCGTTCCTGATGGTGGGCAGCGGGGCAGTTGCTGTGATTCTCGGATTGCTGCTCATCCTGCTGCCGCCTTCAGACCATCGCGAGGTATGGCTGGGGTTTAAATGTGAATTTAGGAAAGAATATCAGGCCATACTGATGTGGCTTCGTAAGAAGTAGGGATCTTAATCAAAAATGCCACGGGGAATTTCCGTGGTTCTTTTACACCAGCCAGATATAAACAATTATCTCCAGCTCGATAGCGAGCCGCGCCAAGCTTGCTGTCATTATTTGGGTGTGTGCATTGCCTCCTGCCATGCGCTTTTTGTCAGCCATATTTGGACAAGCTAATGTGTATAGTGGCAATGTCGTTCCTTACCCTTGGTAATTTAACGATGTCGACGTTAAGGAATATAGCATGAGCGATTCTCAATGCATTCTGTTGAAGCACAGTATGTCTGATGGCCATGATTGCACACTCCAATGTGATGCGGATTTTGGCAAGATGGTCTTGACTCTGCGAGTCAACTTGATCAGCCCGCTACTGTTGCTGAATTTTTTGTGGCAGCTGCCGCATAAGGATGAACGATTTGCCAAAACAGGCATTGTTGGCACAGCGCAGATCACCCAACGGTTCGATACTCGACTGGTCCTGCCATCCGGCGTGACTTTCAAGGTTTACGCATACCAGCCATTTTCAATTTCAGAATCCAGGCAGGAGCCATTGCAGCTTGAATTTTTGCAGACCCATGAATGAATCGGCACGCGGGTTTGCTTATTGCCGGAGCATCTTCGCAAGGTGGCCGCGACGTGGTTGATGTGGGACCATCATTCAGGCGATGAAAGACCAGAATGGTACGTCAGACAATAACCCACCAGTCCAATATGAGCATGCGGCTTGGCGCGCCAGAACCATAGCGCGCGCAGATGGCTCATCATCAATGAATTCAAGGTTATGGATTGATGCTGATGCAGTTCCACCGTGGGATTGGCGTAAACAGCAGAAGGCCAGAAGGTAATATCTCAAGTTGATGCGTCAATACTACCCGGATAAATTGATGGGGCATGTGTATCGTCAACCAGGTCGACTGGTGCAAGGCCAATAAATACGTGGCTTGCGGCGGTGAGTAATAGTTCCGGCAAAATTAAATCAAAAAAGTAACATTCACTATAATAAGAGTTGAACTAAACCGCTACGCGGTGGCGCTTCGCTCCCACTGTATCTTCGCTCTGCTTCCCATATCATCTTGCTGCAAATGACGTAAAAATCTTCGATCCTTAATCGCGGGGGATGTCCCCGATTCGATCAAGGAGACGGAGATGAAATCGTTACGTGAACAGATGAGCGATGCGATGATCTTGCGCGGGTTTGCGGCGCGCACGCAGGAGTCGTACCTGGCGGCGGTGAGAGCCCTCGCGAAACATTACCGGCGCTCGCCGGATTCGCTGACGGCGGAAGAGGTGGAGGCCTACCACCTGCATCTGATTGTCGAGCGCAAGCTCGCTTATTCCAGTGTGAACCAGTCGGCCAGTGCCTGCCGTTTCCTGTTCGACAAGGTGTTGCGGCGTCCGCAAGCCCGGTTCGATATCCCGATGGCAAAGGTGCCCAAGTCCCTGCCGTCCGTGCTGTCGCGTGACGAAGTGAGCCGCCTGCTCGCGGCGGCCCCCAATCCGCGCGCCCGCGCCTTGCTGACGGCAACCTATGCCGCGGGGCTACGCGTGACCGAGGTGTGTTCGCTGCAACTGGCGGATATCGAGAGCGCCCCCGACCGGATGTGCCTCAAGGTGCGCGGCGGCAAAGGCGGCCGTGATCGCTACACCCTGCTTTCTCCCGCCCTGCTGCAAACCCTGCGAGATTACTGGCGCTCGTATCGCCCGCGCACCTGGCTGTTCCCGAACCGGTCCGGCACCGGTCCGATATGCGCCAACCTGGCGCAACGCATGTATTACGCCGCGCGCGACCGCGCCAAGCTCGGACGCCATGGCGGCATCCACACCCTGCGCCACTGCTTCGCCACGCACCTGCTGGAATCCGGCGTGGATCTCCACACCATCCAGCGCTTGATGGGGCACGGTCATGTCTCGACCACGACGCGCTACTTCCATTTGGCGCAAAGCAAGCTGACCGGCACTACCTCGCCGCTGGAGTTACTCGACACCGTCCTGCGCTAACCTTCATCGTGGCCCACAGTGTGGGACTGGCCGATGTTCTGCGCGAGCACGGCGGACCCTATCTCGCAACGCACGCTTTGTCCGTGACTCAGGGCAAAGCATGGCGGGCCATTGTCGCCTGCCGCACCCCGGCACTGGGCGGGCATGTCGAATGCTGCGACCGCTGCGGTGTGCTGCGCTACCGCTACCATTCCTGCCGCAATCGCCACTGCCCGCAGTGCCAGACACGCGCCAAGGAAGCCTGGCTCGCGGCGCGGCGGCGGGAGCTGTTGCCGGTGCCGTATTTCCATCTGGTGTTCACCTTGCCCCACGCCCTCAACGGGCTGGCCGGATGCGATGCGTGCACGCTCTACAAACTGCTGTTCGGCGCGGCGGCGGACACGCTGAGCGCGTTTGCCGCCAATCCGCGCTGGCTGGGCGGTACGCCGAGCTTTACGCTGGTGTTGCATACCTGGAAGCAGGACTTGGGGCGGCATATCCATGTTCACGCGCTGGTCGCGGGTGGCGCACTCAATGCGCAAAGCAAGTGGGTTGCTGCCAGGCGCGGCTTCCTGTTCCCGGTGAAGGCGCTGTCATCCGTCTATCGGGGCAAGTTCATCGACGCGCTCGATGCGGCGCGCAAGGCGGGCAGTTTGCGCCATGATGCGGCGCAAGTTGACTCGTCATGGCGGGCGCTCTGCACCCAATTGCGCCGCCACGACTGGGTGGTCTACGCCAAGCAGCCATTGGGCGGCCCGGCGCAGGTGCTGGAGTATCTGGGGCGCTACACGCACCGGGTGGCCATCTCCAACGAGCGCATCCTCGGCATGGAGGGGAACCAGGTGCGCTTCCGGGTGCGCGATTCTGCCAACGGCAACCGCAAGAAGGTGATGCGCCTCGGCGCGACCGAGTTCGTCGGGCGCTTCATGCAGCATGTATTGCCCAATGGCTTCAAGCGCATCCGCCACTACGGTTTGCTGGGACCCGCGCACAAGGCCGCCAACCTCGCCGCCGCACGCGAAGCGCTGGAAGCGCCGGTTCCAGACTCTGTTGTGGTGGAGTCGGTGGAGGCGTTCATGCTGCGGGTGGCGGGCATCGAGTGGCTGAACTGCCCGCATTGCCATGAAGGGCGGTTCCATGTGGTGCAGGCGATCTCGCCCCATCTGCCGCGCGCCCCACCCGGAAGATCGCCGTGATGCTTCCCGATTTCCTGTCAGGTTTCCCCCGGCAGTTGGGCGTTCGCAACGACTGTGGATGCGCTCGCCCATGCGGCATGAACGGCGCTTGTGTGGGACGGTTTGCAAGGTGTGACGATGCCGATGCGAGCCGCAGAATCACGCGAGGGCAGCCGATTCTCCTCGCCCATGGCATCACTCTCCGAATGTGCGATTGACGCCCGGCCTCAAAACCTTACAATCCCCATAGGTTCCGCTCTCTGAAGGTTCAGTCCAACAAGGTTTATCTGCCGCCAACACTGTATGCGGGAGTAACAAGTTTGGGCGGGGCGGCAGATAAACGCTATTCGTTATCGTGAATGCGATTTCCAGATCATGCGGATTGTGGCGGCAGTCTCCTTCTCGGCCTTATGTAGCGCTCCACATAAGGCCGATTATGTAGACTGCTTGATTATGTGGACTTGATGCTCTGCGCCCACCCTAAGACCTTGGCTGGTGCGAAGGACGTTAATGCAAAGGTCTACATAATCCACAATCCACCAAGGGTAGGGAGTTGTTGACGAGGTGACACTCACATGATCGCCATCGCGGCACTACCAGCCGCTGTGCGGTCTCACAGGAAATCTACGACCGATTTTGCATTTACGGGCAGTTGCCTAGCTCTAGAAATTATGTCGACTTCGCACAATCAATTTCTTCGAAGAAGTCGCTTGATGCTTGGCTTCCGCGATAATTCACTGTTGCTATTCTCCATAATCGAGCAGTCTACATAATCGGCCATAGCTGCCGGTGGCATCCAGATGGAACAATGGCCGGTATGGAATCGTAACCGGCCAAAGGCGAGGGAATCATCCAGAACGTCAGTGCAGAACTATCACAGCACTTAAATTCGTCTATCACGGCAACATCAGACTGCAGCATTGGCAGAAATCCTCCCCTTGATGTTTTATGGATATCTGATTACCATTCTGAGTAATTTTACTAAGAGTGGTAAAAATGGCCGCCAAACCCTACCAGCGCCAGGAAGTTAATATCCTTCGAGACCGGATATCAGAGAAGCCGCGCTCGCTGATTTTTGTTGCGGGGCCGCGTCAGGTCGGCAAGACAACGCTGGTCCGCGATGCGCTGGCGCAATATGAACGAGAGCGCTATTCCTTCATCCCTGTCGATCAGCCGGATGTGGCATCCGATTTTGCATATGCCGGAGGCGACACCTACGAACAGGCCGGTCGCCCGCGCGATGCTTCGTGGCTGGTCGATAACTGGCAACGTGCCCGTGCGGCGGCACGGCAATCGGCTGATGGGCATATTCTTGTCCTCGATGAGATTCAGAAGATTCCCCGCTGGTCGGAAGTAGTAAAAGGACTATGGGATGCAGACCGGGCCGAGGACTTACAACTTCATGTCGTCTTGTTGGGCTCGTCGCCCCTGTTGATGCAAAAGGGAATGAGCGAAAGCCTGGCCGGGCGCTTTGAACTGATACGGGTCACGCACTGGTCGTATACGGAAATGCATGAGGCTTTCGATTTCGATCTGGACGACTACATCTATTTCGGCGGCTACCCCGGCAGTGCCGCGTATATCCGCGATGAACCGCGCTGGCGTAATTACGTGAACGGGAGCCTGATAGAGCCGAGCATAGAAAAAGACATCCTGATGATGACCCGGGTAGATAAACCGGCGCTGCTCCGGCAACTTTTTCACCTCGGGTGCCAATATTCGGGACAACTTCTGTCCTACACCAAAATGCTGGGGCAACTTCAGGATGCCGGTAACACGGTGACGCTAGCCCATTATCTCGATTTGCTCGGGAATGCCGGGCTGATCCAGGGCTTGCAGAAATACGCGGGGCAACAACATCGGCGGCGCGCATCCGTGCCCAAGCTCAACGTACTCAACACCGCTCTAATGACAGCGGGATCGGGCTATACCAAGGCGGAAGCCAAGGCCGACCGCAGCTATTGGGGGCGGTTGGTGGAAAGCGCCGTAGGCGCGCATCTGCATAACAGCGGCCATCCGGATTGCCGTCTTTACTACTGGCGCGATAGCCCGCACGAAGTTGATTTCGTGATCGAGCGCGGCAAAAAACTCACGGCCATCGAAGTGAAAAGCGGGCCTTCTTCCGGCCATGCCAGCGGCCTTGACGTATTCGCAGAGAGCTTCGGCAAATGCCGCAAGCTGTTTGTCGGTGACGGCGGCATCCCGATTGCCGAGTTTCTTTCCTATCCGGCGGAGCACTGGCTTTGAGCAAGTCGCCCCAACCTTTCCTCGTTCGGCGCACCTGCACACGGAAGCCGAACAAAGCGGATGAGCAAGGCAACCATCCGCTGGAGTCGTATCGCGACAAACCCGCATATGTTTTGCTGGGCGATCCGGGTGCGGGCAAGACGGAATCGTTTAAAAGAGAAGCCGAGGAGGCCGGCGGTGTGTATGTCCGGGCGCGGGACTTCGTTATTTCCGAACTTGATGCAACCATGCATGGGAAGCCCCTGTTCATCGACGGACTGGACGAAATGCCTGCCGCGGACGGAGACCGACGGCATCCGCTGGATCGGATACGCGAGCACCTGATCGGAATAGGGAAACCGCCATTTCGCCTTTCCTGTCGCGAAGCCGACTGGCTGGGAGAGAGTGGGCGAGCATCGTTGGAGCTTGTATCGAAGGACATCATCGCCCTGCATCTCGATCCATTGAGCGATGGCGATATTACGGAAATTCTCCGGCACAAATCCGCTGTTTCCGATGCGGACGAGTTTATGCGCAAGGCGCGTGAACATCGACTGGACGAGCTCCTGCGCAACCCGCAAACGCTGAACCTGCTGGTGGAGGCCGTAGGCGGGAACGAGTGGCCCCAAAGCCGTATGGAAATTTACGCAATGGCGTGCAATAAGCTTGTTGGCGAAAACAATCCCGAGCACCGGCAGGCGAAGCGAGAAAAAGTGCTGCCAGCCGAAGCGCTGCTCGATGCCGCCGGATATCTGTGCGCCATCCAGTTGTTGTCCGGTATGGCCGGTTTTTCGCTGGACGAAGCGTCGGCGGATGAACAGCATCGTTGCTGGACCGAATTGATGGAGCATGAGCTCCCGCTGCTGGCCGTGCTGAAGACCAACCTGTTTCATGGCGATGGTGGAGAGTTGCGCATACCCGTCCACCGCAGCGTCGCGGAATTCCTGGGCGCACGCTATCTCGCCTCGCGCATCGAGCATCACGGCCTGCCGTTCGATCGCGTGATCGCCTTGATGGCAGGCGAAGACGGCGGCATGGTGTCCGACCTGCGCGGTCTTGCCGCATGGCTTTCCGTCCATAGTCACAGCGGACGGCGCGTGCTAGTCGAACGCGACCCATTGGGCGTGGTGCTGTATGGCGATGTGCGCAACTTTTCGGTTGCAGACAAGCAACTCATCCTTACAGCATTGAAAAACGAAGCACAGCGTTATCCCTGGTTCCGCTCGGAGGATTGGTCGGCTTCTCCATTCGGCGCATTGGGCACGAAGGATATGGAACAGATATTCCGGGATGTGCTTACCTCGTCTTCGCGTGAGGAGGGCGATCAGTCGTTGCTCGGTTGCGTGCTCGATGCCTTGCGTCATGGCGATCGTCTTTCGGCATTGGCCTCCCCGTTGGAGGCCATCGTCCGGGATAACAGCTACTGGCCGAGGGTGCGTGCGAATGCAATACAGGCATTAGTCCATATCCAGGAGGAGGAACATTCCATGCTGCTGAAACTCGCCGAGGATATTCGCGCCGGCATTATCGAAGACAATGACGACGAATTGCTGGGTGACCTGCTGAGCCATCTTTACCCTCGCAGCATTAAACCCGAGCGGATTTTCGATTTTCTCCATCCGGCAAAGGATGAACGCCTGATAGGCCGCTATTCCATGTTCTGGAGTTACCAGCTTTCAGATGCAGCCAGAGACGATTTGCCGCTGCTGCTGGACAAGCTGGTGCAAGCTCGCCCCGACGTGCGGAATATGCTGAAAGACTACCAATCGAACCGGATGGCAGGGCGATTGCTGGCGAGAGGACTGGAAGAACACGGCGATACCATCTCCAATGAGTGCCTGTACGATTGGCTGAGCGTGGGACTCGACGAATACGATCATCAGCGACTAGATCGTGAATATACCGAGCGCATTTCAGCATGGTTTGCCAGTCGCCCAGAACGTTACAAAGCGGTCATCGTACGTGGCGCTACGCTTTGCGCCGATGACGAGAGCGTCTGGTATTGCCTGAACCGTTGTTCGATGCGGCTTTATGGCTCCGTTCCGCCCGCTGACATCGGCATGTGGTATCTGGAAAAGGCAGCGTCAGAACCCCATGCCGAACTGGCAGAGTTCTATTTCACCCGGTCTGTGCACTTGCTGATACAACAGGGCGGCCAAAGCGAACTGACTCTGACTGCCTTGGAGTTTCTCGAATCATGGGTGGATGCTTACCCGGCACTCCAGTCATGGCTGACCCCGCATATATACTGTCCGCTCGGGGACTGGAAGCAGGAAAATGCCTTAAGGGATCACGAAAGAAATGCCGAGCATCAGAAGCGCAAGAGCGAATGGGTAAATTATTACCGCCAACACATAACCGCCATTCGCCATGGCAGTGCGCATCCGCAAATAATGCACGATCTCGCACGGGCGCACGATGGATTGTTATATGAAGCTCGCGGCGATACCCCCCGCGAACGCTTAGATAATTTTCTGGATGGCGACAACGAACTGATTGAGGCGGCCTATGCAGGCCTCCGTCATGTGCTCGATCGCTCAGACCTTCCGGGCGTTGACGAAATCGTCGAATTGGAAATCAAGGGGCGCATGCACTATATCCGTTCGGCCTGCCTGGTCGGCATGGATGAGCTATTCAATAGTGATCCAGTTGGCGCATTGCGACTTCCAGATGCCATATTGTCGCGGCTGCTGGCCTTCCGGCTCAGCCATGACGTGGGCAACGAGCCGCCATGGTTTTCCGCTCTGGTGCAGCAGCGCCCGGAACTGGTAGCGACAGTATTGCTCGCTTATGCAGTGCCCATGCTACGCGCGGGTAAGGAGCATATTTCCGGCTTGTATGCCTTGGCGCACAACGATGCCTATGCCAAGGTTGCCTGTCTTGCTTTGCCGGAGCTGCTGGAAAAATTCCCGTTGCGGGCCAGCAAGCTTAGATTGTCAAATGCACTCGACCCGCTTATCAGGGGAGCGTTGCGTTATCTCGATCATGGGATGCTGGCATCAATGGTCGCCCGAAAACTCGAACTGGGCAGCATGGATGCCGCACAACGGGTGTATTGGTTGGCTTGTGGTCTGCTGCTTGCCCCGGATGTTTATGAGGCCAGACTGTTCAAATATGTTGGCAACAGCGCGGTTCGCAGAGGATACCTCGCGGGTTTCTTATACAGCCGCCACGGTGAGCAGCGCTGGCCCGAGTGGACGCCGCTGCCCATCACCACGCTCGCTAGGCTGATCGAATTGTTCGCGCCGGATTGTTCGCCCGAGCGCCCCAAGGGGGTACACAGCGTCACCCCGGCGATGAACACCGCCGACATGGTGCGTTCGATCATCAATACATTGGGCGGCAACGCGGATGAGGTCGCTTCCCATGAATTAGAACGGCTACTGTGCCATCCGAAACTGAAGCAATGGCACAACAATCTGCGCAGCGCCTTGCATAGTCAGCGCATCGCACGGCGCAAGGCGACATTCCGTCGCCTGCACGTTGCCGAAGTCGATCGAACCATAGCCAACTTGCAGCCCGCCAATGCCGCCGATCTGGCCGCGCTGACTTTTCACCATTTGCGCGATATCGCAAAAAAAATCCGCGATGGCGGCACCGACGACTATGAGCAGTATTGGAGCTATGACGAGAGCAACAAGAAACTGGAGAAGCCCAAGCCGGAAAACGATTGCCGCAATGCATTGCTGTCCGATCTGCAAGAGCGATTGGGCAAGCTGAACATCGATGCACAGCGGGAAGGCAGTTATGCAGACGACAAGCGCGCCGATATTAGGGTTTCATTCGGCGGTGTCAGCGGCTTTAACGTTCCCATCGAGATCAAGAAAGACAGCCATGACGATCTCTGGCGGGCGATCCACGAGCAATTGATTCCAAAGTACGTCCGAGACCCCGGCGCGGATGGGCATGGAATTTATCTAGTTTTCTGGTTCGGGGGGCAAGGGATGCGCCCTCCACCCAATGGGGGCAACAAACCCCGTAGCGCACAGGATATGGAAGGGCGACTGCGACAGACACTCTCGCCAGAAGAGTCTTACCGTATTTCGATTTGCGTTATCGATTGCGCCTTGCCTTGAATCGCCCCTGATTGAGTAGACACTTCTGCCGGTTAACCTGGACACAGCGGACATTGGCGATCAAGTCACTAAATTTCCGCAAAGGCCGATGACCGGTCGTCGGCCGAGCTGCCTGTTGCAGCTACATCATTGACCGTCGGCTTATGGCACTGAGTTACTCGTCGGTCATTGTAATAGCCACCCCGGAAGCAGTCAGAATAGTTGCAAACGAACACTGCTTGCGTGTCTGTAGTGATCTTGCACAAAAGCGGTGAGCAATTGACGATGAAATTCATATCCATACAGCATAGATAACTATCTGATACAAATAGAAGTATTTGATTTTTCTCCCATCTGTGCCGCATAATGTTAAATGCTAAAAGCCTTTCTCACCCGGGAAAGCGCAACGCAGAAAGAAGTAAGGTGGGCGAAAAATGATTAAACACGGGCTTGACCGCGCATCCGTCGATTTCCTTGCGAAGCTGTCGAAAAGGCTCAAGGCCGAGTCCGGCTTCCATTTCGATACGGTCGCTGACGTTCCGGAGCGCCTCCTGTCAAGGTGGCGCGTGGAAAAGGTCTGGGCGGATGAAGATGCAACCTTTCATTTCTATGGCTACGATCACGGGGGGTCATGCGGTCGGGTTTCGACGGCGATTCTATCCTTCGATCCCAGCACCATTACCGGGAAGACCGAGAGTGGTCGGATCTATCATCTGATCGGCAAGCCCGGATTCTGCGACGATGCGGACTACGTCATGACAAATTGGTTCTCTCGGTTCAGGCATGAGGACGGAACCGATGAGTTTATCCGGAAATACATGGTCCAAAAGACATGAACAAAATCATTCTCAAGCACTCGATGACTGACGCCCGTGATTGCACCCTTGACTGGGAAGCAGATTTTGAAAAAATGGAGATGGTGCTCTACGTAACACTTATTTCACCAGGGCTGATACTGGATTTTTTAAGTTCACTCCCCAGCAGGGATCAACGATTCGCCAGGATTGGCATTGCCAATGCGCTACAGATCAGCAATCGCTTCAATATCAAACTGTTCGTTGCCCATAGCGGCAGCAAGGTTTGCTACAGGCCAAGGCTATTTTTGTTGCAAGCAATCAGTGAGAAGAATGACCGGCTGGAAATCGAGTTGCTACCTTGCTAAATTTCTTTCAAAATTTCCTCAGTGGATGATATTTTCGAAAGTTTTGGCAACCACCGCCTCTGGCATCGAGCTGTTAACACCGTTGCATTAACCTGTCTCAATCTTCAATTTCGATACACTTTTTATACTGCCCAAAGCTAGGCAACGGCCTTGAGGGATCCCACCCGCGCCACTCTTTGCCGGGGTACATCCGGGACCAATTCTGGTGAGCGCGGCGAATAAGACGCGTTAACCAAGTGCGGATCCCGTGGTGCATTGGCCTCCTCGTCTGCATCTCGAGGAAGCCAGCCAGCTCTTGAGGCGCAGTCTTCAAAAGCTGACCGATATGGTGGTCAAGCTGCCGCTGCACGTCAGGCTTGATATGCCACGACCACCTTGTCCCACCGCCCTCTAACCTGTGCCGTTGATCTGAGTAGAGCACATAGTCGTTCCAGACAACGCGCCCGGGGTTCGTCCTTGCATCCTTCAACTTGCTGTTTTCCTGGATCGGGCCACCGCCATCACTGGCAATCAGGAACCAGACATACCCGCCCTCCAGCTCATGTTTTGAGGTAGGCGCGACCACGAGGTGCGCATTCGCCAACCCCTTTTTCTTTCGCCAACTTCTTTGGTGCGGCTTCAGATCCGTGCCGTAATGCTCGCTGAATTTTGCAGCCAGACTATCAAGTTTTTCACGACTGTCGACCACCCCGCCAACCCACCAATGAAAGCCTTTAGGCACTATACGCAACAGGAATCGCTGCGCTTCAGATTGTCTTGTGAATAGGTTCATTAAGTTTTCTCCTTTACGACTATAACGCAATTCAAGCGAATCGGTTGACATAAGTCAAGCATAACTTAGTGATTGCAATACATGATTAGTTCAACTTCTATAAATAGGTTTTTCTGTATATGAAGGTGGTATAGAAAAACCATCTTCTTTTTTGTTGAACAACATTTATAGGCACAACGTGCTGGTTTTTGGTTAGCGCATCATCGGGGATGGCGTTTCCTACTTCCTTCTTTCACCAAAGAAAGAGGAAAGCAGGGAGCGTCAACTCCGCCAGATTCCACACGTCAAGGGACGTATGTCCCGGGGTGCCAACCCCAGCTGTTGTTGCTAACAACGGCAAGCGCTGCTTTGAGCCGTGTGCAGAGAAATTTGCATGCACGGTTCAAGGACGGGGCAGCAGGGTAATCCCGCGCAAGCGGAGTAAACCTGTTGTTCCAGTCCATGACTTACATGAAAGATGTAAGGCGTGCGACCAAGAAACGGGGATACGGAGGAAATGCCGTAAACCCTGCTCCATTAGGCAAGGAAGGAAAATCTTGTCGACGTGTGAATCGTCAACCGTGGGCTGCATGAAAGTGCAGAACGCGAGCCACCTGGGATGGCAGTCTATGCGGAAGAAATTTCTCGCATCGGGCTCATAGCGAAGTGTTAGAGAGTTCGGAGTACCTGATTGTGAACGTCGTCACGGACGGAAGCATGAAGGACTGGCTGATAGCTTAAACCGGCAAAGCACCTGCAATGGTGCAATTGGTGGAGTTGCAAAAAAGCCATTGAAAAATGGCCTGGCACTAGGGGTTGAGATACCCCGCTGCTCATCGAAACAGAGTCAATTCCGTAACCTTACTACTTTACCGCCTTCAGGAGGGTGAAATCGTGGAGATGTGCCGCGAGATAGAGGGTTGATGATCTGGATGATGTCTATGCAACGCAATAAAGATGGAAGCTAATTGGGGAAATATCAACGTTTTCGCGTGGGGTGGCACTCATGCGGTAGTCGCGTAACGAACGACCGTCAAACGTAGATATGAGAGAGTGGTCCGAATAGAGTAAAAAACCGTTGCCCGAAAGGCGCGGTGACCCGGAACATTGGGCGATCGGCTTTGCAGCTGGTCGGAGAGTCTCGAAAGGCTGAGGTAGTGCGAAACGTGTGGAAAGACCGGGGAACCGGTACTGGTGATGTACTTGAAGGCCGCTTGGCGGCGGCTGGAGAGAGATGTAGCAACCGATGGGATCTTGACGGATCCCATCTCAAGAAACACGGCCATTTTTGGCTAATGAATGCCCGTGAGGGTAGGACGAAGCTCGTCCATATTAAGTGGCAGTCACCGTTTAGCTGACTGTTGTTCTTCAACAAAAAAGAATGCCGTAAGGCAGGATAAGTAATGGGCGCAAGCCCGATAACGCCGGCATAGTCCCGTGCCGGAGAATCGTTCGAGGACATAGAAGCCACCTGCAAAGGTGGCTTCTTCTTTTTTATTGTTTTGTTGTCAAGGGGTCTGCGTAATATGCACCCCCCCAACTTATTCGCGACCAACGGGAGCCCGCCATACCGTTGAATTTTGTAGTTTTCATCGCCCCCTACATGGGATAGGGAGGGGAGTGATGAGGGGCAGGGGAAGCCGCGAATGAGGCATCCCATCCCCTCGTCGTTGGGGATGGCGGCCGCCGGGGCGTTTCAAACGCCCCAAAAGGCGAAGTTCAACTCAGGGAGATTAAAATAAAAGACCACCTCCGAAGAAGCGGTCTTTACTTACTGTCTACGCCACGCCTGCTTTCGCACATTCCAGCGCTTCCGCCAGAGTCGCAAAACAACCCCAGTACGTCGGTCGATCCCATGCTCCACCGTCAAGACAATGCACATCAAATCGAATCCCGTTAGGCCAAGCTTTAAACCACTCATCACAACCAATCGCTTCCCAGTAGGCTCGCCGTTGTTCTGCGTATTCGTCGGTGTGTTTTGCCAAATAAAAACCAGCCTCACAATACGACACAATATATGGCAGCCCGAAGAACTTTTGATGCGATTGCGGGCGTTGATCGTTAGGCGTGAAATCAAAACCTTTTGGCAACTTCGGATCGACAAGAATGCCCTTAATGCATCTATTGGCTTGGAACGACTTGCCATTGATAATAAATTTCATGTTGTTCTCCTTGAAAATTGAAAATTAAAAAGCCTCCCGGCATCAACTTATAATTGGAAATGTAATTCATCCACTTGTAAGACGAACGAGATTCCACCTTTCCGCCCTGCGCTTTCGAAAAGGCAAAGGCAAAGGCAAAGGCAACAACATAGTCGCTACGCTTGGAAAGTTTCTGGCCGCCTTCCTTGGCTGCAGGATGGCAAGAGCGCCATCCGCACCCAATTCCTTGCGGTTCCCTCGCTGCGCTCGGCCAGTGTTGGGGGTCATACCGCAATCAACGTCAAAGTCAAAGGCCTACTGGCTGCGCCACAACACCTAGTAATACGCACGGACTTTGGACAGGCTGAAAGCACACTAGGAACACCAGATACTTACGATTGACTTCGATACGCATAACTCTGCAGCAATCTCGCGAATCGACTTACCCGTTGCCCTCAGTAAACGAGCTGTAGCGCGTTTCTTATTGTTGGATGATATGTATGCCTCACGGCTTACCATACCGGCACTCCTGCGCCGTTCCTGTTCGCGGATTCGATGGCGTTCTGCAGCGACGTCGCCACAAATGATTGTCCGAAGCTGCCGCTGCTCTTCATCTGTAATCTGAAACAACTGGATCAGCGTATCGTTCTTCGGCGTGTAGAGCGCCGGCATCTCCTTGCCGCCCAGTATCACTGTCCTGCCAGCAGTAAAGTCCTTCGCTTTTAAGTACAGCGTTGACAGCTCATCGCGGCGCTTAAAGTCGCCAAAACCGAACTCGCGGCACAGCTCAGCGGCCTCATGCCACACCTGGTCAGGATTGGTTGCGCCAGATAACAACAGGAAATTAAGCGACCAGAACAGCGTATTCATTGACATGCCAGCCGGCACACCACCGCGCAGCTTCATCAACGTCCGGATATCTTCGACCCGATGCCACGCAAGTTGGCGACCAGAGAAACCACGGAGTCCAGAAGACTTGTTCTTTCCGCCCGGCAACAGCTCCAGATGAGCCTTTTTCGCTTCTCGCGCTTCCCTGGCTGCGACCATCCGGGCTTTTTCTTCTTCGCTGAAAGGATGGTTTTGCTTCTTCTTGTCGAAGACCGAATCATCCATACGATAAACCGATAGCTCCTCAAAGTCATAGCGCTTGGGCAACCCGTCATCGCCGTCGGTAAAATCAAGTACGCGAACCGTGGCGCCTGACTTCGTGTTTATTGTGTCAACAAGGCGCAACACTCGAGATGCATCCTTCGCATTGGCGTCGGCGCCGATCTCGGCAAACAGATCAACCAACATTGCTTGAGTTGCATTCCAGCGCGGTAGCGCATGGCGTGGCAATGGCTTTTCCAACAGCCATTTGAGCTGGAGGCCTCGACCGGAGTGGATCGCGATCGAGGGATAGGGAATGTGGTTTTCCTCGCACAAATAACGAATTGCTTGGTACGCCCATTCCGGAGTGACGCCGACGTTGTAGCAATCGATGTCAACAAACAACAAGCCAAGCCTCGCAAGATTGACGATCCGGCGATTGGGCTTTGTGAATTCAGCTTGCGAGATCCATGTGTCGCGATCTTTCGGCAGCAGCCTGATTACCTCAGGCATGTCCGGCAACCTGTAGCTGCGCTGATGCTTCCTGTTTGTATCGGGAACCTGATACAAAACTGAGAAAAAGCCGAACCTACTAATGTCATGGTAATAGCTGGCCTCGGCTAGGGGGTCGAATAAATCGAGTTGTTCAGTAGCAGGAACGATGTCCTGCGCGACGGCAGTTGACATGTCCTTATTCCTTTCGGTAATAAGGACTTGCACAAAACGGCGAAAGCGGTTATATTGCGAATGTCATCGCCAAACGACACGCAGCAATACCCAGGGGCTTGTCACCATAAGGTGCAAGCCCTTTCTATTTGCTGGATTCCAGGCCCGAGATGGAGTGCTGGGCGCGGAGTTCTTTCACAGTGAGATGGCGGCGGGAGGCTTCCGCAAGCTCACTGGCTGACGGCCGGCCAGTGCGCGCCGCCTGCTGCTTAGGTGGTTTAGCCTGGATAATTGGCAGGCCGGCCAGAAAGCGAACAATCTCGTCAGGATTGTAGAGACGTTTACCAGCCAGGCGGCGGTATGGAATGTTACCAAGCCCACCGCGCAGTCGGTCCTGGCGCAAACGAGTAAGGCCAAACGGTAAGGGAGCGCCCAGCGCACGGAAATGCGCGATGAGTTTTTCATCGGTGAGGTAGAGGGCTGCTACAGGTGCTGCGATTTGAGCCGCAGCGGGCTGTGGAAGTTGAACACGCATGATGGCGAATTCCCTTTCTTTCAAAAGTTAATTCGCCGGGTGAGTTTTTGGGTGTTGCGCGGCTGATCTGTTGGTTACTGGTCCAAGCTCACTCGCTGCCTTCACCGCAGCAATATCCTGTCGGATATGAACGTGCTTGCCTGATTCGGCGTAACCGCCGGCTTGAAAGGCTCCTCGCTGCGGCATGCTCCGCAAAGTACCCCGTCCAATCAAGACATAGCCAAATTATATTCATTGCTCAACAAAACACAACATCTTTTCTTTAATTTCACTTATCTCCTTTCATCCTGAAAAGAGGAAGCGAAATTTCTGTTGATTTTATTGATTTTTGCGGCAGCGGCCGGGATGCCAAACAGGAGTCGGTGTCGAGCTTTTTTATCTGCATGGCGTGCAATATGTGGAGAATGTGCGCAAGCAAATCGCCGGAAGCCTTATGCCACAAGGGTTTGAGGTGTGTTGATACTGCGGCGTTGTTACCGCGCAGCCTGCATACGCTCAATTCCGGCGTGCAGCTCATCAACTCCGGCGTGATAGTACCTGGCCGCCATAGCTGGCGTCTTCCAGCCCATGATCGCCATTAGGGTGAGCATAGGGTAATGTGGCGCCATGCGTGAAGCCGCCTCGTGGCGCGTGCAGTGAAAGACGCCACCCTCAATGCCGATTTTCTTGCAAGCCGACGTAAAGGCGCGGGAAAGCCCATCAGCGCTTGTTTTGCGAACCGTCTGGAATACAAGGGCGCTTGAGTCGAGCGCCTGCGGTAAAGTGCCCAACAATTCCATGGCGCGAGGGGAGAGGGGCACTAAGCGCTTCTTGCGCTGGCCGGATCTGCTGGATGTGTCTTTTCCCCACACTTCAACGATCCGCCGCGCCTTGTCGAGGTCGCGCCAAGCCATGCGCATCAATTCATCTTCGCGCATGCCGGTTTCGATGGCGAACTCCGCGATCACGACGTACTGCTTGTTCCGGCACTTCCTCAACTCGTCGGACAGCTTCGGCCAGATATCCGGAGGGATACGCACGTCGCGCGCCTGGCTGCCACCCGGCTTGCTGATCTTCTTGGTAGGGTTCTCGATGGCGTAACCCCAATCCCGGCGCGCTGACTCAAACACATTCGAGATGGCGATGAGTTCATGCTTGATCGTTTGCTCAGCGACCCCACCGCCACGCTTGGATTTATCCTTCCGGCGCTGCGCGATATGGTCTGCAAAGTCCTTCGGCAAACAGCGCGAGATCGGCCGGTCGGCGAGTGGATGACGCAACCAGGCCTTGAGGCGCACAATTTCCTGCTTGGCTCCAAGCTTCTTCAAGCTCACCTCATCAATATACCGCTGGATTAAGTCGCGCAGTGGCGTGGCATCCAGCAAGCGGGTATCATTGTGCTGCGCGCGTTTGAGGTCGGCTTCCAGCGCCTGAGCCCAGTCTTCAGCCTCACGCATTGTCGGAAATGATTTTGATTCTCGATGCATTAGTCCGGTCGCACGATTTTTCATCTCGACCTGCGCCCGGTAGCTACTTTTTCGTTTCTGGATCATTGCCATGTTTTTTCTACAACCCCGCCAAAAGCCCGCCAAAACTCAACGGAGTTTATTTTAAGTGATTGATAGAAAAAGGGCAAATAAAAAATAAACTACGGACTTAAAATCCGTCGAGGCTTAACCCCTCGTACCGGTTCGATTCCGGTTCCGGGCACCAACGAAGGCTTTGAGCGGCAGGCCTCCGCCGCTTGCGCTATTTGAGTACCGGTTTGGCTCCCCAGATCCTGTCGGCATATTCGCTTATGGTGCGGTCGCTGGAGAATTTTCCCATGCTGGCCACATTTAGGATGGCGCGGCGCGTCCATTGTTGCCGATCGCGGTATAGCGCCTCCACACGCTCCTGTGCGGCAATGTAGGCTTCATAGTCGGCCAGCAGCAGATAACGGTCCCCGAAGTGGGTGAGATTGTCGACGATGGGCCGGAAGCGGTCGGCCTGTTCGGGGGAGAAGTAACCCGAGGCGATCATGTCCAGTGCCCATTTCAGTTCGGCGTTGTTATGGTAGTAATTCCAGGGGTTGTAACCGGAATTCTTCAGCTCGGCGACTTCCTGCGCGTCAAGTCCGAAGATGAAGATGTTGTCTTTGCCCACTTCCTCCATGATCTCGATATTGGCTCCGTCGAGCGTGCCGATGGTCAGCGCGCCGTTGAGGGCGAGCTTCATGTTGCCGGTGCCGGAGGCCTCGGTGCCCGCCGTGGAGATTTGCTGAGACAGGTCCGCCGCCGGGATGATGATACTGGCGGTGGACACATCGTAATTGGGGATGAAGGCCAGCTTCAGCAGGCCGCGCGCGGCAGGATCGTTGTTGACGATGTCGGCGATGCTGTTGGCGAGCTTGATGATGAGTTTGGCGGTGGCATAACCGGGCGCCGCCTTGCCGGAAATGATCACGGTGCGCGGCACGGCATCCAGCGACGGATTGGAACGGATGCGGTTATACAGGGTGACGACATGGAGCAGGTTGAGAAGCTGCCGCTTGTATTCGTGGATACGCTTGACCTGGACATCGAACAGGCTGTCCGGGTCGATCTTGAGAGCCAGCCTGCTCATTACCAGCTCGGCCAGGCGCTCCTTGTTGGCGCGTTTCACGGCACGGAATTCGGCCTGAAAAGTACCATCGCCGGCCAGATTGTCCAACTGGCGCAATTGCGACAGGTCGGTGATCCACTCTTTGCCAATGCGGCCGGTGATCAGGCCGGCCAGTTCCGGGTTGGCCTGGTTCAGCCACAGGCGCGGGGTGATGCCGTTGGTGATGTTGGTGAGCTTGTCCGGGTAGTAGCGGTGGAAATCGGCGAAGATGGTGGTTTTCATCAACTCTGAATGGAGTTGCGCCACACCGTTGACATGATGGCTGCCGACGATAGCCAGATGCGCCATGCGCACGCGGCGGCCATGTGTTTCGTCGATGATGGACATGCGTTTGAGCAGCTCATTGTCGCCGGGGAAACAGTGCATGACTTCCTTTAAAAAACGCTGGTTGATCTCGTAAATGATCTGCAGATGACGCGGCAGCACCGACTCGAATAGAGCCACCGGCCAGGTTTCCAGCGCTTCCGGCATCAGCGTGTGATTGGTGTAGGCAAAGGTGTTGCTGATGATTCGCCAGGCATGATCCCATTCCATGTGATGGATATCCACCAGCAAACGCATCAGTTCCGGAATGGCGATGGAAGGGTGGGTATCGTTGAGCTGGATCGCCACCTTGTCCGGCAGTTCGTCGAAGGTCTCATGGTGCTTGTGGAAGCGGTGCAGGATGTCCTGCAGCGATGCGCTGACGAAGAAATATTGCTGCTTGAGGCGCAGTTCCTTGCCCATGTCGGTGGTGTCGACGGGATATAGCACCTTGGAGAGGTTCTCCGATTCATTCTTGTCTTCCACCGCCTTGATGTAGTTGCCCTCGTTGAAGTACTTGAGGTCGAAATCGCGCGAAGCCTTGGCCGACCACAGGCGCATGTTGTTGACGGTGTCGAGTCCGTAGCCCGGAACCGGCGTGTCGTAGGCCATCGCCATGACATCGTCGGTGTCTATCCAGTGATGATGCAGCCGGCCGAGTTCATCGGCGTATTGCACCACATGGCCGTAAAACTTCACCGGGTACAGTACTTCCGGGCGCGGGAATTCCCACGGATTGCCATAGCGCAGCCAGTTATCCGGATGCTCCACCTGCCAGCCGTCTTCTATCCTCTGGTTGAACATGCCATATTCGTAACGGATGCCCATGCCGTAGCCGGGCAGGCCGATGGTCGCCATGGAATCGAGAAAACAGGCGGCCAGCCTTCCCAGACCGCCATTGCCGAGCGCGGCGTCGAATTCCAGTTCCGTCACTCTGTCCAGATTGACGCCGGCTTCGATGCAGGCCTGGCGGACTTCCTCGAGAAAACCGACATTGAGCACGCTGTTCATCAGGCTGCGCCCGATGAGAAATTCCATGGAGAGGTAGTACACCCGCTTGGCATCGTCACGATAGTAGCGGCGCATGGTTTCCATCCAGCGCTCGATCAGGCGATCGCGAACCACTCCCGCAAGGGTGAAGAACCAGTCGCGGTCGGTGGCAGTGATGGGGTCCTTGCCGATGGAAAAAATGAGATGGTTGGTCAGGGACTGCCTGACCGAATCCAGGTTGAGGTTGAGCGGTTCATGCTGGGAGATTTTCGGTGCTTTTGGCATGTCACTTCCTTCTCTGTGAACGGGCTGTATAGGCATGGTTTCTGCGGGCAACAGCCTATTTTGTATTCATGAATTAAGGCGCATAATCCGTACGGTCATCAGGATAAACAATTATGCTGTTCCACGGCCGGCGTGAAGCGATGACGCAGTTTACATTATTTCTTCGGGAGGATTTATGCGGCTGGCGATGATCGGACTGGGCAAGATGGGCGGCAACATGGTGCGCAGGCTGCGCCGCGGCGGAATCGAGGTGGTCGGCTATGACCGGTCGGCGGAAGCAGTCGCGCAGCTTGCCGCAGAGGAAGGCATGCTGGCCGCCGCCTCGGTGGCCGATGCGGTGGCGCAATTGTCCGGCCCGCGCGTGGTATGGCTGATGCTGCCGAGCGGCGAACCGACCGAGCAGCAGGTTCGCGCATTGGCGCCGCTGCTGTCGCAGGGCGACATCATCGTGGACGGCGGCAATTCCAATTACCATGACAGCCAGCGGCGCGGCGACTGGCTCGCGGAGCAGGGTATCGGCTTCATGGATTCCGGCACTTCCGGCGGCGTGTGGGGACTGGAGAACGGTTATTGCCTGATGGTCGGGGCGACGTCCAAAGTGGCAAAGACCATGACGCCCATCCTGCAAGCCCTTGCTCCGTCAGCGGATCGCGGCTGGGCGCATGTCGGGCCGGTCGGCGCGGGGCACTTCACCAAAATGATCCACAACGGCATCGAGTACGGCATGATGCAGTCCTTCGCCGAAGGGCTGGAACTGCTGCGCGGCAAGCAGGAATTCGCGCTCGACCTGGCGCAGATCACCGAGCTGTGGCGGCATGGTTCGGTGGTGCGCAGCTGGCTGCTCGACCTCACCGCGGAGGCGCTGAAGCATGACCAGGAATTAACAGCAATTGCACCTTATGTGCCGGATTCCGGCGAGGGGCGCTGGACGGCGGTGGAGGCCATCGACCAAGGCGTCGCCGCACCGGTGCTGACGCTGGCGTTGCAGATGCGCTTTGCCAGCCAGAACGAGACCGGCTACGGCTACCGCCTGTTATCCACCATGCGCAATGCCTTCGGCGGCCATGAGGTCAAACACGCGGGCGGGGAAAAATGAAAACGTCGGAACCTTGTACGCTGGCGATATTCGGCGCGGGCGGCAATCTGAGCCGCCGCAAGCTGATTCCTGCGCTGTTCCGCCTGGAGATGGCAAAGCGCCTGCCGGAGCAGATGGTGATCCTGGGTTGCGACATCGCGCTGCGGCAGCGCGACGAATGGTTGAGCATCGTTGCGGGAATCTTGCGGCCGGTCTATCCGCAGGGAATCGATGAAAGCGCGCTGCAACGCTTTTGCGCGCGGCTGCATTATTTTGCCATCCCGCCCGGCGATGACGCGGCCTATTCGCGTTTGCAGCAGATGCTGGACGGGAATGCGAATTTTCCTCCGAACATGATCTATTACATGGCGGTACGCCCGGCGGACTATCCCGCCATCGTCGAAAAGCTCGGCAATGCGGGCCTGCTCAAACAGAAGAACGGCTGGCGGCGCGTGGTGATCGAAAAACCCTTCGGTTACGATCTGCTCAGCGCGCAGACGCTGCAAGCGAGCCTGTACCGGCACTTGAACGAACCGCAGATCTACCGCATCGACCATTACCTCGGCAAGGGCACGGTGCAGAACGTGATGGTGTTCCGCTTCGCCAACCTGCTGCTGGAGCCGCTGTGGAACCATCACTACATCGACCATGTGCAGATCACCCATTCCGAGACCTTGGGTATCGAGGGGCGCGCCGATTACTACGAAGGCGCCGGTGCGTTGCGCGACATGATCCAGAGCCATTTGCTGCAATTGCTGGCGCTG
This sequence comes from Candidatus Ferrigenium bremense, assembly GCA_019449635.1. Classification (GTDB taxonomy): domain Bacteria; phylum Pseudomonadota; class Gammaproteobacteria; order Burkholderiales; family Gallionellaceae; genus Gallionella; species Gallionella bremense. Next base: position 34,057 of record JAGRPI010000002.1, read on the forward strand.
GTGGCGATGGAGCCGCCGGTGACGATGTCCGCCGAACACCTGCGCGACGAAAAAGTGAAGGTGCTGAAGGCGATCCGCCCGATCACGCAGAACGCGGTGCATGCCCACGCCTTCCGCGGCCAGTACGCCAGCGGCAGCATCGACGGCAAGACGGTTCCCTGCTACCTGGAAGAGCCCGGTGTGGCGGCGGATAGCACCACGGAAACCTACGCGGCGCTCAAGCTGTTCATCGACAACTGGCGCTGGGCGGGGGTGCCGTTCTACCTGCGCACCGGCAAGCGCATGGCGGAGGGCAGCTCGGCGATCTGCGTGCGCTTCAAAAGCCCGCCGCAGGATTTGCTGCGCCACACGCGCCAAGGCCCGCCGCAGCCGAACTGGATCATGCTCGGCATCCAGCCCAATGATTGCCTGAAAATGGAAATGCAGGTCAAGGTGCCCGGCCTGGACTTGCATACCCGCGCGATCAGCCTGGACGCCACGTACCGCAAGGGCGATGACGAGGATTACGATGCTTACGAAGGGCTATTGCTGGATGTGATTCAGGGCGATCATTCGCTGTTCCTGCGCATCGACGAAGTGGAAGCGGCATGGCGCGTGGTCGATCCGATCCTCAAGGTGTGGGCGATGGAACGCGATTTCATCAACGGCTATCCGGCGGGCAGTTGGGGGCCGCGCGGCACCTACCGGCTGTTCGACCGCGATGACCAGTTCTGGCGCCATTCGTTGAATCTGGACGGCGCTGATTTGCAGGCCTATTAAAATCATGAACCGTTTTCTTGCAGGCGACATCGGCGGCACCAAGACGCGCCTCGCGACCGTTGAAGTCACCGGCACGCAAGTGCGGATTGAGCGCGAAGCCGATTACCCGAGCCGCGATTACGCCAAATTTGCAGACTTGCTCGGCGACTTTCTGGCGGATGCTGATATTCCCCATCACGCGGCTTTCGGCGTCGCCGGCCCGGTGCGGGGCAGGGTGGTGCAAACCACCAATCTGCCGTGGCGTATCGATGCCGATGCCTTGCAACGGCAATTCGGATTTGCGCATTGCACCCTGCTCAACGATCTGGAAGCGACTGCTTATGGCTTGCCGGCATTGGGTGCGGATGACCTGCTGACTTTGCAGGCCGGTGCGCCTGACGCCAGCGGCAATGTCGCCGTGATTGCCGCAGGAACCGGCTTGGGCGAGGCAGGCTTGTTTTGGGACGGGCAATGCCACCACCCGTTTGCCACGGAAGGCGGGCATGCCAGTTTCAGCCCGGGCGATGAACTGGAAATGTCGTTGCTGCGCTACCTGCAGCAACGGCATCAGCACATCAGCTGGGAGCGCGTGGTGTCCGGTATGGGCTTGCTCAGCCTGCATGAGTTCCTGTGCTTGTATCGTCGCGTTGCCGTACCGCAATGGCTGGCTGAAGAAATGCGCAACGGCGATGCGGCGGCCGCCATTGCCAGCGCCGCATTGTCCGGCCGCGATAAAATATGCATCAAAACGCTGGATTGGTTTGCACGTCTGTACGGGGCGGAAGCGGGCAATCTCGCGCTCAAGGTGATGAGCAAAGGCGGCCTGTATCTGGGCGGCGGGATCGCGCCGAAAATATTGCCGCTGTTGCAGGATGGCGCGTTCCTCGATGCGTTCCTGAACAAGGGCCGGATGCGCCCATTGCTTGAGACCGTACCGGTCAGGGTGATCCTGAATGACCGCACCGCGCTGTTCGGACCGGCTTTGCGCGCCGCACGATTGGCCAACAACGCAAATGAAAATCGCTGACTTGCCGAATGCGCATGGCAAATATGCCGCCCCTGATGATGAAACCCGCCATGCCCGTTTCCCTCTCTCCTAGCTCTCTCCCGCAAGCGAGAGAGAGGGACGCAGTCTCGCTGCGCGAGTTTCATATTAATGCGCAGGCCGTTTTTGTGCATGAAGACACTGAAGGTTTGAGTGCCGCAGCCGCGCAACGCGTTGCCGAACTGGCCGCACAGGCGATCGCGGCACGCGGGGTGTTTCATATTGCATTGGCCGGCGGCGCAACGCCGCGCCGCTGTTATGAAAAGCTGCGCCGCCTGCCCGTCGACTGGGAGCACGTGCAGGTTTATTTCGGCGACGAACGTTGCCTGCCTGCCGGTGATGCCGGACGCAATGACCGCATGGCTCGCGAGACCTTGCTGGAGCATATCGCCATTCCGCCGGACAATATCCATGCCATTCCGGCTGAACTGGGCGCGCGCGAAGCGGCAGCCAGGTATGCGGCCATGCTGGAAAATGCCGCGCCGCTCGACCTGGTGCTGCTGGGCATGGGCGAGGATGGGCATATTGCCAGCCTGTTTCCGGGCAATCCGGCGACGGATAGCAAGGCGCTCGCCGTTCCGGTATTCAATGCGCCCAAGCCGCCCCCCGAGCGGGTTTCGCTGGGCATGGTCACATTGAATGCGGCACGGCAGCGCATCTTTCTGGTGGCCGGAGCGGGGAAACGTGATGCATTGGGGCAGATGTTGTTGGGGAAATCGTTGCCTGCGGCATGTATTGCGGCCGCCGAGTGGCATCTCGATCGCGCGGCATTATCGGGGTGATGGCAAGCACTGCCCGCGCAATGCGGGACACTGTAAAAAGTCAGAGGACAGGGCAGTTACGCTATAATTCATATTCCCACACAAATACAAATCTGACTTTTGATTGGGCATAAAACCATGGAAAAAAGTACCCCATATATTCTGCAAGTCTGCCCGAAAATTCCCGCCCGTCTGGCGCGTCTTGAAGAGCTCGCGAACGACCTCTGGTATAGCTGGGACCGTCCTACCCGCGCGCTGTTCGCGCGCCTGCACCCGGGTTTGTGGAAGGCCACCGGACAAAGCCCGAAAGCATTCCTGAAGCGCATCGATGAACAACACCTGCTGGATGCGGCAGAAGACCCGGTATTCATCGGCAATCTCAACCGCGTGCTGGCGGCCTACGATACCTATCAGTATTACCGTTTGCCGCCGAGCGGTTCAAATTTGCTGCACAAAGATGATCTGGTCGCCTACTTCTGCGCCGAATTCGGTTTCCACGAGAGCCTGCCGATCTATTCGGGCGGCTTGGGCATTCTGGCGGGCGACCACTGCAAGGCGGCGAGTGATCTGCGCCTGCCGTTCGTCGGCGTCGGCCTGCTGTATCGCCAGGGCTATTTCCACCAGACCATAGACGGCGACGGCAACCAGATCGCCACAAACAGCGACTCCCATTTTGAAGACCTGCCCATCGCGCCGGCCAGGCACGCCGACGGCTCCGAAGTCTACACCTCGGTAAATCTGCCCAATCGCAAGCTCAACATCAAGATCTGGCAGGCCAAGATCGGGCACATCACGCTGTACCTGCTGGACACCGACCTGGAAAGCAACAATGTGCATGACCGCGACATCACGCACCGCCTGTATGGTGGCGACAAGGTAACGCGTATCGAGCAGGAGATCGTGCTCGGTATCGGCGGCGTGCTTGCCTTGCAGGAATTGGGGATCAGGCCGACGGTATGGCATATCAACGAAGGGCATGCGGCGTTCATGGCGCTGGAAAGGATCCGCCAGAAGATTGCCGACGAAGGCATGGATTTTGCAGCAGCACTCGAATGTGTGGCGGTCAACACCATCTTTACCACGCATACCCCGGTGCCGGCCGGGCATGACCATTTCAACGAGGGCATGGTGCAGGAGTACTTTGAACACTATTACCCTGAACTCAAACTGAGCCGTGAGGAGTTTCTGGCGCTTGGCCGCGCCAAGGACAGCCCCGATTTCAACATGACGGCGCTGGCCATCCGCTGCACGCGCTTCAACAACGGCGTATCGCGCATCCACGGCGATGTATCGGCGGCCATTTGCGGCGACATGTGGCCGGAAATCGAGCACAACGAAAATCCGATGACTTACATCACTAACGGCGTACATGCACCGACTTTCCTTGCGACCGAGTGGATCGAGGTGCTGGAGCGCCATCTCGGGCTGGAATGGAGCGCGCGCATGAATGACGTGGAATTCTGGGAAGGCGTCATGCGCATCCCGGATCACCTGTTCTGGAGCGTGACCCAGTCGTTGAAGGCCAAGATGTTGACCATGGTGCGCGAGCGCGTCAGCGCGCAGCACTTCCGCAATCACGGCTCCGAGGCGCACCTGGACCGCCTGCTCAAGTACGTTAACCCGGAAAACCCCAACATCCTCACCATCGGCTTTGCACGCCGTTTTGCGACCTACAAACGTGCGGCCATGCTGTTCGCCGACCTGGACTGGCTGCGCGAAATCCTGAATGACCCGGAGCGTCCCGTCGTATTTATCTTTGCCGGCAAGGCGCATCCGGCGGACATTCCCGGCCAGGACCTAATCCGCCGCATCACCCACATCTCCAAGATGCCCGAATTCGTCGGCAAGATATTGATGGTGGAAGGCTACGATCTGGCCATGGCACGCAAGCTGGTTTCTGGAGTGGATGTCTGGCTGAATAACCCGTTGTATCCGCTGGAAGCCAGCGGCACGTCCGGCATGAAGGCCGGCATCAATGGCACCATCAACCTGTCCGTGCTGGACGGCTGGTGGGGCGAGAGCTATGACGGCAAGAACGGCTGGGCGATCAAACCCGTATCGGAATCGTTAAGCGAAGAAGCCCGCACGCGCGAAGAAACCCACACGCTCTATGAGTTGCTGCAAGACCAGGTCGTGCCGTTGTACTACGAGCACAGCAAGATGGGCTTGTCGCCCGAATGGGTGAAGATGTCCAAACATTCGATGGCGACCATCATGCCGCGCTTCAATTCCAGGCGCATGGTGGGCGAATATCTCGCCAAATGCTACCTGCCGGCCAGCCAGCAACATCGCTTATACAGGGAGGACCAGCTCAAAAATTCATACATTGTCGCCGTCTGGAAGGCACGTATCCGCCATGCCTGGCCTGGTGTCGCACTGCGCCGCCTGGATGCCGAGCAGAGGGAGATCAACTATGGCGAAAGCCTGCGTTTTGAAGTGGCGGTCAGGCTGAACGGCCTCCAGCCCGGCGATGTGGTCGTGGAGATGCTGCTGGGCTTGTTTACCAAACGCGAAAAATCACAGAACTCACATCACTACCGTTTTGAAGCCACCGGTGCGATGACCGAAGCGGACGAAACCGTATTCGCCCTTGAAATGCAGCCGGAGAAATGCGGCAAGCTGGAATACCGTATTCGCGCCTACCCGTACCATGAGATGCTGACTCATCCGTTTGAGCTGGGCATGATGCGCTGGCTTTAAGAAGCTGTCTCCAACGCATTCCATGATATTCATTGTGACAGCTTCTAAATGGCCGAATTGAAAGTCCTGTTCGCGACTTCCGAAGTCGCCCCGTTGATCAAGACGGGCGGTTTGGGCGATGTCAGCGGGGCGCTACCCGCAGCCTTGCGCGCCATCGGCGTGGATGTGCGCATCTTGGTGCCGGGATACCGGCCAGTCATCGCGCAACTGGTGCAATACCAAGTCGTCGCGACTTTCGGTGCCTTGCCGGGCTTCCCGCCGGCACGCCTGTTGTCCGGCACGATGGTGCACGATGTGCCGCTGCTGGTACTCGACTGCCCGGTCTTGTATCAGCGCGACGGCGGACCCTACCAGGATGCCAGCGGCCATGACTGGGCAGACAATGCGCTGCGCTTCGGCCTGCTCTCCAGGGTTGCCGCCGTACTGGGCTGCAACGAGTCACCGCTCGATTGGCATCCCGACCTGGTGCATTGCAACGACTGGCAAACCGGACTGACGCCCGCCTACCTGCACTTTGCGCAAGGCTCCGCGCCGAGCATACTCGCCATCCATAACCTGCTTTTTCAGGGAAATTTCCCGCCCGCAACGGCGAACGAACTGCATTTGCCGCCTTCCTGTTTCAGCATCGACGGGGTGGAGTATTACGGCAACCTGTCGTTCCTCAAGGCCGGGCTGTTCTACGCCGACCATATCACCACCGTCAGCCCGAACTACGCACAGGAAATCCAGCGGGAACCGCTCGGTTTCGGCATGCAGGGCCTGCTGGCCATGCGCCGCAACGAACTCACCGGCATCCTCAACGGTATCGACACCGGCGAGTGGAACCCGGCGGCCGACCCGCACCTCGCCAAAAAATACAGCAGCGCGCGCATGGCCGGCAAAGCCGCCAACAAGCAGGCGCTGCAGCGCAGGATGGGGCTGAATCTCGAACCGGACGTGCCGCTGCTCGGCGTGGTCAGCCGCCTTACCCACCAGAAGGGGCTGGACCTGCTGCTGGAGATCGCACCGCGTCTGATCGAGCTGCCGGCACAACTGGTCATGCTCGGCACCGGCGAGGCACAAATGCAAAAAGCCGCGCTTGAACTGTCGCGCCGCTACCCCGGACGGATCGGCGCGCATATCGGTTTCAGCGAAGACCTCTCGCACCAGATCGAAGCCGGGGCGGACCTGTTCGTCATGCCGTCGCGTTTCGAACCCTGCGGCCTGAACCAGTTGTACAGCCAGCGCTACGGCACCCCGCCCATCGTCCATGCCACCGGCGGCCTGGCCGACTCGGTGGTGGACTGCACGCCGGAAACGCTCAAGGATGGTACCGCCAGCGGCTTTGCGTTCCTCGGCATGACCGCCGAGAACCTGTTCGCCACGATCCAGCGCGCGATCGGCCTGTACCGCAATCAGGCCAAATGGAAAGTGCTGCGCAAGAACTGCATGGCCAAGGACTTCAGCTGGCAGCGCAGCGCTGAGGCTTACCGCGCGGTGTATCTGAAGGTGCTGGGGCGGCAGGAATAGGGAGCCGCAGTATCTGGCGTTTTTTACTGTTTACTTTACATTAGAGGGCATTTGCATATGGCCGATGAAGAACCGAAAGGCAGTTTTGTTAGGTGGCAGGCCGTCACTATCGGACAGCTTACCTATGCAATTAATCTCATCCTAGGCTTCTCAGTCGCAACACTCGGGTTTCAGGTAACGCTGTTACTCGAAGATAAATTTACGCCCATTGCGTGGCAAAAGTGTGCGTTCGGCCTGTCGCTACTTCTTCTCGTAGCATCTGTAATTTTCGGCATTACGGTTGTCATCAATCGGCTTCGAGCGTTTCGTGCAACCATGCGCACAGCACGAGCACGAGAAAAAAAAGAAACCGAATCAACAATCGAGGAGCACCGCCAGTTATACCGAAAACTCGACGGTAGAACTTGGTGCCTATTTTGGTGGCAGATCGGCACCTTTGCAGGCGGTATCGTTCTTACAGTGCTGTCGCTCTTGGCTATTGCTAGTCACAAGCTCTTTTGAGCCTTTCAATGCTACGACCCCTCTCGATACGCCTCATCCTCGATCACCCTGAGAAACTCATCCCCTAGCGCGCCAGCTTGTTCTGCCCGACGCCGCTGCCCGGATTTACGTCAAACCCTGACTTCCACTATCTCCGTCACCGGCAATGCCGCGATGTCAATCAGCTTCTCGTTGCGCGGGGCGCTGAGGTTCGCCAGTTCTGAGATGCGGGAATAGGACGCACCGACAAATACCTCACGCCCGTCTGCATCCTGGCGGCGGATGCCGAACTGCACACGTTGCCGCTCTGCTGCGGTCAGCTTGCCGAGCAGGTTCTTGGTGGCCCAGATGCCGCCGCCGCGGGCGAAGTCGGACAAGCGCGCGGCGTGGTTGATGGTGTCGCCCAGCACGGTGAATTCCACCTTGGTTTCGATGTGAAAGATGCCCAGCCATTCCTGCCCTTCGTTGAGGCCGGTATTGAGATACAACTCGTTCAGCCAATTCTTGCGCAACTGCCATTCCTTGCTGATCCTGCGCATCGTGGCCTTCATCTCCTGTGCACATAACAGCGCGTTGAAGATGTAGTTGCAATCGGGCTGCGGGAAAAAGTAGTACACCATACCGTCGCCCACATGCTTGCCGTGGGTGCCATAGTACTTGCGGAAGATGGGCTCCATGGTGGACCAGATCTGGTTGATGAGTTCGAAGTATTCCTCCGGCGGCAGTTCGGTGCAGATGCGCACCGAGTTCTGCAAGTCCGCAACCAGCACGGCGACCTCCGTCAGCACAGGCAGATGTTTTTTCAGCAGGTTGCGGATCACTTCGTCGCGCCGCTCCAGTAGCCCCAGCAAGCTGTCGCTGGCGGCGTGACCGGGCTGATAGACGAGCAGGATACCTTCGCGGTAATAGGCGGCATAGACGTTGTAATGGACAACCTCGCCGTTTTCCAGGACAAGCGTGAGCGGCAGTTGCATCAGTGTCCCGCCGGGACGGGCTTCGGCCAGAGGTTCTCCCGTTTGCATGACTGGGATGTCAGACTTACCAGTGAGTACGTCCATCAGGCCGTTGCGTGAAAGGCGTCCCTTGCCCAGCAGCAGGTAGAATTGCAGCAACTCCTCGCGATTGGCGCCACTCCTGCCCAGTCGCCCCTTGAGCAAGAAGTCCAGCGCGTTGCGTTCCTTGATATCTGCGGGCAAGCGGTCAAATTCGCCCAGCAGTTCGGTGCGCGCCGCTTCGTTGTACCAGGTGATCTCGAAGTTGTAGTTGACCATATAGGCCGGGAAGGGGATGTGGTCGATCGTGAGCCGGAGTTGATTGGGTTGGGCTGGTACGGCAGGCGGGGATGCATATTTATTATCCGCAGGGACGGGCCGCGCTGCAGATTCGAGGATAGGTGCATGGGTCGACTTGAGCATTTGCATCGGTGCCTCCGGTATCTGTAAATCATCCAACTCCATTTGCCGGGTAATTTCTGCCATGGCACAGCCATCCTTTTTTAATTGCTGGATGCGTTTCAGGCGTGTCAGTACTTCGTTGGGGAAATAGCCGATCTGGCGCGCCTGGGTCGAAGCTCCCGGCTCTGGATTCTTCACCAGCGGGCGAGGCAGCAGCCCCTGAGAGATGTAGTTATTGAGCGTGGCGCGGGAAATATTTGCGGCCTGCATTACCTCAAAACTTGTCAACATGATTTAGACAGACTAACTGTATAATTTGGACAGTTGTATGTTTAACCAATTAAACTGTCTATGTCAAGAGAATTTTTACATACAGTTGACTGGCTATCTAATTGCTGCAAAATAATATTCAACTTTGTTTGTTGCGACATGGACAGTACAGATAGACGTCCAATATGTATGGCTATTGATTCGCCGCATCCTCGATTACCCTGAGAAACTCATCGCCATAGCGCGTCAGCTTGTTCTGTCCGACGCCGCTGATCCGGCCCAGTTCGTCCAGGCTGGCGGGGCGCTGGTTGAGGATTTCCAGCAGGGTGCTGTCGTGGAAGATGACGTAGGGCGGCACGCCCTGTTCACGGGCGAGTTCCGTGCGCTTGGCCTTGAGCGCGAGCCACAGGCGGTCTTCGCTCGCGCCGGCAAACGGTTCGCGTGACTTTGCATTTCTTTGGGCCTTACGCTCGGCGCGCTGCGCCTTGCGCTTGGCCGGGTCGGCGTCGCGGCGCAGCCAGACTTCCTGTTCGCCGCGCAGCACCGGGCGGGCGGCTGGAGTGAGTTTCAGACCACCGTAGGCTTCGATGTCGGCTTCCAGCAGGCCGCCCGCCACCAGTTGGCGATACACGCCGCTCCATTGCGCGGGGCTGATCTCCTTGCCGATGCCGAAGGTGGAAAGGGTGTCGTGATTGAATTTTTCGACCCGTTCGGTGAGCTTGCCGGTCAGCACGTCGGCCAAGTGCCCCGCGCCGAAGCGTTGCCCGGTGCGGTACACGCAGGACAACGCCATCCGCGCGGCCTCGGTGGCATCCCAGGTGTCCACCGGCTCCAGGCAGTTGTCGCATGCGCCGCAGTTGCCCGGGTGCTCCTCGCAGAAATAGCGCAGCACGGTTTGATGGCGGCAGGCGGTGGATTCGCAGTAGCCGAGCAGCGCGTCCAGCTTCTGCCGCTCCAGCCGCTTGCGTTCCTCCGGGGCGTCGCCGCCGGCTATCATCTGGCGCATCGACACCACATCGCCCAGGCCGTAGGCCAGCCAAGCGTTGGCGGGCAAGCCGTCGCGCCCGGCGCGGCCGGTTTCCTGATAGTAGCCTTCCATGCTCTTGGGCAGGTCGAGATGGGCGACGAAGCGCACATTGGGTTTGTCGATGCCCATACCGAACGCCACGGTGGCGACCATCACCACGCCTTCCTCGCGCAGGAAACGGCTCTGATTTTTGCTGCGTGTCACGGTATCCAGCCCGGCGTGGTAGGGCAGCGCATCCCAGCCGCGCTCCTTGAGCCAGGCAGCGGTTTCCTCCACTTTCTTGCGCGACAGGCAATACACGATGCCGGAATCGTTTGCATGTTCCGTCTCAAGGAAATCCTGCAACTGATTGCGCGCATTGGATTTTTGTGTGACACGGTAGCGGATGTTGGCGCGGTCGAAACTGGAGACGAACTGGCGTGCCTGTTCCAGTGCCAGCCGTTCGACGATCTCGCCGCGCGTCGGGGTATCTGCCGTCGCGGTGAGCGCGATGCGCGGCACGGCGGGGAATCGTTCGTGCAATACCGTCAGTGCGCGGTACTCGGGGCGGAAGTCGTGCCCCCATTGCGAGACGCAATGCGCCTCGTCGATGGCGAACAAGGCCAGCCCGGAAGTTTCCTGAATTTGTTCCAATAAGGAGAGGAAGCCGGGCATCAGCAGGCGTTCCGGAGCGACATACAGCAAGTCGAGTTCGCCGCGCAGCAGACGGCCTTGCACCTCGCGCGCGGCATCGGCGCTGATGCTGGAATTGAGGAAGGCCGCTCTCACGCCGATCTGGATGAGTGCATCCACCTGGTCCTGCATCAGCGCGATCAGCGGCGACACCACGATGCCCGCACCCGGCCGCAACAGCGCGGGAATCTGGTAGCACAGCGATTTGCCGCCGCCGGTCGGCATCAGCACCAGCGCGTCGCCACCCGCCGCGACATGCTCGACGATGGCCTGCTGCTCGCCGCGAAAGGCGGCATAGCCGAATACGTCGCGCAGGATCTGCTGTGGGGTGGATGTCATGGCCGGGTGAGTATCATGTCAGGTGGCGGGCATGGCAAACAGATTGGTTTCGCCCGGAAAATAATGGTATTTTACGCATGACCACCCTAACGAAGGAAAAGATATTGGATCAGTCACAGGATAACCTGCTCGAGGTCAGCGACCTCCATTTCGCCTACAACCAACGCGAGGTGCTGAAGGGCATCAACCTCAACATCCCGCGCGGCAAGATCGTCGCCATCCTCGGCAGCAGCGGATGCGGCAAGACCACCTTGTTGCGCCATTTCGGCGGGCAGTTGCGGCCATCGCGCGGCAGCGTGAAATTCATGGGCAAGGTAGTGCACGAGCTCGGCAATGACGAGCTGTTCACGATGCGGCTGAAAATGGGTATGATGTTCCAGGTGAGCGGGTTGTTCACCGACTTGTCGGTGTTTGACAACCTGGCCTTCCCGATGCGCGAGCACACCGACCTTCCGGAGGAGATGATCCGCGACCTGGTGCTGATGAAGCTGCATGCCGTGGGGCTGCGCAACGCCCGCGACCTGATGCCGAACGAGCTTTCGGGCGGCATGGAACGGCGTGTGGCGCTGGCGCGGGCGATCGCCACCGATCCCGCGCTGATCATCTACGACGAGCCGTTCGCCGGCCTCGACCCGATTTCGCTCAACACCATCGCGAACCTGATCCGGCGGCTGAACGATGCGCTCGGCGTGACCTCGGTGGTGGTGACCTATGACCTGTCGGAATCGCTCAAGATCGCCGATTATGTATTCTTCATCCATGACGGCGTGGTCGTGGCGGAAGGCGAGGCCGGAGAAATCTTCGAGTCGGGAAATCCCTTTGTCCGACAATTCGTCCACGCGCAACCGGATGGGCCGGTTGCCTTCCAGTATCCGAGCATCATTCCCTACGAGGATGAGCTGAACCTCAAGGCCGCAGCAACTTGAAATTCAGCAGGCTAGACGTGCTTGCGGAAGTGGTCGATCAATCCGCCGGTCGAGGCATCATGCTTTGATGCCATCGCCGCATCGCTCAACTCCGGCAGGATTTTGCCGGCCAGTTGTTTGCCCAGTTCCACCCCCCATTGGTCGAACGAGTTGATGTTCCACACCACGCCTTGCACGAACACCTTATGCTCATAGAGCGCGATCAGCATGCCCAGTGTGTGCGGATCGAGCCGGTCGAACAGCAGGGTATTGGTCGGCCGGTTGCCGGGAAACACCTTGTGCGGCAGCAGGGTTTCCAGCGCCTCGCCGTGCAAGCCTTGCGCGGCGAGTTCGGCGCGCGCTTCCTCGGCAGTCTTGCCGAGCATCAGGGCTTCGGACTGCGCGAAGCAGTTGGCCAGCAGGATGGCGTGATGCTCGCCGGCGGGGTTATGGCTGTGCAACGGCGCCAGGAAATCCGCCGGGATCAGGCGCGTACCCTGGTGGAGGAGCTGGTAGAACGCGTGCTGGCCGTTAGTGCCGGGCTCGCCCCACATCACCATGCCGGTGTCGTAATCCACCGTATTGCCGTCGCGATCCACGCGCTTGCCGTTACTCTCCATCTCCAGTTGCTGCAGATAGGCGGGAAAGCGGTGCAGGGATTGGTCGTAGGGGAATACGGCATTCGAGCACGCGCCGAAGAAGTTGCCATACCAGACACCGAGCAGTCCCAGCAGCACCGGGATATTTTTTTCCAGCGGCGCGCTGCGGAAGTGCTCATCCACCGCGCAGGCACCGCCCAGCAATTCCTCGAATCTATCCATGCCCACGTACAGCGCGATCGGCAGGCCGATGGCCGACCATAGCGAGTAGCGCCCGCCGACCCAGTCCCAGAACCCGAACACGTTTTCCGGGTGGATGCCGAACTGGGCAGTGGCGTCGAGGTTGGTGGAAACGGCGGCGAAGTGTTTTGCCACGGCTTGCTCATCGCCCAATTTTTCGACCAGCCAGGCCCGGGCGGAGCGCGCATTGGTGAGGGTCTCCTGGGTGGTAAAGGTCTTCGAGCTGATGATGAACAGCGTGGTCTCGGCGTCCAGTTTTTTCAGCGTTTCGGCGAGGTGCGCGCCGTCCACGTTGGAGACGAAATGCGCACTCAGCTTCGGGCTGGCGTAGGGCTTGAGGGCTTCGCACGCCATCAGCGGGCCGAGGTCGGAGCCGCCGATGCCGATGTTGACGATGTCGCAGATGTCCTTGCCGGTGTGGCCGACATGCCGGCCATTGCGCACCGCATCTGAGAAACGGCGCATCAGCTCCAGGATGCGCCGCACCTCGGGCATGACATCCTTGCCGTCCACATAAACGGGATGGCCGGAGCGGTTGCGTAGCGCGGTATGCAAAGCGGCGCGCCGCTCGGTGAAATTGATCTTCTTGCCGCCGAACATGCGCCCGATGCAGGCAGGCAACCCGGCTTGTTCGGCCAAGGCAACCAGCAATTTTATGGTTTCACCATTAATGCGGTTCTTGGAGTAATCGAGCAGCAGCTCGCCGAGTTGCAGCGAGAATTTGCCGAAACGCGCCGGATCATCCTGGAACATGCGGCGCATTTGGACTGGTTCAATCGCGGCATGGTGCGCCTTGAGTGCTTGCCAGGCCGGGGATGAGGTTAGTTTTGACATGGTGGTCGGTTCAAATCAACAACAAGCAATTAGCTAGGCTTCCGGCACCAGAATGACCCCCGCCAGCGGCGGCAGGACGATCTCGGCGGAGCAGGGCAGCCCCATCCAGGGGACCGGCTCCGCCTGGATCAGACCGGCATTGCCGAGGTTGCTGCCCGTGTAATATTCCGAATCGCTGTTCAGCACTTCGCGGTATTTTGCCTGCATCGGCAGGCCGATGCGGTAACGGTTGCGCGGCACGGGAGTCAGGTTCAGCGCGACGATGGCAATGGAACCGTCGCGTGCGCGCCGCAGATAGGACAATACCGATTTCTCCGCATCGTTGCAGTCTATCCAGGAGAAGCCCTCGTGCTGGAAATCCAGGTCATGCAGCGCGGGCAGCCTGCGATAGAGCCGGTTGAGGTCATGCGCCAGATTTTGCATGCCGCGATGCATTCCCTCGCCCAGCTGCCACCATTCCAGTTCCCATTTCGATTGCCACTCGCGCCCTTGGGCGATTTCGTTACCCATGAAGTTGAGTTTCTTGCCCGGGCTGGTCATCTGGTAAGTCAGCAGCAGGCGCAGGTTGGCGAATTTTTGCCAGGCATCGCCGGGCATCTTGGACAGCAGCGAACCTTTGCCATGCACGACTTCGTCATGCGAGAACGGCAGCACGAAATTCTCGGTGTAGGCATAGAGCTGGCCGAAAGTGAGCTGGTTGTGGTGATAGCGGCGGTGCACCGGGTCATGTCGGAAATAGCTCAGCGTGTCGTTCATCCAGCCCATGTTCCACTTGATCGAGAAGCCCAGCCCGCCCAGATAAACCGGGCGCGACACGCCGGGCCAGGCGGTGGATTCCTCCGCCATGGTCAGCGCGCCGGGGAACTCCTCGTGCACCATGATGTTCATCTCGCGCAGGAAATCCACCGCGTCGAGGTTCTCGCGCCCGCCGTATTTGTTCGGTATCCATTCGCCTTCCTTGCGCGAATAGTCCAGGTACAGCATCGAGGCGACGGCATCCACGCGCAGGCCGTCGAAGTGAAATTCGGCAAGCCAATAGTGCGCGCTGGACATCAGGAAGCTCTTCACCTCGTTGCGGCCGTAATTGAAGACGTGCGTGCCCCATTCCTGGTGGAAGCCGAGGCGCGGGTCTTCGTGCTCATACAAGGCGGTGCCATCGAAGTGCGCCAGTGCCCAGTCGTCTTTGGGGAAATGCGCCGGCACCCAGTCAAGGATCACGCCGATGCCCGCCTGGTGGCAACAATCGACGAAATGGCGCAATTCGTCGGGAGAGCCGAAGCGGCTGGTCGGCGCGAAATAGCCGGTAGCCTGGTAGCCCCACGACTCGTCCAGCGGGTGCTCGGAGATCGGCAGCAACTCGATGTGCGTGTAGCCCATGCCTTTGACGTAGGGAACGAGGTCGGCGGCCAGCTCGCTATAGGTGTAGAAGCGCCCGTCGGGGTGACGCTTCCACGAACCGGCATGCACTTCGTAGATATTGATCGCACCGTGCAGCCAGTCCCATCGTCCGCGCTGCTCCATCCATTCGTTGTCCTGCCAAAGGTGCCGGTTGGGCGGCGCGGCGAGGGCTGCCGTGCCGGGGCGATGTTCGTAGCCTTGCGCATAGGGGTCGGTCTTGGCCAGCAGATGCCCGGTATCGCGGTTGCGGATCTCGTAGCGGTACAGCGCATGTTGCGGAATCTCGGGGATGAACAATTCCCACACGCCGCTGGAGCCGTGCGAGCGCATCGGATGCATGCGGCCATCCCAGTTGTTGAATTCGCCCACCACGCTGACGCGCTCGGCATTCGGCGCCCAGACGGCGAAGCGCACCCCCTTGATGCCATCGATCTCGATGCCGTGCGAACCCAGCATCCGGTAACCTTGGCGCAGCTTGCCTTCGCCGAACAGATACAAGTCCTGCGGGGAAATATGCTGCGGAAACTGGTAGGGATCGAAGACTTCACGGGTCGTGCTGCCATAGTGCATGCGCAGGCGATAGGGGCGGGCGGGTTCGCTGCTGCCGCGCCATTCGAATACCCCGGCGGGGTGGATGCGCCTGAGCGCAGAGACTGTTTCGGTGTTGCTCAGCAGGTCGACATCCGTGGCGTAAGGTTCATATACCCTGACAACCCACTCCGCGCCTTCGCAATGCAGGCCGAGCAAGCCGAATGGATCATGGAGACGGGCTTGCAGCAGCGATTCGATAGGTCTCTTCACCTGTTCCACCATTGTTCTTGTCTAGTGGGACGATTGTAAACGATAATGGCCGCGCGACAATAAGGTAAATGAAGGGAGCGCAAAATGAAATCCGATCCGGGTTACCTGCAAAGAAAATATCATCTCGCCACAGGAGAACCGGCATCGCGCTTTGTCAGCCGCATCACCAAAAATACCTATGCGATGGTGCTGGCCGGCGGGCGCGGCAGCCGCCTGCATCAACTGACCGATTGGCGCGCCAAACCCGCTGTTCCTTTCGGTGGCAAGTTCCGCATCATTGATTTCGTGCTGTCCAACTGCGTGAATTCCGGCATCCGCCGCATCGGTGTTGCGACGCAATACAAGTCGCACAGCCTGATCCAGCACATCCAGCACGGCTGGTCTTTTTTGAGCGGCCAGTTCGGCGAAGCCGTCAGCTTGCTGCCTGCGCAACAGCGCGTCAGCGAGGGGCACTGGTATCAGGGAACCGCCGATGCGGTGTACCAGAACCTTGATATCCTGCGCGAGGCCGACCCCGATTTTGTACTGATCCTGGCCGGCGACCATGTATATAAAATGGACTACGGCAGGCTGCTGGCGTTTCATGTCGAGAACAAAGCCGACATGACCGTCGCCTGCCTGGAAGTGCCGCTAGCCGAGGCGACTGCGTTTGGTGTGATGGGCGTGGACGAGAACTCTCGTGTCGTAAAATTCGACGAAAAACCCTCCCATCCCGCTTCCATTCCCGGCAAGCCGGACAAGTCGCTGGCCAGCATGGGTATCTATGTATTCAATACGCGCTTTCTCTTCGAGCAGTTGATCCGCGATGCCGATGATCCGCATTCCAGCCACGATTTCGGCAAGGATTTGATCCCGCATATGGTTCAAAGGTATCGGGTGTTTGCGCAAAGTTTCGAGCAAAGCTGCGTGCGTATGGGTAGCGGCAAAGAACCCTATTGGCGCGACGTGGGCACCATCGATGCCTACTGGGAAGCCAACATGGAACTGACCAAGGTCATCCCCGACCTGAATATGTACGATCAGGAATGGCCGATCTGGACGCACCAGGAGCAGTTGCCTCCTGCCAAGTTCGTGTTCGACGATGACGATCGGCGCGGCATGGCCATCGATTCGCTGGTTTCCGGCGGGTGCATCATCAGCGGCTCGGCGGTGCGCCGTTCGCTGCTGTTCTCCAATGTGCGCGTCGATGCTCATTGCAACATCGAAGATTCGGTGCTGCTGCCCAAGGTGCACATCGGCTGCCATGTCACGCTGAAGCGCGTCATCGTGGACAAGAGCTGCAAGATTCCCGACGGTCTGGAAGTCGGGGTCAATCCGGCAGAAGATCGCAAGCGCTTCCATGTCAGCCCGAATGGCGTGACGCTCATTACCCCGGAAATGCTCGGGCAGAAGGTTCACTGTCTTCGTTGACTTGAAAAACATTACCCACCCCGGAACATGTGGGCTTCCTTATGAAAAGACCCGTTGATCTGGTTTTCCTCTGGCATATGCATCAGCCGGATTACCGCGATTATTCCAGCGGCGATTTCGTGCTGCCGTGGACTTATTTGCATGCCATCAAGGATTACACCGATATGGCATATCACCTTGAGCGACACCCCAAGGCGCGCGCCGTGGTGAATTTCGTGCCGATATTGCTCGACCAGCTGGAAGACTACGCAGATCAGTTTGCCACCGGGCAGTTACGCGATCCCTTGTTGCGTTTGCTGGCACATGAGAACCATTCCGAACTGTCTTCGGAACAGCGGCAATTAGTGCTTAACGCGTGCTTTCGCAGCAACCACACCAAGATGATCGCGCCTTTTCCGGCGTATAAGCGCTTGCTGGAGATTTACAACCGGCTGCACCCTGACGGAGAGGTTGCGCTGTCCTATTTGTCGGGGCAGTACATGACCGACTTGCTGACCTGGTATCACCTGACCTGGTGCGGCGAGAGCGTGCGGCGCGAACACGTACTGGTGGCCAAATTGATGAGCAAGGCAGAAGGGTTCGGCTCTGAAGACCGCAAGCAATTGCTCGATCTCATCGGCAAACTGATCGCCGGCATCATTCCGCGCTATCGCAAGCTGGCCGAAGCTGGGCAAATCGAAATATCCGCCACGCCGTACTACCACCCGCTGGCGCCGCTACTGATTGATTTTGCCAGCGCCAAGGAAACCATGCCCGATGCGCCATTGCCCAAGTCGCCGCATTACCCCAAGGGGCGGCTGCGCGTGACTGAGCATGTCCGGCTGGCGAAGAAAAGCCATCGCGAGCGTTTTGGTGCCGAACCGCAGGGAATATGGCCGGCAGAAGGATCGATTTCATCGGAAACGCTGGAAGTGCTGGCTGCCGAGGGCTGCCGTTGGACAGCCAGCGGCGAGAGCGTGCTGGTCAACAGCCTGCGCCAGACACAACACGCCGTTCCGGCTCGTGCCCAATACTTGTACCGGCCTTATCGTTTGGAGAAGGGCGGCGATGGTTTGCAGTGTTTCTTCCGCGATGATCGTTTGTCCGACCTGATCGGTTTTGAATATTCACGCTGGCACGGCAAAGACGCCGCAAATCATTTCATCGATCAAATCGTGGGCATCGCACAACAGGCCGCAGAAAATGAGACACCCGTGGTGAGTGTGATTCTCGATGGCGAAAACGCCTGGGAATATTACCCTTACAACGGCTTCTATTTCATCGATGAGCTTTATACGGCTCTCGAAACCCATGGGCAGATACGCACCACCACTTACAGCGATTATCTCAATAAACAAAATATGGCTCGCCCTGCGACTGATTATGCCCGTACGCACAGCCTTGGGAATATCGTGGCGGGTAGCTGGGTTTATGGCAACTTCTCGACTTGGATAGGCTCGCCTGACAAGAATCGCGCATGGGACCTGCTGTGCGTCGCCAAGCAAAGCTTCGATATGGTCATGTCCAGCGGCCGGCTCAGCCCAGCCGAACAGAAAGCGGCTGAAAGGCAGCTTTGCTCTTGCGAAAGCTCCGATTGGTTCTGGTGGTTTGGCGATTACAACCCCGCAAACTCGGTAGCCAGCTTCGATCGTCTGTTCCGCCACAACCTGACCGAATTGTATCGCCTGCTGAAATTGCCGCCCCCGATGAGTCTGCTGGAGCCAGTCAGCTTGGGTGGCGGATCCCCCGAGGCAGGTGGCGCGATGCGGCGCGCTTCCGAGTAAGCGTGGTCGGAACAGCATTTCCTAATAATCGAATCGTGATACCCCTATGTTAGATATGCGAGCAAGCGGCATATTGCTTCATCCCACTTCGCTTCCCGGCAGGTTCGGTGCTGGCGACCTTGGGGCGGATGCGTACCGGTTTGTCGATTGGCTGAAAAGTGCCGGTCAGACCTATTGGCAGGTTCTGCCACTGGGCGAAATCGGCCCCGGTAACTCTCCGTACATGAGCAAATCTGCCTTTGCCGGTAATGTCCTGCTTATCGACCTTGACGAGTTAGCCAGGTACGGGTGGCTGAACCAGAGCGATTTGGAACCCCTTCCGGAATTCAATGCCAATCAGGTCGATTTTACCCTGATGCGACCCTTCCACATGGAACGCCTGCGCCGTGCTGCAAAGAGATTCTTTTTATTAAACAATGAAATGCAGTATGAATATAAAGAGTTCTGTAATGACGAAAAAGTCTGGCTTGATGATTACGCTCTGTTCATGGCAATCGCCGAACATCACAACCATCAGGAATGGACTCTCTGGCCAACCGAGCTGGTTCACCGGGACAATCAGGCGTTAAGCAGGGCGAGGAGGGAGTATGCCGATGAGATTGGCTTCTGGAAATTCTGCCAATGGCGTTTCGCGCACCAGTGGTTCCGCTTGAAAGAATACGCCAACTCGCACGGGATTTGGATTATCGGCGACGTGCCGATATTTGTCGCCCACCAATGTGCCGACGTGTGGGCACATCAGGAATTATTCAAACTGGATGAAAACGGGTACCCATTGGTGGTTGCCGGGGTGCCGCCCGATTATTTCAGCGAGACAGGGCAGCTATGGGGAAACCCCGTCTACCACTGGGAAACCCACGAAAAGACAGGTTTTGCATGGTGGGTGGCGCGTATGCGGCATGCGCTACACCTTGCCGATCTTGTACGCGTCGACCATTTCCGGGGATTTGCCGCCTATTGGGAGATACCCGCGGATGCGCCCAATGCCATCGACGGAAAATGGGTGCCCGTTCCCGGAGATAAGCTTTTAAATGCGCTGCAGCAAAGCTTCCCATATCTGCCTATCATCGCAGAGGATCTGGGGGTGATTACCCCTGATGTGATCGAACTTCGCGACAAATTCAGACTTCCCGGCATGCGGGTTCTGCATTTCGCCTTTGCAGAGGGCGAAGCCAACCATTTTCTGCCGCATCACTATATTCAGAATACCGTTGCTTATACTGGAACCCATGACAACGATACAACCGTGGGATGGTGGAATTCGGTATCCGCCAATGAAAAAGCCTACGCGCAACAGTACCTGAAGAGCGATGGCCACGCTATTCAGTGGGATATGATGCGGGCACTCTCAGGCTCGGTGGCGAATACTGTCATTTTTCCCATGCAGGATGTCCTCGGATTGTCCAGCGAACACCGAATGAACTTTCCGGGTCATCCAGCGGGGAATTGGGAATGGCGCTTCTCATGGCCACAAGTCAGGCAGGAACATACTCAAAAACTGGCCAGGATGACTGCCGAGTATGAGCGGCTTTCTTATGGCCTGCAGTCTTGATAGGCGAGAAGCTTACGGGGGACACATGGTTTGAAAGATTGGGAAAACCCCAAAAAATTCTGGGATAAGCAGGGATTACGCTGGTTTTAGCGGGATGGGCATCAATTTTGGGTTTGAAAGATTTCCGGCAAAAATCGAACAAATTATGGCTGGCGCGGACATGTTGCGACAATCGCGGACACTTGGTTTGAAATATTTCCAACACCTTGGAAGCCGCGCCATTATTGGCATCAATAGAAAATCGAGAGGTGAAAACAGCAGAAATTGCCGCATGGAATTTACGCGGACATGCGGACATATCGCGGACATTTGTAAAAAACATGTCCGCGCCTCTGTAAACCGCATCAATTCTAGGTTTCGAGTAGTCTCAAAGAGCAGTCAGAATAAATTGGCTCATGCGGACATTTACGCGGACATCCTGCATTGCTTCGGTGGCTGCCTACGCTGCTTTAATTGCAGCTTCAATCATGCTCAGCTCAATGCGTTGCCCACTGGCTTGAGCGGCTTTATAGAGGTGCAAAATGACGCGCGCCTTACTGGAGGTCGATAGAGTCAATTTTTTTGTGTCTAGGACAAACTCAAGTTTCTCAAGTATATCCTCAAAAAGCCTTTGATCCAGTAGCAATACAGGGCTTTTTTTCAGTAATGTCAGGACGGCTGCATCAGCACCATCTTTAGCACTTTCACCGTGCTGGAAGGCTTTGATTTCATCGTATGCCAACCTACAGGCCGCCCCTAATTCTTCATCGTAAGCGGTAAGCTGCAAAAAAACTTGAATTGAGTTCAGTACACTCCACAGGGCTTGCTCTTTAGTAGGCTCCCCCGTCAACACATAGGAAACATCTAGCTCAACGCTTGCCCAGGCGGCCAACACGGCGGCATTGGGAAATGCTGTCCCTTTCTCCCACGCAATTTGCGAGCCTTTTGATGCCCCAGCAAGAGCGGCAAAAGCAGCTTGGGTATAGCCAAGCCGCTTGCGTTCTTTATTGATGCGTTCGCCTATGGTCATTTTTAACAAATGAAAATCATTTGTGATATGTAAAAAACTAAATAATATATTTGCACAGGTTGATTATTCTGAACTATTATTCCCGTATTGTCGGGAATGTTACCACTTAAGGAGCCATTATGCGCGAGTTAAAAACCCTTGAACAAGCCAGGAATGAATTCAATTATCGCGGCGAATCCGTGACCGGATGGGCGCGTAAGCATGGATTCAACCCGGAAAGCGTTAAGAAGGTGCTGCACGGAAAGTCCAAATGTTTGCGCGGCAACGCCCACAATATCGCCGTTTCGCTGGGTATTAAATATGGCGTGATAGTCGAAAGCTGACACCTTGAAATCGTCCGCAAATATCTTACTGACCGCAGCCGATGCCGCGCAGCTTTGCAGGCTGTCAGTTCGCCACATACGCCGCCATTGCACAGCCGGAAAATACACCGGCGTAATCAAACAAACAGACGGCTGGATTATCCCGCTGAACTCCCTGCCAACAGCCGCGCAACTGCAATACATGGACGCGCAGCCTGCCACGGAAGCAAGCACGCCGCTTGCCGGATTGCCCGTTGTTGCTACAGTCCCCGCCGCCATTGATGCCGACGCGATGCACCTGGCATACCGCCGCGCCCCGAAAAAATCCAAAGCCCGCGCGGATCGGCTATGCGCCGCCGTGATGGAGTTTGAAGAACTCCGCGCAACGGGCGAAACAAAGAGCAATGCCGAAGCCCACGTTAAGGCCGCATACAATATTTCCCCGGCGACGCTATGGCGCGCCCGCGACGTGGTGAAAGGATGGTCGCGCGAATTGTGGGCGGCGTTGCTGTTGCCCTGTTACAAAGGCCGTACCAAAGAGGCCGAATTAACGGGGGATGCGTGGGAATGGATACAAGCCCGCTGGCTTTCCACATCAGAGCCGCCCGCGCACGTTGTCATCAAGGAAGCCAGGAAAGAAGGCAAAGCGCGCGGCTGGGCGCTTCCATCGGATAAAACCATCATCCGCAAACTCAACGCCATGCCTGCGCCAATTGTCTTGCTGGGGCGCAAGGGCAAAGAGGTTTTCGACGCGACGTTCCCGGCAGCGGAGCGGGACTTTGCGGCGTACGGCCTGCATGAAGTCTGGGTGTCCGATGGGCGGCGCGTGGACGTATTTTGTCGCTGGCCGGATGGCACGGTAAGCCGCCCGTTTATCGTGGCATGGTGCGATATGCGCACCCGCAAGGTGCTGGGCACGCGCGGCGGAGTAAATCCATCCGGCAATCTCACTCTGGCTTCATTCCATGCAGCCCTGTCGCGCGCAGGTATCAAACCCAAGCGCGCCCTGTTGGACAATGGCCACGAGTATGCCGCAAAGTCTGTAACGGGCGGGCAGAAGACGCGTTACCGCTTCAAAATAAAAGAGGGTGAACCCATCGGCGCGTTGACGCGCATGGATGTTACAGCGGACTGGGCGCGCCCCTATCGCGGGCAGGAAAAACCCATTGAATCCTTTTGGAAGTACATTGCCAACCACCTGGATAAACTGCCGGAATTCCAGGGTGCATACTGCGGCAAAAATACCGTATCCAAGCCGGAAGACTTGGACAGAGGCAAAGCCATTCCGATTGAGATTTACGCCGCCAAGCTGGCGGAAGTGCTGGAAGAATTCAACCGCCGCCCACATCGCGGGCGCGGCATGGACGGAAAATCCCCTGCACAGCTTGATGACGAGTTAATGCAAGCTGATCCGCACAAGGAATGGGCGCGTCCTACCGCCGAACACCTGCGCTTGCTATGTCTTGAACAACGAACATTAACCCTCAACAACAAGGATGCCAGTATCAGCTTCAAATTTACCGGTTATGGCGAAGTGCGCTATTGGTCTGAGGTTTTGGCTGATTTGCCAATGGCTGCACGCTCCAAAAAATACGCCGTATTCCACAACCCGGAAGATCCAGACATTCCCGTTGTAATCTATGACGGGGAGCGCATGGTATGCGAAGCAGCGCGTATTGGTGCGGTTGGTAGCAAGCAAGCCGCCGCACAGCACTGCATCAACAAAGCAGGATTCAAAAAACCACGTGCAGCCGCCTTCAAAACAATCAGGCAAGCAGCACCAATTACATTGCCCACGCCCGCCGCGCCGCTGTCTATCCAGTCCGTCACCATCGAAAAACCTGCCACCCCGGTAATGCCATCCGAGCCGCCCAAACTAAAGGAATTATCGCCCGGTGTGTGGTATGACCCCGAACAGGGAAAAACTATTGGCAAGGGCAAATCTGCCAAGCCAACCAGCCAACTGGACGATGAATCAATCGAAAAATACCGGCGCATTAAGGAAGCGCGCGAAAGCGAACGCATGAAGCGTTTCGGTACGGCATAAACCAACGAAAGGAACGCTATGCAAGATACTGAAACGAAAGACGTGTATGGTGAATACAAAAAACGCTGGAAACAGCTCACCGACCGTGTTGCCGACGAATTGGCGCAAGGCTTCACGCTGAACAGAATCGTTATCGAAGCGGAGTTACATCTGATTGGCGGTGGCGGATCATGTGCCCTGGATCGCCTACGCGCCTGGTTAGAAAGCCCAAATGCATTGCGCGGCGAAAGCCGCTACGTCGGGCAATTAAGCGTAGCCGACGAAATGGAGAAAAAACTGTCCGCGTGGTTTGAACAATTGGATATTGAGCGTGCTGCCGCCAAAACCACCGCCCCCGCCTTTATCGAAACCGCAGTATCGCGCAAGATATGGAGCAGCTTCGAGCAAGCGCGCGAGTTGTGCGAACTCATGGAAATATCTGCTCCGCCAGGCACAGGCAAAACACATGCAATTCAGCCCTATCTAGCCCAATGCCGCAAGCGTGAGGGCTTTGGCTGTCCGGTATGGCACATCACCTTGAGCGAGTTTTCTGTATCGCTCAAAAGCGTGTTGCAACTCATCACCGCCGAAGTGCAGCCGGATCATGCCAGCAGCGGGCGCGAGGACAAGGACTTTTCCAGCGTGCGCATGATCGAAGAGCACACGGAAGGGCGTGGTGGTCTGTTGATCGTGGACGAAGCGCAGCATATCGGCGATGCCGACAAACTGCACGGCATCCGCATCCTTAACGGCTTGCGCTACTTCACTGATCGCAAGCTGTTCGGCATCGCCTTCCTGAGCAACGGCGAAATATACCGCCGCGTAGCAGGCGGTAAACATGGGCAGCTATCCAGCCGCATGGAAGCCTCGCGCGTGGAAATCAAAGGTGTGCCGGATGAAGATGTAGATTTAATCATGGCCGCGCACTGCATCGGCGGCAAACCAGCGCGCGAATGGTGCCTAAAAAAGGCCAAAGGGGCAGGGGGCTTGCGCGCCCTGACGCGCGCATTCAGCCATGCCCGGCGCGAATTCGGCGAAGTGAATCACCAAACCTTGACCATGCTGGGAAGGCTGTAACCATGCCCGCCGCGCGCCGTGCCACACTATCCGCCACCTGCATCAAGCAAGTCCAGATTGCACGGAAGCGGCTGGATATGAGCGATGCAGATTACCGCGCCTTGTTGCAGCGCGTGGCGGGTGTGTCTTCATCCACCGAACTGACACCGGCGGGCTTCGCACTGGTCATGGACGAATTCGCCAGGCTGGGGTTTATCTCTACTGCCCGCCATGAAGCCGCCATGCAGGAAAGCCGCGCGCCGTGGGCGGCAAGCTACGCGCAGCGCAGCAGGATCGCCGCCATGTGGGACGCGTGGAAAGGCAAGCATGACCCGGATGGTTTGCGCCGCTGGCTGGAACACCATCACGGCGTATCTGATGTGCGCTTTTGTTCGGCGGAAAAGGCCAGCAAGATTATCGGCGCACTATCGGGATTCAAGAAAAAACCGGAAACGAATTAGCTTGAAAAAAGGGCGGCGGCGGGACTCGAACCGCGCATAATTCGCTGCTTTCGCAGTGTAGCCATTACCTATCGGCGGACAGCCACCCAATCGGAACTATAAGCACGGTTGCCATGACGCGCAACCCACGACCGCTTAAAACGCGATTTAAGCCGTTAAACTTTTTCAGTGGCATCCAGCCATTGCCGCGTCACCGTGCGCGGCTTCGTAGTGCCTTGCGGTGGTGCTTGCGTCGATATTTAAAAGCGGGAAAGGGTGGGGTTTTGCAACTTTGCCGGAGAATTGGCGGGTGGGGTGTGTAGCTGCGGGAGTTGATGCTGCGCTTTCACGCCCCCCAACCTAAAACGTCCGAAACGTAACCGCATCTGCTACACGCTGGCAGTATGGCGCAATGCTGCGTTTACTGCAATTGGTGGGGCTGCGCCTGGTAGCCTTTCATTGATTATTCAAGGCAGCGAGCGGATTCGAACCGCCTCACACAGACCGGAATCTGCCCCGTCAACCAGTATTTCGGGTTCTCTGCCTTGAAAGTGACCATAACATAGGCTGCCCATCGGAAGCAATCTTACCTTCCGGCCTCTGCTGGTGGCGCACAAAAAAACCGCTTGATATTTCTCCCGCTAATCCGCAGAATGCCAACCGTCACGCAAAACTCGTGATGCGAGTTTAGTAGCTCGGAGTTCAAGGCGGACAACCGCCCCCAGTGCGGTTTTTTTACGTCCGTAAGCATGGCAGGCCAAGTTTTGGCGGGCTGTGCGGGGCATCTTCGGATGCGCCGGTTCCTTGACCCGGTCTACTAACCTGCACAGTTCCGCCTCCTCGTTTAGTAGCGGGGGAGCGGGAAATTCAAACCGTTCAAGGAGAATTACCATGACTCAAGCCACACTAGGCGCAACCGCGCCCGTTCTGATTCACCCCCAAACCCAAACCCTCGCGCATCACAACATCGCGCAATATCGCGCCATTAAGTTTGTATCTGACCGCATCGCGGAAGCGGACGCATCGCAATGGCATGGCGGCTATATCCACGGCCTGATTCAAGCCCTGACCATGACAAGCACGATCACCGTTGAACAGGCCAGCAAGCTGGAGCAGGCGCAAGAACAAGCATCCTGCAAAACCTTCAACCGCCGCGCGGCAGGGGGTGCAGCATGAACGCCAAAACCACCTTGCCGCCAGACTGGAAGCCCGCCGCCTTTAACCCAAACTTCAACGCGACTGACGAATTCGAAGAACAGCAATACCAGCTTGACCGCTTGCGTTGTGTGCTCAATGTTTTGTCTGATCTAGCCAGCGCCAGCGGAGATGATTGCCAGCGCGCCACCGTACAACTACGCCGCGAAGATTTGGCGGGCGTTTTCCTGTTGTTGCGTGATACGGTTGCGGTCACGGCGGAACGGAATGAGTTGACGCACAAGCATGTATGCAATCTCTGGGGCTGGGAAAAAATGCAGGCCGAACGCGAATTGAACAATGTAGCAGCAGCGGCCAATGAACGCCGCAGCGATGGCGAGGAAAACCGCATCAGGCCGACCATGCTGGCGCAGATCATCACGGCAATTAGCGGGCAGCGCCCGATTTTGGGAAGTGACATGAACCGTATAACCCAACGGCTTCGCGATTGCGCCGAGGCAGACGAGGATATGCAACCCGCTTCTGCCGCTTGGGAAGCGTTTGTCACGGCTGAAGGCGGGCCGGCGATTACCACGTGTGAAGGTTTCTATATCAAATACTATCCGGTGCGTGGGGAAGTTGTCGGACAAACAGACGAAGCCTGACCACGCTGCCCACAACCACACTACAGCCCCCCGCAAGGGGGCTTTCTCTTTTGACGGGTTGACAATGATTTTCGCCTGACGAAACCAGCAGAGCAGGGCGGCCATAAGTGGGCGAGAAAAGGTAAGCGCCCGACCGCCCCATGCGCACTATGCCAAGGCATGGAGTCTGCATCTATAGGAACCCGTTCCGGCTTATCCCCCCGCCTTCAGGCGGATACAGTTCCGCCATAAACTTGAGCAAGGGGTAGAGGATGCGCAGTTTTGTTTTATCGCGGGCACAGGCGGCCAATTATCCGGGGGTGTTTCAAGAGGCCGTGCAGCTTATCGGGGAAGAGGCGGCGGCCAAGCTGGTAGTGCAATACGGCGGTGTGCGCCTGTATATCCCGCACACAGCTAAGCCTAACCATACCTTGTGTCAATTGCTGGGGCAGGAAATCGCGCAGCAGTTGTGTGGTGAATTCGCTGGCCTGACTTTAGATATTCCGCGCGGCTACATATTGCAGGTCGCGCTGCGCAACAAGCTGGTTATGGCGGATCGCGCGGCGGGTATGTCACAGCGTGAACTGGCGCTCAAACACCACCTGACCGAAAGAACTATCCGCAAAATCGTTAACCGTTCCAGCAGCACAAACCACCTCTAGAAAAGGAAAAATCATGGCTCTTACCCAGCAGGAAATGGACACATTCAACCAGGTAAAAAACATCGTTGCCGCACTGCAAGCTGAATATGCGGACGTGTGCGCAAACATTGAAGCCACCGAAAAGCAGCTTGCGGAACTGCCGCTGTTACCGGTGCCTGTTGCCGACTTAAAGGCCGCCATACTCGACTTTGTAGATGCTCGCGGCCAAGATTATTTGGGCGAATTCGTAAAGAGCTCCATTAAGGATTTTGCGACTAACGCGATGGGTGGATCGAGTGTTTCCGCAAATCTGATGGGGTCACCTCTCAGATTCAAAGAATTGGAGAGTGCGTGTTCAGGCAATAACGGCGCCATATCTAACGCCCAACTGATAACGCAGTTTGGGAAAGGGCAGTTTAACGACCTGGCTTTGTATGCGTTTTTTGGGGATATGGTGAAGGCCGGGTTGAACAATGTCATGGCTACCATGACGGATGAGGATTTCGGTTATGCCAAGTTAACGCCGGAGCAGATCGGCACGGATCGCGCAACCCGCCGCCTCGCTATTCAAGCCGCGCAAGATCAACTGGCCGCGTTGCGCGAAAGTAAAGCAACCCTTGCAAGCAGTCTGCGGCAGTTGGGCATAACGGTTAATGGGTAAAGTCATGAGCGCGCTGGCAGCTTGTACTGCGTCCCCATTGGCTGGGGCGGAAAAAACTATCCGCCTGATTCCGGCAGGCCTGTTTCGTACTACCGATGGCCGCCCGGCTGGCTTGCCAGGCTGGACACTGACCGCGAGCAACGCGGCGGCGATTATCAAAGCCGCCGCATCGAGGGCGGATGATTTTCTGATCGACTACGAACACCAGACCTTACACGCCAGCAAAAGCGGACAACCCGCCCCGGCTGCGGGCTGGTTTAAACGGCTGGAATGGCGCGAAGGGCAGGGATTGTTTGCGGTAGACGTGCGCTGGACTGCGCGCGCCTCGGCAATGATTATTGCCCGCGAATACCGCTACATTTCGCCTGTGTTCGGCTTTGACGCAAAAACAGGTGAGGTACAAAGCCTGCGTGCCGCCGCTATTACCAATGATCCGGCATTAGACGGCCTGACAGATATTGCAGCGGCCAAGCGGCAAGCAAGTGACGTTACGCAACGTAGTAGCATGTCCGAATACAACCGCCCCATGACCCAACACGAGCGCGACCACGCAAACAGAGTTCTGCGCCATTGTTTTGGCGATGCCGCCACATTCATCAAGTAACCAAGCACAAAGAATGAGGGGGATGGCGTTTGCAAGCTTCCATGCTTTCACTTGCAGACTTCTCCGCCCTTCAGGGCAAAGCAACCGGGGCGAGAAGTGCGCCATAGCCCAGGATGCGCCCGCAACATGGCACACATGGGCAACCTGTTTTAACCGACGCCGACCGCAAGCCCCGGCTGCGCAACAGGTAAAGCAGAGGCCGGGATTTAACCCCCGGCCTTTGTTTTTTGTGCATACTGCAAAAGGTTTTTGCATGGTTAAACTAGGGCGGGGAAAATCTTTCAAATCAAGTGTCCAAATCTTTCAAATCAAGTGTCCAAATCTTTCAAACCATGTGTCCGCCGTCAGAAGCATTAGATTCGCAACTAATTGAATGTTTATTGAAAGCACAATATTTGCGATTTAACATAATATACATTATGCGTATTAGGCGGGTCAGGAACCCGGAATGGTTTCCGGAACAGTTTCGCTCGTTTTGCTGCTCTTCCGTGCCTGGCGGTTCGCCAGAACCTGTTCGCGGTGCGCCTTCGTCAGCCTATCGACCGCTTCCGGTGTTAGCCGGTTCAATTCTCGTGCGCATCCTCTTTCAGCAAGTGTACGATCAACGATCTGAGTTTGGCTGGCCTGACAGGTTTGTATAGCAGATGATGCCCGCTCACGCTGGCCAGTTTCAAAACTGCCGGGCTGGTATCCCCAGTGATTAAAACACAAGGGATCTGTCGATTTTGATGCCGGTGAACCAGGCTAACAACATCAATGCCGCTCGTATTGTTGTCCAGTTGATAGTCACAAACGATAAAATCCCATTCCATACCGTTGCGCATAAATTGCTCTACTTCGGCCACCGATGCTGCCGCACTTACTTGGCAACCCCACGAGTTCAGGATGCTGGCTGTACCAGACAGTACGTCCGCGTCATCATCAACGACCAGCAATCTCTTATCGCGCAAAGGCGATATTTCCGCCTCCAGCCTTGAGTCGGGCAAGACATGCCCGGCAGCCTTCTCAGTAGCCCTGTCGGAATGGCGAGCGTATTCAACTTCCAGAGCAAACACCGATCCCTTGCCGGGCACGGAACGCAGCTCGACACGATGTCCAAGCAGCTTCACCAGACGATCCACGATGGCCAACCCCAATCCAAGTCCCCTGCTGGTATCCAGTTGCGGTTGGGTCAACTGGAAGAACTCACGGAATACGTTATCCTGATCGATTTTTGAAATGCCGACACCGTTGTCGCGTACCTCGATGCGCGAAAAATTCCCGCGGCGGCGGCATGCAACCAGAACTCTGCCGTTTTGATATGTGTAGCGTATCGCATTGCTTACCAGGTTTCCCAGAATGCGCTCCAGCAGCAGCGGGTCACTGGTGACATATCCGGTGCATGGCCGGATAACCAAATGAATGTTTTTGACGTCGGCGAGCATCTGGTAATCCACCGCAATACGTTTCAGTATGGCATCCACACTGCAGGTACGCATTTGCGGAATAACCGCACCCGCATCCAGCTTGGAAATATCGAGCAAAGCATTCAACAGTGTGGAAAGCGCCTCGACAGAATGCTCTATCTGTTCGACCAGGTGTTGCTGTTCGGTGCCGGACATCTTGCGCTGCAATTCGGCAACATATAAGCCCAAGGCATGCAGCGGTTGGCGGAGATCATGGCTGGCTACTGCCAGAAAGCGGCTTTTGTCGTGGCTGGCGCGTTCCGCATCTTCCTTTTTTTCGCGCAGAGCCAGGGTTGCTTCCTCTATGCGCTGTTGCAAAACCACTTGCTCTTGCTGCAGGTGTTCGGTCGTTCTATTTAACCCCTGCGCCAAAGTAGCCAGTTCATGCACCCCTGTTGACAGGGAAACGCGTGTACCGAGCTTCCCTGCGCCTATCGCCTGCACAGCCTCGCTGAGCCTGCGGATGGGTTGTGTGATTCTGCGACTGGCGATATGCACCAGATACAAGGTGATTGCCAAAAATAACGCCGTTGCAAGCAACGCAGTCCAGAACATTCTGGTCTTGTGCCTTTCATGACGAATCCGGCTGATCTCCACGAGGACTGAGCCTGTCGGTTTGACGGCTGTCTTGGTGCCCAGATCGTCCAACGCAATTTGTGCCGGGACAATTGCGTGGTAAAGCCACAGGCCCCGCGCAGCGCTTGTTGAAGGATGAAAAACGACGACATGATTAATATTTCCGGCAGATGCCAATAGCAACTGGTTTTGTGCCGCACCCCGATCAATAATTTCGTCTTTGAAGGTGCTGGAAAACCGGCCCGCGCTGGCCAATACTTCGGAGTTTGAATCCAAAATGACCACACCGCGCACGTCCACCTGTTGCAAAGCCGCGTTGGCAATATTCTGCAAGAACTCCAGATTGTTTGAAAACACGCCATATTCACTGCTAGAAGCGAGCTGATGGGCAACTAGCTCTCCCTTTTCCAGTATTTCTTGATCCATCTCGGCAAAACGGTCATGCAGGAAATAAGATTCCAGGCCGATCGCCATAATGAATAATGGAATGAACGTTAACCAGGCAACGTACTGCCGGATGCTCAAATATTTCACCGCCCCCCCTCCCCGCCTTTATTCATGCGTTCGAGTATTACTTCCTGTGAGTCCAACACAATCCCTAATGAACGTGCGACCTGTTGATTTAACGAGATACTGAACAACAAAGGATATTGCGGCTCGGGCAATTGCCGGCTTTTTGCAAATGAATCGATCATCTCTCCGGCTTGCTCGGCCAGTTGTTCAGGCGTGGAGAAAATGGCGCCAAGCGCGCCGGCATTCACGTAGGCCTGCGAGATACCGATCAGCGGAACCTTATACCGGTAACTGGTCAGCAAAATGTTGCGCACGTTGTTACTGCTGTATATTTCGCTATCAGGAATGACCAGCAGCACGTCGCTGCTGATCAGAATGTTTTCCAGTGTGTCAAACAGAATATCGGTCGAGCGGACCGATTTGGCGTTGAGCGACATCCCCCGCGGCAAACGAGGAAGCACAATGTGAGTATTCGGCGAATACAGCACGCCGACGATATTGTGCTTGGGAAGAGCCGCCTGTATAAAATTTAACTGTCTGCTCCATGGTTGATCGAGGTAAATCGCTGATACCGTCTTTGGTAATTTTTGTGGGGAATGTTTATCGAGCAGCGCATCATAACCGGCTTTTGGAACCATGATGCTCAGCAGGGGCGCATTGGAATTGGTAAGAGCAAGCTCCGTCGCTTTCGAACCGACGGCAACGATCAAGTCGAACTTTTCGTTGCGGCCAGCCTTGGGTTTTTCGTCAGCATAGGATTCAACCACCACCACATCGGCATTGTTTTTGGCAAAAAACTTGTGGAATCCGGCTGAGAAATGCTGGTATGGTTGACTAGTATCGCTTAATACCACGGAAACAGTGAGTGAATCGGCGTGAACCGGATTTGCCAAGCATGCAAAAAACAAGAAATATATCACCCGCCTTGAAACGAGGCAGTTGGCGAAGCAAAAAGTCAGGATGCCCGGCATGGGTCCAGTTAAAAATTAATCGTCACGGCAAGATAAGCGCGCCGGCTAAACAATACTGGATAACGGTAAGCTGCCGGATTTGTAGGGTAGTTTGTCGAAGGCACAGAAGTATATTCCCGATAGTTATCCTGGAGCATATTCTGCAGCACCAGTTCCAACTCACCTCCTCCGATTTTCCCCGGTTTGCCGAACGACTTGGCTACCCTCAAATCCACCCTGCGCATCAGCGGCTGCAATTGCTGGGCGTCTACCACCTGCATCTTTTCCTGGTGGTAGTAACCGGCACTAAGCTGGATGTCGTGCATAACCTGTTGTGTAATCAAAATGCTTCCACTGTCCGACGGTACCGACATAGGGCATACGTTTAAGTAATTATTCTGCACGGTTGGCAAGAAAGCCGGCTGGGTCAATATGCCGGTCAGGGTACAACTTGCCTGTTGATGGGCATAGTTGAATGTCAGGCCGCTCTGTTCACTCCAACGATATTTGACTGTACCTTCCAGGCCCCTGTAGGTTTCGGACATCAGGTTGCGGAAACTGTACGGCCTGCCTCCGAATACTAGCGTCGTCGGGTCAACAAAAATGATGTCGCTTACCTGGTCGATATAAGCCCTCGCATCGAGCGTCACTCCTATCGCATTGAATTCGCCTAGGTAACCGATCTCTTTTGAGAGGGTTTTCTCGGGCCGCAACCCTCCCGCTGACCTGTAAATAAGCGGAAGGATGGTCAGGGTTGTGCCAAGTCCTTTTTCTTCCATGATGGCCGGGTTGCGGTAGGCGACAGACGTGCTTGCGCGCAGGGTATGTTGCGGGGTGAGATGATAATTGAGCGCAACCCTGGGTGAAGTGTTGCTGTGACCCATCCCGTCCTTTTCGTACATCGCACCCACGTTCAGCAAGGTCGATTGAGTCATTCGCCATTCGTCATGCGCAAAAAGACGCGATTGGCGGAGAGATTGCGGAACTGTCAGATTTGCCGGGCTATCCGCCCGGTCGGAACGTACACCGGCGCCCCACACCAGGCGATTGCTTGCGCCTAACTGCATGGTATGCTGCAGTTCGAGGTCATGGCGGTCAGCTACGGTATTCTCCGGAAGCTTTTGATCGCTGCCGACATCACTGAAGTCCCGGTGAATACGGTAGTATTGCAGCCGGATGTCATCGCCTTGCTGCTGTACATGCGACCAGGTGAGTTGTTGAAAATCGGAAAAAGTCTTGGTGCTCCTGAAGGGGTCGGTTCTTCTGTTCATTATGCCCAGACCCCGTGCGCCCTCAAGATAGCCCA
This sequence comes from Candidatus Ferrigenium bremense, assembly GCA_019449635.1. GTDB lineage: Bacteria > Pseudomonadota > Gammaproteobacteria > Burkholderiales > Gallionellaceae > Gallionella > Gallionella bremense. The sequence continues at coordinate 67,801 of JAGRPI010000002.1, forward strand.
GTTGCAATTCAAAACTGTTTGAACCGTCGTAATGGTAGTTGGCACGCAGGTTAGCCAGGTGGTCGGCACTGTGATCTTTCAATGACAACGCATCGAAACCGTCGTCTGCACGGTAACCCAGCGTCATGCGGTAATCCAGGTTTTCTCCCGTATTGCCCAAGTGCGCAGCTATATCGGACATACCGCCGTTGCCCTTAAGAACCGATACGCTGGCGCCATGCAAACTGGACGCATCGCGCGTAATGATGTTAATCACGCCCTGCGATGAATTTGCACCGTGCGAAGCTGCGGCGGTTCCGCGTATCACCTCGACGCGTTCGATGTCGGCAATGTGCATCGGGATGTCTTCCCAGTTCACATAGCTGAATGGCGGGAGGTAAACGCTGCGCCCATCCACCAAGACTTGCATGCGGCGCGAGTACTGGTCGAATGTTCCATGATAGGCGACGATAGGGGTGTAACCGTTATAAGCGCCGACATACATTCCCGGCACCAGCCTGAACAGATCCGATAGATTGCGAAAACCGGAAGCCGCAATCATCTCGCGATCGATCACCGTCATCGCATTGGGCGTTTCCGAAATCGGCTGGGAAAGCCGAGAAGCGCTGAGTACGACGGGAAGTTCCTGAAAATAGTCCTGCTCGGTTTGATACTCGGCGGCCAAAACGCTTTCGCAGGTCATGCCGATCAACAAAGCGGTCATAGACAACCGCTGTTGGAATCGCTTCATATTCTTATTGCTCCCCAGTATATTTGTTATCGAGTAAGACAAGATAATCAATTATCGCGACTGCGCGCAATTATACGAGGGGAATAATACGAGGGGAATAATATAAATGGCGTGGATATTGGGGTGGCTGATGGGACTCGAACCCACGACAACTGGAATCACAATCCAGGACTCTACCAACTGAGCTACAGCCACCACTGATGAAGCAATTAGCCATTCGGCAGAGCCGATAAACAACATCGGCGAGCCGCTGGTTATGAACTTTGCTTGTCTGACACTGGCGTGCCCGACAGGAATCGAACCTGTAACCCCCAGCTTAGAAGGCTGGTGCTCTATCCGGTTGAGCTACGGGCACAATTCTTTTCTCTATAAATCCAGATTTCATCCCAACTGCTGCGTTGCGTAAAAAATTTCTTGCTTGCATATAAAGCATATGCGGCGCTGCGAAATTTTTTCCACGCCCTGCATTTGGGCGAACTCTGAATTTCTAGAGCCACCCTAGGGCTAATTAAAAAGCTGCTGAAACCTGGTCGGGGTGGAGAGATTCGAACTCCCGACATCCTGCTCCCAAAGCAGGCGCGCTACCAGGCTACGCTACACCCCGAAGGCTGCGCATTATACAGACGCAGGCTTATAAATCAATTCAGTTCTGGTATTTTTTCAGTCTGGGCGAGGCCAGCATCAGGTAGTAGCCCATTGACCATAAGGTAAGCAGCGCGGCGAGATACAGCAGCAACGAGCCGATCATCTGGCAATCGATTCCCAGCAGGTGTTCGTGGTAGAGCAGCAGCAATATCGCGATCATCTGAAAAGTGGTCTTGACCTTGCCCAGCATGGAAACCGCGATACTCCTGCTTTCGCCGAGCTTGGCCATCCATTCGCGCAACGCGGAAATGGTGATTTCGCGCCCGATGATGATGAAGGCGATGATCGCGTCGGCACGCCCCAGCTTGACCAGCACGATCAGGGCGGCGGCCACCATCAGCTTGTCGGCGACCGGGTCGAGGAACGCGCCGAAGGCGGAAGACTGGTTCAGTTTGCGCGCCAGATAGCCGTCCAGCCAGTCGGTTATCGCAGCCAGCAGGAAGATGCCGGTGCTGACAAAATTTTTCAGGTGATGGTTAAGCGTATCGTCGGTCAAATAAAAAACCGTGACAAATACCGGGATGAGCAGGATTCTTAACCAGGTAAGCAGATTGGGGATGTTGCTGAACATGCGGTTAACGTGAAACTTGCGCAGCGATTCGTTTGCTCCCTCGCCCGCCTGCGGGATAACCAGCGACTTGCCCGCTTAAGGGCTTAGTCGAATGGCTAGTTGCTCCATCAGAGGGTTGGGGTGGCGACCATGACACGGCGTTGCGAAGCATCCGGGGCGGGAATGGCCGCCTCACACCCGCTCCCGCAAACGGCTGGCTTCGCCAGTAACGTGTCGCGGGGTGTGAGGGAAACGGGCGTTGCGATTTCATCATCTAAGGTCGACGGCTTTCCATGACCGTTAGTGTAGCTGCTGATAAATCTTTTCAGCAACAAAATATTGAATTTTCTATATGGAGTTGCTGGTAAATCGCTTCAGCAAAAAAATCTTGATTATTTCTTAATGGAGTTGCTGGTAAATCCTTTCGGCAAGCGCTTTGCTGATTCCTTCGACTTGGCAGAGCTGTTCAACACTGGCCTGTGCCACTTCGCGCAGCCCGCCGAAATGGGTCAGCAGGCTGCGCCGCCGCTTGTCCCCCACCCCGCTGATTTCCTCCAGGCTGGATGCGGTGCGCGCCTTGCCGCGCCTGGCGCGGTGTCCGTTGATGGCGAAGCGGTGCGCCTCGTCGCGGATCTGCTGGATCAGGTGCAAAGCGGGATCGTCGCTGCGCAGTTGTTTTGCCGTACCGTCGTGGAAGATCAATTGTTCCAGCCCGGCCTTGCGTTCCCCACCCTTGGCCACCCCCACCAATGCCAGTTCATTCAAGCCCAGCTCCTGCATCACTTCCATCGCGATATGTAACTGTCCCAGGCCGCCGTCGATCAGAATCAGATCGGGCCTGCTGCCCTCCTCCTTTGGCCCGTCTTCGGCAAGCTTCTGGTAGCGGCGCGTCAGTGCCTGGCGCAGCGCCGCATAGTCGTCTCCCGGTGTAATGCCGGTGATGTTATAGCGGCGGTAATGCGCCGGACGCATATCGGGATTTTCATATACCACGCAGGAAGCCACCGTTGCCTCGCCCATGGTGTGGCTGACGTCGAAGCACTCGATGCGCTGCAAGTCCGGCATATCCAGCAATTCTCGCAGCTTGTCCAGCCGCAGTTTCTGCCCGCCCTGCTGTATCTTGCGTTGCTGCAACGCCAGCAGCGCGTTGCGCTGCGCCATTTCCAGCCACTGCCTGCGCTCGCCGCTCGCGGCCTGGCTGATCTTCACCGCGTGACCAGCCTGTTCACTGAGCAATTGCGCCAGTGTTTCATCATCGCAGGCGGCATCCAGCACCAGCAACGGCGGCACGCTGCGATTCAGGTAATGCTGTGCGATGAACGCCTGCACAATCTCATCCGCACTCAACCATTCGGCATGCTCCGGAAAGAAACTCTTGTCGCCCAGATGCCGCCCGCCGCGCACCATCGCCAGATTGACGCAGGTCAGGCCATCCTGTTGCGCGAGCGCGATGATGTCGGCATCCGTCGCCCCGCCGACGGACTCGACGAATTGTTTCTGCTGCACGGTGTGCAAGGCGCGCAACTGGTCGCGCAACGCGGCGGCCTGCTCATAATGCTGCGCCTCCGCCGCGCGCTCCATCGTGCTGCGCAAAGCCTGCTCGACCTCATGGTGCTTGCCTTGCAGCAGCAGCGCCGCGTTGCGGGTATCGGTCTGATAAGCTTCCGCCGAAATCAGTTTCACACAGGGCGCAGTACAGCGGTGGATCTGGTGCAGCAGACAGGGGCGCGTGCGGTTGTTGAACACGCTGTCTTCGCAGGTGCGAATGCGGAAGATTTTCTGCAGCAGCTGGACGCTTTCCTTTGCCGCATAAGCATTCGGATAGGGGCCGAAGTATTGGTGCCGGCGGTCGGGCGCACCGCGGTAATAGGTCAGGCGCGGGAATTCATCACCGGTCAGCACGATATACGGGTAAGACTTGTCGTCTCTGAACAGTATGTTGTAGCGTGGTTTTAGCGACTTTATCAGGTTGTTTTCGAGCAACAGCGCCTCGGCTTCCGAGCGCGTGACGGTGGTTTCGATGCGCGCGATATGCGACACCATCAGGCGGATGCGCGGCGAGACATTGGTTTGCTGGAAGTACGAGGCAACGCGTTTTTTCAGTTGCCTGGCCTTGCCGACATACAGTATCTCGCCCTTGGCATCGAAAAAACGATACACGCCCGGCAGCAACGGCAGGCTGTCGAGTATCGGCTTGGGGGCGAATTTTTCAGTGCTCAAGGTAATTGGCAATATCCCCGATGACCGCCTTGAACATCGCCGGGGTCAGGCGTTTGGTCTGCGTGTTGTAGCGGCTGCAATGGTAACTGTCATAGAGCGTCAAACCACCCGGCAGTTCATGCCGTGCGCCGTGCCCGAAGGCAAAACTGCTCTTGCGTAATTGCAGCGCCATCAGCACCGCCTGGTGCGCGATCGTGCCGAGAGCCAATACTACCGAGCCTTGCGGCAGCATCGCCAGCTCCTCCGCGACATAGCCGTTGCAGGTGCGTATCTCGCTTGGTTCCGGCTTATTCTGCGGCGGCAGGCAGCGCACCGCATTGGTGATGCGGCAGCCCCGCAAGCTCAAGACCGGATTGGCATTCCCCGCCGCGTCCAGCGGCTCGGCGCTGCTGGCAAAGCCGTATTCGTACAACGTGCCATACAGCAGGTTGCCCGCAAAATCGCCGCTGAATGGCCGTCCGGTGCGGTTCGCGCCGTGCATCCCCGGGGCCAGTCCGACGATCAGGAAGCGGCTGCCTGCCTCGCCGAACGAGCCTACCGGCAAGGCATGGTAGCCGGCATGGCTAGCGCGCACCTCATCGAGGAACCCGGCTAGGCGCGGGCAATTACGGCATTCAATGGAAAATACCATCGCCTATCTATGCCCGAAAAAGCCGACGTACCACAGCCCGACCAGCGAGCAGATGCCTGCCGCGATCGCCAGATAATAAGGCCACAGCACCCGCTTTTCCGCAAACGGATCGACCAGCAAGCGGTTCGCGCCCTCCGGCAACTCGGCCATCCCGGTCAACGAAGTGCCGAACGGGATATTGATGCGCGCCCGCGCGTTGATCGCCCAGCCGTTGGCATCCAGTATCGGGGCGAGATTGCGGCGCTTCAGCTTGAACCATGCCATCGCCATGGAAGGGCCGGAAACCAGCAGCATCAGGCCGATTAGCGCCAAGGGTATCTGCCAGAATTTCAGCCCCAGCACGCCGCTGACGATCGAGGCGAGAATGCCGCCGATGGCGCCGATCGCCAGGCCGATCGCCGCGAAGATACCGGCGAATTTGCCCACGTCGAATGGGGGCTTTGGGGGTGCGGCAGGCGCCTCGGCGACTGCCTTGCCGCTATCCACTGCCGCCTTGATCATCTGGCTGTCCACGGTACTGGCTTTCGATGCCGCCAGCTTCTGGAGCTGCTCGCTGATCATCTTGGACAGTTTCTTGTAGGGCGACCAGAACGCCTGACGGATGCTGATCGGATGGTCGATGATGCGCACGATGCTGGCATCCCAGTCCTGGCCTTTGCGGTCATAAAAAATGCCGTTGCGCCCGACCATCAGGTAATCCGAATCGCCCGCGGTGAAGGCGGCGGCGATGCTCATCTTTTCCGTACCGCCACTGCGCACGCAATCGCAATATGCGAGGCAGATGCCGCTCATGCTGGCGAGCCCGGCGTGCCTCGCCACGTCCTCCACCTTGACGCACAGTTCGCAACTGCGCCCGTCCAGAAACAGCGTGCCGACCTGGAATATCGCCTTGTCCTTGCTGGTGTAGAAACTGCGGAACGACACGAAGTTGTTCACCAGCTTGAACAAATCGCGGTTGTAGCGCAGCAACTTTTCCACCAGGCGGATCGCCTTCACCTCGGCCTCGACCGCCTTGTCCTGCGCCATCAATCCGTCGAGCGCCGCCTCGCGTCCGCCGCCGAGGATATCGCGGATGCGCGCGAGACCGAGTTGCTCGACACTGCCTGCCGGCTTTTTCGCCTGCCATGCCTCGAACGCCGCAAATTTATCAGACAGCGCGACCCAGTCTTGCGCATTCAGGCTTTCCCGCTTGCCAAGCAACGGCACCACAACCCGCTCGCGCAATGCGTCCAGCCTGCCTTGCCAAGCCGGGTTGATACCGGAAACCAATGGCAGCGGCTTGTCCGCTGCCACCGTCGCCAGTGGAAAACTCGCCACCTCCTGGCTTTGCGCCGACAGCTCCTGTGCGGCGAGTCGCTGATAATCCTCGGCGGAACGGCTCAACGGCACGGCTGCGCGCGCGTCATACGCCGCCAACTGGCAGCGCGTAAAATAGTCGCTGACCTTGTCCTTGACGGCATGGAAGGCCTGCGCCGCAGCCATGGATTTTTCTCCCAGCAAGAGGATGGACGCATCGCTTTCGCCCTTGGCCTGCCAGGCCGCATAGGCGGCGGCCTCGGCAAAAAACTTGTCGGCGATCTCGCGGTTGATGCCGGCTGTGCCGCTCAAGTCCGCAACTGAGCCGGCACATTTGATGATGTCTTCGACTGTCGCGCGCAACCCGGCGTCACGGATCTGCCCGGCACAGATCACCCCGTCGCCGTTGAATTCCAGCCCCGCCACGAATTTCTCGATATCGGCCAGGTCCGCCAGCGAGATTGTCGCCGCATCCGGCTTGCCGAGGCTTTTCAGAATATGCCGCGCGGAGGCCAGCAACTGTTTGCCCTCTTCGCTGCTGTCGTCGATATCGGCCAGCGCCAGGCTATCCGCTCCCTCGACCAGCAGATCGGCATTCTTCAGCACCCCCCCCGCCCACTCGATGGCCGCCAGCACTTCGTTGGCGCGCACATGTCCATCGGTATCGCTATCGATCATATCCAGCGTCCTGGTGTCGAACTCCAGGCCGCGCGTCGGACAGCCCAGCGCCACCCACAGCTTCTGGTCCAGTTGTTTCAGCGCCAGCAGATCCGCGCCGCTGTCGAGCTGCACTTGGTCGAATCCACCTGCCCGGAAAAAACTCCATGTATGCGATGTGGTCATATGCGCTCCCTGTGGTCGAGTTAAAAGCAAACTTGATTATAAGCTCGGTGGCTTAGTTTTCCTGATGCTCCAGCGTATACCCTGCGCCTTCGTCCTGCCCGAGATGCTGCGCCAGATACGGCATGACTTCCTGCAACACGCCGTGCAAAGTCCACGGCGGGTTGACGATGAACATACCGCTGCCGTGCATGCCGAAACCGTCCTCGCCGGGAGTCTGCACGCTGAGCGCGACATGCATCCAGCTCTTTACCGGCAGTTGCCTGAGCTGCTCCGGCAACTGCCGCGACTCGGTGCGTTGCAGCTGCGGATACCATACCGCATATACGCCGCCGGCAAAGCGTTTCAGTCCTTCGCGCAACGCCGCCGTCACATGCCGGTAATCCTGCTTGTCCTCATACGGCGGGTCGATCAGCACCAGCGCGCGGCGCGGCGGGGGCGGCAGCAAGGCCTTCAGCGCACCGAAACCGTCGGCGGCCTGGATCAGCACCTGCGCCTCGTGTCCGGCAAAATTCTCCCGCAAGATATCGCTGTCGCTGGGATGCAGCTCGAACAGCCGCAGCCGGTCCTGTTCGCGCAACAGCTCCAGCGCGACCAGCGGCGAGCCCGGATAGAGCCGCAACTGCCCGTCCGGGTTGAGGCGCTTCACCAGTGCTACATATTCCGCCAGCGGTGCGGGCAGATCGTCGCGCTGCCAGAGCCGCGCGATGCCTCCTTCATATTCCGCATTCTGCGCGGCATAGCCAGTGTCCAGCGCATAACAGCCTGCTCCGGCATGGGTGTCGATGTACCAGAACGGCTTGTCTTTCTGCGCCAGGTAACGCAGCAACTGCACCTCGACAAAGTGCTTCAGCACATCGGCGTGGTTGCCGGCATGAAAGGCGTGGCGGTAACTCAGCATGGGTCAGGGAACCGGAAATTGCGCAAAGCGCGATTGTGCCACGCCCGCCCGGATAATGCGCCATCTGGCAAAATATCCGGGATATCCGGTATATTGGCTACCGGGCCATTTCCGGTGGGAGGAATGATGGGCAAACAATATAAACAGTTGACCGACGATCTGGCGGGCTTCATCCAGCGGCAAAAGATATTCTTTGTCGGCACCGCCGCAGACGGCGGCAGGATCAATGTATCGCCTAAGGGGATGGACACCCTGCGCGTCGTCACGGAAGACCGTGTCGTCTGGCTCAACCTCACCGGGAGCGGCAACGAGACAGCGGCCCACCTCCGCGAGGATGGCCGCATCACCCTGATGTTCTGCGCATTCGAGGGCGATCCGCTGATCCTGCGCCTGTACGGCCATGCACAGATATTCCACCCGCGCGACGCGGAATGGGACAGCCTGATCCCGTTTTTCCCGATGATCCCCGGCGCCCGCCAGATCATCGACATGTCGATCGACCTGGTACAGACATCCTGCGGCTACGGAGTGCCACTTTTCGAGTTCAAGGCCGACCGGGACCAGCTGGAAGAATGGGCCGAGAGAAAAGGCCCGGAAGGCATACGGGAATACTGGGAAGAAAAAAACCAGCTGAGTCTGGACGGCAGACCCACGGGCATCATTGCGGAATAGGCAGCGCGGCAGGGAACGGCAACAGCCGGATCGAGGGCAAACAAAAAGCCCGGCACTTTCGCGCCGGGCTTTTTTACCAACTCAAGAACCGGTTAAGCGGACTGAATGTTGGAGGCTTGCTTGCCCTTTGGGCCTTGTGTCACTTCAAAGCTGACCTTCTGGCCTTCTTTGAGCGACTTGAAACCGTTCATGTTGATTGCTGAAAAGTGTGCGAACAAATCGTCGCTGCCGTCATCGGGAGTGACAAAGCCAAAACCCTTTGCGTCGTTGAACCATTTAACTGTACCTGTTGCCATGTGTTTACTTCCTTATTAAAAAAACGGGAAAAACTCCCGCGAAACTATTTGAGTCGAAGATTGCACATGGAAAAACCAGTACTGCAGTGACTTTGAATCAAATACCTGAATGCCTTGTACGCGCAATAGTTGATACCGTCAAGGTAATTCTCAAGGGGTCAGATCAAGCTGTCCCTTCGATAAGGCTAACTTCTTTGATCGTGACTCCGATATATTGCCCCCACTCCGCCACAAACACTCATTGAAACAACCATGGCACGCCGCAACCACTACCACGTCTATGTGATCGAACTGTCGAAAGACGTTCTGTGCGAAGGCCGCTTCAAGCGCTGCAACCCCGGCTACATCACGGGCAAGCCCTGCGTCTACGTCGGCATGACCGGAATAGACCCCGACGTGCGCTTCGACAAGCACAAGGCAGGCATCCAGTCCAACCGCTACGTCAAGGAATACGGATTACGACTATTGCCCGACCTCTACGAGGGCTTCAACCCGATGTCCTATGACGAAGCGTGCGAAAGGGAGGTGGAGGTCGGCATCGACTTGCGCGAGGCTGGGTTCGGGGTCTGGCAGGCTTGAATGCCAAGGACACGGTTTTGACACAAGCAAAACAAAAAGCCCGGCATCGCCGGGCTTTTTGTTTGCAGCAACTCCTTAACCTTTATCGAACCGCATCGCCCCGCCCTTGCAATCCACCTTGATGGTGTCTTTGGCGGCAAAGCGGCCTTCCAGGATGGCCTTGGCCAAGGGGTTCTCCAGCTGCGCCTGGATCGCGCGCTTGAGTGGTCTTGCGCCGTACACCGGGTCGAAGCCCGCGCTGGCGATCTCCTTCAGCGCGGCGTCGGTCACTTCCAGCTTCATCTCCATTGCCGCGAGGCGTTTTTCCAGATACTGCAACTGGATGCGCGCGATGGACTTGATGTTTTTCTCGTCCAGTGCGTGGAACACCACCACCTCGTCGATGCGGTTGATGAACTCGGGGCGGAAATAGCTCTTCACCTCGCCCATCACCGCCAGCTTGATCACCTGATAATCGTCGCCGGACATCTGCTGGATCATCTGGCTGCCGAGATTGGAGGTCATCACAATCACGGTGTTCTTGAAGTCCACGGTGCGCCCCTGCCCATCGGTCATGCGGCCGTCGTCCAGCGCCTGTAACAGCACGTTGAATACGTCCGGATGCGCCTTTTCCACCTCGTCTAGCAGGATCACGCTGTAGGGCTTGCGCCGCACCGCTTCGGTGAGCCCGCCGCCTTCCTCGTAGCCGACATAGCCGGGCGGCGCGCCGATCAGGCGCGCGACGGAATGCTTCTCCATGTACTCGCTCATGTCGATGCGGATCAGATGGTCTTCCGAGTCGAACATGAAACCGGCCAATGCCTTGCACAGCTCGGTCTTGCCCACGCCGGTCGGGCCGAGGAACAGGAAGGAACCATACGGGCGGTTCGGGTCGGACAGGCCGGAGCGCGAGCGGCGGATCGCGTCGCTCACCAGGCGCACCGCCTCGTCCTGCCCGACCACGCGCTCGTGCAGCTTGTCTTCCATCGTCAGCAGCTTGTCGCGCTCGCCCTGCATCATCTTGGACACCGGGATGCCGGTCGCGCGGCTCACCACCTCGGCGATCTCTTCCGCGCCGACCTGGGTGCGCAGCAGGCGGTTCTTCGGCTTGTCGCCCTGCGCCTCGGCGTGCGTAGCCTCCTTCAGCTTGGCTTCGAGCTGCGGCAGCTTGCCGTATTGCAGCTCCGCCACCTTGTCCAGCTTGCCTTCGCGCTGCAATTTGGTGATCTCGGCACGCACCTTGTCGATCTCTTCCTTGAGCTGCGCCGTGCCTTGTGCTGCGCCCTTTTCCGCCTTCCATATCTCTTCGAGATCGGCATACTCGCGCTCCAGTTTCTTGATCTCTTCTTCGATCAACGCATGGCGTTTCTTGGATGCTTCGTCCTTTTCCTTCTTCACCGCTTCGCGCTCGATCTTGAGCTGGATCAGGCGACGCTCCAGCTTATCCATCACCTCGGGCTTGGAGTCGATCTCCATCTTCACGCGCGCCGCGGCCTCATCGATCAGATCGATGGCCTTGTCCGGCAGGAAGCGGTCGGTGATGTAGCGGTTGGATAGCTCCGCCGCGGCGACGATCGCCGGGTCGGTGATGTCCACGCCGTGGTGCAGCTCGTAGCGTTCCTGCAAGCCGCGCAGGATGGCGATGGTGGATTCCACCGAGGGCTCGTCCACCAGCACCTTCTGGAAGCGGCGCTCCAAGGCGGCATCTTTCTCGATGTATTTCCTGTACTCGTCCAGGGTGGTCGCGCCGATGCAGTGCAACTCGCCGCGCGCCAGTGCCGGCTTGAGCATGTTGCCCGCGTCCATCGCGCCTTCCGCCTTGCCCGCGCCGACCATGGTGTGTAGCTCGTCGATGAACACGATGGTCTGGCCTTCGTCCTGCGCCAGCTCCTTGAGCACGTTCTTCAGGCGTTCCTCGAACTCGCCGCGATACTTCGCGCCGGCCAGCAATGCCGCCATGTCGAGGTTCAGCACCTTCTTGTTCTTCAGCGTCTCGGGCACTTCGCCGTTGACGATGCGCTGCGCCAGGCCTTCGACGATCGCGGTCTTGCCCACGCCGGGTTCGCCGATCAGCACCGGGTTGTTCTTGGTGCGGCGCTGCAGCACCTGGATCGCGCGGCGGATCTCGTCGTCGCGTCCGATCACCGGGTCGAGCTTGCCCTGGCGGGCGCGCTCGGTCAGGTCGAGGGTGTATTTCTTCAGGGCCTCGCGCTGCCCTTCGGCCTCGGCGCTGCCGACCGTCTCTCCGCCGCGCACCGCATCGATCGCCTGCTCCAGCGGCGCACGCGCCACGCCATGTGCCTTTAGCAGCCGCCCGGTCTCGCCCTTGTCGTCGCAGACAGCGAGCAGGAACATCTCCGACGCGATGAACTGGTCGCCGCGCTTCTGCGCGGCCTTGTCGGTCAGGTTGAGCAGGTTGGTCAGGTCGCGCCCGACCTGCACCTCGCCGCCGTGCCCTTCCACCTTGGGCATGCGTTCCACCGCCTGCTGCAAGGCGGCCTTCAGCCCGCCGGCCTTCCCCCCGGCGCGCGCCAGCAGCGATGCCGCGCCGCTCTCCGCATCATTGAGCAAGGCCAGCAGCAAATGCTGCGGCTCGATGAACTGGTTGTCCGCGCCGACCGCCAGGCTTTGTGCGTCGGAAATCGCCTGTTGCAGCTTGGTGGTGAACTTGTCGAAACGCATGGTAAAGCACCCCCTTGGTAAACTCGAATGCCAGCTAGGTGGGGGAAGGCAACATGAATTTCAACCCCACGCTCCATCCTTTATACTGTACGCCATACTGTATGCCCCGTGGGGGAAAGCGCGCCATGCCACATCTGAACCTTGCCCAACATATTCATGCAAACGTATCTGCCGCGCTGGATGAAGACCTGCGCGGTGGCGACCTCACCGCACAGTTGCTTCCCACGGCGCAGACCGCTACCGCCCGCGTCATCTCACGCCAGGAGGCGGTACTGTGCGGCACGCTGTGGTTCGAGGAATGCTTCCTCAGCCTCGACCCCGGCTGTGAAGTCCGCTGGGCAGTGCAGGAAGGCGCACTCGTCCAGCCCAACCAGCCGTTATGCGAAATACGCGGCAATACGCGCGTGCTGCTCAGCGCGGAACGCAGCGCACTGAATTTCCTGCAGACCCTGTCCGGCACCGCCACCCTGGTGCGCCGTTATGTGGAAGCCGTGGCCGGCACTCAGGCGAAGATCATGGACACGCGCAAGACCCTGCCGGGGCTGCGCATCGCGCAAAAGCATGCGGTCCGCGTCGGTGGCGGGCACAACCAGCGCATCGGGCTGTTCGACGGCGTGCTGATCAAGGAGAACCACATCGCCGCAGCAGACAGCATCCGCGCGGTGCTGGAACTGGCGTTCCGCCTCACCCCACCGGGGATACCCATCCAGATCGAGGTGGAAAGCATGGCGCAACTCGACGAGGCGCTCAATGCTGGCGCACGGCTGATCCTGCTCGACAATTTTTCGCTGGTGGACATGCATACCGCCGTGACCCATGCCGCCAAACGAGCCGAGCTGGAAGCCTCCGGCGGCATCGCGCTGGACAATGTACGCCTCGTCGCGGAGACCGGCGTGGACCGGATATCCATCGGCGCGCTGACCAAGGATGTGCAGGCGGTGGATTTGTCGATGCGCCTCACTTGAACTTTGACTGCCACCCTGATTTCTGCGGCAACTGTTTCAGGAATCTGCCATGAATGAATCGCTGCACATCGTCTGCCCGCATTGCGATGCGGTGAACCGCGTCCCATCAGTCAAATTGCCGGAACGGCCTGTCTGCGGCAAGTGCAAGCAGCCCCTGTTCGATGCGCACCCCGTGGAGCTGGACAGCGGCAATTTTGCCCGGCACATCGGCCGCAACGACATTCCGGTGCTGGTGGATTTCTGGGCGCCATGGTGCGGCCCGTGCCGCATGATGGCGCCCGACTTCGCCCGGGCCGCGGAACAACTGGAACCCGGGATGCGGCTGGCCAAGCTGAACACCGAACAAGCGCAGGATCTGGCGGCGCGTTACAACATCCGCAGCATCCCTACCCTTGCGTTGCTCAGGAACGGGCAGGAAATCGCGCGCCAGGCCGGCGCAATGGACGCAGCCGGTATCGTACGGTGGGCGCGCAGCAAGCTTTAGGCAAGCAGCGGATTCCCCTGAAGAAAAGCCGTCATTCCAGCCAGACAAACGTGCCCATGCGCCCGGTCGCACCGTCGCGACGGTAGGAAAAAAACTTCTCGCGCTCACGGTAGGTACAGCGACCGCCACCGTAAATCTGCGTGATGCCCAGCGCATCGAGACGCAATCGCGCCAATGCGCAGATGTCGGCAAACCATTTGCCGGACTGGCCGGGAACGAATGCCGATGCAGCTTGCGGTTGCACGGCGATAAAAGCGGCGCGCACTTCATCGCCCACTTCGAAGGCCTCCTGGCCGATCGCCGGTCCCAGCCACGCAATCAGGCTTTGCGGCGCAGCGCCCATCGCCCGCACGGTGGCTTCGATCACTCCAGCTGCCAGGCCTTTCCACCCGGCGTGCACCGCACCGGCCACGCTGCCCTGCGCATCGCACAACAATATCGGCAGGCAATCGGCGGTCATCACCACACACACCGACTCGCGGTGCCGTGTTATGCAGGCATCGGCCTGCGGCAGGCAGGAGGTGTGACCGGCGTCGGCGACCAGCGTGCCGTGCACCTGCTCCAGCCATACCGGTTCGCTGGGCAACAGCCTGTTGAGCAGGATGCGGTTGCGCTCCACCGCCAGCGGGTTATCGCCGACATGGTCACCCAGATTGAGGCTGTCGTAGGGGGCGAGGCTCACGCCGCCTTGCCGGGTGGTCTGCAAGGCTCTGACATTGGGCGGCGCAGGCCAGTCCGGAACGAGCAGATGTTCAGGCAGGAGCATGGCTCGCCTCGCGTATTTGCCGCAGAAGCTCCGTCATATCCCCGGGCAGCGGTGCGTGCCATTCCATCGTCTCGCCGCTGACCGGATGTTCCAGCGCCAGACGCGTGGCGTGCAAGGCCTGGCGCGGGAAATCGTGCAATAGGACGCGCAGTTGCGGCACACATTTTTGCGCGCCTCTCAGATACACATGGTCGCCCACCAGCGGATGGCCGATGGATGCCAGATGCACACGGATCTGATGGGTGCGCCCGGTTTCCAGGCGGCAACGCAGCAAGGTGCAGCTCGGGAATTTCTCTTCGATCTGGTAATGCGTCGTGGCGGGCTTGCCGTTTTCCACCGCAGCCATCTTGACGCGCTGGGTGGGATGGCGGCCTATCGGCGCATCCACCGTCCCGCCATGGCGCACCTCGCCCCACACCAGCGCCAAGTATTCGCGCTTGACGCTGCGCGTCTGCAATTGCCGCACCAGCGCGGTCTGTGCCGTCAGGGTTTTGGCCACTACCAGAAGTCCGCTGGTATCCTTGTCGAGGCGATGCACGATGCCGGCGCGCGGCACGCCTTCCAGCTGTGGGGCATGGTGCAGCAGCGCATTCAACAGCGTCCCTTCCCAGTTGCCGCTGCCGGGGTGCACCACCAGCCCGACAGGCTTGTTGATCACCAGCAGCGCATCGTCCTCGTAGGCGACATCGAGCGCGATATCTTCGGCCTGGTGCGGTTGCTCGGTGGGGTGCGCTTGCGGCTGCACGACGATGGTCTCACCACCCCATACTTTCTGTTTTGCCGCAGCGGCAACCCCGTTCAGGCTGGCCTGCCCCGCCGCGATCCAATCCTGCAAGCGGCTGCGCGAATACTCCGGCAACAGTTTCGCCAGCACCTGATCGAAACGCATGCCCGCGCAATCATCGGGCACAATGAAGACCTGCGGGTCGGTTGCGGCTGCGTTATAATCGCGCAAATTTTTTCCGGATTCAGTCATGCGCCATAGTTTAGCCTTATTCCTGTTGCTTACGTTAACCGCTTGCAGCATATTCGACCCGCTGCCGACCGGCTCCGCGCCAGACAAGCAGATGCCCGTCGAGGAAATATACAGCCAGGCCAAGAGCGAATTGAATGACGAGAACTACGAATCGGCCATCAAGCTGTATGAAACGCTGCAATCGCGCTACCCATACGGACGCTATGCGCAGCAGGCGCTGCTGGAAATGGCCTATGCCTATTACCGCCAGGGTGAAGCGGAATCGTCCGTTTCCTCCGCCGACCGCTTCATCAAGCAATACCCCAACAACCCGCATGTGGATTACGCCTATTACGTAAAAGGCCTGGCCAACTTCCATGGCGAGGTCAGCCTCATCCAGTCGGCAGGGGGGCAAGACCCTACCGAACGCGACCCGAAGGCCGCGCAGGATTCGTTTGCCGCCTTCAAGGATCTGGTGACGCGCTTCCCCAACAGCAAATATGCGGCCGACTCCAGGGTACGCATGCAATATCTGGTGAACATGCTGGCCAAACATGAATTGCATGTCGCCGGCTATTACCTGCGCCGCGGCGCATATATCGCCGCAGCCAACCGCGCGCAGGGAATCCTGACGCAATACCCGAACAGCCCCTCGACGCGCGATGCGCTGGAGATACTGGCACAAGCCTATGACGCGATGGGCATGACCGATCTGCGCGACGATGCCCGGCGCGTGCTGACAAAAAACAGCGGCGCGCCTGTTTCCCCCGTCGGCAATGAAATCCCTGCCGACGGAGCCCAGTCTGGAAAATCCTGGTGGCAATTCTGGAAATAAATTTCTGCTCGTCCTGCGGCGCGGCGGTTGAGTTGCGCCTCCCGGACGACGACAACCGCCTGCGCCACATCTGCACCGCCTGCGGCACCATCCATTATCAAAATCCCAAGATGGTGATCGGCTCGATACCGGAATGGCAGGACAAAATCCTGCTGTGCCGCCGCGCCATCGAGCCGCGCCACGGATTGTGGACATTGCCCGGCGGCTTTATGGAAAACGATGAAACCACGACCGAGGCGGCGATCCGCGAGACACTGGAAGAAGCCAACGCGCGCATCGCGATTGGCGATCTGTATTCGATGTACAGCCTGCCCTACATCAACCAGGTGCACCTGCTGTTCCGCGCCAGGCTGCTTGATACGGATTTCGCTCCCGGCCAGGAAAGCCTGGAGGTCAGGCTCTTTGCCGAAGCGGAAATCCCATGGGATGAAATCGCCTTCCGCCCGGTCAAATTCAGCCTGGAGCATTATTTTGCGGATCGCCGGGGAGGATGCTTTGGCTTCCATATGGGTAAGATAGCTGCTCCCGCAAGCACCAGAAAGCTGTCCCAATGAATATCACGGGATGCGTTGTACTTCACAGCACAGCCGTTTTTGGTTAGGATGCCGCTTGAGACTCCGCAACCCATCCCGACACGCCGCGCATTGCATTACCGATCAACCCTTATTCAAAGCGAGACCTAAACCATGAGCGAACACATTCAATACGTTTCCGATGCCACTTTCGATGCCGAAGTGTTGCAGTCTCCCCTGCCCGTGCTGGTGGATTACTGGGCTGAATGGTGCGGCCCATGCCGCATGATTGCGCCTATCCTGGACGAAATCGCCCAGGAATACGCCGGCCGCCTGAGCGTCGCCAAGCTGAACGTGGATGAAAACCAGCAAACCCCGCAGAAATTCGGCATACGCGGCATCCCGACCCTGATGCTGTTCAAAAACGGCAACATCGAGGCGACCAAGGTTGGCGCCTTGTCGAAATCCCAATTGGCGGCTTTTATTGACAGCCACATCTAAAGTGTTTACTGTCGCACCCGCATCGCCTTCCTGTTTCGTCCGCCAAGTTTCTCTTGGCAACAAAAAACACTAAACGAATACGTTCCAGGCCATGCGGGTGCTATCTTCCGCCCGATCAAACCCCTTATCTTTTCGTTCTTCTCAATCATCATTCTCGCACCGCTATGCACCTATCCGACATAAAAACCAAACACGTCACCGAACTTGTTGAAATGGCTGCGGCCAACCAGATCGAAAACGCCAACCGAATGCGCAAACAGGACCTGATTTTCGCCCTGCTGAAAAGCGAAGCGAAAAAAGGCGAGAGCATCTTTGGCGATGGCACGCTGGAAATCTTGCCGGACGGCTTCGGCTTCCTGCGCTCACCAGACACCTCATATTTGGCGGGCCCGGATGATATCTATGTCAGCCCGAGCCAGATCCGCCGTTTCAACCTGCACACCGGCGACTCGATCGATGGCGAGATACGCACCCCCAAAGACGGCGAGCGTTATGTCGCGCTGGTAAAAGTGGACAAGGTGAACGGCGAGCCACCCGAAAATGCCAAGAACAAGATCCTGTTTGAAAACCTGACCCCTTTATTCCCGACCGAGCCGCTGATACTGGAGCGCGATATACGCGCCGAAGAAAACATCACCGGGCGCATCATCGACATCGTCGCGCCAATCGGCAAGGGACAACGCGGCCTGCTGGTGGCCTCGCCGAAATCCGGCAAGACCGTGATGCTGCAACATATCGCGCATTCCATCTCCTCGAACAATCCCGATGCCGTCCTGATCGTGCTGCTGATCGATGAGCGTCCCGAAGAAGTGACCGAGATGACGCGTACCGTACGCGGTGAAGTGGTTGCCTCCACCTTCGACGAGCCGGCCAGCCGCCACGTGCAGGTTGCAGAAATGGTACTGGAAAAGGCCAAACGCCTGGTCGAACACAAAAAGGATGTCATCATCCTGCTTGACTCCATCACCCGTCTGGCGCGTGCTTACAACACCGTGGTTCCCTCTTCCGGCAAGGTGCTGACCGGCGGCGTGGACGCCAACGCGCTGCATCGCCCCAAGCGTTTCTTCGGCGCGGCACGCAACATCGAGGAAGGCGGCTCGCTGACCATCATCGCCACCGCGCTGGTCGATACCGGCTCGCGCATGGACGACGTGATCTACGAGGAATTCAAGGGCACCGGCAACATGGAAATCCACTTGGATCGTCGCATGGCCGAGAAGCGCATCTATCCGGCAATCAACGTCAACCGTTCCGGTACGCGCAAGGAAGAACTGCTCATCAAGCCGGATATCCTGCAAAGGATCTGGCTGCTGCGCAAGCTGCTCTATCCGATGGATGAGCTGGAAGCGATGGAATTCCTGCTCGACAAGGTCAAGGCGACCAAGAACAACGCGGAGTTCTTCGACTCCATGCGCCGTTAAGTTGCCCTATTGGCAACTTGCGCACCGCGTTTGTGGTTAATGGAAGTTGCCTGACCAGCGGGCTGCTCATCACCGGCTTGCTGTAGCATGCAATATTATTGCCGATTCATCCTTGCGCAGCATTGCTTACCAGAGACACGGCTACACGGCGATATTGTTGGCCCAGCCCATGGCCTCCAACTGCGCTCCGTTGAGCGCATCCGCAGTCAGTCCGGGGCGAGCGCGCAACTGCTCCTGCACGGCTGCGGCATCACCCGACTCGAGTTCCACGCACAGTGCCAGCAACTCGCCGAGATCCCCGCTGCGCTCCAGCAGCGCTGTTTCAATATCTTCCCGCAGGTTCATGCGCACCACGAGTTCCGATAGCAGCTTATCCATCAGCACATCGAGCAACGACAGTATCCCCACCATGAAGGCACGATCGGCATAGTCTGTGTCGTGTGGGCGCATTTTCAATGCAACCAGTTCCATCAGTTTGGCCCGCGTGGCGGCAAGCTGCATCAGCGGATTGACCGCGTCCCCACCCTTGCCTGAAGCATACAGCAGCAATTGCACCCAGCGCTGCAGCGCCCGGCGCCCCAATACCATCAATCCATGGCCGAGCGAGCTTATTTTGGTGGTCAGTCTGGAACCTGCCGAATTCACCATGCACAACAGGTTGTAGGCCAGGGTTGGATGCTCCTTGAATGCATCCACGATTTTTTCGTTCTCGGCATCGCTCAGCATCAGCGACAGGATGCGCAACAACGCCGTCTTGGAGGGATCGGCACGCTTGCTGGAAAGCATTTCGGGACGGGCGAAGTAATAGCCCTGAAACAGGTCGAAACCTATTTCCATGCAGCGGCGGGCCTGCTCGCGGTCTTCCACCTTCTCCGCCAGCAGTTTTACCGGATATTTCTTGAGGCTTTTTACCAGCGCAGGCAACCGGGCAGGATCGACCCGTGTCAAGTCCAACTTGACCACGTCCACCATGCCGAGCAATGGTTTGATCTCTTCGTCCAATCCCAGCACATCGTCCAATGCCAGGCTGAATCCCATTGCCTTCAATTCGCAGCAACGCGCGATGACCGCATCCTCGATCACAACGGTTTCCAGCAGCTCCAGCACCACCTGCTGTCTGGGCAGCAATTCAACCGTGTCGCTATACAGGAACTTGGCATCCAGGTTGATGAACCCCTTGTGCGCGCCAAGTACTTCGGCAATCCCCATTTCCACGAACGTATTCAGCATCACCTGCGCGGTGGCGTGAGTGTCGTCCGCCACGTCCGCGCCCGCCGCATTATGGCCGGAGCGAAACAACAATTCGAAAGCGCACAGGTTTTCATTGCGGTCAAGGATGGGCTGGCGCGCGAGAAAGATTTGTTGCATGAGGAAATTTCTAATAATCCGTCACGGATTGAAGTCGTACAAGCAAGTATCCAGCACTATTTTTAATGGCCTGCCATCTCTCTTGATGTGTTGAATCAAATAATCCATCAAAAAATGAGCATAGTGTCCCCCTTCATCATCAGACCATCTGCCATTTTTTACCGTTAACTCGACCCTTATGCGCTTAAACTCGTTCAGTAAATTCTGGTGCATGCTTTTGTGTTGAACAAAATCAAAATTGACCGCTTGTGCAATATTTTCCTCAACCACAAAATAGCCGCATAAACGGTTTTCCAGCAGATTAAATGCCTCTGACAGGGCCGCAACATCCCTTGCCAGGATCGAGCAGGCTATCTTGTTAACAATGTCGTGCAAGTTTTTGTGTTCTGAGTCGAGAATTCTATTCCCGATGCTTAGCTGTTTTGTCCATACAAACATCACAACGACCTCGTACACATTTAGAAGTTGTGAAACTTATACATACCTTGCGTTGAAATGTGTATATGCCGAAATATCTATATATTCTGGCCTAAATATCTATATATTCCGGCCCAGTAGTGTCCGGTTAAAAATCGAACAAATTTAGTTGGTTAACAAATTCTGTCTGATCTTGAAATAGCCCACCTCCCGCAAGAGCTTGAGATAGTTGGGTTTTCTCAAAAACAGACACCGATAAAATCTGCAGCAAAGA
>JAGRPI010000039.1 GCA_019449635.1 Candidatus Ferrigenium bremense
GAAGGTGTTGCCAGCCGGCGCATTCCTCGATGTGCAGTATGAAGATATCGTGGCGGATCAGGAGACACAGGCGCGCCGCCTGATCGAGTATTGCGGGTTGGAGTGGAACGATGCCTGCCTCGATTTTCACAAGAACAAGCGCGCGGTACGCACTGCCAGCGTGGCGCAGGTACGCCAGCCGATCTATAAATCGTCGGTGGAACGCTGGCGGCCCTATGAGAAATTCCTCGGGCCGCTGTTTGACGCGCTTGGCGATTTCGCGCCAGAACGCTCATAGCGGCGAACTTGCAGAGAGGGGCGCCCTTTTGGGGGTGTTGGACAGAACCATGTTCCATGAACGTGGCTCGTTCGCTCATTCATTTCATCGTTTGCGGCTGCTTGCAGTAGAATGCCAAAAATAACGGAGTGATTTTGATGAGTGTCGCAAAAAGCCCAATACTGTCCCGCCTGAAGATCGACAATCGCCTGCCCACGCCGAAGGGAGTGGCGCTGGAGGTGATCAACCTGACGCAGCGGGAGGAGGCTTCCAATCACGATATCGTCCGGCTGATCAGTGCCGACCCGGCGTTGAGCGCGCGGGTCATCAAGGCGGCCAATGTGCTGCTCACCAATCCTTCCCGGCCGATTGCCACCATCACCGATGCCGTGACGGTGCTGGGGGTGCGCGCGTTGCGCCAGTTGGTGCTGGGCATCTCCTTGATCGTGGATTATCGCCACGGTCCCTGCAAGCAGTTCGACTATCCGCATTTCTGGGCGCATTCGCTATTGACCGGCATCGCCGCGAAACATCTGGCGGCGCGCGCGCGGCTGGCCGTCGCCGAGGAGATATTTGTGCTGGGTCTGCTCGGCAATATCGGGCAGCTGGCCCTGGCCACGGCCTATCCAGATGAGTATGGCGATGTGCTTGAACAGGCGAAGGACAAGGCTCTGGATGAGTTATGCCGGCAGGAACGCGATAACTTCGATTGCGATCAGGCGGAGTTGAGCGAGGCGATACTGGCCGACATGCATTTCCCCAGGATTTTCCAGGCGCTGGCGCATGATTTCCGGCAGCCCGAATCCAGCAAGATGACCGAGGGCTCGCGCGAGTGGCGCTTGTTGCATTTGCTGCATGTTGCATCGCTGGTGGCGGATGCGTGCCTGGCAAGCGCTGCGGAGCGCGGCAAGCTGGTGGCGAAACTGAGGCCGCAGGCTGCGTGCGTGGCAATCGAGACGGATCAGCTCATCGAGATCGGCGATGCGTGCGTGCGGGACTGGCTGGATTGGCTGGAATTGCTGAACATGGGGATGGTTCATATCCCGCCGTTTGCGGAATTGTTGAACCAGTCGGATGCGGCAGTCCCCGCGATCGAGGTGCCGCTATGGGCGCATGCAGATCAAGCCGATTACAAGATGCGCGTGCTGGTGTTTGAGGATGACCACGCCATGCTGGTGTTGCTGGAGGCCATGCTGAAGGCGGCCGGCCATGAAGTGCTGGTCGCGCGCAACGACGCAGAGGCCATGCGTATCGTCGAGCAGCAACATCCGCAACTGGTGATTGCCGGATGGGCGATGCCGAAGATGGATGGCATCTCGCTTTGCCGCAGGCTGCGCGAAGATCCCGAACGGCATGATATGTACGTGATCATCCTCACCATGCAGGAGAGCATGGACAGGCTGGTCGAGGCATTCGAGGCGGGCGCGGACGATTATCTGGTCAAGCCGGTCGCGCAGAAAGTCTTTTTTGCACGCCTGCGCGCCGCGCAGCGGGTGGTGCGGCTGCAGGAGGAATTGGCATTTGACCGCGAGCAGCTGCTGCGCTTTTCCAAAGATCTGGCGGCCTCCAATGAACGCTTGCAGCGCTTGGCATTGACCGACGCGCTTACCGAATTGCCCAACCGCCGTTTTGCGATGGAACGCCTTGAGCAGGAGTGGGCATTGTCCAAGCGCGGCAGCCGCGCATTGTCATGCATGATGGTGGATATCGACTACTTCAAACCTGTCAATGACAAGTTCGGCCACCAGGCCGGCGACGAGGCGCTGAAGTGTGTTGCCAATGCCTTGCGCCAGTCGGCGCGCAAACAGGATGTGGTGTGCCGCTACGGCGGGGAAGAGTTTTTGGTGATCTGTCCGGATTCCGGCATCGATGCGGCTTGGCAGTGCGCCGAGCGGTTGCGCATGAATGTGGCTGCGCAGAAGTTCAGGAGTCTGGAGGCCGACATCGGGCTGACGGTCAGCATCGGCGTTGCGCAGAAGAAAGAGGGTGTCGCCTCGATAGAGGAGTTGCTGAGCCGCGCCGATGAATGCCTGTATGCGGCAAAGCAGGGCGGGCGGAACCGGACTGTTTCTGAAAAATAATCCTCCGGAAATCGCAATGACCTGATCCTGAAAAGCTGTTGGCAGATGCACGTGAATCAATCGACCCCCCGTACTTGGATAAAGGCGGAGGGTCTGTTTTTTTGTAAGAGCAAATCCTACAAGGGTTGTCTTTGGATGCTTACAAAAAAATCGGCAGGTTTCCAATTTTGTCCTTGCATGCTGTCCATGATAATGCAATCGCTGAAAGTCGGCAGGCAGGGTTTGTAACAAGCGTCACAGCCGGCTTTTGGATTGCCGTTCCATACTGGCCTACAAGGGGGGTTACATGAGCACCATGCAATTGCAAGAAGGCATTCGTGATATCAATCTGACTTATCTGATGCTGGCCCAGCAAATGATCAAGGAGGACAGGTCGGCCGCGATTTTTCGCCTGGGTATCAGCCAGGACCTGGTGGATATCATCGCCGGCCTGACGCCCGCGCAAGTCATCAAGATGGCGGCTTCCAACATGCTGCTGTGCCGTTTCCGTTTTGACGAAAACCTGCTGCTCAACATGGTGACCGGTTACAGCAAGGATCGCATGATGTCGCAGGCACATGCGGCGATCCTGATGTCGGCGCAACCCGTTGAAGAGCTGGCATAGTAAGGCGGTTGATCTGACTGTCAAAACCGTAGCTGGCGAGGCACAGCAAGTCAGGATAGCAATTGACCTGATCGAGCTGGGCGCGCGCCTGCAGTTGTTGCAGGAGGAAACCTCGCTGAGCCGTGAACGTTTGCTCAGGCTCTACAAGGAGATCAAGGGCGAATCGCCTTCCAAGGGGATGCTGCCTTACTCGACCGACTGGTTCATGAGCTGGCAGCCGAATATCCACTCGTCCCTGTTCATGGATATTTACCGGTTCCTGGTCATAAACGCCGGAATTGACGGCGTGCAGGCGCTGATTACCGCATATCGTTTATACCTCGATCAGGTGCAAGGCATCGAAGATGCCGAACCCGCACTGAGCATTACCCGCGCATGGTTTTTGGTCCGCTTTTTCAAGGCGGGGATGATGCAGCTCTCTTCCTGCAAGGAATGCGGCGGATACTTTGTGGCCCATGCGAATGAGCTGCACGACAACTATGTGTGCGGCATCTGCCACCCTCCCGCACGCGCCGGCAAGACCAAGGCCGCCAAACAGGCCTCGCTTGCCGCTCTGCAAGCCGCCTGTTGATCGGATCCCGTAAGGCTGGCAGAACGGGGCGGTCTTGTGCTCCAAGCCTGCCAAAAACTGCGCAACTACGCAATTCATCCGCTTCCAATCCTGCCGAATTAATCTAGAATGCGCATATGGGCTTTGCCGATTGCGACGCAGAGCGCACAAAAGTGAAGCGAAGGCATGAAGAACCTATAGCCTCCTTGCGGGGCTAAACGACAACAGGGACGCGGGCATGTTGGTAATCATCGGTTATGTGGTGGTGTGTTTGTCGGTATTCGGCGGCTTTGCCATAGCCGGTGGCCATCTGGGCGCATTGTTCCAGCCGGTCGAGTTGCTGATGATCGGTGGCGCCGCGCTGGGCGCCTTTTTTGTCGGCAATACCGGCAAGGCGATCAAAGCGACGCTCAAGGGCTTGCCGAAGACCCTGAAAGGACCCAAATACAACAAGGAAATCTACATGGAGTTGATGGCCTTGTTGTACGAATTGCTGAACAAGGTGCGCAAGGAAGGTTTGATGTCCATCGAAGGGGATGTGGAAGCACCGGCGGAAAGCGCACTTTTCGCCAAATATCCCAAAGCGGTTGCTGACCATCATGTGGTCGAATTCATGACCGATTATTTGCGCATCATGGTCAGCGGCAACCTGAACGCGATGGAAATCGAAAACCTGATGGATATCGAGATCGACACGCATCACCATGAGGAAATGGTGTCTTCCCATACGATCGCCAAGCTGGGTGACGGGATGCCGGCTTTCGGTATCGTCGCGGCGGTGATGGGCGTGGTGCACACCATGGAATCGGTCGGCATTCCGCCTTCCGAACTGGGGATGCTGATCGCACATGCCCTGGTGGGCACCTTCCTGGGCATCCTGCTGGCCTACGGGTTCGTCGGCCCGCTGGCCACACTACTGGAGCAGAAGGCCATGGAAGGCACCAAGATATACAATGTCATCAAGGTGACGCTGCTGGCCAACCTCAACGGCTATGCCCCGGCGATGGCGGTCGAGTTCGGCCGCAAGGTGCTGGATTCCACGGAGCGCCCGGGTTTTGCCGAATTGGAAGAGCATGTCAAACAGAAACGTTAATGGTGGGGTGGGGAGTGGGTCGGCGCTTCACGCCTCAGTGGTGAGTGGATCGGCGCTGCGCGCCTCAGTGGCCACTTCCCACTTCCCGCTTCCCGCTTCCCACTTCCCACTTCCCACACCATGGCCGATGACAAGAACAAAAAACCCATAGTCGTAAAGCGCATCAAGAAAGTGGTGGGTATGCCGCACGGCGGTGCGTGGAAGATCGCCTATGCCGACTTCGTCACGGCGATGATGGCGTTCTTCCTGCTGATGTGGCTGCTCGGCTCGACCGCCAGGGGGGATCTGGAGGGGATCGCCAATTACTTCAAGAGACCGCTTGCGGTCGTATTGGGCGGCGGCACGACGGTTGGCGATACCACTAGTATCCTCAAGGGCGGTGGACAGGATCTCACACGCGCCGAAGGGCAGGTTAACAAGGGGGAGGCGCCCTCCGAAAAGAGAATTACCAATCTCAAGGCAGCCCAGCTGGAATTCATGCGCAAACAGCGCGAAAAGGAAGCCGAAAAGCTCAAACAGTTGAAGGCCAGCATCGAGAAAGCCATCGACAGCAGTTCCAGGTTGCAGCAATTCAAAAACCAGATACTGCTGGACATCACCAGCGAAGGCTTGCGCATCCAGATCGTGGACGAGAAGAGCCGCCCGATGTTCCAGATCGGCAGCGCCCGGCTGGAGCCCTACACCAGGGAAATTCTGCATGAAATCGGCAAGATGCTGAACGAGGTGCCCAACAAGGTGAGTATCTCCGGCCATACCGATGCAGCCCTTTACGGCGGTGGCGCCAAGGGGTACAGCAATTGGGAGTTGTCCGCAGACCGCGCCAATGCTTCGCGCCGCGAATTGATCACGGGCGGCATGGCGGATGAAAAAATCGTCCGCGTGGTGGGTTTGTCTTCCGCGGTGCTGTTCAAAAAAGAAGAACCGCTCAATCCGGTCAATCGGCGCATCAGCATGATCGTGATGAACAAGAAGGCCGAAGAAGCGGCCAGCCATGACGGCGGCACGGTCGGGGAGGATGCCGCTGCGGATGGCGCAGAATCCGGCGATCCCGGCATGGAGGCGCCTCAAGCGGAAATGCCGCAAGATACCGGTGAGACTGCCACTGCGCCGGCGGCACACCAGCCTTGATCACGCGAATTGGCGGGGATTTGTTTCTCTGTTTCCCCGAAGAGGATTGATTTTTGCCGTTTAAAGTGCCGATCGTTGCGGATTGCCGCATAATGCGGGAAAGATGACAGGGGGGTAAAGCGGACGCCCGTCCCGGTGGCAGTGCGGTCGAATGGCTAAACCAAAGCGCATGGTTGATCAGTGGTTTTATCAGGCTCTTCGGGCTTGAGAGGTTGGCGGCGCCGGATATCAGCCCGGTGGCGGAAGTGTGAGCGTATAAATCTGACATATGGGGAGTTGATGATGTTGAATGACATGAAAATCAGTTCACGGTTGACGATGCTGCTGGCGATCCTGCTGGCCGGGCTTGTGATGGTCGGCGGCATGGGGCTGTATACCGCCGGCAAGATCAACAGCGCGTTGGAGTCGGCGTTCGACGAAAAATTGCTGCCTGTCATGCAATTGTCCGCCATCGACAAAGCCACTCTGGGCAACCGGCTGGCCATCGCCAATGCGGTTGCCCGCCCTGAGAACACGGCGAAGTACATCCAGGAGATAGCGGACAACAGGGCTGTGATCGACAAGCAATGGGAAGCCTTCATGACCTCGCTGACCGACGAGGAAGACAGGCAGCTGGCGGCGAGATTCGACGCGGCGCGCGCCCGTCTTGTCGAAGAAGGCATCAAGCCGGCGCTGGAGGCGATGCGCGCCAACAATGCGGCCGAGATCAGGCGCATCCAGGTGGAGCATATCATCCCCCTGTCCGCCCCGCTGAACGAGGCGATGGACGCGCTGACCGAGATGGAGAAGCGCGACACCGAGATGCTGCACGATGAATCAGCCGCCTCTTACAAGAGCACGCGCATGTTGTCCATCGCGCTGATCCTGGTCGGTGCGGCACTGGGCGGCGCGTTGGGGTTCTCCACCATCCGCGCCATCAATCGTTCGGTTGAAGAGCTGCGTGGCGTGATGGTGAGGATGTCGGCGGATGGCGACCTGAGCGCACGCGCCAAGGTCTACGGACGGGATGAGGTCGGCGAGGCGGCGACGGCATTCAACGCGTTGATCGACGGTTTCGCCAACATCATCCGGCAGGTGATCGGCCATGCCGGCACGGTATCCAATACGGCGCTGCAACTGTCCGCCTCCTCGTCGCAGATCGCGCAAAGCTCGCAGGCGCAGAGCGAGGCGGCCGCTTCCACGGCGGCGGCGGTAGAACAGATCACCGTGAGCATCGGTTCGGTCGCCGCCAACACCGATGATGTGCGCAAGCTGTCCGAGAAGAGCCTGAGCCAGACCCGGCAGGGCAACCAGAATGTGACCGAGATGATCGGCGAGATCCATAGCGTGCAGGGGGCGGTCAATCAGATCGCCGAATCGGTGAAGGAGTTCGTCGACAGCACCCGCGCCATTGCGGGCATGACCCAGCAGGTGAAGGAGATCGCCGACCAGACCAACCTGCTGGCGTTGAATGCAGCGATCGAGGCGGCGCGTGCCGGCGAGCAGGGGCGCGGTTTCGCGGTGGTGGCGGACGAGGTGCGCAAGCTGGCGGAGAAGTCCGCGCAGTCGGCCAACGAGATCGACCGGGTGACCAATTCGCTGAACCAGAAGTCCACCCACGTCGAGGCCACCGTGCAGGCGGGCTTGCGTTCACTGCAGGCGACGCAGGAGCAGGTCGAGCGGGTCTCGGCCGTGTTGACCGAAGCAGGCGAGGCGGTCACGCAATCCAGCCACGGCGTCAACGACATCGCCGCCTCGGTGAGCGAGCAAAGCCTGGCGAGCACCGAGATCGCGCGCAACGTGGAGAAGATCGCGCAGATGTCGGAAGAGAACCATGCGGCGGTGGAATCGAATGCCCAGGGCATCATGCGTCTGGAACAACTGGCCAGCGAGTTGCAGGCCGCGGCGAACCGCTTCAAGGTATAGATGAAGAGCGGGGAGTGGGGGCGGTTCATGCCCGTCCCACTTGCCATTTAGGGTTTTCGGGGGAAAGCGGGTCATGCAGAACAGGAATGCCTACGTTTCGCAAAAGGAGGTGCCGTTCCCGGCGAACGGGGTGCTGGTCTCGAAAACCGACACCAAGGGCATCATCACCTATGCGAACGATGCGTTCGTGGCGATCTCGGGATATACGCGCGAAGAGCTGATCGGCAAGAGCCACAACATCGTGCGCCATCCCGACATGCCGCCGGCGGCGTTCAAATGGCTGTGGGACACGCTGAAAGAAGAACGCCCGTGGCGCGGCCTGGTCAAGAACCGCTGCAAGAATGGCGACCACTACTGGGTGCGCGCCACCGTCGCGCCGATCATCGAAGGCGGCGAGATAATCGGCTATGTCTCGGTGCGCAAAGCGCCGACACGCGATCAGATCGCCAACGCGGAAGCGTCATACCGGGAGCTGAACCGTTCCGGCGCGCAGGCCGTGTCGAAATACGAGCGGCTCAAGTTCGGGAACTGGTCGCTGAAGGCCAAGCTGCAATTCATGATCCAGGCCACGCTGATCGTCGTCCTGGCCGCCGCACAGATGTTCATCTCCGCGGATCTCCGGGAGGAGCCGAAGAAACTGGCGATCGAAAAGGGCGACCAGCTTGCCAATGAGATCATCGACAGCGCGAACATGCTGATGGTGGTCGGGCAGTTCGGCGAGGCGAGCCACCGCAAGCTGCTGATCCACAAGATCGGCTCGTCGGGTGGCGTCAAATCCGCACAGCTGGTCCGTGCGCAACCGGTGGTGGACCTGTACGGGCCCGGCCTGCCGGAAGAGCGGATCAAGGACGACGCACAGCGGCGGGTGATCGAAAGCAAGAAGCAAAGCATCACCTTCATGAACGACGAGCGCGGCGGGACGGTGCTGCGGGTGATAACGCCCTATCTGGCGAGCAAGGACTTCCACGGCACCGACTGCACGGGCTGTCACATGGCGCAGGAAGGCACGGTACTCGGTGCTTCGGATGTGGTGATCGGCATGGAAACGGACAGCGCCAGAGTCGACCGCACTGAGATGATGATGCTGGGCGGGCAGATCGCCCTGCAAGTCTTCCTGTTCTTCTTCATCGGCTACTGTGTCGATAAATATATCCGCCGTCCGGTTCATATGGTACGCAGCGAGTTCAGGAATATCATGGAGGGCAATCTCGATACCGAGCTGGATATCTCCGTGCGGGATGAGATGGGATCGCTGCTATGCGAGATCCAGACCATGCAATGCTATTTGCGCACCATGGTGGACGAGATCGTCACGCCGGTCGGGCAGATGCGGCAGCGCATCATCGATATGGATGCCAGGGTATCCAGCGTGGCGGACAATGCGGTCGACGAGCAGGGCCATGTCCAGCAGATCGCGAGCACCATGGAGGAGTTCAGCCAATCGATCGCCGAAGTGGCGAACATGGCGGCAGATTCGCTCAATGATGCGCGTGCGATGCAGGAAATCATCAACGAAGATGCCAGCCGCATGGAAGACAGCATCAATCCCGCGATGAACAAGGCCGTGGGTACGGTGCAGTCCTCCAGCAAGACGATTGCCGATCTCGGTGTGGCCATCCGGAAGATCGGCACGATCGCGAATTCCATCAAGGAGATCGCCGAGCAGACCAACCTGCTGGCGTTGAATGCGGCGATCGAAGCGGCGCGCGCCGGCGAGCAGGGGCGCGGTTTCGCGGTGGTGGCGGACGAGGTGCGCAAGCTCGCGGAGCGCACCGCGACCAGCACCAAGGATATTGCCAGCACCATCGGGGAGATCAACGCAATCTCGGAAGCTGCCGTACAATCCATGCTGGGCGCGGTGACCGATGTCGAAGCCGGGGTCGTTCTGGTTCACGAAAACGGCGAAGGGCTCAAGAGGATCAGGCGTGCCATGGTCGATGTGGGCGAGCGCATGGAACATATCGCCACCGCATCGAGGGAGCAGTCTGCCGCAAGCGAGAGTGTGGCGAACAGCCTGGAGCGTGTCAGCGGTCTGGTGGATCACAATGCGCAGTCCGCCAAGGATGCCAAACTGGCAGCGGAAGAGCTGGCCGAGTCGGCCGGCGACCTGAGGAAGGCCGGGTATCCGTTGACCAAATGCGCGATGGAGTAGGGGGAGTGGTGAGGAGAGAAAAATGTCGGACCTGTTAAAGAATATCGATGCCCGCACCAAGCTGGCGGGAACCAACAAGCTGGAGATCCTGATGTTCGCGCTCGGTCTGGACAAGCGCACCGGGCGCGAGGAGACCTTCGGCATCAACGTGTTCAAGGTGCGCGAGGTGATGCGCATACCGAAGATCACCCGTGCACCGGAAATGCCGCCCTCGGTGGAAGGCATGGTGAGTTTGCGCGGGGCGCTGGTCCCGGTGATCGATCTGGCCAAGTACACCGGGATCGAGACCGATGACAAGGCGGAGATCATGATAGTCACCGAGTACAACGGGCATACCCAGGGCTTTCTGGTCAAGGCGGTGGACAACATCCTGCGCCTGGACTGGTCGGCGATGCGCGTGCCGCCGGCGATGCTGGTCGCCGAAATGGGCGGGCTGGTGACGGCGATCACCGAGCTGAAGGATGGCCGCCTGGTGATGATGCTGGATGTGGAGAAGGTGCTCTCGGAAACCAGCCGTTTCGATTCCGACGAGCTGATCTTCAAGAACGTGAAACCGCTCGGCAAGGAATGCACGGTGTTCTTCGCCGACGATTCTTCGGTGGCGCGCAACCAGATCGAGCGCACGCTGGATGCGATGCAGGTGAAGCATATCTCGGCGATCAACGGCCGCCAGGCGTGGGTCGAACTGGAGAAGATGGCCGATTATGCCGACGCCTCGCACACGCCGCTCAAGGACATGCTGAACGTGATCCTGACTGACGTGGAGATGCCCGAGATGGATGGCTATATGCTGACGCGCAAGATCAAGGCGGACAAGCGGTTTGCCGGCATACCGGTGCTGATGCACTCATCGTTGAGCAGCTCATCCAATCAGCAGCTCGGCAAGACGGTCGGAGTGGATGAATACGTGTCGAAGTTCGAGCCGCAGAAGCTGGCACAGACACTGGGAAGGTTGTTGGCTTAGTGGGTAGCAGGGAGTGGAAAGTGGAACGGCACTTCGTGCCTTAGTGGAAAGTGGAAAACCCACTTCCTACTCCCCACTTCCCACTTCCCAGATAGGGGGAGGGAAATGACTTATACGGAAGATATGCTGAGCAACAACCAGGACGGCTTGCTCGACCAGATTGACGCGCGCACCAGCCTGGCGGGCACCAACAAGATGGAGATCCTGCTGTTCAGTCTGGGCAGCGGCGAGAAGTTCGGCATCAACGTGTTCAAGGTCAAGGAAGTCTGCCAGGCCGGCAAGATCACGCGCACACCGAACATGCCGGCCGGTGTGGAAGGTATCGTGTCGTTGCGCGGACATGTGATGCCGGTGCTCAGTCTGGCGAATTTCATGGGGGTGCGTTCGGCCGAGAAACATCAGACCATGATGGTGGCGGAATACAGCAATCACATCCTGGGGTTCCTGGTGCAAGAGGTGGATCGCATCATCCGGGTGGACTGGGACAAGGTGCGCGCGACGGAAGGCATGCTCTCCGACAAGGGGGCGCTGATCACGGCGATCACCGAGCTGCCGGACGGGTCGCTGATCTCGATCCTGGATGTCGAGCAGATCCTGGCGAACGCGTTCGGCGACGCCATCGTCGGGAATGTCGAGCGCGTGGAGTCGGAGCATGACCTGTGCATTTTCTTTGCCGACGACTCGATGGTGGCGCGCCGCAAGATCGCCGAAGTGCTGGACAAGATGGGTGTCAAGCACATCCAGGCGACCAACGGTCACGAGGCATGGGAAAGGCTCAAGGCGATGGCGGATGCGGCGCAGAGTACCGGGGCAAATCTGCACGACCAGTTCCAGGTGATCCTGACCGATGCGGAGATGCCGGAAATGGATGGTTATGTATTGACCCAGCACATCAAATCCGACCGCCGTTTTGACGGCATACCGGTGGTGATGCATTCGTCGCTGTCTTCGGATGCGAACCGTGCAATGGGACGGCGTGTCGGGGTGGATCACTATGTGCCGAAATTCGATTCGATCGTGTTGTCGTCAACGTTGCGTCCGTTGCTGGGTTGAGGGTGAGTGGTGAGTAGGAAATGGTGAGTGGGAAGTGTTTTTTTGTTTTTCACTGAGGTGCGAAGCACCGTTCCACTCTCTACTTTCCGGATTTAGGGGATTGCTATGGGAATAGAAAGTACAAGATTTTTGGTGGTGGATGATTTTTCGACGATGCGCCGCATCGTGCGCAACCTGCTCAAGGAGTTGGGTTTTCTGAATGTCCAGGAGGCGGAAGACGGTGTGGATGCACTGGCCAAACTGCGCGCGGACGAGTTCGATTTTGTGGTGTCGGACTGGAACATGCCCAACATGACGGGAATCGATTTGCTGCGGGAGATTCGCGCGGATGACAAGCTCAAGCATCTGCCGGTGCTGATGGTGACGGCGGAAGCGAAGAAGGAAAATATCATCATGGCGGCTCAGGCGGGTGCGAGCGGTTATGTGGTGAAGCCATTCACGGCCGCCACGCTGGATGAAAAATTGAAGAAAATCTTCCAGAACTTTCCCAACCTACAAAAGTGAGTGATGTTATGACTGCAAATACCGGGGATTCCGACGACCTCGAGGCGTTGTTCGACAGCATCGTGGCGGCCAATGTCGCCGAAAACAACCCTCCTTCCGTAACTGGCGCGCTTGCCGGCAATGAAGCCGACTCGGGCAAAGTGATCAACCAGATCGGGCAGATGGCGCGGAAGCTGCATGACACGCTGCGCGAGCTGGGACTGAACAAGGAGATCGAAAAAGCGGCGGCTTCCATCCCCGATGCGCGCGATCGCTTGAATTATGTGGCAACCCTGACGCAACAAGCCGCGGAGCGGGTGTTGAATGCAACCGATGCGGCGCAGCCGATCCTGGAAAAAGTGGAAGTCGAGTCGCACCGCCTGGACGGGCAGTGGCAGTTGCTGTTCGAGAAGAAGCTGGACGTGATGCAATTCCGGGACCTCGTCTTGCAGACACAGGCCTTTCTCCATGAGGTACCCAGGCAGACCAAGGCAACCAATGCCCATCTGATGGACATCATGATGGCACAGGACTTTCAGGATCTGACGGGGCAGGTCATCAAGAAGATCATCGAATTGACGAAAAGTATGGAGCAGCAGCTGGTGTCGTTGTTGCTGGAGAACGCGCCGGCTTCGGTCAAGGCGGAATTCGATGCGGGATTGCTGAATGGCCCGGTCGTCAATGCAGTGGGGCGCACGGACGTGGTGACCAGCCAGGATCAGGTGGACGACTTGCTGGAAAGCTTGGGTTTCTGAGCATGGAAATTATCTACAACAGCAGCCCAGCCATTCCTCCCGCACCGGACGGCTCCGCCGCACCGTGTTGGAATGGCGACTTGCTGGAAAGTTTGGGTTTTTAATAGGGAGTGGAAAGTAGCGAGTGGTAAGTGGGTTTCCCACTATCCACTGAGGCACGAAGTGCCGTTCCACTTTCCACTTACCAGATGGGGAGAATGAGATGAACGACTTTGCTGGCATGGAAGAGTTATTGAACGATTTTTTGCTGGAGGCGGGCGATATGTTGTCCGAAGTGGATAGCAAGCTGATGGACCTGGAAAAACGTCCTGATGACAGCAACCTGCTCAACGAAATATTTCGCGGTTTTCACACCATCAAGGGTGGTGCAGGATTCCTCAATGCAACCGAACTGGTAACGCTGTGCCATCTTACCGAAAACCTGTTCGACAAACTGCGCAACCGCGAAGTGACCTTGAACGCCGAACTCATGGATGTGATCTTTGCGGCAACCGCCGAAGTACGCAAGATGTTTGGCGCGTTGCAGCAAAACCTGCAACCAGGCGCGGCCCCCGCAGACATACTGGATAACTTGAAAATAGCGTTGAGCGGGCAGGCAGTTTCTGCCAAAACAAAAAGCCGGCCGGCCAGTCCGGCAGCGGGCGCGCCCGGTACTGCGCCGGGCGCACAGCCGATGGACGGCGTGGATTGGGATGCTTTGTACAAGGCACTGACCGGCGGTACCGATATCGTGGCCACAGTGGGCGCAACCCGTGATCCGGAAAAAATCGCTGAAGCCATTTCCGAAGAGGAAGCGACCAATAAGGCATTTGGCCGCCGCGCCAGTGATGTACCGGGCACCACGGTCGGTCGGCGCGATGGCGACGTGCCGGCCAAGGAAGCCAAGGAATCGACGATCCGCGTGGATACCGATCGCCTTGACCAAGTGCTCAATCTTTCAGGCGAAATCGGCCTGACCAAAAACCGGCTGACACATTTGCGCTCCGACATCTTGCAGGGGCGCAACGATGCGGTCACCTTGCGTGATCTCGACCAATCCGTCACGCAACTGGATATGCTGGTGGTGAATCTGCAGAACGCGGTGATGAAGACGCGCATGCAGCCGATCGGCCGCCTGTTCAAGAAATATCCGCGCCTGGCACGCGATCTGGCGCGGTCCTTGGGCAAGGATGTGGAACTGGTGTTGTCCGGCGAAGAAACAGAAATGGACAAAACCATGATCGAGGACTTGAACGACCCGCTGGTGCATCTGGTGCGCAATGCGGTGGATCATGGCGTGGAGACTATCGAGGGACGTATCGCCGCCGGCAAGCCGGAAAAAAGCCTGGTGGAGTTGAGTGCGCGCCAGGAAGGCGACCATATCCTGATCACCATCGCGGACGACGGGCGTGGCATGCGCCCAGAAGTGATCCGCAACAAGGCTGTCGAAAAGGGGCTGATCACCAATGAGGTGGCGAATACGCTGGATGAGAACCAGTGCCTGGAATTGATCTTCCTGCCGGGTTTCTCGACCAAGGAGGAAATCTCCAGTGTCTCCGGGCGCGGTGTCGGCATGGATGTGGTGAAGACCAATATCCAGAAACTGAATGGCGTCGTCAACATCCATTCCGAGCCGGGCAAGGGAACCGTGCTGACCATCTCGTTGCCGCTTACGCTGGCAATCCTGCCGGTGCTGATATTGCGCCTCGGCGACCAATCCTTTGCCGTACCGCTGTCGATGGTGCGGGAAATCCTGTCCATTTCGCCCGATCAATTACAGCAGGTTTCCGGCAGGGCAACCATGGTGGTGCGCGGCGAAGTGCTGCCGGTGTTGTCGCTGGCGCAACTGATCGGCTGGGAGCAGAGCGCCAATCCGGAAGTGGGCGTGCTGATGCAATTTGGCAACAACAGTTTCATCCTCTCGGCGGATGGCTTTGCGGGACACGACGACGTGGTCATCAAGTCGCTGGATACCTTCCGCCCCAAAGGCGTGGCGGGCGTGACCATGTCCAGCGAGGGCGACATCGTGCTGATTCTCGATATCAAGGAACTGCTTAGTGATGTGCGGGGACATTAGAAAACCAGTGAGCAGGAAGCAGGAAGTAGGAAGTAGGAAGTAGGAAGTAGGAAGTAGGAAGTAGGAAGTAGGGTTTCCCCACTCACCACTTACCAAATCAGGAGAAAACCATGTTTGGCGGGAAATCAAGGCAGGAAAATCAGGTATTGCAGGCCAGGTTGAGCCAGACTGATCAGGAAATTGCCGCACTGCGCAGCGATTTGGCCAGGCTGGAAAGCGAGCGGGATGCGGTGCGTGCCGAGCTTGAAGGGGTTCATGCCGGACAGCAGACTTCGATACGGCTGTATGCCAACATGCAGGGATTCGGCGATTCCTTTGCGGTGCTGCAAAAATCCCAGGTCGCTGCGGCACAGGCGCTGCGCGAAGAAAAGCAACATGCCATTGAAGCCGCCAGCATTTCGTCAAGAAACCGTGAAGCTGTGTTGCAGATTGCGCAGAGCCTGGATGCGTTGTCCGGGGATACCATACAGACTTCGAAAAACGTGCAAAACCTGACGGAACGCGCGGCGCAGATCGGCAGCATCGTCCGGTTGATCAAGGAAATTGCCGACCAGACCAATCTGCTGGCGCTCAATGCGGCGATTGAGGCGGCGCGTGCCGGCGAGCAAGGGCGGGGTTTTGCGGTGGTCGCGGATGAAGTGCGCAAGCTGGCCGAGCGCACCGCGAAGGCGACCAGCGAGATCTCGACGATTGTGACCGCCATCCAGGGCGAAACCGACCGCACCAGAGCGCAGATGGAAGGCTTGGCGACGAAGTCGCAGGTGTTCAGCCGGGATGTCGAGGGCGTGATGGACAACATGAAGCATTTGCTGGAATTGTCGCACCAGATGGAAGGCACGATTTCGGCGGCGGCGCTGCGCAGTTTTGTCGAAGTCGCCAAGATCGACCACATACTTTATAAATTCGAGATCTACAAGGTGTTCATGGGTATATCGGATCGCGAGGCGGATAGTTTCGCATCGCATGCCGATTGCCGGTTGGGCAAGTGGTACTTCGAGGGCGAGGGCAAGGATTGTTATTCCAGGCTGGACGGCTACGCTGCCGTGGCGAATCCGCATCAGGCATTTCATCAGCATGGCCGGGAAGCCGTTACGGCATTTCGGTCCGGAGAATCCCTGCGCGGTATCGATCTGGTCGGGCAACTGGAGGCGGACAGCATGGAAGTGCTTGCCGCGCTGGAAAGAGTTGCGGTGGCTGGGGAAGGCGACAGCAGCATGTTGTGCCATTCGCCGAATTAGCAGGGGGCACCGCGTTCCTGCGGGAATCTAGAACTGGCAGACCATGACGATTTCCTCGCCTTGCCTGAACCGGTGCATTAGTTAGCGGTGCCCTGCCGGGTGCGCGCGCTGTATTCTAGGATGCCATGAACACCAATCTTCAATCCGGCGGTGGCCGCGACCGTGAGTTTGTCTTCACGGACAAGGATTTCGAACGGATACGGCAGTTGATCTACGACCATGCCGGCATCTCGCTTAGCCCGTCCAAGCAGGACATGGTATACAGCCGCCTGGCGCGCCGCCTGCGGGCAACCGGCATCAATAATTTCAGGGATTATCTGGCCTTGCTGGAAAGCAACAATGAGGCCGAATGGCAGGCGTTTGTCAACTCGCTTACCACCAACCTCACTTCATTCTTCCGCGAGCCGCATCATTTCCCGCTGTTGGCGGAACACGCGCTCAAACAAAAAGGGCGGCATCCCATTTCGCTGTGGTGTTCGGCGGCATCAACCGGCGAGGAACCCTACTCGATGGCGATGACCATGGTGGATGCCTTCGGCAGCCTCACGCCGCCCGTCACCATCATCGCCACCGATCTGGATACCAATGTGCTTGCCAAGGGAGAGGCCGGCGTTTATCCGGTCGAGCGCATCGAGAAGCTTTCCGATGATCTGGTAAAGCGTTTCTTTATCAGGGGGACGGGCGCGCAGGCGGGGTTTGTGCAGGTGAGGCCGGAGCTGCGCGCGATGATCGCCTTCCGCAAGGTGAACCTGCTCAGCAATGACTGGCCGATACGCGGCCCGCTGGATGCGATTTTCTGCCGCAATGTGATGATCTATTTCGACAAGGCGACGCAACTCAAAATACTGGAGCGATTTGCGCCGTTGCTGCGGCCGGACGGATTGCTGTTTGCCGGGCATTCGGAGAGTTTCCATAATGCCGGGCATATATTCAGCCTGCGCGGCAAGACGGTGTACGAACTGGCCAGACCCAAATTGCCCGAGCAGCATCATGCGCACCAAGCCCTGAAATGATCCAATTCCTCTGACGACAGAGTCGGCGGGATCAGCGGCCGGCACCACAATCCGCTGCACGCGGCGGCGCGCTACGGTGACTCTGCGAAGGAAATATTGATTAACCGGATACCGGCCTGGTCAGGGCGAAGAA
The DNA here is from genome assembly GCA_019449635.1 of Candidatus Ferrigenium bremense. Classification (GTDB taxonomy): domain Bacteria; phylum Pseudomonadota; class Gammaproteobacteria; order Burkholderiales; family Gallionellaceae; genus Gallionella; species Gallionella bremense. Next base: position 17,465 of record JAGRPI010000039.1, read on the forward strand.
GCTGAACCACGAAGGACAGCAGAAGATATTTCAGGAGTGCCTATCCTTCTGCCGGGGGCATCAGACAATATGCGGCCCGGTGAAAAAATCTTCGTGTTCTTCGTAGTGAAATGTTTTCTGGGTCAATTCGAATGACAAGCATGGAAAACCGAAAAATAAGGGTGTTGGTGATCGATGATTCCGCGCGGATCCGCAGCGTGATGAAGGAACTTATCGACCGGGAAAAGGATATGGAATGCGTGGGTGCGGCGCCTGACCCGCTGGCGGCGCGCGAGATGATCAAGTCGCTCAATCCGGACGTGCTGACGCTGGATGTGGAAATGCCCGGGATGGACGAGCCGGGCTTTCTGGAACGGCTGATGCATTTGCACCCGATGCCGGTGGTGATGGTTGCCACGCAGACGGAGCGCGGTTCCAGCATCACCTTCCGCGCGCTGGAGCTGGGCGCGGTGGATTTCGTTTCCAGGCCGAAAATGGATATTGCGCGCGGCATGGAGGAATACGCCGGCGAGATCGCCGACAAGATCCGCGCCGCCGCGCAGGCGCACGTGCGTAAAATTTCTGCGGCGCCGTTAATCCAGCAAAAAAATTCTGCGGATGCGATCCTGCCCAGTGTCGCGGGGCGGTTTTCTGCCACGGAAAAACTGATCATTATCGGCGCGTCGACCGGCGGCACCGAGGCGATCAAGGAGGTGCTGACCCGGCTGCCTGCCGACGTTCCCGGTATACTGGTGACCCAGCATATGCCGGAAAATTTCACCAAGTCGTTTGCGGAACGCTTGAACGGCCTGTGCAGGATTTCGGTCAAGGAGGCGGAACATAACGAGCGGGTGTTGCCGGGGCACGCCTACCTCGCGCCGGGGCATTCGCATCTGCTGCTCAAACGCAGCGGGGCGAACTACATGACCGAGCTGAACCAGGGGCCACCCGTGAACCACCACCGCCCTTCGGTTGATGTGCTGTTCCGTTCGGCGGCCAATGTGGCTGGCGCGAATGCCATCGGTATCATCCTCACCGGGATGGGCAAGGATGGTGCGCAAGGCTTGCTGGAAATGAGGCAGGCCGGCTCGCATACCATTGCGCAAGACGAGGCGAGCTGCGTGGTTTTCGGCATGCCCAGGGAGGCGATCCTGATGGGCGGCGCAAGCGAAGTGCTGCCGTTGCAGGACATCGCGCGCCGTACAGTGGAATATCTGGCATTGCACGGCAACAAGAACAATCGTGGTTAGACATTTACTACAAGGGGATATCATGACTATCAATGTACAGATTCTGGACCGTGCGGCGCGCATCAATATGGACGGCCGTTTTGATTTCCAGGTGCACCGCGAATTCAAGGATGCCTACACGCCGCTGCTCGACAATCCTGCCGTGCGCGAGATCGAGATCGAAATGAGCAAGGTGGATTATCTGGACAGTTCCGCATTGGGCATGCTGATGCTGCTGAATGAGCGCGCCAGGGCGGTCAATAAGGCGGTCACGCTGCTCAATACTTCCGGCGTGGCGTCGCAGGTGCTGGGAGTCGCCAATTTCAGCAAGATTTTCAACATCAGGCATGCGGGCTAAGAGGGAAGCATTAAACCCGCGTGGGCACAAAATCGTGCCCACCCTACCGGATAGATAACGGCCATGCGCTTAAACCTGCCCGTCTCCAACATTGAATTCAAGCTGCCGGACGGGGCAGTGATCGTTTCCAAAACCGACCTCAAGGGCGTCATTACCTATTGCAACAGCACGTTCGTTGAAATAAGCGGGTTCAGCCGCGATGAAATTGTCGGCGCGCCGCACAATATTGTGCGCCATCCCGATATGCCGCCAGAGGCGTTTGCCGACCTGTGGAAAACCATTCAAGCCAACAAACCCTGGCAGGGGGTGGTCAAAAACCGGCGCAAGGACGGCAGCTTCTACTGGGCGATATCCAATATCACCCCGCTGAAGGAAAAGGGCAAAACCATCGGCTATGTGGCATTCCGCTACAAGGCCACGCGGGAGCAGATCGCGCAAGCCTCGGCCGCTTACCGGAAAATTCGCGCGGGCTCGCGCAACCTGCGTATCGAGGAAGGCAATGTCGTCCGGATAATCAACCCGCTGCTGCATTGGCTGGATGCCTTCAGCATCAGGGCACGGCTGGTTGTGCTCATGCTGGCCTTGCTGGGAGCGCTGGTTGCGGTGGGTGTTTTCAGCCTGAAGGAGGCAAGGAATGCCCATGATCGCGCCACAGACAGCCTGGCAAACGCCGGCACGCAAGCCTACGCGCTGACGACGGCGCGCAGTGCGGAAGCGGCTTTCAAGGAGCAGCGGCATGCCTGGAAAAATATTCTGATCCGCGGCCGCAGTACAGCCTTATTAAAGCAATACCTCGATGAATTCGACCGGCAGGGGGAGGAGGTCGAGCAAATGCTGGCAGGCCAGTTAATACCGGTCATGCAGCAGATCGGCCTGCCTACCGATGAGGTCGATGTACTGCAGAAGTCGCACAACCTGCTGAGCGGCAAATACCATTCGATATTGAAGCGCAGCGATGCGCGCAAACTGCAGAATATTCCTGTTCTCGATGCACTGACCGAAGGGGCAGATCAGCAGGTAACCGCACAGTTCGACGCGATCATTGCAACGATCCGGGAGGCGCAACTCCACAGCCTGGGACAATTGAATGAAACACTGGAGGCCTCCCACCTTTCACAGAACAAGCGCTCCGCCGGGACACTGGCGGCGGCGGCACTGGGAGGTCTCCTGATGTCCATCTGGCTCATTGCCGGCATTCTGAAACCGATACGCCGCGCCAGCCGCGACTTGGACAGAGTGGTGCAATTGCAGCAGCAGTTCCTCGAAAAAATCCTGGTGCTCGAGGAATATCACGACCGTATCAACGAAGAGCAGCGCATCGGCAGCTACATCATGGGGCACATCACCAACGTCCATGGCACGCCGGATCCGCTTATCCGGCAACTCATCAGGCCGGCGGAGCACCTGAGCGGCGACATACTGCTCGCGGCACGTACGCCGGATGATGTGCTGCATATTCTGCTGGCCGATGCGGTCGGCCACGGGCTGGTGGCAGCCGTCAATGTATTGCCGCTCAGCCAGGCGTTTTACGATATGACCGGAAAAGGTTTCCGCATCGCCCAGATTGCAGAAGAGATGAACCTGAAGATCAACCGGCTCATGCCGGCGGACCGGTTCGTCGCAGCCACGCTGGTTTCGGTCAATGTGCGCAATCGGGTCATTGAAGTATGGAACGGCGGCAACCCCGCGCCCTTGCTGGTCAGTAGAAACGGCGAGATTCTGCGCGAATGGGAATCCGCCAATCTGCCGCTGGGCATATTGCCAGGCGAAATTTTTTCCCCCAAGCCGGAGATTTTCCGTTATGAGGAAAATTGCCAGTTGTGCCTGTTTTCGGACGGTTTGCCGGAGGCGGAATCTCCGCTGGGTGAACCGCTCGGCAAAGACCGGATCGGCAAATTGCTGCGAGCCAGCGCACCGAAAAATCGTTTCGATGCGTTGATGGCGGAGCTGGATTCGCATCTGGCCGGTAAGCCGGCGCATGACGATATTTCGCTGGCGCTGGTCGAGATTCCAACCTATCGCCGTATGGAAGAGGCTGTCCCGGCTGTTCAGGCCTCCGCCCAGGTGATACCGGAAGTCGGCGGCAATTGGAAAATCGGGATCAGCCTCGGTGCCGCCGAGTTGAAATACCTCAATATTGTTCCGATGCTGACCAGCATCATCGAAAAAATCCATGTCGCCAACGAATTTGCCGCGCCGCTATTCATGATCCTGTCCGAATTGTTCAATAACGCGCTCGATCACGGTATTCTGCGGCTTGATTCCAGCATCAAACATGGGGTTGACGGATTCGACAAATTTCTTCAACTGCGCGAAACACGCCTGCATACGCTGGACAGCGGGAAAATCGACCTTGAGATCGAGAAGGTGGTTATCGAGGGTAAATACGGCGTGAAGATCCGGGTCGCCGATAGCGGGAACGGGTTTGATTATGCGGCAATCCTGGCGGATGCCGAGAACCAGGTTAAACGGGGCCAGCATGGGCGCGGCATTGCGCTGGTGGGCAGCATGGCTTATAAGCTGGAATATGCGGGCAACGGGAATGAGGTCACCGCTTGTTACATCTGTGCTTGACCCGGATAAACCGGAAAAACGCCTAATCTGTGCTGGCAGGCCAACGCAAAGTTGTCAAGCCGGTGTAAGAACGATGCAAAGGTTCCTGAATAGACAGGGAATACCCCCGCTATTCACCTGATTAAATGTTGCCCAAGCTGCCGATAATTGTCATGACCCGCGGAATCCATTATGGCAGAAGACAGCGACCTAGAAAAAACCGAACAGCCCTCACAACGGCGGCTTGACCAGGCAAGGGAAAAAGGCCAGGTTGCGCGTTCGCGCGAGCTGTCCACTTTCGCGGTATTGCTGGCGGGCGGCGGTGTGCTGTGGTTCATGGGCGCGTCGCTCACCCAGCATATGGTGAAAATGCTGCACGACGGCCTGACGCTGAATCGCGACATGGCATTCGATTCCAATCTGCTGATCCCGCGTCTGTACGACCTTTCGCTGGATATGCTCATCACTTTCTCTCCCTTGCTGCTGGTGGTCATGCTGGCGGCGGCATTTTCCCCGCTGCTGCTGAATGGCTGGCTGTTCAGCATCGAAGCGCTGCAGCCGAAATTCTCCAAAATGAACCCGGTTTCCGGTATTGCCCGCATGTTTTCCAGGACTGCGCTGGTGGAGTTGGCCAAGGCGGTCGGCAAAGCCGTTCTGGTGGGCGGTGTGGCGGCATGGGTGATCTGGCACAACAAGGATGCGGTGATGGCGCTCGGCACGCAGGCCGCCGCCGCCTCGATTCCGCAAATGGGGCATCTGGTAGGCGCGAGCTTCATGATGATCGCCGGCGCGATGCTGCTGATCGTGGCGATCGACGTGCCGTTCCAGCTATGGGATCACAACAAGAAGCTGATGATGACCAAGGAAGAGGTGCGCCAGGAATCCAGGGAGACCGAAGGCGATCCGATGGTCAAGGGGCGCATCCGCAGCCTGCAGCGCGAGGCGGCGCGCCGGCGCATGATGGCGGCGATCCCGACCGCCGATGTGGTGGTGACCAACCCGACGCACTATGCAGTGGCGCTGAAGTACGGCGACAAGGGCATGCGCGCGCCGATGGTGGTGGCGAAAGGCTCGCACCTGCTGGCGTTGCGCATCCGCGAGATCGCCGAGGAAAATCACGTGCCGATACTGGAAGCGCCGCCGCTGGCGCGCGCGCTGCACAAGCATACCGATCTCGGCGAGTCCATCCCCGAGGCGCTGTATACCGCCGTCGCCGAGGTGCTGGCTTACGTTTACCAGTTGCATCGCTACGAAAAACAAGGCGGGGCGCGTCCGCAGGAACCGAAATATTTGCCGGTGCCGGTCGAGCTGGACCCGGAGGCCGCCCCGGCTGCCGCATGAAAAAATAAACCATGAACCTGCTGCTCATACAAAACTTTATCAAGCGCGCCGGACTGGTCGGCATGGCCGGCCCGGTGCTGATCGTGATGATCCTGGCGATGATGGTGCTGCCGTTGCCGCCGCTGCTGCTGGATATCCTGTTCACCTTCAACATCGCGGTTTCCATCATGGTGTTGCTGGTCAGCATGAATACCAACAAGGCGCTGGATTTTGCGATATTCCCCACCGTGCTGCTGATCACTACGTTGTTGCGCCTGTCGCTGAACGTGGCTTCCGCCCGGATCGTGCTGCTCGAAGGGCACACCGGGCCGGATGCGGCGGGCAAGGTGATCGAGTCGTTCGGTCATTTCCTGGTGGGCGGCAACTATGCCGTCGGCATCGTGGTGTTTGCGATCCTGGTGATCATCAACTTCGTGGTGATCACCAAAGGCGCCGGGCGCATCGCCGAGGTGGGCGCGCGCTTTACCCTGGATGCGATGCCCGGCAAGCAAATGGCGATCGATGCCGATTTGAACGCAGGGCTGATCGGCGAAGACGTGGCGCGCAAACGCCGCGCCGAGATCGCGCAGGAAGCCGACTTCTACGGAGCGATGGACGGCGCCAGCAAATTCGTGCGCGGCGATGCGGTCGCTGGCATCATCATCCTGCTGATCAATATCATCGGGGGCCTGATCGTCGGCGTGCTGCAGCATGATCTCGATATTGCCACCGCTGCCAAATACTATACCCTGCTGACCATCGGCGACGGCCTGGTGGCGCAGATCCCGGCGCTGGTGATTTCCACTGCCGCAGGCCTGGTGGTGAGCCGTGTCGCGAGCGATCAGAACATCGGCCAGCAGCTGGTCGGCCAACTGTTCAAACAGCCGCAGGTCATCATGCTGACCGCCACGATTATCGGCGCGATGGGTCTGATTCCCGGCATGCCGCACTTTGCCTTTCTGCTGTTGGCCGGCTTGATGGGATGGCTGGCCTGGTACCTGTCGCGCAAGAGCGAGCAGGCAGCCGAGCTGGAGCAGGCTGCTACTGCGGTGACGCCGGTTATCACGGAATCCACCGAGGCAAGATGGGATGATGTCGAGCAGGTCGACGTGCTGGGGCTGGAAGTGGGCTACCGTTTGATCGCATTGGTGGACAAGGCGCAGGACGGCGACCTGCTGCGCCGCATCAAGGGCATACGCAAGAAATTCACCCAGGACATCGGCTTCCTGCCCCCGGCGGTGCATATCCGCGACAATCTCGAATTGCGTCCGAACGGTTACCGCATCGCTCTCAAGGGGGTGGAGATCGGCAGCGGCGAGGCTTATCCGAATATGCTGCTGGCCATCAATCCGGGCAGTGTGACGGGCGAGTTGGCAGGCATGCAGACGCGCGATCCGGCATTTGGCCTGCCCGCAGTCTGGATCGACAGCGCATTGCGCGACCAGGCGCAGGTCATGGGCTATACCGTGGTTGATCCGGGGACGGTCGTGGCGACTCACCTGAGCCACCTGCTGGCCACGCGCTCCGCAGAGTTGCTCGGGCGGCAGGAGGTGCAGCAATTGCTCGATCATATCGGCAAGATTTCGCCCAAGCTGGTCGAGGATCTGGTGCCCAAGACGTTACCGCTGGGGGTGGTGCAGAAGGTGCTGCAAAACCTGCTGGAAGAAGGCATGCATATCCGCGATATGCGCACCATCCTGGAGACGCTGGCGGAAAACGCGCCGCGCACCCAGGATCCCTACCAGCTCACCTCGCTGGTGCGCATCGCGCTCGGTCCGGCCATCGTGCAGCAGTTCTATCCGTCCGCGCAGGAGTTGCAGGTGATCGGCATGGACAAGGAACTGGAATACCTGCTGATCCAGGCGATGCAATCCAGCCAGAATGGCGTCGGCATCGAGCCGGGGCTGGCCGATACCGTGCTGCGCGAGACCCGCGTCGCGGCCGAGACGCAGGAACAGATGGGCTTGCCGGCAGTCATGCTGGTGCCGGCGCAATTGCGCGATTTGCTGGCGCGCTTCCTGAAGCGCGCAGTGCCGAATATCAGGGTGATTTCGCATGATGAAGTACCGGACTTCAAAACTATCCGGGTAACCGCAATGGTAGGAGGTAGAGCATGAGCATCAGAAAATTCATCGCTCCGACGACACGTCAGGCAATGAAGGAGATTCGCGACGAGCTTGGTCCCGACGCGATGATCCTGTCGAACCGGCAGACGGAGCAGGGTGTGGAGATCGTTGCCATGGCGCATGGCGATATCGCCCATTTGACCGGCGGTGCCGCCGCACAAAAAAACGAGTGGCCGGAGATAACGGCGGACGAATGGACCAGGTCGGTCGCGGAAGCCTATCCTGTGCAACCAGCCAGGCCATTGCCCCAGGCCGCGTCGGCAATCCAGAACAAGCCGTCGAGTCTGCCCAGGCAACCGCTGCAGTTTCAGCACAAGACTGCCGAACAGGCCAAGCCGTTGCAGCAATCCGAGAAATTGACACAGCCAGAGTTCGTGCAGCAGACCAAGGTTGCGCCGCAGGATAAATCCGCCCGGCCAATTGAGGTGCAGCCTGTGCCGACCATGCCGGCAGCGCAAGAAAGTATTCTGAGCGAGATCAAATCGATGGGCGCCATGCTGCAACAGCAGTTTGCGACACTGTACTGGAACGATGTGCAACTGCGCGATCCGCAGCGCGCCAGCCTGTTGCGCAAGATGCTCAATGCCGGGTTCAGCACGCTGCTGGCGCGACAGTTGCTGGATAAAATGCCGGCCAGCGGCGTGCAGGGCGAATCATGGATCAAGCAGGTGTTCAAGCGTAATTTGCAGGTGGCAGGCAAGGCGGACGACATCATCACAAAGGGCGGGGTTTATGCGCTGATCGGGCCGACCGGTGTGGGCAAAACCACCACCACAGCCAAACTTGCGGCACGCGCGGTGGTGCGCTACGGTGCGGACAAGGTGGCGCTGCTGACGACTGACAGTTACCGGATCGCCGCTTACGAGCAACTCAAGATTTACGGGAAGATACTGGGCGTGGCGGTGCATGCGGTGAAGGATACCGACGATTTGCGCCTGACCCTTTCCGCATTGCGCCACAAGCATCTGGTACTGATCGATACGGTGGGCATGGGGCAGCGCGATGAGCGAGTCGGAGACCAGAACGAGATGTTCGATGCGACCGACGTGCAGTGCTTGCTGTTGCTGAATGCCACCAGCGGCGGCGATACGCTGGAAGACGTGGTGCGCATGTACCGCAGCAACAAGGTGGTCGGCTGCATTCCCACCAAGCTGGATGAGGCGGTCAATCTCGGCACAGTGCTGGATGTGGCGGTGCGCCACCGCCTGGTGATGCACTACATGGCCAATGGCCAGCGCGTGCCGGAAGACTTGCATCCCATCAATCTCGATTACCTGCTGCACCGCGCGTTCAAGCCGGCGGAGGAAAAAACCCCGTTTACTTTGCGCGAACTGGATTTCCCGGTCTTGATGGCTGAGGAAGGGGCGCAGCAACCCCTCGTAAAGAGGACGCCGCCAGACACTCGCCCTGCGGGCGGTCTTGGCGCAGGCGGCGGGGGGGCATCCAGCGGCGTGTTTTTTGCGGGTGCGGCAGCAGGCAGGGAGGCATCCTGTGCGCTCTGACGGAATGGATCAAGCGGAGGGCCTGCGGCGCTTGTTGGTGCTCAACCAGACGCAGGTGATCACCGTGGTGGCCGGCAAAGCCGGGGTGGGGCGTACCAGCGCGACCATCAATCTTGCGGCGGCCCTGGCCCGTTCCGGCAAGGACGTGCTGGTGCTGGATGAGAATCATGGGCCGAATAATTTACTGGACCGCATGGGGTTGTCTGCCAAGCATGATTTGCTGGACGTCGCACAGGGAAAATGCGAACTTTGCGAGGCAGTGCTGACCGTCAGGGGATTTGGCATCTTGCCGACCGCGCGCGCCATGCATGCATTGGCGAAACTGGGTCGGGCCGGGCAACAGCGGCTGGAAAATGCGCTGACTGAAGCCAGCGACGGTACGGATGTGGTGCTGGTGGATGCCGCGATGCCTGACCTGAGCCAGGCCGAAGGGTCGGCTAAAAAGGCTGTGGCAGTATCGCCAAGCCTGGCAAGCGGGGCTGCATTGCTGGTGGTGGTGGAGGCCACTCCCAGCGGCATTACCGAGAGCTATGCCCTGATCAAGCGGCTGGCGCTGAAGAATGCGCGTCAACAGTTCGGAATCGCGGTAAACAAGGCGGGCAATGAGCAAGCGGCTATGACGGTGTTTGAAAATATGGCCAAAGTAGCCCGGCGCAACCTCTCGGTGCGCTTGGAGTATTTGGGTTATATCCCGCCAGATGAAAGGCTGGAATGCGCGGTGCAATTGGGGAAATCGGTGGTCGAAGCCTTCCCGGCCGCCGCTTCGACGAGGTCTTATCTGGAACTGTCGCAAAAATTGCTGTGTTTGCCGATGCGGCAGGATGAGGCAGAGGGCGGGGTTTCCAACATCATACAAAACCTGATCAGGCAGGTATCACAGCCGGCCGTCATGACATCGTAGTTGCAGTAGCATCCGGTGCGGGCAGGGCGGCAGCGGTTGCTCCCGCACCTGAGGGCTGCGCCCCACCGTGTCGCAACC
>JAGRPI010000040.1 GCA_019449635.1 Candidatus Ferrigenium bremense
AGCATCCGGTGCGGGCAGGGCGGCAGCGGTTGCTCCCGCACCTGAGGGCTGCGCCCCACCGTGTCGCAACCGCTACATCAACACAGCAAGGAAATTACTCACGTTGTAAACTAGCTGGCATGTACACGACCACTGGATTAAATGATAAGGAACAATGCCTGCGGAAACACTCCCATCTGGTGAAACGGCTTGCGCACCAGATGATGGCCAGGCTGCCTTCCAGCGTGCAGATAGACGACATCATCCAGGCCGGCATGATGGGTTTGCTGGATGCGGCAAGCCGCTACGATGAATTTCACGGGGCGCAGTTCGAGACTTACGCGACGCAACGCATCCGCGGCGCGATGCTGGACGAGCTGCGTGAAGCAGATTGGCTGCCGCGCAGTATGCGCCGTGATATGCGGCGCATCGAAACGTCCGTCAGCCGCTTGCAGCAAAAACTGGGCAGGTCGCCGAGCGAAGCTGAAATCGCCTCAGATATGGAAGTGCCTCTCGCCGAATATCAACAGATGCTGCAGGCTTCATGCGGTGCGCAGTTGGTATATTACGAAGATTTCCACAATGAGGACCATGAAGATTTCTTCGAACGGTTCGAGCTCAGCGATGATGCCAGCCCCTTGGATTTGCTGGCGGACGAACGTTTCAAGGCCGAGTTGGCGCGTGCGATTGAAAATCTGCCGGAGCGTGAGCGTATGTTGATGGGCATGATCTACGAGCAAGAGATGAACCTGCGCGAAATCGGCGAGGTGCTTGGCGTGGGCGAGTCGCGCGTCTCACAGTTGCATAGCCAGGCGGTGGCGCGGTTGCGCAGCTGGATGAAAGGCTATTGATGGACAAGTTTACGCTACTGGGGCTGGTGATAGGCCTTGCCGGTATCATGACCGGGCAGTTCCTGGAAGGCGGCGGCCTTTCCATCATGTTTCAGAGCACGGCTTTTTTGATAGTGTTTGGCGGTACGATCGGTGCGGTGATGGTGCAATGCCCGGCCAGGGTGTTCGTTATGGCGATCAGGATGGGGCGCTGGGCATTCGTGCCACCGGCGCTGCACAACCAGGAGTTGGCCAGGCAATTGACGGAATGGAGCACACTGGCCCGCCGGGAAGGCATTCTGGCATTGGATGCGCATGCTGCCGCCATTGACGATCCTTTTCTGAAAAAGGGGCTGCAGCTTCTGGTGGATGGCAACAGCGCCGAAAAAATCCGCGAAGTACTGGATGTTGATACCCATTCCTGGGAGCAATTGCGCTGGCAGTCTGCGCGCGTATGGGAAGCGGCTGCCGGATATTCTCCCACAATCGGTATCATCGGGGCGATATTGGGCTTGATGCACGTCATGCAGAATCTCAGCGAGCCGAGCAAATTGGGTAGCGGCATCGCCGTGGCATTTGTCGCGACGATTTACGGGGTGGCCTTTGCTAACTTGCTGTTTCTGCCGATTGCGAACAAGCTGAAATCCATCATCATGCAGCAGGTAGATATGCGCGAAATGGTCGTGGACGGATTGGTGGGGATTGCCAACGGGGATAGTCCGCGGCTGACCGAAATCAGGCTGCAAAGCTACCTCGATTAGGGCTTGTTCGAATGGCGCGCCGACGCAAACGCACCGAGCATGACAATCACGACCGCTGGCTGATTTCCTATGCCGACTTCGTCACCCTTTTGTTCGCCCTCTTTGTGGTGATGTACGCCGTTTCTTCGGTAAATGAGGAAAAGTATAAAACCTTCAGCAATTCGTTAAGCGTCGCTTTCACCAAACAGCCAGTCACTGTTTCAACCGAGCAGGATCAGGTGCTCAAGGCATTGGTAGACAGGCGCACCGCACGTTTGGGCGAGCAGCAGCGCAAAATTCAGGAGCGCATGAAAAATCTGGCCAGTGGATTGAGTCAAGTTATGGCTTCATTGATTAATCAACATACCGTCAGTATCAATCAAACCAAGCGCGGAGTGGTTATCGATATCAGCGCAAGCACGCTATTCAGGACGGGGGAGGCGGTACTGCAACCGGGTGCATTGGATGTGTTGCGCCAAGTGGCTGCAGTGTTGAGCGGGGAGGAGTTGTACGTCGAGGTGGAAGGACATTCCGATGATATTCCCATTGCGACCGCACAGTTTCCTTCCAATTGGGAGTTGTCTTCCGCACGAGCCAGCAGCGTGGCCAGGATGTTGATCGATAACGGCGTGCCGGCAAAACGCCTTGCTGTGGTAGGTTTGGCCTCGAATCAGCCGCTGGTGCCGAATGACAGCCCGGAAAATCGCGCCAGGAACCGGCGCGTAATCATTACGATAATGCCGCCCAATATGGATAGGGGTGCGGCTATTGAGGGGTAGGTGATAAAAGGCGGTGATTTTGCAGCAGTCATACCGGCGTATCCTGTAATGCGTCTAGCGTAACAGCGCACAACCGGCTGTCTTGTGCTTCAGCCGCTCCCCAGGGACCTGCCGCTTCCCGGCGAAAAGCTGGCCTGCCCGTCGGGGCCATAAAGATTTGCCTTGTTCACCGCATTGCTTAGCACGGCAAGCAGTTGCTGGTTGCGACGCAGCTTCATCTGGATCAGTTCGCCATTGGTTTGATTGAGCTGCTGGGCGCGCTCTGCCAGAGCGAGGATTTCCTGCCAGACAGCCAAGCCTTGCGGTCTGTGCGTTCCAAGCCAGGTATGGATGGCTTCGGCACCGAGTTGCGGGAGGTTTTTCCGCAACAAGCTGCGGCGCGCTTCGGCAAGTTCGTTGAGGCTGAGTGCATCGGCCGATTTCTGTTCGGACAGTTCAAGCAGTTGGTCGGTGAGGTTCCCCGTCAGCATTCCCTGCTCGCGTTCCAGCAGAGCTACGAAGTTCAGCAATGCGGCATGTTCGGCGGCCAAAGCGGAAAGCAATTGCGGACCGGAAGATGGCTTCAACGATCAGGCCCTGCCGCCTATCAGGTCGCGCACCGTTTCGAGCAGGCGGTCGGCGACTACTCCCGAGTTAACCTTGAAGCGGCCATCGGCGATGGCCTGCTTGATTTCTGCAACTTTGGCCGCATTGACAACCGGGGTATTTGCCATGTTGCTTTCCATGCTGTGCAACTGCGCCGCCGTGGAGCCGAGCGAAACGCTGGTGTCTCTGGACTGCTGCGCTGCGGGCGCCGGTTTGGATTTCCCCTTGGCTGCGGCATGCGCCACGCCCTCTCCTGCCAAGCTGGCGGGCAACGGTTTGCCGGGTTTGTCGATTTTCACGGTTATCCTCTCAGTCTGACCAGGCTTAACTTCCTGTCGTTGGCATTATATCGGCAAAAATCCCCAAAACTTTAGTGCTGCCGGGTCTTTATGGCTAAGGCACGATTTCCACTACGCCGCCGGCACGCGCAATCCCACTGATTACGCGGCCCGCTCCAACGCGGACTTGCACGGCCTGCCCTTCGCTGGCATTGTTCAAGGCAACCCCCTCGCTGCGTATACTGAAGCCGTTGCCTTGCGCGGCGAGCTGCACGATTTGCCCCTGCGTTACGCTATAAGGTTGGCGCAGCATGCCTTCACGCAACACCTGTCCGGCGGCGATGCCGTAGCGCAGCACTTTCCCGACTACTTGTTTGGGGTCGGTAAATCCTCCCGACTGGGAAGACTCTGTCGCCTGGCTGGCAAGGTCCTGTTCTTGCAGCGTATGCCCCAGCGGCAGTTGGCGTGCGCTGGTCAATAAATTGAGGCTGAGCCTGATTTGCACTGGAACAAAAATGCTCCAGCCGCTCGTGCGAGCGGAGCGGTCATGGGCTTCTTCCTTGCGGGCGGAAGGGGTGCAGCGTACGCCAATCGAGGTTTTGCCGATTAGCTGGCTGCCCGCCGGCAGAAAGGCTTCAAGTTCGTCGCATTTGGGCAGAACAATGCGCCGGTCTATCTCATCTATTTGGTAGGTGACCTTGCCGGGGAGTGCGGCAGTTTGTTGCTGCACGAAGTCGGCAACGGTATTTCTAATCTGGGCATGATCCTGTGCTGCTGCGGAAGGGGCGTTGCGCGCCGGCGCATCCCTTGCGGGCGCAGCTCCGGTGGCAGTGGGTTGCAGCAGGAGAAAGGCAATCAATAAAAGCTTCTTCATGAGATGCATTGTGCGTGTTGTGGGCGTTTAAGGGAAGGGTTGTAGCGTTGGAATTGGGGGGGGAATTTACCGCTAATCGGCAAATAACAAATTTACATCGCGATTTAGGATGCCAGCCATGTTAACTGGTAATAAGTGTCGGCAGGCAAACAGGAGGGTGTGATGGTCAATAAATTGGACGACGCGCTGCGCTTCCAGCAAACCGCATTGAACTTGCGTGCGGCGCGCCAGGAGTTGCTGGCTTCTAATATTGCGAATGCGGATACGCCGAACTACAAGGCCAGGGACGTCGACTTTGCCAGTGCGTTGCAGAATGCCCTGGCGGGCACATCCACCGAGTTGCCGGTTGTGCAAACTTCACCCATGCATCTGGACGGAAGATCGGGCGGATCGATTCTGGGTGCGCCAGTGATGTACCGCAAGCCAGTTCAGCCGAGTGCTGATGGCAACACGGTGGATATGGATGTGGAGCGTGCACAATTTGCCGACAACGCTTTGCGCTATGAGGCTAGCGTCAGGTTTATCAGTGAGCAAATGAAGGCCACGCTTAGTGCGATACAGGGTTAACCAGCGACTTGCTGCGGTTTTTTGCAGCTTAGTCGAATGGCTATGCAGGGCAAACCAGCGACTTGCTGCGGTTTTTTGCAGCTTGGTCGAATGGCTATGCAGGGCAAACCAGCGACTTGCTGCGGTTTTTTGCAGCTTGGTCGAATGGCTATGCAGGGCTAGTCGGCGCCCGCTACGGTCATTTGTTGCGACTTGATCGACTGGTTTATGAAACTAACGGAGGCGGGCTATGTCCTTATTCAACATTTTTAACGTGGCGGGTTCGGGGATGGCGGCGCAATCGCAGCGGCTAAACGTGGTTGCCAGCAATCTGGCGAACGCCGATAGCGCTACTAGCGCGAATGGCCAGCCGTACCGCGCCAAGCAGGTGGTATTCAGCGCGGTACCGGTGGATGGCGGCAACGTGCCGGGCGTGAAAGTTGCGGCGGTGGTCGAGGATAATTCGCCGATGAAGATGGTCTATGACCCCAAACATCCGATGGCCGATGGGCGGGGTTATGTCGCCATGCCCAATGTGGACGTGGTCGGTGAGATGGTGAACATGATCTCTGCCTCGCGCGCCTATCAGAATAATGTGGATGTGATGAATACATCGAAAACGCTGTTGCTCAAGACGCTGACCATCGGTCAGTAATATTAAAACGTAAAGGTAAGTAAAGGAAATCGCCATGATTAACAGCACGCAAGACTCCGGTTCGGCTGCGGCATTGCTCGCTTCAATGAATGCAGGCGCCAGCTCTGCAACGAATGCTTCGGCGGCGGCCAGTACGCAAGACCGTTTTTTGAAACTGCTGGTCACGCAAATGAAAAACCAGGATCCGCTGAATCCGATGGATAACGCGCAAGTAACCTCGCAGATGGCGCAACTCAGCACGGTGACGGGGATCGACAAGCTGAATGTCACCCTGCAGGCACTGAGCGACAGTATGGTATCCAGTCAGTCGCTGCAGGCCGCCACCATGATAGGTCATGGTGTACTGGTGCCGGGTAATGGTGTTGATTTGAGTGCCGGCAACGGTTATGGCGGTATCGACTTGGCGCAGTCGGTGGACAAGGTGGATATTGCCGTCTATGACCAGGCGGGTGCGCTGGTGCGCAACATACAGTTGGGCGCACAACCGGTTGGCGTGGTCAACTGGCAGTGGGATGGCCGGAATAATTCCGGCGCCAGCGTGGCGGATGGCAGCTACACCTTTACTGTGAACGCCACCCAGGCAGGCAATGCAGTGGCCTCGACGGCATTGCAGTTCGGCATGGTGAATAGCGTCACACAAGGCAAGCAGGGAGTTGCTTTGCGTGTCGGACAGATGGACGGTATCGCGCTGTCGCAAGTCAGGCAGATTCTTTGAAATACAGCAATACGTTGGAGGGTGTGCGTAACACCCTGATATGTTGATCACAAGGAGAACTTCATGAGCTTTCAGCAAGGTTTGAGCGGTTTAAATTCGTCGGCCAAACAACTGGATGTGATAGGCAATAATGTGGCGAATTCCGGTACGGTTGGCTTCAAGCAATCCCAAGCGCAATTTTCAGATATGTATGCGGCGTCTCTTTCTGGCAGTGGTGCCGTGCAGATAGGTACGGGCGGCAAAGTGGCTGCTGTTGTGCAGCAATTCACTCAGGGGAATGTAACCAATACCAGCAATCCGATGGATACTGCGATCAGCGGGCAGGGATTCTTCCGCATGATCGATCAGGGCGGCAGTGTTTTTTATAGCCGCAATGGCCAATTCCAGGTGGACAAGAACGGTTTCGTCGTCAATAACCAAGGGCACAAGTTGTCTGGCTATTTACCGGACGCAACGGGATTGATCATTCCCGGGCAGCCCTTGCCGATCCAGATTAATACTTCTGACTTGGCGCCCCAGCAGTCGGCCAATGTTGTGGTGGGGGCGAATCTTGATTCCCGTTCCGCAACACCGATCAATCCGGTCTTTAACGCGCTTGACCCGACGTCCTACAATAGCTCGACCTCGCTGACGGTATATGACAGTCTGGGTGCCAGCCATGTTGGATCGCTTTATTTTCAGAGGGTGCCGGTTGCTACTGTGGGTAATGGCTCCTTTGCTGCCGCATCGAGCACCATGACGGTTGGATCGACGGCTGGTCTGGCTGTCGGCAACACCGTTACGCTGGCAGCAGTGACTTATACGATAACTGCTGTTGTCAATGGCACTACACTGACTGTTACACCTCCCTCTGCAGGCGCCGTTGCCGCTGCTCCGGCCACCACCAATGCGGGATCGGCCAACTGGAATACTTATCTGACATTGGATGGAGTGCCGGTGCCTGCAGCAGGTACCGCGATGACCCAGCTTACTTTTAATACCCTTGGTCAACTGGCTTCTACCACGCCGGCTTCCACTCCGGTTGGAACGGTGCTTTCATCAGCATTCACCCCGACGGGGGCTGCGGCTCAAACGCTAACTTTCAATTTTGCACAGACATCCCAGTATGGCGGTAGTTTTGGCGTGAATAGCCTGACTCAGGACGGTTATTCATCCGGCCGTCTGAGCGGGTTTAACACGAGCGCCGACGGGACGATACTGGGGCGTTATACCAATGGACAATCACGCGCCTTGGGGCAGATGCTGTTGGCGAACTTTACCAACCCGCAGGGTTTGCAGCCGATGGGCAACAATGAATGGGTGGAAAGCGCTGCATCCGGGTCCCCGCTGGTAGGTACGCCGGGTACAAGTTCCCTGGGGGTGCTGCAATCCTCGGCAGTGGAAGATTCCAACGTGGATCTGACCGCCGAACTGGTCAACATGATCACTGCGCAGCGCGTCTACCAGGCGAACGCGCAGACCATCAAGACGCAGGATGCAGTGCTGCAGACGCTGGTGAATTTGAGGTAGCAGGGAGTAGGGAGTAGGGAGTAGGGAGTAGGGAGTAGGGTTCCCACTTGCAACTTACAACTTTCCAGATCAGGAGAAAGTAATGGACAGATTAATCTACACCGCAATGACCGGCGCTTCGCACGTACTGCAGCAACAGGCCGCGGTGTCGGAGAATCTGGCTAATGCCAGCACGCCGGGATTTCGCGCCATGTTGAACACCTTCCGCGCCGTACCGTTGGTGGGTGAGGGCATGCCAACCCGCACGTTCGTGGTGGATTCCACGTCTGGCGCAGATTTCACCCCGGGAGCTTTCCAAGCGACCGGACGTGACCTGGATGTGGCGGTGAACGGCGCGGGCTGGTTAGCGGTACAGGGTCCGGATGGCAAAGAAGCTTACACGCGCAATGGCAGTTTTCAGGTTACACCCGAGGGTGTGCTGCAAACCCGTACCGGTCTGAATGTGCTGGGTGATGGCGGTCCGATCACCATACCAGCCGATACCGAAGTGACCTTTGCCAAGGATGGCACAATTTCAACGGTACCAAATTACGGACAAGTGACGTCGGTGGTTGTGGCTGGTAGATTGAAGCTGGTCAATCCGCCGCCGGAGCAACTGGAGCGCGGCGACGATGGTTTGTTTCGCCTGAAGGATGGCTCGACGGCCGCTGCGGATGCGAATGTGGGAGTAGTGCCGGGCAGCCTGGAAGGCAGCAATGTGAATACCGTGGAAGCACTGGTGAGCATGATTTCGCTGGCACGCAAATTCGATATGCAGATGAAGATGTTGCAAAGCGCAGATAACAATGCGCGGCAGGCCAGCCAGATAATGAACATTTCGGGCTAAGTAAATTGCAGGGAGTAGGGAGTAGGCTTCCAGCTGAGGCATGAATAACCAACGACTTGGCGAGCGTTGTTTGCTCGCTTAGTCGGATGGCTAGTAGTTCCATCAGTGCCCATCCGCTCACCATAACTGATAAGGATAAAAATCATGATACGCTCTTTGTGGATTTCCAAGACCGGCTTGGATGCGCAGCAGACCCAGATGGATGTCATCTCCAATAACCTGGCTAACGTTAGCACCACCGGCTTCAAGCGTTCGCGTGCGGTGTTCGAGGATTTGCTGTATCAGACCATCCGCCAACCCGGAGCGCAATCTTCGCAGCAGACTCAGATCCCGTCAGGTTTGCAGATTGGTACTGGCGTGCGACCGGTAGCTGCCGAGCGGATACATACTCAAGGCAATTTGCAATTGACCGGCAATCAGTTGGATGTGGCGATCCAGGGAGCCGGATTCTTTCAAGTGTTGATGCCGGACGGCACCACGGCCTACACCCGCGATGGTTCGTTCCAGACGGATAGTCAGGGTCAATTGGTGACCTCCAGCGGTTTTCCTATTCAGCCCGCAATTACAATACCGGCGAATGTCATCAATGTGACGATAGGACGCGATGGAGTTGTCAGCGTCACCCAGCCCGGCGTGGTTGCGCCGGTCCAGGTGGGCAGCTTGCAGCTGGCAACCTTTATTAATCCGTCGGGTTTGATGAGTGAAGGCGAGAATTTGTACAAGGAAACGGTTTCTTCCGGTACGCCGAGTACCAATGTGCCTGGGACAAATGGTAGCGGTTTGTTGAACCAAAGCTATGTGGAAACATCAAATGTCAACGTAGTAGAGGAACTGGTGAACATGATTCAGACGCAACGTGCTTATGAAATCAATTCCAAGGCTATTCAGACATCTGATCAGATGCTGCAGCGTTTGACGCAGCTTTAATTTTGAGTGAGAGGCAGGCCTCAGACCTGCGGGGGTGAGGTTGGATGTTATTTAGAACGTTATTATCGATGGGATTGATGGGTCTGGTTGGTTGCGTCAGCAATCCTCCGACCAGTGTGCATCAGCCGATGACCGCCAAGCCGATTGAGAGAAAAGTGGTTGCTCCGGCGGACGGGGCGATTTACCGTGCCGGAATCAACGAACGTCCACTGTTTGAGGATAAGCGTGCACGTAATATCGGCGATATCCTGACCATCAATATTGTGGAAAAAACCACTGGAAACCGGAAATCCAGCGGCAGTTCCAGCACTGCGAACAGTATCAATGCAACCACACCGAGCGTCACCGTCGGGACGCCTGCCAAGACATTGCTTAAAGCCTTTGCGGCAACCAGCAGCAGCAGCAACAAGACGGCAACTACCGGGGCGGGTGCTGGCAGTGAGGATATGACGGGAACGATTACCGTGACGGTGATCGAAGTATTGGCAAATGGATATTTGCTGGTCAGCGGTGAAAAACAGGTAGCATTGAACCAGAGCGATGAATTTATTCGGTTCTCCGGCGTGGTTAATCCGACTACAATTACCTCTGCAAACACCGTGCAATCCACCCAGGTCGCCGATGCGCGCATTGAATACAAGAGTGCAGGCGCGATGAGCGAGGTAATAAACGATGTACAGTCGCTGGGGTTTTTGGGGCGGTTCTTTATGTCGGTGTTGCCGTTTTAGGATTGAATGTGGTGTGGGTTGAGTAAAAGGTAGCGCATTGGGTTTCCTGTTTTCCGCTCCTTGCTCTCCGCCACTGTTTGAGGGGCAGCTAATGAGACAAATTCTTTTAATACTGGCGATGTTGGTGCCGTTCACGGCATCGGCGGATCGCATCAAGGATGTGGCCAGTATTCAGGGCGTACGCGACAACCAGCTGATCGGCTACGGTCTTGTGGTCGGTTTGGATGGCAGCGGCGACCAGACCACGCAAACGCCGTTTACGGTGCAAAGTATCATCAGCATGCTGTCGCAGATGGGCATTAATCTGCCGTCCACTACCAGCCTGCAACTCAAGAACGTGGCGGCGGTGATGGTGACTGCCACGCTACCGCCGTTTTCCAAGCCAGGACAAACCATAGATGCGACCGCTTCGTCAATCGGCAATGCCAAGAGCCTGCGTGGCGGGACATTGTTGATGACGCCATTGAAGGGTGCCGATGGACAAGTGTACGCGATGGCCCAGGGCAGTGTGCTGGTGGGCGGAGTGGGCGCTTCCTCAGGCGGAGCCTCGGTACAGGTGAATCATTTGAGTGTTGGACGTCTGCCGGCTGGCGCGACGGTGGAACGGGCCGTGCCGACGCTCTTGGGTCAAGGCGGTTTTATCCATCTGGAATTGAAAACGACGGATTTTACTACCGCCGCGCGGATCGTCGAGGTTATCAACGCACAGATTGCTCCGGAGTTGGCTTCGGCTCTGGATGGTCGGGTAATACAGGTGCGCGCGCCGTCAGGCAATGAGCGCGTTGCATTCATATCCAGGATTGAAAATCTGGAAGTCAGCCCGGCACAGGGTATCGCCAAGGTAATCATCAATGCGCGCACCGGGTCGGTGGTGATGAATCAGGCCGTGACATTGGATACCTGCGCCGTGGCGCACGGAAATTTGACCGTGGTAATTAGCACTGACAGTGCAGTGAGCCAGCCTGCTGCGTTTTCCCGGGGCCAAACCGTGCAAACCGACAAAACCACCATCGATGTTAAAGCCGATCAGGGAAGCCTGGTGCAACTCCAGAAGGGAGTGTCGTTGAGCGAAGTTGTCAAGGCACTTAATTCGATAGGCGCGACCCCGCAGGATTTGCTGGCGATTCTGCAGGCGATGAAATCATCCGGTGCGTTGCGTGCCGAGTTGGAGATCATCTGATGGTTAATCCGCTGGACACCTCCGCAAAGCTGGCTCTCGATACGCAGAGCCTGGAGCAGTTGCGGGCGCAGGCCAAACATTCACCGGATCAGGCACTCAAGGCGGCGGCACAGCAGTTCGAGTCGGTATTTCTTAACATGATGCTGAAGAGTATGCGCGAAGCCACGCCTCAGGACGGCATGTTCGATAGCGAGCAAACCAGAATGTTCACCGGGATGCTGGATCAGCAGTTAGCGCAAAGTATGGCCAGCCGCGGCGTAGGTCTGGCCGACATTATGGTCAAGCAACTCAGAGGGCAGATGACAGGGGAGCAAGGGTCAAAAGTTGGCGCTCAGTCCTCAGTCAATGTTTTGCCGTCTGCGTATAGCGAAAATACCCAGCAGGATTTTGTGAATCGCATGCGGCCGTTTGCCATGCAGGCCAGCCAGGCAAGCGGCGTGCCGCCACAGTTGATGCTGGGGCAGGCCGCGCTGGAAAGCGGCTGGGGGAATCGCGAAATCCGCATGGCAGACGGCAGCAATAGCTTCAACCTGTTTGGCATCAAGGCAAATGGGGGCTGGAACGGCAAGGTGGCGGAGGTGATGACCACCGAGTATAGAAACGGCGTGGCATACAAGCAGGTTGAAAAATTCCGTGCCTATTCTTCTTATGCCGAGGCATTTCAGGATTATGCCAGTTTGGTCGGCAATAATCCGCGCTACGCAGGCGTGTTGCAGCAGGGCGGCGATGTGGCTGGAATGGCGCAGGCCATCCAGAAGGCAGGGTATGCGACAGACCCGAAATATGCCGACAAACTGGCGAGCATCATGGGCAAGATCGATTTGACCGGTTAATTACCTTGGCGGAATGCCGCTGATTAATTTTAGCTGAACTTGCCAAATTCTTTGCTAACTTATTGATTTTTATTGAGTGTGTTTTTCGGGCTCAATATGAATGGGTTGAATCGGCATTCCTAAAGAATGGTTCGAACATGCCGATAATACATACGAGCCCTTGTGGGCGACTGAAGGAAATATCGTGGCAGACCTGTTTACCTCGGCATTGAGCGGTATGAATGCTGCCCAGTTAGGGATAGCGACTACCGAGCACAATATTGCCAATGCAAATACCCCCGGATTTACGCGGCAGCAAATCCTGGTCAGTTCGCGCCCTGGCCAGCAGTTCGGTACCGGGTTTATCGGGCAGGGGGTCGAAGTAAAGGACATAAGGCGAATCTACGATCAATTTCTGAATACCCAGGTCTTGCAAGAGCAGAACCAGGCCAGTTATTTAACGGCTTACCATTCCGCAATAACGCAGATCGACAATCTGGTTGCCGATCCCACTGCAGGTGCGTCACCCGCGATGCAGAGTTTCTTTGATGCGCTGAATGGCGTCGCCAATAGCCCTGAATCAATGCCTGCGCGACAGACCTTGCTTGGCAATGCGCAGTTCGCCGTAAACAGGTTCCAGGCCATTGATCAACGCCTGACGGATATAGCCAATGGGCTTACCGGGCAAATCACCAATAGCGTCAATACCATCAATAGTTATGCCCAGCAAATCGCTGTGCTGAACGGCAATATCAAGCGGGCCACCGCCAATGGGCTGGGACAGCAGCCCAATGATCTGATCGATCAGCGTGATCAGCTGATCAGCCAGTTGAACCAGGAAATTAAAACGACCGTGCTGCGGCAGCCGGATGGAACGACAAGCGTGTTTGTCGGTAGCGGCCAATCATTGGTGCTTGATGAGCAAACGATGCGGCTGCAGGTCGTTCAATCGGCAAGCGACCCGAGCAAAGTGGATATTGCCTACCTGAACAATGGCAGGACTATTACCATGCAGCAAAACAGTTTGCAGGGCGGGAATATAGGCGCCTACCTCGCTTTCCGTGACCAGACCCTGGAGCCGGCACGCAATGCGCTTGGCCGGGTAGCGTTGGGAATGGCCGTCAGTATCAATCAGCAAAACCAGCTGGGGCAGGATTTTAACGGCGCGCTTGGGGGCAATCTTTTCAGCATGGCTTCACCGCGTGTCGACAAGAATGCGAACAATAATCCAACCTCGGGAGTTCCATCCGTCACGATTGCAGACATGGCAGGATTGACGGCCAGCGACTACCAATTAAAGTTCAATGGCGGCACAAGCTATACTTTGATGCGTCTGTCAGATAGCGTGACGACAAGCTTTGCAAGCTTGCCGCAGACGGTGGATGGCATGACCATCACCGCGCCGGCACCGGTTGCCATAGGCGATAGTTTTTTGATACGCCCCACTGCGAATGGCGCGCGGGACATTGCACTGACCACCAATGACCCCGCCAAGATTGCAGCTGCGGCGCCGATACGCGGGGCTGCCGCTTTGACCAATACCGGCACCGCAACCATCAGCAGCGGAACAGTCAATGCGCCTCCACCGACCGATGTAAATTTACAGCAACCGGTAACGATTACATTTACTTCTGCTACTACGTTTACCGTGGCCGGTGTAGGTGTGCCCGGCTCTCCGCTTGCAGGCGTTCCTTACACATCGGGCGCAGATATCATCTACAACGGCTGGACGGTACAAATCACTGGAACGCCGGTTGCGGGCGATGTTTTCAATATCTCATCCAACACCAATGCAACCGGCGACAACCGTAATGCCTTGTTGATGGCGGGTTTGCAGGCGCAAAACCTGATGGCGAACGGAACTGTGAGTTTTCAGGGTGCATATGGCCAGCTGGTCGGCGAGATCGGTGCCAAGACCAGTGAAATGGCCGTGACGAGTTTAGCCCAAACCAATATGGTGGCGCAGACAGTTGCCACGCAGCAGGCGGTTTCCGGGGTAAATCTGGATGAGGAAGCGGCTAACCTGATACGTTATCAGAAGGCTTATCAAGCGGCAGCCAAGGCGATGCAAATTTCTCAAACCATGTTCGATGCCATAATATCCATCAAATAGGAAGCGGGTGTGTGATGCGTATCAGTTCCAATACTCTTTTCGATAGCAATGTGGCGTTGTTAGGGCAACAGCAAACGCGCTTGCTGCATACCCAGCAGCAAGTCGCAAGCGGGCGCCGCATCCTTACCGCTGCGGATGATCCGGCGGCGGCGGCGCGTGCGTTGGAGATCACCCAGTCGGATGCGATGAATACGCAATATGCCGCCAACCGTATTGCGGCGCGCCACACGCTGTCCCTGGCTGAGAGTAATCTGCAGAGCGTGACTTCTTTATTGCAGGATGTGCAGACTGCGGTGGTGAATGCGGGTAATGGTTCACTCAACAACAGTGACCGGAAAACCATTGCAACCGAATTAGGCGGCAGATTGCAGGAGCTGATCGGTCTGGCAAATAGTACGGATGGGTTGGGGAATTATCTGTTTGCCGGATTCCAATCCAAGACACCGCCTTTTGTGGATACGCCTACCGGAATCGGTTATTTCGGAGATGACGGGCAGCATAATGTGCAAGTCAGCGCGACACGGCAAATTGCTTCCAGTGATTCCGGTGCGGACATGTTCATGCGTGTGAAGAATGGCAATGGTACATTTATTTCCCAGGCTGCAGCAGCCAACACCGGCACGGGTGTGATCAGTTCCGGATCAGTTACTAACCCTGCCGCGCTGGTGGCGGGTAATTCGTATTCCATTTCCTTCAGCCTTGTGGCTGGTGTGATGAACTATACGGTTACCGGTGCACCTGTTGCGCTGGCAGCTCCTGTAACAGGCGCCTATGTCAGCGGGCAGGCGATTAACTTTGATGGGATACAGGTGGATATACAAGGAACCCCAGCCGTTACGGATACATTTACCGTCACACCAAGCACCAACGAAAGCGTGTTCAAGACCATTTCCGATTTGATCAACGCACTGAATGGGCCGGTGGTTGGAGCCAACCTGACGAATAGCCTGAATCGCGGACTCAATAACCTGGATAACGCACTGAATAATATTCTGACCACACGATCCTCATTGGGCTTGCGCCTTAATGAGATTGATGTGCTGCAGACTACGGGTGAAGACTTGAGCTTGCAATACAAACAAACTCTGTCGGTATTGCAGGATGTCGACTACAACAAGGCCATTAGCGACTTAACCCAACAGCAAATGAGCTTGCAGGCCGCACAAAAGTCTTTCACTAAAATCTCGGAGCTTTCATTATTTAGCTATCTCTGATTTTCGGGGTAGCGCGCGGGGGATCGCTCTGCCCATTGCCATTTCTGTTTCGGTTGGCCGGAAAAGTTACTGTGGCGGCTTAGCCAGATTAAGCATCGTACCCAGCCCTTCATGAGTTAGCCTGTCCAGCAGAGGGATGAAGTGTGGCATGGATAGCGCCAGCACGAGAAATCCGATTGCCAGCGTGATGGGAAAACCGATGGCAAACAGGTTAAGCTGTGGCGCGGCGCGGGTGAGTATCCCCAGCGCGATATTGGCGGTCAGTAATGCGGCCAGCAACGGCAACGAAATCTGCAAGCCGTAGGCGAAGATGCTCCCTCCCCAATTGGCCACTTCATAAAATCCCTTGGCCGGCATCATGCTGCCGATGGGCAATGTGTGGAAACTTTCGGCCAACGCGGACAGCATGTACAAATGGCCGTTCATGGACAAAAAGGCCAGCACCGCGATCATCCCAAGCCACTGGGCAATGATCGCAGAATGGGTGGCATTCACCGGGTCATAAAAACTGGCGAACCCCAGCCCCATCTGCATACCGGCCAGTTCGCCCGCCATTTCTACAGCGGTAAAAATCAGGCGCATGGTGAATCCCATCGCCACGCCGATGATGATCTGCTGGATCATTATCAATAGCCCTTGCGGAGAGCCGACAGCGACCGGCGGCATCTCGCCGATGGTCGGCGCGATGACGATGGCAAGCAGCACCGACAAGCCGATTTTGACGCGTGCCGGGGCTTGCTTGTTGCCGAGTACCGGAGAACTGGCAATCATGGCAAGGATGCGCACCAGCGGGAAAATCAGGGTGGCGAGCCAGGTATCGAGCTGCGCACTGGTGAAGCTGATCATGGCGGTTAGCCGATCATCCAGGGGATGTTGCCGTACAGCCTCTGGATGTAATCGACCATGGTATTCACCATCCATGGGCCGGCAAAAATCAGCACGAAAAAAATCCCCAGCAGTTTCGGAATGAAAGACAGGGTCATTTCATTGATCTGGGTGGCCGCTTGGAAAATGCTTACCACCAAGCCGATGACCAGCGCGCTGAGCAGCAGCGGGGCCGAGAGCATCAGCGTCATTTCGACGGCTTGTTGTCCGATGGTGATGACGGTCTCTGGAGTCATGGCTACAGCCTATATAAATTTGGTTCACGGGCGAATCGCAGTGTCGTGCGCTGGTTCGCTCCTGGCTCTTCAATCTTGATGTCTCGCCATTCGCTGTGCGGCTCCTAGTGGCGCTCGCGCGATACGGCGGTGCAAGAAGTCAAGTGTAAAAGCTTTGTGCCAGAGAGCCGATTATCAAATTCCAGCCATCGGCTAAAACGAACAGCATGATCTTGAAGGGTAACGAAATGATGGCCGGCGATACCATCATCATACCCATGGACATCAGCACGCTGGCCACCACCATGTCGATAATGAGGAACGGGATGAATATTATGAAGCCGATCTGGAAGGCAGTTTTCAATTCGCTGGTCACATAAGCCGGTACCAGGATGCGCAGCGGCACTTGGTTGGCATCTTGCAGCGGTTCGCTGTTGGAGATTCTGACGAACAGGGCAAGATCCGCCTCGCGGGTCTGGCGCAGCATAAATGTTTTTAGCGGCACGCTGCCTTTTTCGACGGCATGCTGGAAATCGAGTTTGTTCTCGCTGAAGGGCAAATAGGCATCGGCATAGATTTTGTCGAACACCGGCGACATCACAAAAAACGTGAGAAACAATGCCAGGCCGATCAGTACCTGGTTGGGGGGTGAAGAGGGGGTGCCGATCGCGGAGCGCAACAGGCTTAGTACGATGATGATACGCGTGAATCCGGTCATCATCAGCAGGATTGCAGGCAGAAAGCTCAGCGAGGTGAGCAGCAGCAGCGTTTGCAGGCTCAGGCTGTAGGTTTGGCCGCCGCCTGGCGCGGGCGTACTGGTTAATGCAGGCAAGCCAACTTCCGCGTAAGCGGCTGGGCTGGCCAGAAGGCAGAAGGCGAAAAGTGCGATCAGCCACTTAGCAATTGTTTTTGGATTGCCTGGTGGAATTGCTGTAACCGCTGGTTTACCCAGCGCTCTATTTTTCATCTGTTGAAGCGCTGTCATTTTTTCTCTGTGCCGTGTTTTCGATAACTCATGATCGAGGACAGAAGGTTGGCAAATTTGTTTTCAGGAGGCTGGTTTTCGGGTGGTTGAAGGTCGGCGACGGGAGTTTCTGCCTTCTGGAGCGTGTGCAAGGTGCGAATTTGTCCCGGGCCTACCCCGACCACCAGCCAAGTATCTTTTATTTCGACCAGCACGATACGCTCGCGTTGTCCTATTGATACACCGCCCAATACCTTGAGCAGATGGCCCGAACCCTGTTGTGCCACATTCATGCGCTTGAGCAGCCATGCCACCAGCACGATGGCGGCTAATACCAGTAGCAAACTGAAAATGATTTGCACGATACTGCCAGAACTGACTGCAGGCGGTGGCGGAGCATAGGCCGGGCGCACTCCTTCTGTGGCGTATGCGGAAGACTGATGGCTGATTATAAAAAGCATAAGGTATAAAACAGGAGGCAGGCCATCCTTCCTCCACCATTGCAAGAGGAGATGGATAGAGCGGTCTGTTTTCAGACTTGCGCTTTCTATCATTTGTTGAGGCGTCGCAACCGTTCGGACGGGGTGATGATGTCCGTCAGGCGTATGCCAAGCTTATCGTTTACCACCACGACTTCGCCTTGCGCGATCAGGAAGCCGTTGATGAGCACGTCCAATGGTTCGCCGGCCATGCCGGACAGTTCGACGACCGAGCCCTGTGCCAGTTGCAGCAAATTCTTGATTGGCATTTTGGTCCGCCCGAGTTCAACGGTCAGTTGTACCGGGATATCCAGAATCATATCGAGGTCGTTTGTGGCGGTTGCAGTGTTGCCTGCCCCGAATTGCTCCAGTACCTGCGGTTTGACGGGGGCAGCCGGCTGGCTTGTGGTGGCTGCCTGTTCAGCCATGGCTGAGCCCCAATCACCGATCGAGGTCTGTTCGGCCATGGCTGCGCCCCAATCGTCGGCGGTGATGGCTTCTTCGTTGGTTGCAGTTTCGTCAGGCATGACCTTCTCCTTCGTTAATCGAGAGCATTTTTTCAACCTTCAGTGCGTATTGATTGTTGAAAGCACCATATTTGCATTCCATTACTGGCACGCCGTCTACTGAAGCGATGGTATTTTCACCGACTTCCAGCGGAATAATATCGCCGCTACGCATTTTTAACACTTGCTCGAACGTCATATCGGCCTGACCGAGCGTGGCGACCAATTCGATATTGGCAGACTGCACCTGCCTGGATAGCAGTTGCAGCCATCGCTTGTCGACTGCCAGATGCTCGCCCTGCATGGTGCTGTAGAGCAAATCCTTGACCGGTTCGAGCATGGAATATGGCATGCAAACGTGGAACGCGCCGCCATTGCCGCCCAGTTCGATGTCGAAGGTGGTGACGATGACCACTTCATTGGGTGTGGCAATGTTGGCGAACTGCGGGTTCATTTCCGAACGCACGAACTCGAATTCCAGGGGGTGGACAGCTTCCCAGGATTTGCCATAGGCCTCGAATACCACCCCAAGCAGTTTTTGAATAATGCGCTGCTCGGTTTGGGTAAATTCACGCCCCTCCACACGGGTATGGAAACGTCCATCACCACCGAACATGTTGTCCACTACCAGAAAGGCCAAATTGGGGTCGAAGATGAACAAGCCATTACCGCGCAGCGGCTTTGCCTGGATCAGATTCAGGTTGGTCGGCACGTGCAGGTTGCGGATGAACTCGCCAAATTTCAATACCCGCACCGGTCCGACTGAAATCTCCGGGGTGCGGCGAATGAAATTGAACAGCCCGATGCGAAACAATCGCGCAAAACGCTCGTTGATGATTTCCATGGTGGGCATGCGCCCACGCACGATGCGTTCCTGTGAAGCCAGGTTGTATGAGCGAACCTCTCCCGGAGCGGCTTCCTGATGGCCTTGATCATCATCCGTTTCGCCGGTCACTCCCTTGAGCAGGGAATCGACTTCGTCCTGTGAGAGAAATTCGCTCATTGTCTGCTACTGGATTATGAATGAAGTAAACAGCACGTCGGCTATGCCGCTCTTGCTGGCGCCGGTTTCAACTGGCGCAGCACCTTGCTCGGTGCTGATGGCGGGAGCGGTCTTGCGCAACCCCAGCACATATTCCACTTGTGCCTTGATTTGCTGGGCAAGCTTTTCCTTGCCATCGAAAGTGGCGAGTTCGGAAGGGAGTTTGCTTTGTAGCAGCATGTTTACACGGTGCAGGATTTCCGGTTTGTTTTCCTTGATTTTCTCTTCCAGTTCGGGGTTGGTTACCTTGAGTGAAATCGCAACTTGCAAATAGCGATCCTCCTCTTCACGTATCAGGTTGGCGGTAAACTGGCCCAAGTCAATAAATTTGGGCGGTATTTCCGAGCGTGCCGTCTCTGCAGGCGCGGTGCCGCCATGTTTTGGCGCAGGTGCCGGGCCGAGCAACAAAAATGCAGCTGCCCCGCCGCCCACCAGCAGCACTACGGCTGCGATGAACAGGATAAGTTTTTTTTTGCTTTTTTTAGGCGGTGCTTCAGCCTCTTCCGCTTCGGCAGTCTGTGGTGCGGGTTTTGCGGCTCTTGCCATATTCGATTCCTTATTGATGGTCGAAAAATCCAGCGCTAATGATAACCTGATTGGTGCTGAAATTTCCCATTAACTTAAGCCATTATCAATGTTCAGGCGAAAGTATCCACCATCCCGTTATGGCGGCGTGACGTTACGATTTGCGAGTCTACCGGCAGTGAGCCGGCTGGTTCGGGCGCAATACCGGAAACTTCATGCTGCATTCCCGTGCCAGAACCTTGATTCATGAATTCATTCATACTGCGATCGCGCGGGGATTGGTCGCTGATTGTAGTATTCCCCAACATAATGCCGTTATCGGCCAATAATTCACGAAGTTTAGGCAGGGCGTTTTCCACCGCATCACGTACTGCGCCATGTGGCGATGCGAACAGTGCGGTGGCCTGATTGTCGGAGATTTTCAGCACCACATCCAATGGGCCCAAATTCGGCGGATTCAAGTGCAGTTCGGCGATCTGATTTTGCTGCGTGCTTATCCAGCTGATCTTTTGCGAGAATTCCTCCGCCCAGCGATGATTCCCCAGCGGGGTGGAGATGGTTGGCGGAATATTGGCTGGCGGCGTGTTATTGGTTAACGCGACAGGCATGGCGGCGGATATCACCGGCGCGGCAATGGCTTGAGCAGTATTCGGAGCCGGCTGAGCTAGGCCGGAGAGCAACTCCGCACGTTCGGCCGCTTCCTGTGGCAGAAGATGGTCGATGGCCGGAAGCCGAATTGTTTGATGGTCTCCCGAATCTGCCATCGGCTTATTGCGTCCGGTCTCCAGGGAAAGACCGGGAACAAAGGGCTGCATAGTCTGCTTACCTTCTGCCTTTTGCCCTTTGCCTTCCTGAGCGGGTAGTTGCATCAATATGGCAGCCAGTATGTTTGCCGGATCACCCGGTATATTGGGGGTAGCCGCTGCCTGGTCTTGTGCCTCCTTCAGAGAAGGGTCTGGATTGTTATCCGCTACATTGCCATCTATAGCAATGACGGTTTGCGCGGCATCTGGAACGGATAAATCAGCCGCACCGATTTGTTGGGCCAGTAAAAATGCAAAAGGCCCGGCAGGCCGTACATCCGTCGCCGGACCGTCTGCGGCGATATTTGCCTGCGGCGCGTTTGCGGCATTGCCGGACGGTTGGGGCTTGTTGCTGCTGATCGGCAGGTTGGTCATGGCAGTTCTCCTGTATCTGGCGAGCGGGAAGCGGGGAGTAGAAAAACCTACTTCCTACTTCCTACTTCCTACTTCCTACTTCCTACTTCCTGATCTTCAATATTGTTCATCTTGTAAGCGGC
Source organism: Candidatus Ferrigenium bremense (assembly GCA_019449635.1). Lineage (GTDB taxonomy): Bacteria > Pseudomonadota > Gammaproteobacteria > Burkholderiales > Gallionellaceae > Gallionella > Gallionella bremense. The sequence continues at coordinate 21,207 of JAGRPI010000040.1, forward strand.
AACCCTGCCGGTATGTTCATCCAGAGCTTTCTGTTCGGATTTTTCGGCAACCTTCTTTTGTTCTTCGAAATGACGCTGTTGCAGCGTGTCGAACGACTTCAGTTTGCGCTGTGTCGTGTCAAACTCGTTGCGCCCGGCTTGAGTCGATGCCTTGCTTTGTTCGACCAGCTTGAGTTGCTGGCTGATGGCCTCATCGAGTTTATTGATGAATTGTTGAAAATTGCGCAAGTCGGACGGACTCATTCCATTCAGCGTTGCTTCCTGCAAACGGGTTTGGTAGTCCTTGCGGTATTCCAGCAGGGTATCGAGGTTCTGCTGCGCGCCCTGTTGCTGTTTATTCAACTGGCCAAGCCTGCGCGTTGCCGAATCGTTCTGATGCTGTGCCAGTTTCAGCAGGGGTTGCAGGGAAAAAGATTTTGTCATGGTAAGGTTTGTCAATGTGCTGGCTCAAATAACGCCGTCAACTGGGCAATACTCGCCGCATAAGGTTCGCGCTGGAACATATCCTGTTTCAGGAATTGTTCCATCCGTGGGTATAGTGCAATTGCCTCATCCAGCAATGGGTCGCTGCCCCTGACATAAGCGCCGACGCTGATCAAATCGCGGTTGCGCTGGTAATGGGCATACATCTGCTTGAAGCGTTGCACGATGGACAAGTGTTCTGGGGATGCCAAACGTGACATCACGCGGCTGATCGAGGCCTCGATATCAATTGCCGGATAATGCCCCTGTTCGACCAGCCGCCGCGACAGCACAATATGCCCGTCGAGGATGGCGCGCGCACTTTCGGCAATCGGATCCTGCTGGTCGTCGCCTTCGGTCAGCACGGTGTAAAAGGCGGTGATCGAGCCGCTGCCTTCCAGGCCGTTTCCGGCGCGTTCCACCAGTTGCGGCAACTTGGCGAAAACGGAAGGTGGATAACCCTTGGTGGCGGGCGGTTCGCCGACTGCCAGCGCGATTTCGCGCTGTGCCATGGCGAAACGGGTCAGCGAGTCCATGATCAGCAGCACATTTTTGCCTTGGTCGCGAAAATACTCGGCGATAGTGGTGGCATAAGCCGCGCCCTGCAGGCGCATCAGCGGCGAAGTGTCCGCCGGCGTGGCGACGACCACCGAGTGGGCCATGCCTTCCTTGCCGAGGATATCATTGATGAATTCCTTGACTTCGCGGCCGCGCTCGCCGATCAATCCGACCACCGTGATGTCCGCGCTGGTATAGCGTGCCATCATGCCGAGCAGCACGCTCTTGCCGACGCCGCTGCCGGCAAACAAACCCATGCGCTGGCCGCGCCCCACGCTCAGCATGCTGTTAATGGCGCGTACTCCTACATCCAGTGGGGTATCGATCGAAGCGCGCTCCAGTGGATTGAAAGGGCGGCTTTGCAGCGGTGCAGATTCCGTATCCAGCAGCGGGCCCAGTTGATCGAGCGGTTTGCCGGCACCATCCAGTACGCGCCCCAGCAACATATTGCCGACCGGCAGGTGCTTGGCGCGGTCCGCAATGCGGCGCGCCGGATTGCGTTTGCCATCCAGCGTCAGCACATGCGCCGGTTCAATCGGCATCACGCGCGCACCTGGCACCAAACCATGCACATCGTGTTCAGGCATCAGGAACAATCTTTCACCGGCGAAACCAACCACTTCCGCTTCAACTACGTGGTTTGGCAGGTGAATCGCGCAGGTGCTGCCAACCGGCATTTTCAAGCCGACGGCCTCCATCACTAGGCCGGTCACCTTGGTCAGGCGGCCGCTTGACGGCATGAGGTCGCACTCCGCCACATACTCGCGGCCTTCATTGAGAAAGTTTTTCCATCTGGTTGAATGTGCGGGGGATGCGTCCGCAAGGGGTGCGGCGCCGGTGGGTGCCCCGTACCTTTGGTTCGACCCTTCCGCAGTCATGCCAGCCATGATTTATCCTGCCCTATCGATTCGACTATGCGTTTCCAGCGCGCTTCCACGGTGGCGTCCACCTGGCTGTGCGCGGTTTCCACGCGGCACCCGCCGCGCCCGATTTGCGCATCGGTAAATATCTTCCATCCGGCGTGCGACAACTGCTCACCCATTTGCTTGCGTACCAGTTCGGCATCGTCCGGATGCAGGATCAAGTGGGCATTCTGATTGAAATGCGGCAGGCCGCTGATTGCATCGTTGACTATCTTCAAGACAACTTCCGGCTTGGTCTGCAAAATTTCGCCGGCCATCTTTCGGGCGATTTCCAGCGATAAGTCTAGCAAGGATTGCGCCAGTTGCTCATCCATTTGATTGAGCGCGTCCTGCAGGTTTTGCAGCAGCGTGTGAATCTGTGCCGCCTCGGTGCGTGCTTGCTGGATGCCGGCGGCATAACCTGCGTTACGCCCCTGCGCTGAGCCTTCATCATGCGCTTGCTGGCGGATGTTCTCCAGTTCCGCGACGGTGGCGAGTGCGCTGCCTTGGCGCTTGCCGCCGGGATGCTGATCGAACGAGGCCAGCTCCCAGCGTTCAAACGCCGTCAGCTGCTCTTTGGTGATTATCACACTAGACATAAGTGTCCTCTTCACCCTTGCCGCCTAAAGCAACCTGGCCTTCATCGGCCAGGCGCCGCACAATCTTGAGGATTTCCTTCTGGTTGGCTTCGACTTCGCTGAGTTTCACCGGCCCTTTTGCCTCCAGGTCTTCGCGCATCATTTCGGAAGCGCGTTTTGACATGTTCTTGAAAATCTTTTCACGCAATTCCTCGCCGGCTCCTTTGAGCGCGATAATCAACGATTCAGACTGAACTTCGCGAAGCACGAGCTGGATGCCGCGATCATCGATCTCCAGCAAGTTTTCAAAGACGAACATTTTGTCTTCAATTTTTTGCGCCAGCTCGGGATCGTAACTGCGCACGTTTTCCATCATTTCCGCTTCCAGCGTGCCGCCCATGAAGTTGAGAATTTCCGCGGCAGTGGCTACGCCGCCTTGCAGACTTTTTTTTCCGGTGCCGCCGCCAGCCATGAGCTTGCCCAGCACGTCATTGAGTTCGCGCAACGCAACAGGCTGCACCCCGTCCAGTGTGGAAATGCGCAGCAGCACGTCATTGCGGGTGCGCTCGGTAAGCATTTTCAGTATATCGGCCGCCTGATCAGGTTCCAGATGAACCAGAATGGTTGCGATGATCTGCGGATGCTCATTGCCGATCATTTCTGCCACCGCACCTGGATCCATCCATTTCAGGCTCTCAATGCCGCTGGTATCGCTGTTGTGCATGATGCGATCCAGCAAACCTTTAGCCTTGTCGTCACCCAGTGCCTTGGTGAGCATGTTGCGGATGTAGTCGCTGGAATCCATTCCAATGGTAGTCTTGCCCGACGCAGAGATTATAAAATCGCGGAATACTTGCGCAATCTCTTCACGACTGAGATTTTTTAGCGACATCATGGCAGCGCTGATCTTTTGCACTTCCTTGGGTTCGAGATATTTCAACACTTGGGCTGCTTCGTTCTCGCCGAGCGTCATCAGGAAAATCGCACTTTTCTCAACCCCGTCAACCATTGCCACTCACCCATTCCTTGACCACGCTGGCGACGATTTTAGGTTCCTGCTGGGCAATCTGCCGTGCGGTTTGCAGACTTTGCTCATAAGATGGGGTGGAGGGCGTATAGGTCGCTTCAGGAATGGCCTCGCTTTCCTGAGCGGCGGTAAAACCACCCGTCTTGCTCTGCAAGGTGAGCAAAGTATCCAACGCCGGTTTGATAACGCGAAATACTACGAATAACATGACTGCGGCAATCAGGGCGTATTTAAGCAATTCTTTGGTCAGCTCGATGGTGTCGGGCTGCTTCCAGAGCGGTAATTCCTCGACTGATTCCCTGCTTTCGGTAAAGGCCGCAACCTGCACATTCAGGCTGTCGCCGCGAGTCTGGTCGAAGCCCACCGCATCCCTGACCAGATTGTTGATCTGTTCTTTTTCTGCATCGGACAAAGGTTTGGTGCTGGCTTTGCCTTTGGCGTCAATTACCCTGCGATTGCCGTTCACTACCACCGCAACCGACAGGCGTTTGATGGAACCAACCGGCAGTACGGTGTGGCGTATGGTGCGATCCACTTCGTAATTCACGGTAGATTCCTTTTGCAGATTGGAGACATTCCCGCTGTTCGCGGTTGCGTCCCCTGCTGGTGTTCCTGTGTTGGCAGCGATAGGCGCGGTAGCCGGAACCGGAGGCTGATTGGTCAACGCGCCGGGGATGCCACCCGCGTTAATTCCTGAGCCATTCATCGCTTCAGAGCTTTGCTTGCTGCGTATCGCGCTTTCGGACGGGTTCTGGTTCGGCTTGTAGCTTTCAGATGTTTGCTCAGTGCGCGAAAAATCAATATCGGCAGATACCTGCGCGCGCATATTGTTTGCACCGATCATCGGAGTCAGCAAAGACTCAATGCGTTTGACATAGCTTTGCTCGATTTGTTGCACATATTTGAGCTGATTGGCATCCAATCCTTCGTTGGTGTTGCCGTCATGGCTGGCGCTCAGCAGCGTGCCGTTCTGGTCTACCACCGTCACGTTCTTGGCGGACATATCCGGCACGCTGCTCGAAATCAGATGGATAATCGCGCTGACCTGCGCGGAATCGAGCAATCGCCCGCCTTGCAGGGAAAGCACCACGGATGCGCTGGGTTTTTGTTGTTCCTTGATGAATACGCTGGGCTTGGGAATGGCCAGGTGAACGCGTGCAGCGGACACCGCCCCGATGCTCTCCACCGAGCGTGCCAGTTCACCCTCCAGAGCGCGCTGGTAATTGACCTGTTCGGCGAATTGGGTGATACCGAACTTCTGGTTTTCCATCAATTCGAATCCGACGTTTCCCCCCTTGGGAAGTCCCTGAGAAGCCAGCTTCAGGCGGGCTTCATGCACCTGATTGGAGGCTACCAGCAAGGCTCCGCCGCCCTCGGCAAACTTGTAGGGGATATTCATTTGCTGCAGCGATTCGATGATGGCGCCGCCATCTCGGTCGGACAAATTGCTGTACAACACACGGTAATCAGGCGTTTGTCCCCACATCCACGCTCCGGCGATGAGCGCGAACAATGCCGCAATGCCCACTACCACCCCCATTTTTTGCTGGAGGGTGAGTTGATTCAATAGATTCACTGCCTTCTTTTCTTGTTCAGCCATAATGATTTGGAGCCATACCTTAAAGCCACTTGTACACTTGGCATATTACCAGCGGCAGAGAGGTCTTTGAAAACCTGAATAAAAGGAAAAACCCATGCCTGTTTCCACTATAAGGATGGCGTCCTGTCGGATATCGTGCATTTACCTAAAAAAGGAGGCGCGAGATGAATACCTCGGCAGTGGACAGTTTGTTGGCGCAAATGCGCGTCGCAGCGACAGCAGCGGGATTGCGCGAACCGGCTCAGGCGGCGCAAACCGGCAAGCTGGATTTTGCGGATGTACTGAAATCGTCGCTGGACGGAGTGGCGCAGGCTCAGGCCAGGTCGGAGGCCATGCAAAAGGCTTTTGTGCTGGGCGACAATAGTGTCAGTTTGAGCGACACCATGATCGCGATGCAGAAAGCCAGCATCAATTTCCAAGCCACCGTTCAGGTGCGCAACAAGGTCGTGCAAGCTTACAACGACATCATGAATATGCAGGTTTGATTCCTTCCGGGCTGCAGGAGTCTGCTGCTCACTTTGCATTTCCTCGGCAATAAAAAAACGGGCATCCGAAGATGCCCATTAATTTTTTCTGCTTTGCGAGTTAAGAAGCTAACTCATCCTGAGGACGGATTAGAATTTGAATTCGCCCCACAGCCAGGTCTTTTGCGTATTGACATTGGTGCCGAAGGTGGTGGTAGTTGTGCCCTTGGCCTTGTAGTCCGCGTACTTCAGTCCGACCGTGGTGTTCTTGTTGAACGCATAGGTTCCTACCAGGCCCCATTCGTTGCCCAGGCTGCTGGACGTCAGGGTTGCGGTGGTCTTGTCCGCGGTGTAGTCGTGATAGACCGCCCCGAGGTTGAAGCCAGCCAGCTTACCGTTTACCGACACATATGCATCCTTCAGGCCTTGTGTGGGCGTGGTCGTGAACATGTCAGCCCAGCCATTCATGGCATGCAACGTGGCCAACGGGGTCTGGAAGGAACGGGTCGCTGCCGCACCGGTAGCCTTAGTTGTGGCGCTCTTGTCGGTACCCAGCACTTCATAACCCAGCTTGAACACCGCTATGCCGGTAACGTCTACGCCACCTTCCAGGAAGGTGTAGGTATCCTTGAAGTTGGTCGCATTGTTGCTGCCGTCGCGCTGCTCGGCAAATTCCACCGTGTACAGCAGCTTGTTGTTGCCCATTGCGGTGCTGCCGTTCAGCCTGAGACCGTAGGTGTCAGTTGAACTGGTGGTGGTGGTGGCGCCAAGAACAGGTTTATAGTCCAGAATATAAGCATAACCAACGATTTCGGCGAAGCTCCAGCCCTTGTAATTTATGTTGACGATCGGAGACCGCATGTGGGCATTGCCTACATCGTTGGTCGCGCCATCGCCGATGAAGCGGTTGACATTGGTGATATAGCCGGCCGTGACCGTGGTATTCGGCAGCGACTTGTTGACCAGCGTGAAGGCATCATAGGTCTGCTCGTTCTGGCGCCAACCCACGTTGCCGATGAAGCGGTGATTGTCCAGGACGATGCGCTGGCGGCCCCACTTCACGTTCGTGTTGGAGATGCCGCTATAGCTCAGGTAGGACTGATTGATTTCGGTAACTTCCGGGTCAGCAATTGTGGCGAAGTTGGTGTTCCCGTTGTTCCCGCCGTTGTAGTGCTTATTACCCAGATCGTGTGTCGATTCCGCTTCGATCATCGCGCCGAAACCGTTGAATGTCCCTGTTTCATAGCCCAGGCGCAGACGTACCGTATTCGCGGTAGCTTGATTCGTTTGTGCTGGGGCAACGGGAACGGAAGAATTGCGAACATCTTCGTAGCGATATTGCAAATTCATGGAAGCCTTGCCGCCGGTCAACGCGTCGGTCAGCGTATCCGCTGCCAAAACGCTTTGTGCGAAAAGAAGTGCTGACAGGGCAGCAATGCTTGATACGGGGTGTTTCTTGAGTAACATGGTATCCTCCAGAACGTTTAAAAAAAGCGCTTAAAAAGCACTGGGGTGGATTATCTTGTCAGTAGTAGGGTTATGCAATAAAAATTTCGTAATAATTCCGTAATGTTGTTTTTTTGCAACAACCAATCATATCTATCAATTAAGACTGTTTTCGTTTGTCTCCGCGATAAAATGATTCTCGCCGAACGCCTCTCGCTCTATATCCGGCTTACCCGCCTGAATCGTCCCATCGGTATCCTGCTGCTGCTGTGGCCGACGCTATGGGGCGTATGGGTTGCGGGCGAGGGGCGCCCGGCGTGGCACATCATCATCATTTTTACGCTTGGTACGGTGTTGATGCGCTCCGCCGGATGCGCTGTCAACGACTACGCCGACCGCCACATCGACAAGCATGTCAGACGCACCCGGGAGCGCCCGCTCGCCAGCGGCAAGGTCAGCGAGCGCGAGACGCTGTGGCTGGCCGTCGGGCTGGCGTTTGCCGCCTTCCTGCTGATCCTGCCGCTCAATCCGCTGACCTGGCTGCTGTCCTTTCCCGCCGTATTTCTTGCCGCCAGTTACCCGTTCACCAAGCGTTTTTTCGTCATTCCGCAAGCCTATCTCGGCATCGCCTTCGGCTTTGGTATCCCGATGGCGTTCGCCGCGCAACTCGGCGATGTGCCGCCGGTGGCGTGGCTGCTGCTGCTTGCCAACGTATTCTGGGCGATCGCCTACGACACCGAATATGCGATGGTGGATCGGGACGATGATATCCACCTCGGCATCCACTCTTCAGCGCTGTTCTTCGGCAAATATGACGTGGTGGCGGTGATGGGCTGCTATGCCATCACCTTGGCGTTGCTGGCGGTGGCAGGGCAGATGGTCGGGCTGGGCCGGGTGTATTACACAGGACTATCAGTTGGGGCAGGCATCGTGCTGTATCACTACGCCCTCATCAAGAACAGAAACCGCGATGAATGCTTCAAGGCGTTCCTGCATAACAACTGGTTCGGCGCGGCGGTATTCGCCGGCATTGCACTGGATTACTGGATGAACAGCCGGTAAGCCACTTTTTCACGGCAGGCTGCGCGATATCCAGACGTTTTGCCTGAGAAATCCTGCGGCTCGAAGTTTCCGCTACACTCGCCACATGCCGCATCATATCCATCAACCCTATAGCGAAAACCCGCTGCTCAGGCGGAGTTACAACCTGATCGCGCCGCTTTATGATCTGACGATAGAGCGCCCGCTGCTGAAGGCGCGTGCCCGGTCGCTATGCGATCTGCCGGCGGATGTGCCGGGGCGCGTGCTGGTGAGCGGGGTCGGCACTGGGCTCGACTTGCCGCTGCTGCCGGCGATGCACCGCTATGTCGCGCTCGACTTCAGCGCCGCGATGCTGTCCCGCGCCAAGCCGCGCGGCGCGAACCTGCATATCGATTGGGTGCTGGGCGACAGCATGGCACTGCCGTTTGCCGATGCGCAGTTCGATCATGCCGTACTGCACCTCATCCTCGCCGTCGTGCAGCATCCGGAAAAATGCCTGGGCGAAGCGGCACGTGTGCTCAAGCCCGGCGGCACGATCCTCGTTTTCGACAAATTCCTGCGCCCGCAACAACAGGCATGGCTGCGCCGCGCGCTCAATCCGCTGACGCGTCGCCTGGCCACGAGGATGGATGTCGTGTTCGAAGAAGTGCTGCGCGAAGTGCCGCAACTGCAAGTGATCAGCGATAGGCCGCTGCTTGCCGGAGGCTGGTTCCGCGGCATCGTGCTGCGGAAGGTTCAAGAATAGGCGCTTAACCGCGGATGATCCGGCCGTCCGCCCAGGCGCGGATCGTGGAAGGCTTCTTGCGTTGGCCCACGCGTCCCGGCAACACCCACACCTTGCGCCCGAACAGGCGCCGGCATTGCGCGTAAGTCCGGGCGGGGTGCTGCCCGCTGCGGTTGGCGCTGGTGGAGACCAGCGCGCTGCCCACGCCGCGGCAGAGTTGCGCGGCTTGCCGGTGTGCGGTTAAGCGCACCGCCAGCGTGTCATGCGCACCGCGCAGCCAGCGCGGTGCCGAGTGATGCGCAGGCATCAGGTAGGTAACAGCCTGCGAACCGCCGTCACGCAGCCGTTGTTGTTCTGCGTCGTTGAGCGGTTGCAGGTAGCGCGCCACTTGCCGATAACTCGCCGCGATGAGGATCAAGCCTTTGCGTTGTGGGCGCTGTTTGAGCCTCAGCAGGCGCAGTACTGCTGTGCGGTTGTCCGGGTCGCAGCCCAGCCCATAGCAGGACTCGGTGGGGTAGGCGATCAGTCCGCCGCGCCTGAGGTAAGCGGCAATGGTGCGAGAGAGCATGTTGAGTTGTCCAGGAAAAAGCAACCAGCCACAGATTGACACGGATTAACACTGATAAACGCCGGACGGGATCGGTTATTAGTCCGTGAACATCCGTGTTTATCCGTGGCTGAATTATCTTTTTGAAATGGCGCGCCAGCCGATATCGCGGCGCATCTGGCACCCGTCGAAATGGATGGTGTCGGCGATCTCATAGGCGCGCTGCTGGGCGCGCTTCACCATGTCGCCCAGCGCGACGACGCACAGCACACGCCCGCCGCTGGTGACCACCTTGCCATCCTGCATCGTGGTGCCGGCATGGAACACGTGCGCGTCTTGCAGTTTCTTCGGCAAACCGCGGATGACATCGCCCTTGCGCGGCGCATCGGGGTAATTTGCCGCCGCCAGCACCACGCCCAGCGCGGTGCGCCGGTCCCACTCCGCCTCCACCTTGTCGAGCGTGCCATTGACGGCGTGTTCGACGATCGCGGCGAAATCGCTTTTCAGGCGCAGCATGATCGGCTGGGTCTCCGGGTCACCCATGCGGCAGTTGAATTCCAGCACCTTGGTGCCGCCGTCAGGCGAGATCATCAATCCGGCATACAGGAAACCGGTGTAGGTGATTCCCTCGCTTTCCATGCCGCGCACCACGGGCTGGATCACCTCGCGCAGCACGCGTGCATGGATCTCCGGAGTCACCACCGGTGCGGGCGAATATGCGCCCATGCCGCCGGTGTTGGGGCCTTGGTCGCCGTCCAGGAGGCGCTTGTGATCCTGGCTGGTGGCCATAGTCAGCACATGCTTACCGTCGACCATTACGATGAAGCTGGCTTCTTCGCCTGCCAAAAATTCCTCGATCACCACGCGCGCACCGGCGTCGCCGAGCTTGTTGTCGGCGAGCATCATGTCGATGGCATCGAACGCTTCGTCCTTGGTCATTGCGACAACCACGCCCTTGCCCGCCGCGAGGCCATCGGCCTTGATGACGATGGGCGCGCCATGCTTCTCGACATAGGCGCGCGCGGCAGCGATGTCGCTGAAGGTCTCGAAGAATGCGGTGGGGATGTTGTGGCGCACCATGAAACGCTTGGCAAAATCCTTGGAGGATTCCAGTTGCGCGGCGGCCTTGGTCGGGCCGAAGATTTTCAGGCCGGCCGCACGGAACGCATCGACCACGCCCGCCGCCAGCGGCGCTTCCGGGCCGACCACGGTGAGCTCGATGTTTTCGCGCTTCACGAATTCGATCAGCTCGGGGATCGCAGTGATCGCGACGTTCTCCACACCGTCCTCCAGCGCCGTACCGGCATTGCCCGGCGCGACATACACCTTCTGCACCTTGGCGCCCTGCGCGAGCCGCCAGGCCAGCGCGTGCTCACGTCCGCCGGAGCCGATGACTAGAATCTTCATAAAGTTTTACCTTTTCAACGAAGCGCGATTAGGCCGTTACGAGCGACGGCAGAACAAGGCGCGAAAGGGCGAGGAAGCGGAGTTTACGCATAGGTAAATGAGCATTCCGAGCCCTTGAGCAACGCAGTTATGCCGAGCGCAGTAGGCCTAATGGCGGAAGTGGCGGTAGCCGGTGAACACCATCGCCAACCCATGCTCATCCGCCGCCGCAATCACTTCTTCGTCGCGCATCGAGCCGCCCGGCTGGATCACCGCCTTCGCGCCGGCCTGCGCCAGCACGTCGATGCCGTCGCGGAATGGGAAAAACGCATCGGATGACACCACGGAACCGGCAAGTGACAGGCCCGCGTTCTGCGCCTTGATGCTGGCGATGCGCGTGCTGTCCACGCGGCTCATCTGGCCTGCGCCCACACCCAGCGTCTGGCCGTTCTTGCAGAATACGATGGCGTTGGATTTCACGTACTTCGCGACGCGCCAGGCGAACAGCAGGTCTTGCAGTTGTTCGACAGTCGGTTGCGCCCTGGTGACGGTCTTGAGTTGCGATGCCTGCACGTTGAGCGCGTCCGGCGACTGCACCAGCAGGCCGCCGCCGACGCGCTTCACGTCATATTGGTTGTGCGCGTTGGACAGCGGCACGGTGAGCACGCGCACATTCTGCTTCGCCGCGGTGACCTTGAGCGCGGCCTCTGAAGCGTAGGGCGCGATAATGAGTTCGACGAACTGGTTGGCGGTGATCTGCGCCGCGCTCGCCTCATCCAGCTCGCGGTTGAAGGCGATGATGCCGCCGAACGCGGAAGTGGCGTCGGTCGCATAGGCCAGCTTGTAGGCATTCAGCGGGGTATCGGCGATCGCCACGCCGCAGGGGTTGGCGTGCTTGACGATGACGCAGGCCGGCTGGTCGAAGGTCTTGACCAGCTCCCAAGCCGCATCGGCGTCGCCGATGTTGTTGTAGGACAGCTCCTTGCCCTGCAACTGCGTGTAATCGGCGATCCCGCCGGCCACCGGATTCAGGTCGCGGTAGAACGCCGCGCTCTGGTGCGGGTTCTCGCCGTAGCGCATGTCCTGCACCTTGGTGAAGTTGAAGTTGATCTGCGTCGGGTATTCGCTCTTTGTTCCATCGGAAGAGATGGCGGTGAGGTAGTTGCTGATCATGCTGTCGTAAGCGGCGGTGTGCGAGAACGCCTTCTTCGCCAGATCGAAGCGCGTCACATCACTCACCGCGCCCTTGTTGGTGCGCATCTCTTCCAGCACGTCCACATAGTCCGCCGGGTCGGTGACGATGGCGACATGCGCATGGTTTTTCGCCGCCGCACGCACCATGGTCGGGCCGCCGATGTCGATGTTCTCGATGGCGTCTTCCAGCGTGCAGCCGGGCTTGGCGACGGTGGCCGCGAACGGGTAGAGGTTCACCACCACCAGGTCGATGGTCTGGATGCCGTGCTTTTCGAGCGTGGCAACATGCTCAGGCAGGTCGCGGCGCGCCAGAATTCCCGCGTGAACTTTCGGCTGCAGCGTCTTCACGCGCCCGTCCAGCATCTCGGGGAAACCGGTGTAATCGGCCACTTCGGTGCAAGGTACGCCGTTATCGGCGAGCAGTTTTGCTGTACCGCCGGTGGAGAGGATGGTTACGCCAAGCTGGTTCAAGCCCTGCGCGAATTCGAGGACGCCGGATTTGTCCGACACGCTGATGAGTGCTTGTTTGATAGCCGCCATGATGGTTCCAAATATAAAAATTAGTGTAGAAGCCAAAAGTCTATTGCTTGCGCGAGGGTGTTTTCCCTTAATCTAAATGTGGCGTCATGCTAAACGATGCCATGCTGCAACATCTTCTTGCGCAACGTATTGCGATTGATGCCCAGTAATTCCGCTGCATGCGACTGGTTACCGCCGGCATGTTCCAGCACCATTTCAAGCAGCGGTTTTTCAACGCAGTTCATCACCATGTCATACATCCCGCAGCATGGATCTTCGCCGTCGAGATCCCTGAAATATTCCTTGAGTGCCTTGCGCACACAGCGTGTTACGTCATTTTCGTTTATTTCGCAATCGCTCATGCCGCCAATTCCTCAACGTATTGCAGCTGCGCTCCGCGCTGCGCCTGTTGTGCAAAAAAATCATCCACCGCCGCCAACTGTCCGGCGGGACTTTCCAATTGATTCATCCGGTGACGGAACTGCGCCGAACCGGCCAGCCCTTTGGTGTACCAGGAGATGTGTTTGCGCGCCACGCGCAGTCCGGTATGTTCGCCGTAAAGGCCGTACAGATCCTGCATATGCGCCAGCAGTGTGAGATGAATCTCGCCGGTTTGCGGCGCGGGCAGATGTGCGCCGGTTTTCAGGAAATAGTCGATCTCGCGGAACAGCCACGGGCGGCCTTGCGCCGCACGGCCGATCATCACGGCATCCGCACCGGTATATTCCAGCACATGCTTGGCCTTTTCCGGCGTGGTGATGTCGCCATTGGCGATGATGGGGAGGTTCACGCAGGCCTTCACTGCCGCAATGGTGTCGTACTCGGCCTCGCCGGTATAGGCGCAGGCCCGGGTGCGGCCATGGATCGCCAATGCCTGGATGCCGGCAGACTCGGCAATTTTGGCGATGCGTATCGCGTTGCGGTTCTGCTTGTCCCAGCCGGTGCGAATCTTCAGCGTGACCGGCACATTCACCGCGCCGACCACCGCTTCCAGCAATTGGACGACCAACGGTTCATTCTGCAGCAATGCGGAACCGGCCATCACGTTGCAGATCTTCTTGGCCGGGCAACCCATGTTGATATCGATGATCTGCGCGCCGCGATCCACATAGTATTTAGCGGCTTGCGCCAGCATTCTGGCATCTGCGCCGACGATCTGTACCGAGACCGGCCCGGCCTCACCTTCGTGGTTGGCACGCCGTTTGGTCTTTTCCGAGCCATACAGCAGCGAATTGGACGCCACCATCTCGCTCACCGCCATGCCCGCACCCATGCGTTTGCATAACATGCGGAAAGGACGGTCGGTTACCCCTGCCATAGGGGCAACGATGAGATTGTTTTTGAGCTGGTAGGGGCCGATGCGCATGATGGTTTTTCGCGAGGGGTGCGATTATAAATGAAACTTGATGCCATGCTATGATTGCTTCCATGAATTTTTGAAATCACGATTGCCGACCGCTGGCTGGCGGAAGCCGGTTTGGCCGTTGTACCAGAGCATAACGGGTTGCAGCCAGCGTGAACGAAAATGCAGGGGAATCCTCTACATCTCGCGGGTGATCGCTAATAGCTGGAAGCTTTTTCGATTTGACGGCGCGCTGTACCTGCCCGTACGCATCCAGGCTCGAATGCCGCCAATCGCATGAAACCTATAAAATTACCGATACAACACGCCTTCAATTAACCAAAGAGAACATTATGAAAAATTTCCCCGCCCTGACCCTTCTGCTTCGCTCAGGACTAAAGGCCTTACGGAGGTGGCTTGCCCTGTTTTTATTCGCATTTTTGGCTTCTGCACAAGCCGGAGAGAACGAAATCCGCCAGTCGCTGCAAAGCAGGTTTCCCAACATCGGCAAGCTCGAACATATCGTCAAAACGCCCTATGCCGGGCTTTATGAGGTAATCGTCAACGATCAGCTTTTATATACCGATGCGCAAGGGCAATATCTGTTCGATGGCAGCGTGATCGAGGTAAAAAGCCGCCGTGATATGACGGAAGAGCGCCGCCGCCAATTGTTTGCCCTAGAATTCGACAAGCTGCCGCTCGACCTCGCGGTGAAGAAAGTAAAGGGCAGTGGCAAACGCAAGATGGCCTATTTCAGCGATCCGAATTGCGGTTTTTGCAAACGTCTGGAGAAGGAATTAAGCAAGGTCGACGATGTCACTCTGTATCTGTTTCTGTACCCGATTTTCCAGGGTTCGGATGAGATCGTGCGCAATGTGTACTGTGCCAAAGATCCGGTCAAGGTATGGGATGACCTGATGCTGAGCGGCATCAAGCCGGCCGGCGCATCTTGCAATACGCCCACCGACAAAGTGTTGGCGCTGGGCAAGAAGCTGCGCGTTAACGGCACGCCAAACCTGATTTTTGGCGATGGGACGCAAGTTCCCGGATATCTGCCTGCCGAGGAATTGGAAAAACGCCTGGGTGAGGCCGGCAAAAAATAGGGAGTTTGCATGAGTTCTGCAATCAATATCTCCCGGGATCTGCTTGCCCAGGCGATCGACCAGTCGCATGACGGCGTCACCATCGCCGATGCAAAGAAGCAGGGCTTCCCGCTGATTTATGTCAACAGGGGTTTTGAAAAGCTGACCGGTTACACGTCTGACGAAATCATCGGTGATAGTTATCGCATCCTGCAGGGAGCCGATACCGGGCAACCGGGGCTTGACATTGTCCGGGCGGCAGTCGCCAAAGGAGAGGGCTGCCTGGTCACATTGCGCAATTACCGCAAGGATGGCTCGATGTTCTGGAATGAGCTCAGCATTTCTCCGGTGCATGACACCGGCGGCAATTTGACGCATTACATCGGCATCCAGAAGGATGCGACTGCGCGTATCCTGCTCGAACAGCACCTGCATCAGTCCAATCTTGATTTGCAGACGCTTAATCAGCAGTTGAATACGCTGGTTTACACCGATCATCTGGTTGGCCTCAGCAACCGCCGGCATTTCGATGAGCAGTTCACGAGCTTGTTTTCTACCGCGCAGCGCACCCATAGCGAACTGTCGGTGCTGATGATCGATTTCGACCATTTCAGGCAATTCAACGAACGTTATGGGCGGTCAGCGGGCGATGAATGCCTGCGCATGGTGGGCGATTGCGTCGCCAAATCGTTTGCCCGCACGTCGGATTGTACGGCGCGCTATGGCGGGGAAGAATTTGCCGTGGTGTCGTTAGCCGCGAATATCGAAGACCTGCGGCACCATGCGCAAAAGCTTTGCGAGCAGGTGCGCGCGCTCAATATTCCGGACAGCGACTCGTCATACGGTGTTGTAACCATCAGCGTCGGCGGCATCCATCGTCTGCCCGATCGGGAATCCACCGAGGCAGAGCTCATCAAGCTGGCCGATCAGGCATTGCTTGCCGCCAAGCGCAGCGGAGGCAACAGAGCTAATATCATCGCTTAGCCCATTATTCATTTCTCGTGACGGTGACAACGCTGCTTTACGGGCCGAGCACAGGCTCCGCACCTTTGGGGAATAACACCCACATCTGACCGCCCTGTTTCATGCGCCCCGCCTGCACACCCGCCTGCTCGCCGAAGCCCCAGAAAAAATCGGCGCGCACCGCGCCCTTGATCGCGCCGCCGGTGTCCTGCGCCAGCACCAGACGATTCAGCGGCTCGGCGGTATTCGGGTAAGTGGTCGCGAGGAATACCGGTGCGCCTAGCGGGATGGTGCGCGGGTCCACCGCGATGCTGTAGGTCTCGGTCAGCGGCACGCCCAATGCGCCCAATGGCGCGGACAGTCCATTCGGCAATTCGCGGAAGAATACATAGCTGGGGTTTTGCGCCAGCAGCGCAGGGAGCTTTTCCGGATAGCGTTCCGCCCAATCCTTGATACCCTGCATCGAGGCCTCCTCGATCTTGAGTTCGCCCATTTCAACCAGCTTCTTGCCGATGGAAACATACGGATGGCCGTTCTGCTCGGCGTAGCCGACTTTCACCAGGCTGCCGTCCGGCAATGCGATGCGCCCCGAGCCCTGGATTTGCAGGAAGAACAGCTCCAGCGCGTTATCCGCCCAGAATAACTCGCGTCCTTGCAGCACAGCCTTGCCTGCCTCGATTTCGGCGCGATTGTAATAAGGCACGACGCGCTTGCCTTGCAGCCGCCCGCGCAAACGCAGGTCTTTCAGTTGCGGATAGGCCTCGCCCAGGTCGATGGTCAGCAAATCTTCCGGCACGGCATACAGCGGATAGCGGAAACGCTCAGTTTTGATGCGGCTGCCGGCCAGTTTCGGTTCGTAGTAACCGGTGATCAGTCCTTGTGAAGAGCCATCCGGATTGAACACCTGATAGGGGGCGAAGCCTTCCTCAAAAAACGCGTGCAACGCGGTGTTGTCCGGTTGCGCCAAGTCATTGGTGCGCGCGCATACCGTTTGCCAGCCGGGCTTGTTTTTCAATGCGCGGCAGCTTTGCAAAAAGGCCGTCCAGGCGGGCTGCAAATCTATCGTTTGCCAGTCCGGCAGCATCTCCCATTTGCTTACTGCAAACGGTGCGACAGGAAGCGCAACAGGCGGTACAACCGGCGGGGGCGGCGCGACCGGCGGCTTGGGTGGTGCGGCACAGGCGGCAAGAAAAACCAGCGGAAGCAGGACGGCTTTGAATTGCACGTTGGCGGGAAATCTAACGGGCATAGCGGGAATGCTGCCTCTAATTATGAAACCTGCCCTGCCCGTTCCCCTCTCCCCAACCCTCTCCCGCAAGCGGGCGAGGGAGCGAGCGAATCGCTGCGCGAGTTTCACATCAGTGCAGGACACGCGGCACACTCAATACAAATTGTGGGATCTCGACATCGAACTGCGTGCCGTCGTCGGCATGCATCCGGTAGCTGCCACGCATCGTGCCGACCTGCGTGGTCAACACCGTGCCGCTGGTGTATTCAAAACTCTGGTTCGGTTTGAACAATGGCTGCTCGCCCACCACCCCCTGCCCGCGCACTTCCTGAACGTGGTTATTGGCATCGGTGATGATCCAGTGACGGCTGATGAGTCTGGCGGCGATACTGCCGAGATTGGTGATGTTGATGGTATAGGAGAATAC
Organism: Candidatus Ferrigenium bremense; assembly: GCA_019449635.1. Lineage (GTDB taxonomy): Bacteria > Pseudomonadota > Gammaproteobacteria > Burkholderiales > Gallionellaceae > Gallionella > Gallionella bremense. The sequence continues at coordinate 38,697 of JAGRPI010000040.1, forward strand.
GAAGCGATTGCCTGCTTCATCGGATTGATCCGGCAGGTAGTTTACCTGTGTCTGTACGATGAAACCATGCGGGTTGCTTTTTTCCATGCGCGGCATTTGAACCGATTTTTCCTTACCCCGCAAGATGAGACAGGGGTAAGCCTGAAAATTCATTTTGCAGGATGGCGCACTGTTAGAAAGAGAAATCCACTTCTGCGGTCACATTGCGGCCAGGCAGCAGAAAATATGAGTAGGCTTTTTTATCCAGCAGGTTATTTACCGCAATCGCCCATTTTACCGTCCTGGTGAACGCATAGCCGAGCTTGGCGTTCACCATAGTGTGCGCGTCATAGCTGCCCGGCACGCCTTCCACTATGTCAGTATTCTGTGCGGTCCAGAAAATATGGCTAACGTAGCGCATATTCAGCGTGCCGGACCATGCCCCCTGCTGCGCGGTCAGCCCGATACCGGCGATATTTCTGGGGGCATCGGTCAGCCGCTTGCCGACGCTCAAGGGGTCGGTTACGTTTTCCAGTATTTTGGAGTCGATATAAGCATAGTTGGCATCCAGTTCCAACCACTTAGTTAACTTTGTCGCGGCTCCCAGTTCGATTCCTTGCACCTTCGCTTTCCCGGCATTGATGCGGACCGATTGTTTTAAAGCGGGCGGAGCAGGATCGGGAAGAATTTGTTTTATATAGATCAAATTGCTCAGCCGTGTATCGTAGTAGGTGGCGGTAACCTTGGTGTTTTCCGTGAAGCGGAATTCGCCGCCCACCTCCCATGTGGTGCCGCGTTCGGGCTGGAGGTTGGTATCGCCGGTAGTCGTCCGGCCTCTGCTGGTCGATGAGGTGTACAGATCCTGATTGGTTGGCGCGCGGAAAGATTTTCCGAAAGATGCGCGCAATGTCGTCGCTTCAACCGGCTTGTATATCGCAGATACCTTGGGACTGAATGCGGAGACGCTGCGCGTCGGATAAAGCGTGGAGCCGAGCGGCGCAACGACAGAAAAGTTATCGCCTATGGTTTCCCAGTCATCCCACCGCCCGCCCAGATAAACCTTGAGCGCATCCGTTGCGCTGATCTCGTCCTGCGCAAAAACGGAAATCGTCGTCGAATGGCCGTTGTAGCCGCTGTTCACGGCAGTTTTGGAGCCCGGATTGCGCCAGTTGGATAACGCATAAATTTGCTGATTCACCGAGTCCTTGTGCAGCGCCAGTCCGGTCACCAACGTGTGCCGGGAGCCGACCGGAAAGGTCAACTGGACCATACCGTCGAGGCCGTCGTTCGGTGTATCCGATAGCGTTCCCGTGCCGGCGTTCCAGGTGGCGGTGGCACCTGCCAGCGTAAAGTTATAGGTGCGCTTGATCTTTGCGAGGTCGGCTTTCAACAGATAACCGTTGCCGACGGTACCGTCATAGCCGACAAAATAACGGGTTGCGCCCTCATGTAGCGGCAGGAACGAGAAAAGGGTGAAGTCGGAATTCGCCAGGACGACGCGCTGTCCGTTGATGCCGAGTGTCCCGCTTGAAACGGGTGCGCCGGTAGCGGTATTTCTGAGATAGGTGTTGAACTGGGTGTAATCCTGCCTGGTTTCCTGATGGTTGACACCGGCATAAATCTTGTCGCTGGCATTCAGGTCATAAAACAGCTTGGCGGTCGTATTGGTCGCATTCCACGGTGTGGCTCCCAAGTCTCCCACCAGATGGGCCGGGGTGCCCTCCCTGGTGGTGATCGCCTGCGCACCTGTGACAGGCGTGCCCGCTACCCCTGCTACTGGAGTTTTGACGACAAAATCGTTCACATAACTGTCGCGGTTCTGGTGGCCGAGTCCGGCCACCAGGCCCAGTCCGTTATCCATCTTGTCGCGGAAATAAATGCTGGCATCCTCGCCGCTGGCATCGCTCCAGCCTTTCTTGATCTTAGCGGTGAACTCGCGCTTATCCGGCTGTTTGGTGATGATGTTGACTACCCCGCCGATGGCGTTGCTGCCATACAGCGAAGAAAACGCGCCGGGCACGACCTCGACGCGGGCGATGTCTTCGATAAACGGGATCCGCCAGTTCACTTTACCGGAGCTGGCGTCCTGAATGGGCTGTCCATCGAGCAGGATGAGCGTTTTGGTTTGATCGATTCCGCGCAGCGACATGCCGCTCGTTCCTATGGTGCCCTGCGACTGGCCGAGCGCGCCGCCGCGCAAATAGAGGCTGGGCACCTGGTCGAGCACATCGCCGAGGCGCGAGGCATTTTTTGTCTCAATATTTTTGGCATTGACCACCGTCACGGCGGCAGGCGCATCGGAAAGCGTAGCGCTGGTCCTGGTCGCCGTCACCACCACTTCGCCCAACTCCATGGCGTCAACACTCTCCGCTGCGTCCGCCGCATTGGCCAGGCTGCAAATGCAGCCTAACATTGACAACAAACGTACTTTGTTTAACCGAATTTTCATTATGCTTCTCTATGGATTTATTGGTGAAGCAAAAAGGGCGGGTCGCCCCGCCCTTCAAATATACGCTTTCCCAACAAGATTCTTTGCAATCCGCCATTCCGGCAAGGAACACCGGAATGACGAGATCGGAATTTACTGAAAATTTCTTAGTAAATATCGTGCATCGTGTTGTTGAGGTTGAAGTGACCGGTAGGCGTAATCAACCTCGGGTCGGTGATCACCTTCTTCAGCTTGCGCGTCTTGTCGTCAACCACCACGATAGCAGACTTCTTGTCGGCGGCGTTCCAGACTGCAAACCATACCTCGTCGCCTGCCTTGTTGTATTCCGGTTGAACGACGCGCTTGGCGCCATCACCCAGATTGGCCCATTCGGCAATCGGCAATACCGTGACGCCCTTGTCGAGATTGTTGATATCAAGTACGCCGATCGACTGGCTGATCTTCGCGTCCTTGTTGAGCGGTGCGTCGACCCACAGGTTGGTTGACTTGGGATGGCTCTTGATGAACAGCGAGCCGCTGCCATGGCCTTTGATGGTGCGCACCATTTTCCAGGCATGCTGCTTGTGTTTGACCGGGTCGGTGCCGATCACTGCGATGGTGTCGTCACCCAGGTGGCTGGTGGCCCAGACCGGCCCGAATTTCGGGTCGATGAAGTTGGCGCCGCGGCCCGGATGCGGAACCTTGCCCACGTCAATCGTGGCGGCCAGCTTGTTGGCCTTGATGTCGATCACCGCGATCTTGTTGGAGGCATTGGCGGCATCCATGAAGTAGCGCTTGGTCGATTCGAAGCCGCCGTCGTGCAGGAAGCGCGGTGTGTCGATCGTCGTGGTCTTCAGGTTGTTCAGGTCTGAATAGTCAACGATCATCACCTTGCCGGTTTCTTTCACGTTGACCATGAACTCGGGCTTGTAGTGGGAAGCCACGATCGCCGCAACGCGGGCTTCCTTGACGTATTCGTTGGTCTCGGAGGCAATCCCGCTGGTCACCACGATCTTCAATGGTTTCAGCGTGTCGCCTTCCATGATCACGAATTGCGGCGGCCAGTAGGTACCGGAGATCGCATACTTGTCTTCCCAGCCCTTGAACTTGGAGGTTTCCACCGAACGGGCCTCGACGCCGGTCTTGATCTCGGCCACGATCGCGGGTTTTTCCATCCACAAGTCGATCAGGTTGATCTTGGCATCACGACCGGTCACATACAGATAGCGACCGGACGCGGAGTAGCGGGAGATATGTACCGCATAACCGGTCTTGAGTATGGTGATGATTTCTTTGGTATCGCCATCGATCAGCGCCACTTCGCCGGAATCGCGCAGTGTCGTGGAGAAAACGTTGGAGATATTGTAGTTGTTCATCTTCTTCGTCGGGCGGTCTTTCACCGGCACGATGACCTTCCAGGTAGCCTTCATGTCCTCCAGGCTCATCTCGGGTGGAGCCACTGGCGGTTGCTGTATGTAGCGCGCCATCATGTCGACTTGATCCACGGTCAGTTCACCACCGGTGCCGAAGTTCGGCATGCCCCCCGGCGTGCCATTCGCGATGGTCTTCTTCAAAAAGGCCGTCCCTTTTACCGTGGTGAGGTCTGGTGTTAACGGTTTGCCGGTTGCGCCTTTGCGCAGCACGCCATGGCAGCCTGCGCAACGCTCGAAATAGATCTGGTTTGCCTGTTTTATTTCATCCGCAGTCAGCGTTGGAGTGCCGGCTGGGGCTGCTGCATCTGCGGCATAAGCATTGGCAATAGCCAATGGTAACGTGGCCAGGACAGCCAAAGCTGCCAGTGTTTTCTTGTAGCTACTTTTCATGTGGTCTCCCAAGTCTAGAATTGTCAAACAATTTCCTGCTTGCATCAAAGATTCTGGAAAATCTTTGGTTCTTTACCAAACCAGCCGGCGAAGCACAGCGAAGCGGAATTCAAATAAAGCCCAAGAATAACTTTTATACCTCAGGCTCGATGGATACTATAGATAAAAATTCCCACATGGAATGCGACATGATGTCGCGCGGCGATTTGTCGCACCCGTTATTTCGAGCGACTCTGAGGCGACTATGATCTCGCGGCGAATCGGATGTTGTCGTTATTATGAAAATGGGTGGGCCGCCTTGCCGGTTTCCTTTGAGGGTTCGGTTTTTGTTTCGCTGGAATCTGTTACGCCAGCTTCCTTCGCGGGTACTTTGCGAGAGGGGCGGAGAGTTTCCGAGAGCGACTTGAAGAGCTTGCTTTCTTTTAGTTTGGCAAACATGTTTTTTCTCCTTTCCTTGATGGTTGTCTAAATCGGCTAGATGCCAAAAGTCCGCCTCATGTCCCCGGCGAATTTTGAAGTGTCGATCAGGAGAGGACACATCACACACTCATGTTGGAAACAATGATGCGGCACTTTTGGCAAGGCTGATTGTTCATCAGGAAAATCTGTTTGGGAATGTGACATGATGTCGCGCGACAATTTGTCGCGCCGATCAATTTGAATCTGCGGCGTAATTCCGGGAACGGCTGGAGGGGGATGCCTTGCATCTTCTGCAGTGGTGTCGATTGAAAATAAAAGGGCGGGTCAACCCCGCCCTTTTGTGTTTTCTAGTGCGAACTCCTCTAATTAGTAACCTCGGTGGGACACGCCGGAGTGATGAGACCGGGAATTCAATTCACCAAGAGCCTTAGTAAATATCGTGCTGCGTGTTGTAAACGTTGAAGTGCCCGGTAGGCGTAATCAGCTTCGGATCGGTGATCACCTTCTTCAGCTTGCGGGTCTTGTCGTCGACAATCACGATAGCGGACTTCTTGTCTGCGGCATTCCAGACCGAGAACCATACCTCGTCGCCCGCCTTGTTGTATTCCGGATGGACGACACGTTTGGCGCCGTCCCCGAGGTTGGCCCATTCGGCAATCGGCAACTGAACGAACCCTTTATCAAGTGCGGTGGTGTCGAATACGGCGACCGACTGGCTGTTCCTGGTATCCGGATTGAGCGGCGTATCAACCCACAGGTTTTTCGACTTGGGATGGGTCTTGACGAACAACGAGCCGCCGCCCGGTCCCTTCAGGACTTGCACGACCCTCCATGCATTTTTCCTGTGCTTTACGGGATCGGTGCCGATCAGGGTGACGTCTTCGGTGCCGAGGTGCGAAGTCGCCCATACCGGACCGAATTCCGGATGCACGAAGTTCGCGCCGCGTCCCGGATGCGGAACCTTGCCGACATCGATCAGCGCCGCCAGCTTGTCGGTCCTGGTGTCGACGACGGCAATCTTGTGCGATGCGTTGGCGGCGACCAGGAAGTAGCGGCCTGTCGAGTCGAAGCCGCCGTCATGCAGGAATTTGGCGGCCGGGATGGCGGTGGTCTTCAGGTTGATCAGGTCTGAATAGTCGACCATCAGGATCTGGCCGGACTCCTTGACGTTGATCACGAACTCCGGTTTGTAGTGTGACGATACGATCGAAGCGACGCGCGGCTCCGGGTGGTATTCCTGATCCACCGTCATGCCGCGGGTCGAGACGATCTTCAGCGGCTTCAGCGTATCGCCGTCCATGATCACGTATTGCGGCGGCCAGTAGGAGCCGGCGACGGCATATTTGTCCTCATAGCCCTTGAACTTGGAGGTTTCCACCGAGCGTGCCTCGGTGCCGATCTTGATTTCGGCCACGATTGCGGGAGTTTCCATCCATAGGTCGATCAGGTTGATTTTTGCGTCGCGCCCGATCACAAACAGGTAGCGGCCGGACGCAGATATCCGGGAAATGTGCACCGCATAACCGGTTTTAAGGATGGTCACGATTTCCTTGGTATCGCCATCCACCAGCGCCACTTGACCCGCATCGCGCAGCGTGACGGAAAACAGGTTGCCCAGGTTAAGCCGGTTCATCTGTTTGGCCGGGCGGTCTTCTACCGGCACGATGACCTTCCAGGTGGCTTCCATGTCCTTGAGGCCGGCTTCCGGCGGGGGCACCGGTACTTGCTGCAAGTAGCGCGCCATCAGGTCGACTTGATCTGCAGTCAGTTCGCCACCGGTGCCGAAGTTCGGCATGCCGCCCGGCGAGCCATAAGTGATAAATGCCTTGAGGTATTCATGGCCTTTATTGATGGTGAGATCCGGCGTTAACGGTTTACCGGTTGCACCTTTGCGCAGCACACCATGGCAGCCTGCACAGCGCTCGAAATAAATTTTGCTTCCCTGGGAAAATTCGGCATCAGTCATCGCCGGAGCGGCAGCCCTGGCTTCCGCGCCATAAGCGTGGGTGATGACCAAAGGTAAGGCAGCCAATATTGCCAGTGTTTTCGTATAACGTATTTTCATGGTTTCCTCCATATTTAAGTTAACAATCCACACTGCTCGATTAAAGATTCTGCAAATACCGACCCGCATTTAACAACCCGGCCCATGAAGCATGCCGGGGGGACTTCTATTTTTTGTGAGAGCATGAAACAAGAGTGCAAAAAATATTTATCGCATCCTGCTGCCAGGCTATGTCGCCTTATTCACGAAAGCAGGAGAAGAATGTACTGCTTTCGGCTGCGCAAATTATGCGCCTGCCCCTTTGGAATTGGAATGCGGCCATTCACAGCATTCATGTATTTGAAGCGGCGTTGTAATTTCGGGAGCGGTAGGGCGGGATATTCCCGCGATTTTGTCTTTCGGGAATGACGTAAATCGAAGCGGCGAAACTAAAATTCTTTGGAGATTTCCGCCAGGTTCCAGCGCGGCTTGATGTTGAAGCGATAATCCTTGTTGCCTTGTTGTTGCGCCAGGCGAAGCGCTCCGGCGAAGGCGATCATCGCGCCGTTGTCGGTGCAAAATTCCAGGTCGGGATAAAATACTGTGCCGCCGCGCTTGCCGATGTCTTCATTCAGGCGGTTGCGCAATAGCCGGTTCGCACCCACGCCCCCCGCAACGACCAATCGATTCAGGCCGGTCTGCGCCAGAGCGGCGCGCGCCTTGTTTGCCAGCACATCGACGATGGCTTCTTGAGTCGCACAGGCAATGTCGGCGCGAGTCTGTTCGATAATTTGAAATTCGCGTATCGATTCGTTTGTCCCCTCGCCCGCTTGCGGGATAACCAGCGACTTAGCTGCGGTCTTTGGCAGCTTAGTCGAATGGCTAGTTATTTCATCCAGAGGGTTGGGGTGAGGGAAACCGGCGTGTTGCCGAACCAAGGTCAATACGGCTGTCTTTAATCCGCTGAAGCTGAAATCCAGATCACCGCTGTGCAGCATCGGACGCGGCAGTTTGAATTGCCCGCTACGGCCCGATGCGGCTAGCTTTGCCAATGCGGGTCCGCCCGGATAACCCAGACCCAGCAGCTTCGCGCTCTTGTCAAAGGCTTCTCCGGCCGCGTCATCCAATGTTTCGCCGAGCAAGGTGTATCGTCCTACGCCGTCCACGCGCATCAATTGCGTATGCCCGCCTGAAACCAGCAGGGCGACGAAGGGAAACTCCGGCGCGGGGTAGGACAACAAAGGGGAGAGCAGATGGCCTTCCAGATGATGGATGCCGATGACGGGAATGTCGAGCGCATAAGCCAGCGTGTTCGCGGTACTGGCACCGACCAAGAGCGCCCCACCCAAACCAGGTCCTTGTGTGTAGGCAATTGCATCGATTTGATCGAGAGATACATCGGCTTCGTGCATGACTTGGCGCGCCAGCGGGATGATGCGCCGGACATGATCGCGGGAGGCGAGCTCCGGCACGACGCCGCCATATTCGCTGTGCATGGCGACTTGGGTATGCAAGGCGTGCGCCAACAGCCCGTGCCCCATTTGGTAAAGCGCGATTCCTGTCTCATCGCAGGAGGATTCTATTCCAAGTGTAATCAGTGACATTTTTCGATTTCTCGGGTGAGACGGCATTGTAGTTAATTTCGCACTTGAACTGATTTAACCAAGTGCGGTAAACAGAGATGGGCAGCTTTATCGCACAGCCCACCAAGTTTTTACAGAAATATTTCAGAAAAGTGTTGACGGGAATTTTTCTGTCCCTATAATGCGCACCTCTTCGCTGCCACGGCAGCCCGATCTTTAAAAAACAAACGAACAACCGACGAGTGTAGGTACTTGGTTTTTGGGAAGTTTCCGTGTCCTTCGGGATGTGGGGACGACTTTAAAAATATAGTAGTACTTACGCAAAGTCGAAAAGAATCATGTCAAT
>JAGRPI010000041.1 GCA_019449635.1 Candidatus Ferrigenium bremense
CCTTCTTGCGGGTGATGGTCAGGCCTTTATGGGGGGTTTCAAGCTGGCGCAGCAGATCACGTATCAGGTCGGACCACGATTGGGTGGTTTCTCCTCCCTGTTTGGGCAGAAGTTTTTCGATTTCCTTGAGGCATAGCTCCCAGTCCTCCGCGCCGATGCCCTTCTTCAGCGCCATGCCGGCGGGCGCAGACTTGGGCGTGTTTGCAAGGTGGTCGGCGATGCCGCGCAGGACTTTTTCCGCGCCGCGATCCACTTCCGCCGGGATGCCGCTGATCTCGGCGTAGATCCTGGTGTAGTTGTCCGGTGTTGGCGGTATTTTGCGCGCCGCCAGCGTTTTCAGCGTTTCGCGGGCAAGCTCGGATGGATTTGGCAATGGTTTGTTCATGGCGACCTACCTCATTTCTTTGCTTCCACCAGATTATGCGCGATGGCATAGTGAACCGCCTCGGCATTATTCTTGAAGCCCATCTTTTCCAGCATGCGGGCGCGGTAGACGCTCACCGTCTTGGGGCTGAGTGCCATGATCTCGGAGATCTCGGTGAGGGATTTGCCGGAGGCCATCAGGCAGAGCGTCTGGTATTCGCGGTTGGACAGGTTCTGGTGCATCAGTTCTTGCGATTCGCCGATCAGATTGCTCAGCAACTGTTCGGCCAGGGGTGCGCTGATATATTTTTTGCCGCCGATGACCTGCTGGATCGCGCCGACCAGTTTTTCCGGCGCGCTCTGTTTGTTGATGTAACCCATCGCACCCGCTTTCAGCGCACGCACGCCGTATTGCTCTTCGGGATACATACTCAGCACGATGATCTTGACATCGGGCTGTTCCGACTTGAGCTGCTTGAGGACGTCTATGCCGTGCTTGTCCGACAGCGAGATGTCCAGCAAGATCAGATCGAAATGCTGTTTGCGCACCATGCTGATGGCTTGCTGGCCGGTTTCCGCCTCGCCGGCGATATGGAAATCGGGCCCCTCTTCGAGCAGCATCTTCAGACCCTTGCGGATCAGCGCATGATCGTCCACTACCAGGATGTTGATCATATCGATGTAGCGCCGAACAGTGCCTGTTGCGGGGTTTCTTCCATGAGTGGGACGAAAATGGCGATCTGCGTCCCCTTGCCCAGCGTGCTGGCTATCTTGACCGTGCCGCCGAGGTGCACGACGCGTTCCTGTACGCCGCGCAGGCCGAACGAGCGCGGCTTGTTGCGCGCTGCCTCGCTGAATCCCGCCCCGTCATCGGAAATGATCAACTCGAGGTGGTCGGTTCCCTTGACGATCTCGATCTGGACATGCTTGGCATGAGCGTGCTTCAGGATGTTGTTCAGCGCCTCCTGGCAAACCCTGAACAGGGTGATCGAATACGCCTCGGGCAGTTCGATGTTGTCCTGCGATTTGATGATGGTGCAGGAAATCCCGCTGCGCTTGCTGAATTCCTGCGCCTCGATCTCGATTGCGGCGATGATGCCGAAACAGTCGAGAAAGCCGGGACGCAACCGGTGAGCCAGATGGCTGGCCGAGGTGATCGCCCGGTTCACCAGCTCTTCTATGGTCCTGGCCTTTTCGGTCAGTTTGGGGTTGTCCTTGGGAAGGCGCTGCATCAGCCACGACAGGTCCATTTTCATCGCGGTGAGCAGGCTGCCGATCTCGTCGTGGACTTCACGCGCGATGCGCAGGCGTTCCTGTTCCTTGGCGTCCTGGATGTGCGAGGAGAGTTCCAGCAGTTGCTGCTGCACCCGCTTGACTTCGAGTTCGCCCAGCTTGCTCTGCGTGGTGTCGAGTATGATGCCTTCCCAGCGCGGCAGGCCGCTTGGGGTGTTCTGTGGTGTGGCACCGAGGCTGATCCACTTGGTTTCGCCATCCGGCAGGGTGATGCGACCTTCCCAGTTCCAGAAACACAGGGTTTGTGCCGACTTTTTCAGGGTGTCCAGCAGCGCAGGGATGTCTTCCGGATGGATGAGATTCAAAAAACAGGACGCGTCGTTCTGCAGGTTATCCGGGGGGATGTCGAGCAGTGCCAAGCATCCTTCGCTGACGTAGGGAAAGGTGAATGATCCGTCTTCTTGCAATTCAATCTGGCAGGCCATGCCAGGTAAATTGGCGATGAAACCCTGCAGTTTGTCCGGGGACGGGCTGGCCGGCGAATTGTAAGTGCTTTGGGACATCTGTTCCGTTTGGTTATGCAGGTTTTACTGTCGGTAGCGGCAGCTTACTATATCAGGATTGGAGGCGGCAATAATTCAGAAGCTGTCTTTAAAATTGCTGCGGAGGGCGTCTGCGTTCCGTGCGCCTTGCACCCATCTCCCCCTCGCGAATTTTTAAGACAGCTTCTCAGGGGCTCATTCCGGCGCGTATGCGTGCCGGAGTTTATGATAAGCTGCGCTCCATTGTGATCCCACTCGTTTATTGAGCGATTCATTTCATGTCTTCCGCTGCTTCCCTCGCAAGCTCATTGCTGCGCCGTGAAATTCTCGATTTGCATGCTTACCATGTGCCGGACAGCACGGGTTATATCAAGCTGGATGCGATGGAGAACCCCTATTCCGTGCCACCCGCGTTGCGCGGAGAGATTGCCGAGGCGGTTGCGTCCGCTGCCATCAACCGTTATCCCGATCCCGCCGCCACATCGCTCAAGGAACAGATCCGCGGCGTGCTTGGCTTGCCGGAAGGGATGGAGGTACTGCTCGGCAATGGTTCGGATGAGTTGATCCAGTTGCTGGCGATGGCGCTTAACAAGCCCGGCGCGACATTGCTGGGTGTGGAGCCGTCGTTCGTGATGTACCGGATGATCGCGACTTTCACCGGGATGCGTTATGCAAGCGTGCCCCTGACCACCAATTCGGGGGCGGCAGATTTTTCGCTGGACTTGCCGGCAACCCTTGCCGCGATCCGGCGCGAACAGCCCGCGCTGATCTTCCTGGCCTATCCGAATAATCCCACCGGCAACCTGTTCCCAGCGGATGCCGTGGTGCAGATCATCGAGGCGGCGCAGGGCCTGGTAGTGGTGGACGAGGCCTATTATGCCTTTGCCAGCGACAGCTTCATCCCGCGCCTGGCGCGCTATCCGAATCTGCTGGTGATGCGTACCTTTTCCAAGCTCGGCATGGCGGGGTTGCGCCTGGGTTTTCTGACAGGTGATGCGGCGTGGCTGGCGCAGCTGGAAAAACTGCGCTTGCCGTATAATGTCGGCATCTTGCCGCAACTGGTCGCCGGGAAATTGCTGGCGCATCACGCTGTGCTGTTGCAGCAGGCGGAACAGATCAAACGGGATCGCGCCGGGTTGTACCGGCAATTGAGCGAGATCGCCGGAGTGCGGGTCTACCCCAGCGAGGCGAATTTCCTGCTGTTCCGCGTGGCGAATGCCCCGGAAGTGTTCGACGGCCTGAAGCGGCGCGGCGTGCTGATCAAAAATTTGCACGGTGGGCATCCGATGCTGAACGGTTGTTTGCGCGTCACAGTCGGTACGCCCGACGAGTGCGCGAAGTTCGTGGCAGCACTGCAGGACACCATTACTCAACTCGCATAGGGCGAAGAAATCATGCGTAGCGCGAAAGTCTCACGCAACACACTGGAAACCCGGATTACCGTTGAATTGAATCTGGACGGCAGCGGGCAGGCCAAGTTCGATACCGGGCTGCCGTTTCTCGACCACATGCTCGACCAGATTGCCCGGCACGGCCTGCTGGACATCAATATTCTCGCCAAGGGCGATCTGCATATCGATGCGCACCACACCGTGGAAGATATCGGCATCACGCTCGGCCAGGCGTTCAACCAGGCGGTCGGCGACAAGAAAGGCTTGCGCCGCTACGGTCACGCTTATATACCACTGGATGAGTCCCTGTCGCGCGCGGTGCTGGACATCTCGGGCCGTCCCGGCCTGGTATTCAACTGCAAATTCGTGCGCGGCAGCATCGGTGAGTTCGATGTGGACCTGGTCAACGAATTCTTCCAGGGTTTCGTCAACCACGCCCTGGTGACGCTGCATATCGACAACCTGGCAGGCAACAATGCCCACCATCAGGCCGAGACCATATTCAAGGCATTCGGCCGCGCACTGCGCATGGCTCTGGAGCTAGACCCGCGCATGGCCGGAGTGACGCCTTCCACCAAGGGAACGCTATAAGTTGAAATGGTCGATGTTGCCGTTGTAGATTACGGGATGGGCAACTTGCGCTCGGTCGAGCAGGCTTTGCGCAAGGTGGCTCCCGATGACAAAATCATCGTAAGCGACGATGCGCGGGTGATTGCGAGCGCCAGGCGCGTGGTGTTTCCCGGTCAGGGAGCGATGCCGGACTGCATGCGCGAGCTGGAGACGCGCGGCTTGCGCAATGCCGTGCTGGAAGCTGCGCGCAACAAGCCTTTCCTCGGCATCTGCATCGGCCTGCAAATGTTGTTCGATCACAGCTCCGAAGGCAATGTGGCGGGCTTGGGCGTCTTGCGCGGCGAGGTCGTGCGCTTCGCCGGTAACCTGCGCGATGCGCAGGGCAATAAACTCAAGGTGCCGCACATGGGCTGGAACCGTGTGCATCATGCGCAACATCCGTTATGGAATGGCATCGACCAGGATGCGCGTTTTTACTTTGTGCACAGCTATTACGTGCGTCCGCAGGATGCGGCGCTGGTGCAGGCGACCAGCGACTATCCTCAGCCTTTTGTCTGTGCGGTGGCGCGGGATAATTTGTTTGCGGTGCAATTTCATCCGGAAAAAAGCCAAACAGCAGGGCTCAAGCTGCTGCAGAACTTCGTGCAATGGAACCCTTAACTTCTACGTACTGTCATGCTAATAATTCCCGCGATTGATTTGAAAGATGGTCATTGTGTGCGCCTCAAACAGGGCGTGATGGAAGATGCCACGGTATTTTCCGAAGATCCCGCCGCGATGGCGCGGCATTGGCTGGAGCAAGGCGCGCGACGTCTGCATCTGGTGGACCTGAACGGAGCGTTTGCCGGCAAGCCGAAGAACGAGGCTGCGGTGCGCAGCATCATCGAGGCGATGGACGGCAGCGATGTGCCGGTGCAACTGGGCGGCGGCATCCGCGACCTGGAAACCATCGAACGCTACCTCGACATCGGCGTGACTTACGTCATCATCGGCACGGCGGCGGTAAAAGTGCCGGGATTCCTGCATGAGGCCTGCGATGCCTTTCCCGGTCACATCATGGTCGGTCTGGATGCCAAGGGCGGCAAGGTGGCGGTGGACGGATGGTCGAAGCTGACCGGACACGACGTGGCTGATCTGGCGCAGCGCTTCGAAGGTTATGGTGTGGAAGCGATCATTTACACCGACATCGGCCGTGACGGCATGTTGTCCGGCGTGAACATCCCGGCCACCGTCGAATTGGCGCGTCCGCTGCATGTGCCGGTGATCGCGAGCGGCGGAATCACCAACCTGGACGATGTGCGCGCGCTGTGCGCGGTGTATCAGGAAGGTATCACCGGTGCGATCACCGGACGTGCGATCTATGAAGGTTCACTCGATTTGCGCGCGGCACAAGCGTTGGCCGACGAGCTGACCCCGATCAAGCTTTCCTTTAACAGTTAAGCCTGGATGCTCGCCAAAAGAATCATTCCCTGTCTCGATGTCACGGCGGGGCGCGTGGTCAAAGGCGTCAGTTTCGTCGAGCTGCGCGATGCCGGCGATCCGGTCGAGATCGCGCGCCGTTATGACGAGCAGGGCGCGGACGAACTGACTTTCCTCGACATTACCGCCAGTTCGGACGACCGGGGCATCATTTTCCGCATCATCGAGCAGGTCGCCTCGCAGGTATTCATCCCGCTGACCGTCGGTGGCGGGGTACGCGAGGTCGGTGACGTGCGCAACCTGCTGAATGCCGGCGCCGACAAGGTCAGCATCAACACCTCCGCCGTGCTGAATCCACAACTGGTTGCGGATGCCGCCGGGCGTTACGGTTCGCAGTGCATCGTGGTGGCGATCGATGCGAAGCAGGTGGCGGCCCCGACACGGCGTTGCGAAGCATCCGGGGCGGGAGGGGCCGCCTCACTCCTGCTCCCGCAAGCGGCTGGCTTCGCCAGTAACGTGTCGCAGGAGTGTGCGGGCCGCTGGGAAGTGTTCACTCACGGCGGACGCAAGGCAACAGGCCTGGATGTGGTGGAGTGGGCGAAAAAAATGCAGGGCTTGGGCGCGGGCGAAATCCTGCTGACCAGCATGGACCGGGACGGGCAGAAAAACGGCTTCGACCTTGCGTTGACGCATGCGGTGACAGATGCGCTGGAAATCCCGGTGATTGCCAGCGGCGGGGCGGGCAACCTGCAACATCTGGCCGACGGCGTGAAACTCGGCGGGGCGGATGCGGTGCTGGCGGCAAGCATTTTCCATTTCGGCGAATACACCGTGCAGCAGGCCAAACAATTCATGGCGCAGCAGGGAATCGAGGTGCGGTTATGACACGGTGCGCGAAAGCGACGGGTGCGGGAATAACCGCATCGCACCTCCTCCCGCAAACGGCTGGCTGCGCTAGTAACGTGTCGGAGGTGCGGCTATGACTGAAGCATGGCTTAACAAGGTGAACTGGTCCGAAGACGGGCTGGTGCCGGCCATCGCGCAGGACGCCGCGACCGGACGGGTGCTGATGGTCGCATGGATGGACCGCGAGGCATTGAAGCTGACCTGGCAGAAGGGCGAAGCGGTGTATTGGTCGCGTTCGCGCAGGAAACTGTGGCACAAGGGCGAAGAATCCGGGCATATCCAGAAAGTGAAGGAAATCCGGCTGGATTGCGATGGCGATGTGATCCTGCTGAAAATTGAACAGCAGGGCGGCATTGCCTGTCATACCGGACGCGAAAGCTGCTTTTACAGCCGCCTGGAAAAAGGGCGGTGGGTGGAAGCGGATGCAGTGTTGAAATCTCCTGAAGAGATATACAAAAAATGAGCAATGATATTTTGCAACGTCTGACTGAAACGCTGGAGACGCGCAAGCAGGCGTCGCCGGAAAGTTCTTATGTCGCCAGGCTGTTCAGCAAGGGCGAGGACGCCATCCTGAAAAAGATCGGCGAGGAGGCGACGGAGGTGCTACTGGCCAGCAAGGGGGGTGACAAATCCCACCTGGTGTATGAAACCGCCGATTTGTGGTTTCATTGCATGGTGCTGCTGGCTAGGCACGGCCTGAGTGCGGACGATGTGCTGAGCGAATTGGCGCGCCGCGAGGGTTTATCGGGCATTGCCGAAAAGGAAAGCCGAAAGAATAACCCCTCCTAACCTCCCCTTATCATGGGAGGCACAGCGGCGCACTCCTCCCCTGACAAGGGGAGGCCGGGAGGGGTTAGGAGTTTGAGGAGTATCAATGGGCGACTGTATTTTTTGCAGGATTGCGCGCGGCGAAATTCCCTGCCGCAAGGTGTATGAAGACGACGAGCTGCTGGCATTCCACGACATCCACCCGGTCGCGCCGGTGCATTTCATGCTGATTCCGAAGCTGCATCTGGCTTCGCTGGCGGAGGCCGGGGATGGACATGCCGCCCTGCTTGGCAGGATGCTGGTATTGGCTCCCAAGCTGGCGCGCGAGCAGGGTCTGGAAAACGGTTTCCGTACCGTGATCAATACCGGCAAGGGTGGCGGGCAGGAAGTGCTTCATTTTCATATCCATATCATCGGCGGCGGCAGCATTCCGCCCATGGTGCGGCACGGTTAACGGTCAATTATCTGGGGAGAACGTGATGGGTGGATTAAGTATCTGGCATTGGCTGATTGTATTGCTGGTCGTCGTGTTGATATTCGGCACCAAGAAATTGCGCAACCTCGGCAGCGATCTGGGCGGTGCGGTGAAAGGCTTCAAGGAAGGCATGCGCGACGATGAGCACAAGCAGGCCCAAAAGGAAGGCCAGGACGCGCAGGCCATCGAAGGCGAAGTGACAGCGAAAACGCAGGCGAAAGACAAATCAGACACGCATGTTTGACTTCGCATTCTCCGAACTGGTGGTCATTCTGCTGGTGGCGCTCATCGTCATCGGCCCGGAACGGTTGCCGAAAGTAGCACGCACGGCGGGGCATTTGTGGGGACGGGCGCAGCGCTATGTGCATAACATCAAGAGCGACATCGCCAATGACATGGCGATCGAAGAGGTGAGCCAATTGCGCGACAGCGTCAGCAAGGAGATCGCCGCCATCGAGCGATCCGCACAGGATGCCGAGCTGACTGCGGAACAGAAGATATTACAGGCGCGGCACGGCAAATCGCCCGACGCACCCGATGAACAGAGCCCGTCCGTAACACAATCTTCCGCCGTACCAGGCAAGCCGGTTTGATGGGTACCAGTGAAAGCTTAATCGCGCACCTGATCGAACTGCGCGCGCGCCTGCTGAACATTGCCATAGCCTTGCTGCTGGTGTTCATCTGCCTGTTTCCGTGGGCATCCGACCTCTACACCCTCATGGCGCAGCCGCTGCTGGCGAAGCTCCCCCCGGGCGGGCAGATGATCGCCACCGATGTCACCGCGCCGTTCTTTGTGCCGCTCAAGGTCGCGATGATGGCCGCTTTGCTGATCGCGCTGCCTTACGTCCTTTACCAGATATGGCGGTTCGTCGCGCCCGGTTTGTACGAGCACGAGAAGCGCCTGGTCATACCGCTCATCGTCGCCAGTACGCTGCTGTTTTTTTGCGGCATGGCGTTCGCCTACTTCGTGGTGTTCCCGGTGGTGTTCGGGTTCATCACCGCCTCTGCGCCGCAGGGCGTGGCGGTGATGACCGACATCGATAAATATCTCAGCTTCGTGCTCGGCATGTTCCTGTCGTTCGGGGTCACCTTCCAAGTGCCGGTCGCAGTTGTGCTGCTGGTGCGCATGGGCATCGTCAGCATCGAGAAACTGAGAGAGATCCGCTCCTACGTGATCGTCGGCGCATTCATCGTCGGTGCGATCTTCACTCCGCCCGACGTGGTGTCGCAATTCATGCTGGCGATCCCGCTGTGGCTGCTCTACGAGGCGGGCATCGTGGTCGCCTCGTGGGTGGGCAAAGGCAGGCCGCAGGAGGCTGAGTCCTAGGTCCTTAACGCACGGCCGGTTTCGGCCGCTTGCCGATCTTCACCGGCAGACTCATCGCCGTCCCGTTGCGCATCAGCCTGGCCGTGACCATTTTTCCGGGTGGCAGGTTGGCTACCGTTTCCAGCATGGTGTTCCAGTCATCGATGTCATTATCGTCTATCGCAATCAGGATATCGCCGGTCCTGATGCCTGCCTGTTCTGCCGGGCTGTTGCGCATGACTTCGGTGATCAGCACACCCTTGGTGCTGCCCAGCCTGAAGGATTCGGCCAGTTCAGGAGTCAGCTCCTGCACGCCCGCACCGATCCAGCCGCGCGTCACGGAGCCGCTCTGGATGATCTGCTCCATGGTCTTTTTGGCGATGCTGGTGGGAATGGCGAAACCGATGCCGAGCGAGCCGCCATTCGGCGAATAGATCGCGCTGTTGATGCCGATCAGGTTGCCGTTCACGTCTACCAGCGCGCCTCCTGAATTGCCGGGGTTGATCGCGGCATCGGTCTGGATGAAATTCTCGAAGGTACTCAACCCCAGATGGCTGCGCTTGAGCGCGCTGATGATGCCCATGGTGACGGTCTGCCCCACGCCGAACGGGTTGCCGATGGCGACCACGATATCGCCCACCTGCGCCCGCTCCGGGTGGCCAAAGGTGATGGCGGGAAGCTTGCCGGGCAGTTCGATCTTGATGACGGCCAGGTCGGTCTCCGGGTCGGAGCCGACCACATGTGCCCTGGTCTTGCGGCCGTCCGCCAGCGCAACCTCGATCTGGTCGGCAGCCTCCACGACATGGTGGTTGGTGAGGATGTAGCCATCGGAGCTGACGATGACCCCGGAACCCAGGCTGGAACTGTTTTGCGGTTCGAGCTCGCTAGGGTCGCCGAAGAAAAAGCGGAAGCGCGGGTCGTCAATGAAAGGATGGATCGGTGTCTTGATGACGGTGCTGGTGAAGATGTTCACCACGCTGGGCATGGCCTTCTGCGCGGCAGCGCTCACGCCTGCGGCAGGGGGCTTGCCCTCCGTTGGCTGCGGCGAGCTTTCCAGCAGCGTGACCACCCCGCTGCGCGCCGCGTTCGGCAGCAACTCCGGCTTGAGGGTCTGGATGATGAACAGCAGCGCCAGCGCGATGGTGACCGCCTGGGTGAACAATAGCCAGTATTTACGCATGGTATGATGAGAGTCTCTAAAAATCATTTTGCGGGCGAATCGCGGTGTCGCGTGCTCGCTCATTCCTCGTCTATCTTTGAGATATGCCTCGTCATTCGCTGCGCGGCTCCTTGCGCTTCATCCCGCAAAATGATTTTTAGAGGCTCTCATGGTGAAACCGTTCGATTCAAAGCAAAGGTGCTTATATGCTGCTCAATGAATTGCGCGATTATAACGCAAGCCTGCTGCAAACCGGCCTGTTCAAGGATTACTGCCCGAACGGTTTGCAGGTGGAAGGGCGCGCGGAAGTGCGGCGCATCGCCACCGGCGTGACGGCTTCGCAACGGGTGCTGGATGCGGCGATCGCGTGGGGTGCGGACGCGGTCCTGGTGCACCACGGCTATTTCTGGCGCAACGAGGAAGCCGCGATCACCGGCATCAAGAAGCGCCGCCTTGCCCAACTGCTGCGCAACGACGCGAGCCTGCTGGCCTACCACCTGCCGCTCGACGCGCATCCCGAACTGGGCAACAACGTGCGGCTCGGCAAACTGCTCGGGATCGCGGAACAGGGCAGGTTCGGCGAGCAGGACATCGCCTGCTTTGGCGAGTTGGCATCCCCGCAGACGCTTGCGCAATTTGCCGCACGGATCGGGCAAGCGCTGCAACGCATCCCGCAGGTCATCGGCGATGAAGCCAAAAATATCCGCAAGGTGGCATGGTGCAGCGGCGGGGCGCAGGGCTATTTCGAGGCGGCCATCGCGCAAGGTGCGGATGCTTTTATCAGCGGCGAGGCTTCCGAGCAGAGTTTCCATCTTGCGCAGGAAAGCGGCGTGGCCTTCATCGCCGCCGGACACCATGCCACCGAACGGCTCGGCATTCAGGCGCTCGGCGAGCACCTGGCTGCGCGCTTCAACCTGGAGCACCGCTTCTTTGATCAGGACAATCCGGTTTAGCAGTGCAAGCTCAACATTGGGTTAAGCATGCGCTGTTGCAGGTTGGCTTGCACACAAGGTTAGGAAAGCATGCCATGGTGAACCAAATACGCTCGACCATTTTGAATAATCTTCCAATAGGTCGGTCTTTCAGATGAATGGTAGTCCATGGTCATGTTGGATTTTTTGAGATCTTCGAGATGGAATAGGGAAAATTGAACCCCGATTCCCAGGAGTCTTGAAATTTCCTCCGGCTCCAGCTCTTCATGTTGCGAAAGTAGTATGAGTATCTTCTCTTTAACATTATCGAGATACTCGTTATGAGAATTTTCTGTTTGCATTATGTCTCTTCGCTGCATTACGGGAATCATTATTTAAGCTCAGTAGTGTCCGGTTAACTTACAAATTATCAAGCCAATGCTAAGCATTGGCGCGGTTTACAAAGCAATAAATTTTGGTGCCGATTTGAAATCAGTTTACCTATATTCCGGTTCAAGTAACTTCCAGAGATTGAATTCTC
>JAGRPI010000042.1 GCA_019449635.1 Candidatus Ferrigenium bremense
AGAGAATTCAATCTCTGGAAGTTACTTGAACCGGAATATAGGTAAACTGATTTCAAATCGGCACCAAAATTTATTGCTTTGTAAACCGCGCCAATGCTTAGCATTGGCTTGATAATTTGTAAGTTAACCGGACACTACTGCCCCAATTCCTGTTGCAAAATCTCTTTCAGCAGCGGCACCGACGGTGCGCGGTGCAGGCGCAGCGAATGCGCGTCCAGCGCGTCGAGCGCCGCCATCAGGCTGGGCAGGTCGCGGCGCCCGTGGCGCAACAGATATTGCGTGACTTCCGGCGGCAGCGCGAAACCGCGCGCTTGCGCATGCTGCGCCAGCGCCAGTGCCTTCTCCGCGTCGCTCAGCCCGTGCACCTGGTACACCAGGCCCCAGCCGAGGCGGGTGCGCAGGTCGTCGCGCAAGTCGAGATGCAGCGGCGCCTGCGTGCCGCTGATCAGCAGCATGCCGCCGCTGTCGCGCATGCGGTTGTAGAGATCGAACAAGCCGATCTGCACTGCATCGTCGAGGCGCTCGACATCGTCCACCGCCACCACTTCGGCGGGCCCCTCCAATGCCATGCGGGGCACGCTGCCCTGCGCATAGACTGCACTGCGCTGCATGTCCGATGCCGCGCGCACGCAGGCTTGCAGCAAGTGGCTCTTGCCGCTGCCGGCCTCGCCCCACAGGTAGAAGCTCCGCTCGCTGCTGCCGCCCGCCAGCACGTGGCGCAGCACCGAAAGCAATTCGAGGTTACGCCCCACGACAAAATTGTCGAGGGTCGGCTGCCGGTCGGGAGCAATGTCGAGCAGTAACTGGCTCAAAAAAATACCTCTGAGTTCGTTTTAGGGAAGTGCTGAATGAGTCCGTTCGCCCTGAGCCTGATGGAACTACTAGCCATTCGACTAGGCGGCCAAGAAACGCCCGCCAAGTCGGTGGTTATGTCGAAGGGCAGGCGTTCCAATCCATCGCTTTTGCGTTGCCCTACGTTCATGGTTCGACAAGCTCACCACGAACGGAAGACTTATTCAGCGATTCTCTGAGATGCTTTTTCATGGCTTACGATACATGTCGCTGGCCAGATACCACGTCTTGCCGTGGCGCAGCGCGACCAGCAGGATGGCGGAGAGCGGCAAGGCCAGCAGCAGGCCGAAGAAGCCGAACACCTGCCCGAAGGCGAGCAGCGCGAAAATCACCGCCAGCGGATGCAGGCCGATGCGGTCGCCGACCAGCCACGGGGTAACCAGCATGCCTTCCAGCAACTGCCCCGCGCCGAATGCCGCCCATACCCACAGCACGCCGCCGAAGCTAGTGAACTGCATCAGCGCCGCGAGCGTCGCGAGCGACAGGCCGAGGATCATGCCGAGGTAAGGCACGAACACCAGCATCCCGGCGAGGATGCCGATGGGCAGCGCGAACTCCAGCCCGGCCAGCCACAACGCCACCACGTAATACACGCTCATCAGCAGCATCACGGAGATTTGCCCGCGCAGGAATTCCGCCAGCACGCGATCCACCTCGACGACGATTTCCGTTACCTTGCCGTGCCAGTGGCGCGGAATCAGCTCGTCCAGCCGTGCGACCAGCGCATCCCAGTCGCGCAGCAGGTAGAACATCGCCATCGGGATCAGCAGCAGGTTGATCAGCGCGCCGACGAGCGCGCCGCCGCCGCTGCCGAGCCAGGGCAGCACCTTCCCGGCGACCCCACCCGCGCCCTGCCAGTGGCTGAGCAGCAGGGTTTTCAATGCCTGGCTGTCCCATTCAACGCTAACGCCGAACCATTGCTGCAACTGCGGCAGCAGGCGCGCGCGCGCCGCCTCGATCCAGTCCGGCAGGCGCGCCGCGAACAGGCCGACCTCCTTTTCCAGCAGCGGCAGCATGATCAGCAGCAGCAGGCCAGACAGCAGCAGCAAGCCGCCCATCACCAGCGCCACCGCGAGTGTGCGCGGCACTTTCCGGGCACTCAGCCGCTGCACCAGCGGATTGCAGATGTAGGCGAGAATGCCTGCCGCGACGAACGGCGTGAGGATCGGACCGAGCAGATACAGCAGCGCGGCAGCCACTACGGCGAAGGACAGCCATTGCACGGCGGCAAAGCGGGACAGGGTCATTTCGGGTAAAATTCGCGAAAAATCGTGCAGCACTTTATCCTGAAGAAAGCGAGAACTCAACTTGAACCCATCCAGTTCACTGTCTTACCGCGACGCCGGCGTCGATATCGACGCGGGCGACCGCCTCGTCGAGAACATCAAGCCGTTCGCCAAACGCACCATGCGCCCCGAGGTGCTCAACGGCATCGGCGGCTTCGGTGCGCTGGTGGAGATCTCCAAGAAATATCGCGAGCCGGTGCTGGTATCGGGCACGGACGGTGTCGGCACCAAGCTGAAACTGGCCTTCGAGCTGAACCGCCACGACACGGTCGGCATCGACCTGGTCGGCATGAGCGTCAACGACATCCTGGTGCAGGGCGCGGAACCGCTGTTCTTCCTCGATTACTTCGCCTGCGGCAAGCTCGACGTGGAGGCCGCCACCGAGGTCATCAAGGGCATCGCCTTCGGCTGCGAACAGGCCGGTTGCGCGCTGATCGGCGGCGAGACCGCCGAGATGCCCGGCATGTACCCGGCCGGGGAATACGACCTCGCCGGCTTTGCCGTCGGCGTCGTGGAAAAGGCCAGCATCATCAGCGGCAGAGACATCAAGGCGGGCGACGCGGTGATCGGCCTCGCCTCGAACGGCGCGCATTCCAACGGCTATTCGCTGGTGCGCAAGATCATCGAACGCAGCCAGCCCGACCTGAATGCCAGATTCGACGGGGAACGCACGCTGGCCGACTGCATCATGGCGCCGACGCGCATCTACGTGAAGCCGCTGCTGAACCTGATGCAATCGCTCACCGTGAAAGGCATGGCGCACATCACCGGCGGCGGCCTGCTGGAAAACGTGCCGCGCGTATTGCCGGAAAACGTGGTCGCGCAACTGGACGGCCATGCCTGGCATACCCCCAAGCTGTTCGACTGGCTGCGCGAGATGGGCAATGTCGCGCCGCAGGAAATGTACCGCACCTTCAATTGCGGCATCGGCATGGTGGTGATCGTGGACAAGGGCGATGCGGATACGGCGCTGGCGCAGCTCAACGCAGCCGGCGAACGCGCCACCGTCATCGGCACGATACGCGCGCGCCAAGGTGCAGAGGCACAAACGATAGTGGTGAGTGGGAAGTAGGAAGTGGGAAAACCGCATCCCCTACTTCCCACTGTCTACTCCCCACTTCCCATTTCTTCCAAATGAAATCCATCGTCATCCTCGTCTCCGGGCGCGGCAGCAACCTGCAGGCGCTGCTGGAAGCGAAGCTGCCGTGCCGCATCGCGGCGGTCATCAGCAACCGCGCGGATGCCGGAGGGCTGGAGATCGCGCAGGCGCATGGCATCCCGACCGCCGTCATCGAGCACCGCAACTACGCGGACCGCGACAGCTTCGATGCCGCGCTGGCCCGGCTCATCGACACCTTCCATCCCGATTTTGTAATACTGGCCGGTTTCATGCGCATCCTCACCGCAGGCTTCGTGACGCGCTACCACGGCAGGCTGGTCAACATCCATCCCTCGCTGTTGCCCGCCTACGGCGGCCTCAACACCCACGCGCGCGCCTTGCAGGACGGTGTGAGGATCCACGGCTGCACGGTACATTTCGTCACCCCCGACCTCGATCACGGCCCGATCATCATCCAGGCCGCCGTGCCGGTGCTGTGCCACGACACCGAGCAGATGCTGGCGATTCGGGTACTGCACGAAGAGCATCGCATCTACCCGCAAGCCATCCGCTGGCTGTGCGCAGGCCAGATTGAACTGGGCGACAATGGGCGGGTCAGATTGCGGCATCACAAACAATCCGGTTTTGCGTTGATATCACCCGGCCTGGAGTAATCATGAAATTGTTTTTACAAGCCCTCGCGTGGCTCATGCTGTGCGCCGCCGCCCCTGTATTTGCCGAACCGCCGGACAGCGTACAAGCCACCTATGATGTCTACAAGAACGGCCTGAGGGTCGAAATCAGGGAAACCTATACGCGCGACCAGGATCGCTACACGCTGTCCAGCGTCTGGACGCCTGTCGGACTGCTGGCGATGCTCAAGCCGGAAAGGATCCTCATCGACAGCAATGGCCTGGTCGGCAAACAAGGCCTGCAACCGCTGCTCCTCAACCACCGGCGCGAACTCGACGAGGGCAAGAACAGCCGTGCCGAGTTCGACTGGAATGGCAAACAACTCACCCTGATCCATCAGGCGCAACGAACGGTGGTCGCGCTGCCCGTTGGCACGCAAGACCGCCTGAGCGCGATGTATCAATTCATGTTCCTGTCATTGCAGAATGCCGACACGCTGGATTTCCCGATGACCAACGGCAGCAAGCTGGATCACTACCGCTACGCCATCACGCGCGACCAGACGATCAAGGTTCCGGCCGGGGAATTCAAGGCCATCTATCTCGACAGCCAGGCCAAACCGGGCGAAAGCCGCACCGAAATCTGGCTGGCCACGCAGTACCACAACCTGCCGTGCAAAATAATCATCACCGAAGCCAACGGCGACCAATTCACCCAACTGCTGAGCAAGCTCGATATTAGGTAACCTCCGGGCATGTTCCACATGAGCTGTGTTGTTGCCAAATTTGCGAGGATTGCGCGAAGTGGGCTGCGTCGAATAGCCGAAGCGTATTCGCAAGGCGAGCGACAAAGCAAGCGCGCAAATTTGGCACAACCCGAATGGGCACTGGCTTTGCGGGCGGCGGGCTGCGTTGCTCGGTTTGCGAAGGGGGCGACTGCGACACGTTACCGCATAGCGGCAGCTTACGGGAGCAGTCGCCAGCCAGCCCCTCCCGCACCGGAAGGCTACGCCCCACCGTGTTGGGGCTGCACCATTCGCTGCACCTCGCGCCTTGCCTTCCATCCCGCAAAGCCGAGTGCGCAGCCATGCGGAACATGCCCGGAGGTTACTTAACCGTGATCGCATTGCCGCGCATACCTGCCCTGAGCCTGCCGAAGCGGCCGATCGGAAGAATCGCCTTAGCCATCGCACTGTCGGCATTGGTTCATGCCGTCGCGCTGTTCGCGCCGCTGGTCAAGTTGCCGCCCGGCCAGGTGCCGCTGCCGCCGCTTACCGCCAGGCTGGAGCCGCTGCCCAGGGTCGCCGCCAGACCGGCGCCGCTCAGGAAGCCCAAGCCGCGGCCTACTCCGCCTGCACCTGCGGAGACGCCGCCCGCCAACCAGCCGGCTGAAAGCGTTTCAACGGAGGAACCGCAAATCGATGCCGGACCACGGATCGGGGAGCCTGACGTGGCAGCCGTCGAGACGGCACAGGAAGCCCAGCCCGCACATCCGCTCCCCAAGCACGCGCAACTCACTTTCGTCGCCTACAAGGGCAAGGATTTCGCGATCGGCGAAGCGCGCCACCGATTGGATATCGGCGATGACAGAAGTTACACCCTCAGGGTCGGCATGAGCACCACCGGCCTGGCGAGCCTCTTCAAGACCTATGAATCGGAGCAGCAGAGCAGCGGCGCCCTCACGGCCCACGGCCTGCGCCCCGTCAAATTCAGCGAAACGAAAAATACCTCCAGGGGCAGGGAAACGTCCGAGGCTAACTTTTCCTGGGAGGCAAAGGCATTGTCTTTTTCGAGCGGCAAAAGCATGCAGTTGCCCGAACAAACCCAGGACATCGTCAGCTTCCTCTACCAGCTCTCGCAGCTGCCGCTGGACAAGGGCACGATCCCGATGCACATCAGCAACGGCAGGAAACTGGAGCGCTATGAGCTCGCCGTCGGCGAGGAGGAGATGATCCAGACCGGCGTCGGCTGGCTGCGCGCGCTGCCGTTGCGCAAGATCCGCCGGCAGGGGGAAGAAGGCCTGGACATCTGGCTGGGCCTGGAATATCGCCTGCTGCCGGTGAAGATCCGCATGCTCGACCGCAGCGGGCAGATCGCCGGCGAGATGGTCATCTCGGAAATACTCGTGGCGGATGAATAATTTCTGTCGAAAAAAAACAGTTCACCACGAAGGACACGAAGCAGATCGGACCGGGCGCCTCTGATTATCCGGCTGGCGCACTCCGCAATTTCCTGAAAACGCTTCGTGTCCTTCGTGGTGCAAAGATTTTTCGGGTTTAATTGGCGCGTGAGATGCGCCCTGCGATAAACTGCGGCCTGTTTCTTACCAACTGTTTTTTGGATAGCCCATGACTTCCATCCTTCCGCACATCGCGCTCGAATCCGGCAGACAGCCGCAACACAGCATCATCTGGCTGCATGGCCTGGGTGCGGATGGGCAGGACTTTGTGCCCGTCGCCGGCGAGCTGAACCTGCCCGTCGCGATACGCTATATCTTTCCGCATGCGCCGCAACGCCCGGTGACCATCAACGGCGGATTCGTGATGCGCGCCTGGTATGACATCGCCCACCCCAGTATCGACGCACAACAGGATGAAGAAGGCATCTACGACTCGCAGGCCGCCGTCGAAGCGCTGATCGCGCAGGAAGTGGCGCGCGGCATTGCGCCGGGCAACATTTTTCTGGCCGGATTTTCCCAGGGCGGTGTCATCGCACTGCATACCGCACTGCGCCAGACCGTCCCGCTGGGCGGAGTGCTGGCGCTCTCCGCCTACTTGCCGCTGGTCGAGAACGCAACCGATGAAGCCTCGGTGTATGCGCGGCAGACCCCCATTTTCATGGCGCACGGACGCAGCGACCCGGTCGTGCCTTATGAGCTGGGCGCCGCCTCGAGGGATACGCTGCTGGAATTGGGCTACACGGTGGAATGGCATGAATACGGCATGCCGCATTCGGTATGCGAAGAGGAATTGCGCGATATTGAAGCCTGGCTGACCAGGCAATTAAAAAATGCCTGACAAGTGAGTAGCGGCACAACAAGCGGAACGTAGCTGACACAGGCAAGCGACGCAGTGGAAATGAAAGTGTAATATGATCCTTCGCGCGACCCGTTATGCAGCAGCGGTACATTTTCCCGGAGAGTCCAGAAGATGATAGTCAATTTGATGCGCCATGCTTTGGTTGAGCTAAGCTTCTACATTGACGAGGGCAATCTCCGCACGCGCGCCGAACTGTTGCGCGTCATGCTGAAAACCTATCCCCTGCTGGTGATCTCGCAGGCATTGCTGCAATTGCTGTTTGTGGCGCTGCTGTGGGAAGAATCGAACCACCAGCACCTGATTTACTGGCTCTCATGTACTTATCTTTTTCATTTGTGGGAACTGATCAAGTGGCGGCTTGATCGGGAAAAAGTCGAAACCGTCAGGGACTGCAGGCAATGGAGCCGGCACTTCACCTCGCTGTCGCTAGTGATAGGCTTGCTGTGGGGCGCAGCGTTCATGTTCTTTTTCCCACCGACCCTTTATCTACAGATTCTGTTGGTTTGCTTGATGTTGGCACTGGCTGCAGGTGCGGTGACCATGATCTCAATACATACCCCTTCTGTGTATGCCTATCTGTCCGGCATCATGCTTCCACTCACTTTTCGCGTGATGGCAGAAAACGATGAGACGCACTGGGCGATCGCTTCCATGCTGTTGCTGTTTTTAGTGGTGATCGTGGCAGCCGGACGCGAGTTGCAAAAAATGATCTATCTTTCGCTCGACCAGCGCTTCGAGAACCTTTCTCTGGTGACGCAACTCACCCTGAAAAAGACGCTGCTCGAACAGGCGAACCAGGAAATCGAGGCTGCCAACGAACTGTTGCGCAATGAAGGCAAGTTGCTGGAAAAATTAGTACAGGAGCGCACTTCCGAGTTGCAAACCAAGACCAATGAAGTCGTTTCCATCCAGGACGTGATGATAATGGCGATGTGTTCATTGTCAGAGACACGCGACGACGAGACCGGCAATCACATCAAGCGGACGCAGAACTATGTTCGTGCCCTGGCGTGTCAATTACAGCGACACCCGCGCTTCAGCGATTTTCTGACCGACGAGAACATCGAGGTGCTTTATAAGGTGGCGCCTCTCCATGATATCGGCAAGGTGGGCATCCCTGATGCGATCTTGCTCAAACCCGGTGAACTGACACCCGATGAGTTCGAGATCATGAAGACTCACACCACGCTGGGCGGAAATGCCATCGCCTATTCCGAGGAGAATTTCAAAGTACGCAACAATAACTTCCTGAGGCTGGCACAGCAGATCGCGACTGGTCACCATGAAAAGTGGGATGGAAGCGGCTATCCAAAGGGTTTAAAGGGCCATGAAATACCGGTTTCTGCACGATTAATGGCAATGGCGGATGTTTATGACGCGCTGATCAGTCGCCGTATCTACAAAGAAGCTTTTTCGCATGAACGGGCTGCGAAAATGATTACCGAAGGATATGGGGCACACTTCGATCCAGACATCGTCGATGCCTTCCTGGCGATACAGTCCGAGTTCCTGGAAATCGCAGAGCGCTACAGCGATTAGGTGCAAAACCGGGCTTTAGATAAGAATGACTGGCAGGAATGGCGTTTCCAGACATTTACACTTGTGCCAGTCAGCAAACCAAGCCTGAACAGCCATACGCAACCAAAGAGCCCGGCCCCAACGCGGGGTATGAAACCTGCTGGAATCGGCTCTAAGGCTCCCCCGAATCGGACTCCTGCTCGATGACGCGGAAACTTGCCAGGTCGTAATCAAGGCCTTTTTCCTGCAATCTGCCGGGTATCAGCAGATACTTTTTCCCGTTCAGCCGGGTCAGCAAACTGCGGTGCGCGGAAAAGGTGTCTGCCTTCATCAACAGTTGCGCCTCGCCGGATGGCCCGCCCGGCGGGTGCCCGGCCAAAAGTTTTTCGGATTTTGCCTGCAACCACAACGCGGGCTGCCCGTCTTCGAATCCCCCGCCCCCGCCGCTCTGGCTCAAGGCCACGCCGGCGATCTGATTGGTCAGCATTTCCGCACCCACGTGCAAGCGGTTTGCGTCGTCGCGCATCAGGCGGCGCACCACCGCCGCGCCCCAGTGCGGCACCCCGTCCGGTTGTATGCCGAGCAGGCTGCCGATGCGGATGCCGTCTGTTGCCTGCGCGGGCAACACGGTACGGAACCCGCTGGCGCTGATGTCCTCGACATCCCAATGCGCCGCTTGCTCATCACTGAAATTCAGCGCCACATCGGTACGCTCGAGCATCTTGTCAAAACCATACGCCACGTTCAGGCCGACCCTGATCCCGCGCCGCGCGCCGCGCCGCGATGGCGGAGCGGCCAGGTAATTCAGCAGGTACTGCGCAGCCTCGCGCACCAGTTCCGCATCGTAGGTTCCGCCCAGATTGAGGCTGTCCGGAACGGCGCCCTTTTCCAGGGTCCTGACCAGTGCCGCCAGTTTCGGCTGCATCTCCGCCATGCCGACAAAACGCATGGATGCTTGCGCGCCCTGTGTCATGCCGCCCACCTTGATATGCACCGGCGCAGCCGGATGCTCCAGGTCGAAGCCGAACAGACTATCCGCAACCTGCTGCGCGCCGATCTCTATGCTTGAGCAATACTGTCCGATGATGCGCTCGGTCAGGTGCATGTACAGCGGTTTCAGGGTGTTGACTCCGCAGCCGTACCAGCCAAGCAGCCGCCCCAGCTCACATTTCACCGTGGTGTTGCCGGCCGCACCCGAATAGAGGGCAAGCGGCGTATCCAGATATTGCTGCTGCTCGGCATGCCGGTAAAGTTGAGCGAGATTGCCCCAGACCGCGTTGTCGACGGGGCCGTAGCGTGCACAGATATATTTCAATTGCCCGGTCATGGCGTACACCATGCGCGCCGCCAGCAAAGGCAGTTGCGCCTTGATGGCGCTGTCCCCCTTGTCGCCGCTGCAGTAACGGTGGAACACCGCGCAATAAGCCTTGGCGGTATGGCGGTACAAACTGCCCAATACCAGCCACAAACGGTTTTCCTGGAATTTGTTCAGTTCCTGCGGCGTAAAATAATCGCGCACCAGTTTCCGCGCATAAGGTTGTGCGGCTTCATCGAGCAGGCGCAATACGGCAAACTGGTGATCCAGCCTGAAATCGGTATGATCCGCTACCGACTCTATCCATTCGGATAATTCCATGAGCAATCTGTATGCGTCATTCTTCGGCAAGTCGTCCAGCAACGCCTGCGCAGACTTGATATCCGCCATGGGATGATCGGATTTTTTGCCGAATATGCTCGATAACATCTTTATCTCACCTTGCGAACCGATTATTTTGACCTGTGGCAATATAGCAAAATACCCTTGATGAATATATGCCGAAAGGGCTAAGACTTGATTCCCTGGCTAACCGGTAACGCGCCTTTCCCTCCGGTCGAGCGCGCGCTGCGCTCGCCCAACGGCCTGCTCGCGGCGGGCGGCGACCTGTCCGCGCCGCGCCTGCTGGAGGCCTACCGGCACGGCATCTTCCCGTGGTTCAACCCCGGCGATCCGATCCTGTGGTGGAGCCCCGACCCACGCATGGTGCTGGTCCCGGGCGAATTCAAAATTTCCCGCTCGCTGGCCAAAGTGCTGCGCAACGCCGCCTATGAAGTGCGCTGCGACACCGTCCCTTCGACAGGGCTCAGGACAGGCTTCGAGCAGGTGATGCGCGCTTGCGGCGCGCCGCGCAGTGAACAGGGCGGCACCTGGATCAGCGAAGACATGATCGCGGCGTATTGTGCGCTGCACGAGATGGGCCATGCGCACTCGGTGGAGGTGTGGATGCCCAAAAAATCATTCCAGCTTCAAATCGAAGGCGAGACAAGGCGGCGACGCACCCGCAAGGAGTATGCCGTGCGGTTACCCGATGCTTCGCATCGACCGCTACGCAAAGCGAACGACATGGACAGTGCAATGAGCACGGCCATGAGTGAGAGAGGAAGCCAACGCAGTATCGCCGATGAGTTGGAGTTGGAATTGGTTGGTGGGTTATACGGGATCGCCATCGGGCGCATGTTCTACGGCGAATCCATGTTTAGCCATGCCAGCAACGCCTCCAAGATCGCGCTGGCGTATCTGGCCAGGCAGCTCGAACGCTGGCAGTTCGGCATGATCGATTGCCAGATGAACACCCCCCACCTTGCCTCGCTCGGCGCGCACGAAATCCCGCGCAACGAATTCATCGCGCGGCTGCAGGAATTGATAAACTGTGAACCTGTCAAACATTGGCAATTCGACGCCGATCTCTTTTCATGAGTTTATTGAACGACATCCCGTTATCCGCGCTGCACTTTTACATGACCGCGCCCTATCCGTGCAGCTACCTGCCCGGCCTGCAGGCGCGCTCGCAGGTCGCCACGCCCGCTTTCCTGATCAACACGCCGGTCTATTCGGAACTGGTGCAGCACGGATTCCGGCGCAGCGGCACCTATACCTATCGCCCGCATTGCGACGGCTGCCGCGCCTGCGTGCCGCTGCGCGTGCCGGCCGGACGATTCACCCCCAACCGCTCGCAGCGGCGCGCCTGGGCGCAGCACGCCCATCTGGAGGCCAGCCTGCACCGCCTCCAGGATAGCCCCGAGTATTACGACCTGTATCAACGCTATCAGCGCGCGCGCCACCCGAACGGCGGCATGGACAACGACGACCGCGAGTCGTACCAGAGCTTCCTGCTGCAAAGCCACGTCGATTCGCTGCTGGTGGAATTCCGCGAAGAGGGTGTGCTGCGCATGGTCAGCGTGATCGACCTGCTCGGCGACGGCCTGTCCTCGGTGTACACCTTTTACGATCCGGATGTGCCGCATGCGCGTTTCGGGGTCTACAACGTGCTGTGGCAGATCGAACTGTGCCGCAAGCTCGAGCTGGATTTCGTCTATCTGGGCTACTGGATCGAACAAAGCCGCAAGATGGCCTACAAGACCGCCTACCAGCCCGCGCAAGGCCTGATCGACGGCGTGTGGCAGCCGCTCGGCAAGCCTGTCCTGATAACCAGCGACTTGCCCGCTTGCGGGCTTAGTCGAATGGCTAGTAGTTTCATCAGCCCAGCCGAAGGGGAATCGCCATAACCAAACATGGCAATAAAATTGAAATGGCAATCTTGCAAGCCGTTCGTGGTGAGCTTGTCGAACCATGAACGGCTCACAGAAAGGCTGCCTACCCTTCGACAAGCTCAGGGCGAACGGTTGTTTATGCGGCGGCATTTATGTCGCTATGTTTAAGAAAACTTACGGGAACCTCTGGAGTGTATTCATTGTTGCGCCCCCTGCTGTTCCGGCTTGACCCGGAAACCGCCCACCACCTCACGCTCGGCGGGCTGAAGGCCGCCCATGCGCTCGGACTGGGCGGCCTCATCGCGAAGCACCCGCCCGACGATCCGCGCACCGTGATGGGGCTGACCTTCCCCAACCCGGTCGGCCTCGCCGCCGGGCTCGACAAGAACGGCGAATGCATCGCCGGGCTGGCGGCGCTCGGCTTCGGCTTCATCGAGATCGGCACCGTCACGCCGCTGCCCCAGCCCGGCAACCCCCGGCCGCGCATGTTCCGCCTGCCCGAGGCGCAGGGCATCATCAATCGCATGGGCTTCAACAACGACGGCGTTGATGCGCTGATCGAGAACGTGCGGCGCGCCGAGTATCGCGGCATATTGGGCATCAACATCGGCAAGAACGCCGCCACGCCGATCGAGAACGCGGCGGACGATTACCTCATCTGCCTGCGCAAGGTGTATGCGCACGCCAGCTACGTCACCGTCAACATCTCCTCGCCCAACACGAAGAATCTGCGCCAGTTGCAGGACGAGGCCGCGCTGAACAACCTGCTGATGCTGCTCAAGGCCGAACAGCAAAAACTCGCCGACGCGCACGGCAGATACGTGCCCATCGCCTTGAAGATCGCACCCGACATGGAAGGCGAACAGATCGCGCAGATCGCGCGCCTGCTGATGCAGCACCGCATCGACGCGGTCATCGCCACCAACACCACGCTGTCGCGCGAAGGCGTGGAACACCTGCCGCATTGCAACGAGACCGGCGGCCTGTCCGGTGCGCCGGTGCGCGACAGATCCACCGCCGTGATCCGCCAACTTGCCGCCGAATTAAAGGGCGCACTGCCGATCATCGGCGCGGGCGGCATCCTGAACGGCGCGGATGCAGCGGAGAAGATCAACGCCGGAGCGGCGCTGGTGCAGCTCTACAGCGGCCTGATCTACCGCGGCCCGGCCTTGGTCGGCGAATGCTGCGCCGCCATCCGAGCCTTGTAGCTGCCGGCGTGATCTAATTGAATGCGTGGGTGACGCGGCAGGGTCGCCCGAGAAGAAATGCGAAGCTGACCCCTTTTGACCCGAGAAGGAATGCGAAGCTGACCCCTTTAACTTCATCCTGATGTGGCTTATGAAACAGATGAACACACAATATAAATCGCACATAACAATTCACTTCACCCGACCTCCTGCGTCGGCGGGTGAGTTCAAGCGTTATTTGGCAATGCCCACTGGTACTGAATAGCGATGGGAAGAGACATTACCCTTTACCCCAAGAAGGCCTCTCGAAAGGAATTGAGCGACTACGTGGAAAGCCTTGGTTTTACGAAATGCGACCATTTTTGGGACTGGCCAAAAGGAACTTTGAATTACTCATGGTTTGATCAACAAGATTTCAAATCAATTAATGGTGTATCCGCTGACATTTATCCAGTATCCGCAGAAGAACAAAATATTACAAAAAACGAATGGGCGTTACACGTGCGTAATTTATACAGCGCAAGCTGGTATGACGTGGCGATGCTAAATGAAGTCATTAGGGGGGCAAGAAAGCAATTCGGAGGAACAATAAAAGGCGATTACGGCACGAACAAGTACGCGCCCTTATGGGACGACAAAAGCACCCCGGTAAGCAGAGGCATATCCGGTGTCTATCAACAGCGATCAAAGGGGTCAGCATCACATTAAGTTTTTGCATTTCTCATCTCCCGTTCAAAATTCAAAGCCTGTTTGCGCTCCGGTGCCACTCGCCTGATTGGGAGCACCTTAACCCGCACCGGTTATGCGGTCAATATGCCGGATGGCCTATTCATCCACTGCCGGCGCGGTTGAAGGGGTATATGAATCGGGGGATAATCCACGCGTGACTTCAAAGGCGCGCAAATGACAGAATATCTGCTCATCCTGGTCGGCGCGGTGTTCGTGAACAACATCGTGATGGTCAAGATCCTCGGCCTCTGCCCGTTCATGGGGGTTTCCCGGAAGCTGGAGACTTCGCTCGGCATGGGCCTCGCCACCACCTTCGTGCTGACCGTGGCCTCGGGCGCCAGTTACCTCATCAACGAATACCTGCTCGGACCGGAACTCTCCTACCTCACCACGCTGTCGTTCATCGTGGTGATCGCCGGCATCGTGCAGTTCACCGAGATGGTGATCCAGAAGACCAGCCCGATGCTGCACCAGGTGCTGGGCATCTACCTGCCGCTGATCACCACCAACTGCGCGGTGCTGGGCATCCCGTTGCTCAACGTGCAGGCGCAACACGATTTCATGGAATCGGTGTTCTTCGGCATGGGCGGCGCGCTCGGCTTCACGCTGGTGATGGTGCTGTTCGCCGGAATGCGCGAACGCATGGAGGGCGCGGACGTGCCGGGTATCTTCAAGGGCTCGGCGATCGCCATGGTCACGGCGGGGCTGATGAGCCTGTCGTTCATGGGTTTCTCGGGGCTAACCAAGTAATGATTATTGATCCGGTACAAATAGAGCATCACGTTCGCCCTGAGGTATCGAAGGGTGAACGTTGCAAAACAAGGGCTTCGATACCTCAGCCCGAACGGAATGAAATTTGTGCCGCATCGATGGCCGCTCCCCGACCACCCTCTCCCCAACCCCTCTGGGTGGAACAACTAGCCATTCGACTAGGCTGCCAAAAACCGCAGCCAAGTCGCTGGTTATCCCACCTGCGGGCGAGGGGCTTCGATGTATGCTGAGCGCGCTGCTGGTCATGGCGGGTATCGCGATCGTGCTCGGCGCGGTGCTGGGTTACTCTGCGGTCAAATTCCGCGTCGAAGGCAATCCGCTGGTGGACAAGATCGACGCGATCCTGCCGCAGACACAGTGCGGGCAATGCGGCTATCCCGGCTGCCGGCCCTACGCCGAGGCGATCGCCTCCGGGGAGGCCGACATCAACCGCTGCCCGCCCGGCGGCGAGGAAGGCATCCGCAAGCTCGCCGACCTGCTCGGCGTGGAGTTCAAGCCGTTCGGCGGCGGCACCGTGCTCAAGCCGAAGGCGGTCGCCTTCATCGACGAGAACCTGTGCATCGGCTGCACGCTGTGCTTCCAGGCCTGCCCGGTGGATGCGATCGCCGGCGCGGCGAAGCAGATGCACACCATCATCGCCTCCGAGTGCACCGGCTGCGAGCTGTGCGTCGACCCCTGCCCGGTGGACTGCATCAGCATGGTGCCGCTCAGGGAAAACATCGCCACCTGGAAGCGGCAATATCCGGTCTTTACATTGGTGGCGGCGAAATGAGGACGCTCTTCAAATTCAACGGCGGCATCCATCCGCCCGGCAACAAGGAGCGATCCACACAGCGCGGCATCGCGCGCGCACCGCTGCCTGCGAAACTGGTCATTCCGTTCCGCCAGCATGCCGGCGAGGCCGCAAGGCCGGTGGTACGCGTCGGCGACCATGTGCTGAAGGGCCAGTTGATCGGCATGCCGGACGGCTATTTTTCGAGCGCGGTGCATGCCTCCACGTCGGGAACCATCGCCGCCATCGCCGCGCAGCCCATCGCCCACCCTTCCGGCCTGCCGGACCTGTGCGCCACACTGATACCGGACGGCAGGGAGGAATGGATCCCCCATGCCGCAGTCGATTACCGCAACAGCGACCCCGCCGAACTGCGCCAGCACCTGCGCATGTGCGGCGTGGTGGGGCTGGGCGGCGCGGTGTTCCCCAGCGACCTCAAGCTGCGCCCGCTCCGGGGGCACCCGAACAAGGACATCGGCACGCTGATCCTGAACGGCGCGGAATGCGAGCCGTATATCACCTGCGACGACATGCTGATGCGCGAGCGCGCCGCAGAGATCGTGCAGGGCGCGGAGATGCTGCGCTTCATGCTGGAGGCAGGGGAAGTGCTGATCGGCATCGAGGACAACAAGCCGCAGGCGGTCGCCGCGATGCGGCAGGCGGTGGCCGACAGCGGCCTGCCGTTCGAGGTGGTCGTGGTGCCGACGATCTATCCGGGCGGCAGCGCGAAGCAGCTGATCCGCGTGCTCACCGGGCTGGAAGTGCCGTCCGGCAAGCTGCCCACCGAGATCGGCGTGCAATGCTTCAACGTCGCCACCGCCTGCAGCGTGTATCGCGCCCTCGCGCATGGCGAGCCGCTGCTGTCGCGCATCGTCACGATCACCGGCAACGTGCGCCGCGCGCAGAATTATGAAGTGCTGCTCGGCACGCCGGTGCAGGAGCTGGTCGCGCTCGGCGAGGCCCTGCCGGACACTGACCGCTACATCATGGGTGGGCCGATGATGGGGTTGCCTTTATCTTCGACCGCCATTCCGCTGGTCAAGGCCAGCAACTGCATCATCGCCGCGTCGGACAAATTATTCCCGCCCGCGCCGCCCGCCCTGCCCTGCATCCGCTGCTCGCGCTGCGCGCAGGTATGCCCGGCGGACCTGCAGCCGATGGACCTGTTCTGGTTCTCCCAGTCGCGGGAATTCGACAAGGCGCAGCAGTTCAGCCTGTTCGACTGCATCGAATGCGGCGCATGCAGCTACGTCTGCCCCAGCCATATCCCGCTGGTGCAGTATTTCCAGTTCGCCAAGAGCGAGATCCGCGCGCGCGAACAGGACCAGCGGGCCGCCGACCACGCGCGCGAACGCCACGAGTTCCGCGAATACCGCATCGAGCGCGAGAAACAGGAAAAGGCCGAGAGGCTGGCCGCGAGGGAGCAGGCAGCAAAGCAGGCGCAACCGCCTGCAGCGTCGGCCACGCCGGCAGACGACGCGCAGCAGAAGATCCAGGCGGCCATCGCCCGCGCCAGGGAGCAGGCCGCCGCGAGCCGGCCGAAGAACACCGATAACCTCACCGCGCAGCAACAGGCGGAAATCGCCGAGATCGAGGCGCGCCGCGCCAAGGCCCACGAACGGGCGGAACCGGCTGGCGAAGTTGCGGACAATCACAGCGAGGGCCGCTCCCAATGATGAATCTCACCATGGCCGTTTCCCTCTCTCCTAACTCTCTCCCGCCTGCGGGAGAGAGGGATAATGCCTCGCTTCGCGAGCTTTTCGTTGACGAATAACATGAGCGCATTCTTCGCCCCCTTCATCAGCAAACCGGACACCGTCTCCGCGATCATGCTCCGGGTGCTGCTCGCGCTGCTTCCGGGCATCGCGCTGTATGTCTGGCATTTCGGCCCGGCGATCCTGGTCTCGATCGCGCTGGCGAGCCTCACCGCGCTCGGCACCGAGGCGCTGATGCTGAAGTTGCGC
Source organism: Candidatus Ferrigenium bremense (assembly GCA_019449635.1). Lineage (GTDB taxonomy): Bacteria > Pseudomonadota > Gammaproteobacteria > Burkholderiales > Gallionellaceae > Gallionella > Gallionella bremense. The sequence goes on from JAGRPI010000042.1 coordinate 17,377, forward strand.
GACCGCCCGGTGAGGCATTTCCTTTCCGACAACAGCGCGTTGCTCACCGGCTGGCTGCTGGCCTTGTCCATCCCGCCGCTCGCACCGTGGTGGCTGGTCGTGGTCGGCACGGCCTTCGCCATCGCCATCGCCAAACACCTGTACGGCGGGCTGGGCAACAACCCGTTCAATCCGGCGATGGTCGGCTATGCGGTGCTGATCGTCTCGTTCCCGGCGCAGATGACGCACTGGATCGCGCCGCACGGCCTGGGGCTGGCCGAACTCGATTTCCTCGGGCAACTGGAGTACATATTCCTCGGCGCGCTGCCGCCCAATGTGACGCTCGATGCCGTCACCATGGCCACGCCGCTGGACACCCTGAAGACCCGTCTGCACCTCGACGAACCGGTCAACCAGATCCTCCAGATGCCCATCTACGGCCGCCTCGGCGGGCAGGGCAGCGAAATGGTATCGCTGGGATTCCTGCTTGGCGGCCTCTATCTGCTGGCGGCACGCATCGTCACCTGGCATATCCCGGTCGCCTATCTCGGCACGCTGTTCGCCGCCGCCGGCATCTTCCACCTGGCCGACCCGGCGCACTATGCCGCGCCGCTGTTCCACTGGTTTTCCGGTGCGGCGATGCTGGGTGCGTTCTTCATCCTCACCGACCCCATCACCTCGCCGACCACGCCGAAGGGCAAGCTGATCTTCGCCGCGGGCGCGGGGCTGCTGACCTATCTGATCCGCGCCTTCGGCAGCTTCCCGGACGGCGTGGCGTTCGCCACGCTGCTGATGAATATCTGCGTGCCGCTGATCACGCTGTACACGCAACCTCCGGTGTTTGGCAAGAAGGGCCCAGCATCTGGCAAAGAAAAGGGGCGGCCATGATGACCACGGCAAAGGTATCCCTGCGCACCGCGCTGAGCCTGCTGTTCTTCGCGCTGGCCGGCACGGCCTTGCTGGCCTGGACCTTTGACCTGACGCACGAGACCATCGCGCGCAGCGTGGAGAAGGAGAAGCTGAAACTGATCGCGCAGATCGCGCCGCCCGCGGCCTACGACAACGACATCATGAAGGACACGCTGCAACTGGCGCCGGACAAGTTGCTGGGCAGCACGGGGACGACCCTCGCCTATCGCGGCCGCCTGAACGGCCAGCCGTCCATCGCGGTGCTGGAGGTCATTGCACCGGACGGCTACAGCGGCAGGATCAGCCTGATCATCGCCATCCACAGCGACGGCCGGATCGACGGGGTGCGCGTGGTTTCGCACAGGGAGACGCCGGGGCTGGGCGATTACATCGAGATCGCCAGGAGCAACTGGATCACCGGCTTCAACGGCGCCTCGCTGGAAAACCGCAAGGACAGCGAATGGAAAGTCAGAAAGGACGGCGGCTCGTTCGACTACCGGGCCGGCGCCACCATCACCCCGCGCGCGATCGTGAAGGCGGTGCACAAGGCCTTGCAGTATCACGCGCAGCATCGCGATGAGCTGTTCGCGCAAGCTCCCCCCGAAAAGACATCCGGCAAGGAGAACAAGAAATGACCACTCAGGAATTCAGGAATATCTTCCACAACGGCCTGTGGAAGCAGAACCCCGGCATCGCGCAACTGCTCGGCCTGTGTCCGCTGCTGGCGATCAGCAACTCGGTGGTCAACGCGCTCAGCCTGGGGCTCGCCACCACGCTGGTGATGGCCCTGTCGGGCAGCGGGGTGGCTGCGATGCGCGAATGGATCCCGGCCCCGGCGCGCATCCCGGTGTATATATTGCTGATCGCGGTGCTGGTGACCATCGTGCAATTCCTGATGAATGCCTATGTGTATTCCCTGTATGTGGTGCTGGGCATCTTCATCCCGCTGATCGTCACCAACTGCATCGTGCTGGCGCGCGCCGAATCTTTCGCCTCGAAGAACGCCGTGTTCGCCTCCGCGCTGGACGGCATCGCGATGGGCCTCGGGCTGACGGCGGTGCTGGTCGTGCTCGGCGGCATCCGCGAGATTTTCGGGCATGGCACATTGCTGTCCGGCATCGACATGGTGTTCGGCGAGGCGGCGAAATCCTGGGTGATCACCGTCGTGCCGGACTATCACGGCTTCCTGCTCGCCATCCTGCCGCCCGGCGCGTTCATCGCGCTCGGCCTGCTGATCGCGCTGAAGAACTGGCTGAACCTGCGCGCCGAACGCAAGGCACACGGCGCGAATGCCAGCGTCGCGCCGATCGAAGGCGGCTGTTCGACTGCGCATTAGCGACTCTTACATAGCGACAGAAATCGTAGCGAGCGGCTTTGGGGCGGGGAAGGCCGGAGCGCAGCACCCGGAGCATACACACCAGTATGTGAGGAGTGCGAGCACCGCCCGACCCCGCCTCGGAGTCGCGCAGTAGATTTATGTCGCTATGTATAATTCATGCTGGATATTTTTCGGGACGGATGATGGCCAATTGTTGCAACGACAAGGCTTGCGAGATCGAGGCGCTGCGCGGCCGCCAAAGTTCGACGCTCAAGTGGGTGCTGGGCATCAATGCCGTCATGTTCGCGGTGGAGCTGACGGCCGGGCTGATGTCGGGCTCCCTGTCGTTGCTGGCGGATTCGCTGGATATGCTGGGCGATGCCCTGGTATACGGCTTCAGCATCTATGTCGTCGCGCGCGGCGCGCGCATGAAAGCCCGGGCCGCCCTGTTCAAGGGCATCATCATGGCGCTGTTCGGCCTCTTCGTCCTGGGGCAGGCGATCTACAAGATGCTCTTTCCGCATGTCCCGGTATACGAGGTCATCGGCGTCATCGGCTTGCTCGCGCTCGCCGCGAACAGCATATGTTTTGTCCTGCTCTGGCGGCATCGATCCGATGACATCAACATGAGCTCCGTCTGGCTGTGTTCCCGCAACGACCTCATTGCGAACGTCTCGGTGCTGCTTGCCGCCGCCGGAGTATGGCTGACCCATTCGGGCTGGCCCGACATCCTGGTCGGCCTGGCGCTTGCCGCCCTGTTTGCCCGATCGGCATGGTTTGTATTGCGCGGGGCCATCAGGGAGCTTCGGACAACCGATGCCTGAATATTCACCCGGACCATCCAGCTCATGAACCACGCCAATTGCAGAAATATCTTCCTGCGCCTGCAGGCAGCGAACCCGCATCCTGCGACCGAACTGGAACATCGCACACCGTTCGAGTTGCTGGTGGCGGTACTGCTCTCGGCGCAGGCCACCGATGTCAGCGTCAATGCCGCCACGCGGCAACTGTTCCCGGTCGCCAACACGCCGCAGGCGCTGCTCGAACTCGGCGAGGAAAAACTGCGCGAATATATCCAGCGCATCGGCCTGTACCAGACCAAGGCCAGACATCTGATACAGACCTGCCGCATGCTGGTGGAACGGCACGGCGGCGCCGTGCCGCAGACGCGTGAGGCGCTGGAAGCCTTGCCCGGCGTGGGGCACAAGACTGCCAGCGTGATCCTCAACACCGCCTTCGGCCAGCCCGTCATCGCGGTGGACACGCATGTGTTCCGCGTCGCCAACCGCACCGGCCTGGCACCCGGCAAGAACGTGCTCGAGGTGGAAAACAAGCTGCTCAAGATCGTGCCGGATGAATTCAAGCACAATGCGCACCACTGGCTGATCCTGCACGGGCGCTACATCTGCCAGGCGCGCAAACCGAAATGCGGCATATGCGTCATCAACGACCTGTGCGAATACGAAGAAAAGGAACTCTGATGCTGTTCAATCCGTCGCGCGACGAAGCGCGCAATTTCCTGTTCGAGTCATGGCGCAAGCGCAAGGCCAGCGAATTGCTCACGCCGCTGGAAGACCTCGCCGCGCAACTCATCGCCAGACATCCCGAATATCACACCGTGCTCGAGGATGCGGAGCGCCACCAGGAGCAGGACTACCTGCCGGAGCACGGCGCAGCCAACCCGTTCCTGCACCTGATGATGCACCTCGCCATCGAGGAACAGATCTCCATCGACCAGCCGGCTGGCATCCGCACGCATTTCGCGCGCCTCACGCGACAATTCGAATCGGAGCACGATGCGCAGCATCGCATGATGGAATGCCTCGGCGAAATGATCTGGCAGGCGCAGCGCAACCGCACCCAGCCGGATGCGGCGATCTATTTCGCCTGTCTGGAAAAACAGTGAGCGGTAAAAACGGCTGGCCTGTGCATCAGAACCGAACTGCACGGCGCTGGCCGCGCAGCTTTTGACAGCGACCCCTATTAGCCCAGCCTGCTTGCGATCTCAAGTTCGGCAGCCATCCAATACTCGGACGGGCAGCCGCAAAACCCGTCACGCTCCGCAATAAAATAAGCTGCGGTTTGCACCATGCGATAGCGCTCTTCGGGAGTGAGCTGCGCCACGGCTTTCTTTGCGGCCGGTTTGGCTTTGGCGGTTACGGCTTTTTGTGCCGGAGCTTTCTTTGCAGCGGCAGGCACCGCTGTTTTTTTCACTGCCGGGGTTTTGCTGCTTTTCGGTTTCGCGGCAGCGGTCGCCGTCTTTTTTATCGCCGCTTTTTTGGGCGTCGCAACTGCCGCTGCCCTGGTGGTTTTCGGTTTGCCGGCAGCCGTGCCGGCCGCCTTGGTTACAGCCGTTTTTTTAGCGGCTGGTGGTGCTTTTCGTTCTGCCATGATGCAACCTCCCTGATGATGAAGTTAACAGCCAAAAGCTTACCGAACGGGCATAGTAGTAACGATAACCCTGTCAGTCAACAAGTTCCGCCCAGGAGCCGGCAAACGGCATTTGCGGCTGCGCGGGTTGACGCCCCATCCCCGACCGGCTAGGGTGCTCAACATCAACTTTCTTGCACCAGAAAAACCATGAAATATCTCCGGCTCGAATTCCCGATCGCCATCGCCCTGGTCGTCCTGCTGCTGGGCTTTTCGTTCGAGCACAGCGCCGTAGAACACGGCGGGGTCATGCTGTGGGGTCTGTTGCTGGTGATCCTCGCCGCGATCATCGGTGTGGCGTTCCGCATCGCCCATCATGCCGAGGTGCTGGCGATGCGCTTCGGCGAACCGTACGGCACGCTGATCCTCACGCTCGCCGCCGTGTCGGTCGAGGTGGTGATCCTGGTCGTGCTGCTGCAGGGCGCGCCCAACCCGACGCTGGCGCGCGACACGGTGTTCGCCGCCGTGATGTTCGACATCAACGGCATCCTCGGCCTCGCGGCCATCGTCGGCGGCCTGAAGCACGGCAGCACCAGGTACAACATCTCGTCGGCCAACTCCTTCATCGCCATGCTGCTGGTCGCCATCGGCGTCGGCATGTTCATCCCGGACTTCGTGCCGGAACATCAATGGCGGATCTACTCGGTCTTCTCCATCGGCGTCATGGCAATCATGTACCTGGCTTTCCTGCGCCTGCAGACGGTCGAGCACCGCAACTTCTTCGAATATAGCGCCGGCGAGGAAGAAGAGGCGCATGACCTCGCGCACAGCCCGAACAGCCTGCATGTCGCGGTGATGCTCGGCGCGATCGCGCTGGTCGGCGTGCTCTCGGAAGTGTTGTCGGTGCTGCTGGATGCCGGCCTGTCGGGCAGCAGCCTGCCGAAGTCGATCCCGGCGGTGCTGGTCGCGCTGATCTCGGCGAGCCCGGAGATCCTTACCGCGCTGCGGGCGGCGCAGAACAACCGCATGCAGACCACCGTCAACATCGCGCTGGGCGCTTCGCTCGCCACCGTGCTGCTCACGCTGCCGGTGATCGAGAGCATCGCGCTGTTCAGTGGCGAACGCATCGAGATGGCGCTCACGCCGGTTCAGGCGGGCATGCTGCTGCTGACCTTCCTCACCGTGATGAACAACCTGCACGACGGCGAGACCAACGCCATCGAGGGCATCAGCCACTTCGCGCTGTTTGCGGCGTTCATCGCGCTGGTGATGATGGGACTGATCTGACAGCCTGTTAATCTGAAAAGCCAGTTAGCCACAGATAGACACGGATTAACACCGATACACCCGCTGATTGTCCGTGGACATCCGTGTTAATCCGTGGCTTAACTGCGCTTTCAGGGTTGAGGATTACTTGTCGAACAGACCCTTGAGCGCCGCTCCCGCACCGACCACCACGCCGCCCACCCCGCCGATCACTGCCGCCTTGGCGAGCGCCATGGCCAGCTTGTTATTCAGCTCGGCGATGATGGCCTTGACCACCTGCGCGGAAGTGGCGCCGCCGGTCTTCTTGCCGACGTTGCGCAACTCGATGTCCGGCAACGAGAGTTCCAGCATACCGTTGTAGTTGACCTTGGCGTTGCGAATGACGAAGGAGTCGATGATCATCCTCTTGCCGCTCCCCTGTTTGGATTTATCGCTCTTATCGCCCTTTGCGCCGAGATAGGCCTCGACATTGCGCTGAATGGTGTCGAAATTGGTGACGTCACCGGCCTTTTCGTAACCGATCTGCGGTGCATCGATCAATATCCTGCGGATCACGATCACGTCCCTGGCAAGGCTGGCCGGTTCGAGCTCGATTACGACGGTACCCGCCTTCAATGCATAATCGGACTTGAATCCCCTGGGGTTGCCGAGAAACAGCCCGGATAACGCGCCGCGTCCGTCCGTCGCCGAAATCTCGACCTTGCTGACCTTCACGGCCGCCTGTGTCATCTCCGGCCCGAACTCCTCGACGGCCATCTTGACCAGCCTGCCCAGCGGATTCTGCAGCACGAAGTAGGCCGCAACGGCGGCGGCTGCCAGCACGGCAACGATGACCAGCAGTTTTTTCATATCTAAAACCTCAGTTAGCCACAGATTGACACGGATAAACACGGACAGAACATCGCGCCCTCTATCCAACTTTCCCCCAGAGGAGGAAAGAGCGATTGCCTCCTCTCCCGCTTGCGGGAGAGGATTGAGGAGAGGGTGCGCGGGATTGGCATCTCAGTTGAATGGTACAGGGAAAAGTTGGTGCAACCATTGTTCATCTGTGTCAATCCGTGGCTCAATCGCGTTTTTCAGGCTCTTGGGTCTCCGATCCGCACCAACTACGCATCCGGGTAACGCTGCCGCAAGGCAACGCGCTTCAGATACGCCTCGCGCGCGATCTGCACGTCCTCCAGGAAATACGGCAGCTCTTTCAGCAGCAACGCCTGCGGGCCATCCACCAGGGCCTTGGGCGGCGCGGGATGGAAATCCACCAGCACCATGTTGGCTCCAGCCAGTACGCCCTGCGCGGTGACATGCAGAGTATCGAGTATGCCATCCGGCGAGGCCTGCCGCGAGCCGACCGAGTGCGACGGATCGACGCACACCGGCATGCGCGTCAGCCGCTTCACCACCGGCACATGCGCGAAATCCACCAGGTTGCGGTGCGGGTCGCCCATGTTGGTCTTCATGCCGCGCAGGCCGAACACCACGTTGCGGTTGCCCTCGGAGGCCAGGTATTCCGCCGCATTCAGCGATTCGTCCAGCGTGATGCCAAAGCCGCGCTTGAGCAGCACCGGCATCTCGGTTTGCCGCCCGACGATTTTCAGCAGCTCGAAGTTCTGCGTGTTGCGCGTGCCGATCTGCAGCATCACGCCGGTCGGGTTGCCGGTCTGGCGCAGCGCCTCGCGGATCTCGTCGAGGTGCGACTCGTGGGTGATCTCCATCGCAATCACCCTGATGCCGTACTTGCCCGCGAGTTCGAACACGTAGGGCAGGCAGTTTTTACCGTGCCCCTGGAAGGCATACGGGCTGGTGCGCGGCTTGTACGCGCCCATGCGCGTGCACACCTGGCCGTTGTCGTGCACCGCCTTCATCATCATCCCGACATGCTCGCGATTGTCCACCGCGCACAGCCCGGCAAACACATGCAGCGTATCCTGCCCGAAGCGCACGCCGTTGTAGTCGAAATGCGTGGGGCGCCGGTCGTCCTTGTGCCGCCCGAGGATGCGATACTCCTCGGAGACCCGCACCACGCGTTCGACGCACGGCAGGCTCTGCATGTCCTCGATGTCCAGCAGCTTGGTGTTGCCGATCAGGTAGATCTCCGTGAGCGCCTGCTCGCTGCCGCGTTCGACATGCACGCGCGTCTGGATGCCTTGCAGCGTCGCGAGGTGCGCCAGCAACTGCCGGTATTCCGGGGACTGTTCGCCGACGTTGGAAGTGAGAATCAGAATCATTTTTACCCCTTGAAATATGTAGGTCGGGTTAGGCGCGCCTTTCGCACCGTAACCCGACGTTTTGCACCAGATTTTGTCGGGTTACGCGATAACGCCGCTAACCCGACCTACGGTTCTGACGTTGGAGCTATGAATCAGGATCATTTGTTTATTCCTTGTGATTATTTGCCCAATAATATCGCCGACTGCGCCGGCCACTGCGCCATAGGGTCGCGCGCAAAACCGCTCTTGGCGAATTGCTGCCAGCGGCCGGTCACATAGCACACCAGCAGATTCGCATGAGCGCCCACATCCGCTGATTCGCCCATCTCGCCCTGCGTCGCGGCCATGCGCAACGATTGCTTGAGCGTCGCCTCGATGCGGTCCAGCAACTGGTTGATGCGCTGCTGCAGCCGCTCGTCCTCGTTCACCAGCGCGTCGCCGGTCAGTACGCGTGTCATGCCGCGGTTCTTCTGCGCGAAGCCGAGCAGCATCGCCACGATCGCCCCGGCCTGCTGCAGGCCGCTTTTCTCTTCCTGGGTGATCTTGTTGATCAGGCCGAACACCGTCTGCTCGATGAACTCGATCAGCCCCTCGAACATCTGCGCCTTGCTGGCGAAATGACGGTACAGCGCCGCCTCGGAAAGCTCCAGCTTCGCCGCCAAGGCGGCCGTGGTGATCTTCTCACCCTTGGGCTGCTCCAGCATCTGCGCCACGGTTTGCAGGATTTGCAGTTTTCTTTCGCCCGGTTTGCTTGCCATGTTTATTCCCTTTGAAAGACCCTCTCCCGGCCTTCGGCCACCCTCTCCCGCCTGCGGGAGAGGGGTTGGAGGAGAGGGTTTGTGATCAGACGATACGACCCAAGATTCCCGGCAACTGCATCACGTCGCGTATCTTCACATCCACGCACGGCGCGCTCTTGTTGCCGGCATTCACCCATACCGTGCGCATCCCCAGCCGCTTCGCGGCATGCAGGTTCTCCACACTATCCTCGACCATGATGCATTGTGCCCCCGCGACACGGTGCCTCCGCAGCAGGCGCAGGAAGCCGAAACTGTCCGGCTTCGGACGGTAACACGCCTGTTCCACCGCCATCACATCATCGAACAGATCCGCCACACGCAACAGCTTCAGCACCGCCTGCGCGTAGTGCTGCGGCGCATTGGAAAACACCACCTTCCTGCCCGGCAATGCCTTCAACACATGGCGCAGGCGCGGCTCGCGCAGCACCATCCGCTCCAGCTCCGGGAACTGGTGGGTATGCCACAGAAAATGTTCCGGCCTGGTGCCGTGGTGGCGCATCAGGCCGCTCAGTGTCGCGCCGTAACGCTGCCAGTAGTGCATGCGCAATGCATTCGCCGCCGCCTCGTCCAGTTGCAGATGCTGCTGCAGATAGGCCGTCATGCTGCGGTTGATATGCGGAAAGATGTGCGGCGTCGCGTTATGTAACGTGTTGTCCAGATCAAAAATCCACAACGGGGCAGTCACGCCTTACTTGCTTTTTATCAGCGTGCCGACACCCTCGTCGGTCAGGATCTCCAGCAGCAGCGCATGCTCCACCCGGCCATCGATGATGTGCACCGACTTCACACCGCTGCGCGCCGCATCCAGCGCGGAACCGATCTTGGGCAACATGCCGCCGGACAATGTGCCATCCGCCACCAGGTCGTCGATATCCTTTGGCGTCAACCCGGAAAGCAGGTTGCCATCCTTGTCCAGCACACCCGGCGTATTGGTCAGCAGTACCAGTTTTTCCGCCTTGAGCACCTCCGCCAGCTTGCCCGCCACCAGGTCGGCGTTGATGTTCAATGTCTCGCCATCGGGCGCGACGCCGATCGGCGCGATCACCGGTATGAAGTCGCCAGAATCGAGGAAGGTGATAATGGAGGGGTCGATCTTGGTGATTTCACCGACCAGCCCGATGTCCAGCATCTTGCCCGGCTCCTCGTTGCTCTCCAGCATCATTTTTTCTGCGCGGATGAACGCGCCGTCCTGCCCGGTCAGCCCGACTGCCTTGCCGCCGTGCTTGTTGATCAGATTGACGATATCCTTGTTGACCTTGCCCAGCACCATCTCGACCACATCCATGGTCTCCTCGTCGGTCACGCGCATACCCTGCACGAAGGTGCCCTGCTTGCCCACCTTCTGCAGCAATTCGTTGATCTGCGGCCCGCCCCCATGCACCACCACCGGGTTCATGCCGACCAGTTTCAGCAGCACCACATCGCGCGCAAAGCTCTCCTGCAACGCAGGATCGGTCATGGCGTTGCCGCCGTATTTGACCACGATGGTCTTGTCGAAGAAGCGCTGGATGTAGGGCATCGCCTCGGAAAGCGTGCGAGCTTTCTTATCGGCGGCGGAAGGTGTAAGTGACATGGTTTTTCCTTGAAAAAGGGATAAGCGCAAGCCTGCAGATTTGCCGCGGATTCTACACCAGAAAAAACGACAACCCAGCCAAAATAATTGCGGCCGCTTGAGCGTCCGGTCGGCCGGGAATAGCGAACACTTACTGAGATTTTGCTGGCGCGCAGCGTTGACTGCATTCGCGGCTCACTGACAGCCACGCGAATTCCGGGATCGGGAGCCGCATTTGGAGTATTCTTCGCAGACTTGTAATGCGTTGCGCAAAAGTTGTCCTGGGCATTGCGCTCCAGAAACGGATCCGCAAAATGGAACCTGCCAGCATCGACAAATACGAGATCTCCAGCGTGCTCGGCAGCGGGGCGACGAGCACCGTTTATCTTGCCCATGACGCTTTCGCGGGGCGCCAGGTCGCCATCAAGGTTTTCCGTTCGTCCATATTGTCCGACCCTAAGCATGGCCACAAATACCGGAAGCTGATCGCCAACGAGGCTTCGCTCGCGGGACGGCTCAACCATCCGCATATCGTCGCCATCCATGATGCGGTGCTGGGCCAGGACAAATGTTATATCGTCATGGAGTACGTCGAGGGCGAGACCCTGGAGAAATACGGGCTGCCGGAATCCCTGCTGCCCGTTGAGAAAGTGATCGAGATCATTTTCAAATGCGCCCTTGCCCTCGATTTCGCGAACAGGAACGGTGTCATTCATCGTGACATCAAACTGGCGAACATCATGATGTGCCGGAACGGTGACATAAAAATAGCCGACTTCGGCTCTGCCGTATTGACCAGAAGCGACCAGACCGAACTGGTCGGGGTGGGCTCTCCCGCCTTTATGTCGCCGGAGCAGATCCGGCAGCAATCCCTCACGCAACAGACGGATATCTACTCCCTCGGCGTGGTCATGTACATGCTGCTGACCGGGCGGATGCCATTCGAAGCGGAGAACAGCTACGCCCTGTCACACAAGATCCTGAACGACGAGCCGATCGGGATTCGCAGCCTCCGTCCGGCATTGCCGCTCATGCTGGAAAAAATCGTCGCCAAGGCGATGGGCAAAAAACTGGAGAACCGATACTCAAGGTGGAGGGACTTCGCGCAAGACCTTTCCAATTTCGCCGCGCTGGAATTGCCCCGGGAAACCGTTTCAGAAACGGAAAAATTCAACACGATGCGAAGCTTGTCCTTCTTTCAGGAGTTCAATGACACCGAGCTATGGGAGGTATTGCGCATCAGCGTATGGATACGCGCACCTGTCGGCACCTGTCTGGTCCGCGAAGGCGAGGAAGGCAATTTTTTCTTCATCGTAACCGACGGAGAAGTAAAGGTAAGCAGGGAAGGCAAAACCTTGGGGATCGAAGGGGCGGGGCATTGTTTCGGCGAGATGTGCTATATCCGGCACGGTTCGACTACCCGTACCGCCACCGTCATGGCAAACTCGCCTGTCACCCTGCTCAAGATCAAGCCCGAATCGCTGATGAACGCCTCGGAAAACTGCCAGTTCAGATTCGACCATGCTTTCCTGATTACCCTGGTCGAGCGATTGACGCAGGCGGATATACAACTGGCCAGCATGCAATGAAGGGAAGGCCGAAAACAAATCAGGCGGCATGCGCCGCCCGATTTTCTTGAAGACCATGCTTAGGAACCTCTGATTAAGTCCAAAACTGTGGTTCGATACATTTCCCGTTCGCCCCGAATGCCGCGCCAACGCGGTGTATCGAGGGGTGAGAACGGAAAATACTCACCGCGAACGGACTTAATCATAGGTTCCCTTACTGGATGTTAAGGCGTCTTGCCTTGGCAGCGGCCTGTTTGGGCAGGCGCAACTCCAGCACACCGTTGTTATATTTTGCCTGCGCAGCAGCCTCGTCCACGTCCTGACCCAGCGTGAAGGCGCGCGACACCTTGCCGTAATAGCGTTCGCTGCGCAGCACTTTCTCGCCTTCCTTCACTTCTTTTTCATTCCTGATTTCCGCACTGATGGCAACCTGGTTGCCGTCGATGGTGACATGGATATCCTCTTTTTTCACGCCGGGAATCTCGGCATGAACGGTATAAGCCTTCTCGTCTTCGCTCACGTCCATCTTGACCTGCACTTCCGGCTGCCCTTCAAAACGCACCGGACGCATGAAAAAGCCGCGGAACAAGTCGTCAAATGCGTCGTCGGCTGGGTTATAGCGCGAAATGTTAGCCATCTCATCCTCCTGTCCTTAACAATCCGGGACATCCCCGTACTGGCGGACATGAGGGCATGGCAATATGATTTCAAGCCTTAAGTGTCGATCACGGCAGCGCGGTGGGCGGTCATGCCGCCCCTCGCCTCATTTTTTCGGTTCTTTCAGCGGCCGGACTTCCACCTGCACGTCAACCTTGACGCTGTGCTTGTCGGCCATTTCGATGCTCAACGTCAACGGCACGGTTGCACCGGCCTTGAGCGGGGCCTTCAAGCCTGCCAATACCAGATGATAGCCATGCATGTTCATGTCCAGCCGCGCATTGGCCGGCAGGGGGATGGACTTGACCTCGTACATCTTCATCATGCCGCCTTTATGCTCCATGGTGTGCATCTCCGCAGTCTTGGAGGCATTGCTGGAGACGCCGACTATTGTCGCTGCCTGATTGCTGGTAATGGACATGTACACCATCGCCATATCCTGCCCCGGGAGAGTAGCGCGCGTCCATGCGCCTTCAACCTGAATGTCGCCCGCATAAGCGCCGGTGCTCAGCAACAAGGCTGCCAGCAGCCCGCCAAATCGATAAATATTTATCATGATATTCCTCCGTTATTAAAGTAATCGAGCCTGGAAATTATACATGCCGAAAAAGCCGGCTGTTCCTGCGACCTATTCTAATTGAAAGGTTCCGTCCGGGAATGCGGCAAAATGCCGCACCCCCCGACACCCCTCTCTCCGCTTACAATAACCGGATGAACAATACGATACTGTCTTCCCTCCCCGGCCACAGCCAGTTGCGCCGCCTGGTCGCGTTGCGCAGCATGGCTGTCACGGCGCAGCTCATGACGCTTGCGGCAGTCTGGAAGATTCTGGAGCTGGAGCTGGATTGGCAGCCGATGTTGCTGACCATCGCCGCGCTCGCCGCGATAAATCTGTTTTCCTGGCTGCGGCTGCGCAGCGGCAAGCCGGTTCCCAATATGGAGTTATTCGGCCAATTGTGCGTCGATGTGCTGGCGCTCAGCCTATTGCTTTATTACAGCGGCGGCTCGACCAACCCTTTTGTCTCGCTTTACCTGCTGCCGCTGGTGATCGCCGCCGCAACGCTGCCGGGCCGCTACACCTGGGGGATGGCGGCGCTTACTTCCGCCTGCTACAGCGTGCTGATGTTCTATTACATTCCGCTGCCGCACAACCATCAGCATGACGGTGACAGCGCGTTCAATGCGCATGTGGTGGGCATGTGGCTCGGCTTTGTCTTCAGCACGGTGGTGGTGGCATATTTCGTGGTGAAAATGGCACAGGCGGTGCGCAATCGAGACGAGATGCTGGCCCGCGTGCGCGAGGAGATCCTGCGCAACGAGCGGATCGTGGCGCTCGGCACTCAGGCCGCCGGCGCAGCGCATGAACTGGGCACGCCGCTGTCTACGATGGCAGTGGTGATCGGTGAATTGCAGCATGAAGCCTCAGCACAGCCCGGCTGGCGCGATGCTTTGGGCATCCTCAATGAGCAGGTGCGCGGCTGCAAGCGCATCCTCGACAAGATACTGGCCAACGCGCAAGTCAGCGTGGCAACTTCGCTGCAACCGGCCGATCGCATGATGGCGGAAGTGCTGGACGAATGGCAGTTGCTGCGTCCCACCGCTCAGTACCAATATCACAGCGACGGCACACAACCCGCACCACTCATCGGTGTGGACGCCACGCTGCGCGCCGCACTGATGAACCTGCTCAATAATGCAGCGGACGCGGCGCCCCCGAGCGACGCTCCGGAAGCGATCGAAATCCGCTCGCACTGGGATGCCGCCAACTTCACGCTGAAAATCCACGACCATGGGAGCGGACTGAGTGAAGAAGCGGAACTCAAGGCCGGGTCGGCATTCTTCACCACCAAAACGGAAGGGCACGGGCTTGGCCTGTTTCTGGCCAATGCCACCCTCGAGCGCATGGGCGGCTCGGTGCGCCTGTTCAATCGCGAGCAAGGCGGCGCAACCACGGAAATCATCTTACCCATCACCAGGGCTTCCCTATGACCGAACTACCTGAAGAATCTGCTTCGCTTTTGCTGGTGGACGACGACATCACCTTCTGCAAGGTACTGAAGCGCGCACTGGAAAAACGCGGTTTCAGTATTGCAGTGGCGCATAGCGTCGAGGAAGCAATCCCCATGGCGGAAGGCAATCCGCCGGAATTCGCGGTCGTGGACCTGAAGATGGGCGGCGCACCGGGATTGACCCTGGTCAAGGTATTGCACCAGCTTGACCCGAATACACGCATCGTGGTGCTGACCGGTTATGCCAGCATCGCCACTGCCGTCGAAGCCATCAAACTGGGCGCGACGCAATACCTGTCCAAGCCTGCCAACGCGGATGAAATCGTCGCGGCGTTCGGACACACCGCCAGCAGCGATACGCCGATCAAGGCGCAGCCGACGCAGATCGAAAACCTGGAATGGGAACACATACAGCGCGTGCTGCACGAGCATGGCGAAAATATTTCGGCCACCGCGCGCGCGCTCAACATGCACCGCCGCACGCTGCAACGCAAACTTGCCAAACCGCCTTCACGCGACGAATGAGCGTCCCTCTCGCGAATCTTGCCCATCTCTCGTATAGTTTGAATTGCCGCCGCCAAACAATTAACCCGCAAACATATACCCATGACTGACGAAAGCACCCGCCTCAGGCTCAAGCAAGCGCTTGCCAATCTCGATTCCCTGCCCGCCATGCCGGCCACCGTACAGAAATTGCTGGCGCTGCCGCTGGATACCGACGAGGGCGAAGCGCAAATGCTCAAGCTGGTCGAGCAGGATCCGCAGATCTCCGCAAAAATAATCAGCCTGGCGAACTCCCCGGTCATGGGCGCTTCGCGCAACCTCAGCAAAGTCTCCGATGCTGCGATGCTGATTGGCATGACACGGGTCAAATCGGTCGCCGTCGGCATCGCCTCGATGTCCCATCTCGCCAAGTCACCCCCGGGGAAATATTTCAAGCTGCAAGACCTGTGGCTGCACAGCATGACCGTCGCCGCCGTGATGCGCACCATTGCGCAAGCCATGCCGAGAGACGCCCGCCCCAATGAGGATCAGATTTTTCTGGCGGGACTACTGCACGACATCGGCTTCATCGCTTTGCACCATCTCGACGCAGCAGCGAGCGACGAACTGCATCACCAGTTGCTTCTGCAGCCCGAGCGCCCCATTCTGGAAGTCGAGCTGGAGACCCTGGGCATCACGCACTGCTATATCGGCTCGCAACTGGCACGGCATTGGCACCTGCCGGAGGAGATCATTGCCGTGCTGGGTTACCACCATCCCCCTTACGTCGAAGAAGTCGCAGCCGAAAACCCGCTGGTGCGCCTGGTCAGCCTGTCCGAAAAAGTCGCGCCATACTTCGGCATTGCCGAGCATACCGGCGACGCAATCCAGGAATATGAATGGGCAGAACTGGGTATCGACCCGGCGGATGTCGAGGATATTTGCGACCGGGCCAACGAACTTGCGGTACAAACCGCGCAACTTGGCGGGGCGCTCTAGCCCGGTCTGACGGGCCTGCCTGGATGCGGGGTTGTAACCTGCTGAAATGGGCTGTTACTCTTCCTGAAGGTGCTTGTTGATCTCGGCCAGTGCCTGGATGATACGGCGCAGCGACTGGCTGTATTCGTTCCCGAATATCGCGGCCGCGCCACCGCGGTCGCCGCCCTTCAGCCTTTCGATGATGAGCACGCCAAGCTGGTGAAACTGCCGGTGCGCCTCACTCAATTGCCGGTGCACCTCCGGCTCGCAAAACGGCTCCAATACCGAACCGTTGATCCAGCTCCCCAGCTGGCAAATGCCGTCCTGCCCGAGCGGGGCGGACTCCAGGGATTCGCGCATATTTCCCTGCACGTGATGCCCCAGACGCGTCTTCCACAATATATGCGCCTCGGCTGCCGCGACAAGATTGAGCCTGTTGCGCAGATCGTGCTTCTGGTAACGATCAATTCCCAGGAAATCTTTTACATCGGTTAACAGTACCATCGCAACTCTCCCGTGAATCATGATGCATACTTTATATCGACTCGAAGTTAAAAGAACAATATGCCGAAATGCCTATATATTTCGGCCTAGCCATATTCCGCGCCTATCTGCCGGGCTTTCCGGCTGCAACGCATCCCATGATATTTATTGAGACAGCTTCTAGGAATATAATCACGTCCCGAAACCGCCACTTAGCCATGAAAATCCTCCTCTTGCTCGCCAGCTTGCTGTTGCCTGCCGCGGCTCTCGCCCTGCCACCGCAAATTCCCGCCGCGCCTGCCCTGGCAGCCAGGTCCTACCTGCTGTACGACTACACCAGCAGCCAGGTTCTGGTGAACCAGAACGGCGACGAGCGCATAGAACCCGCTTCGCTGACCAAGCTGATGACCGCTTATCTGGTTTTTGACGCGCTCAAGCACGGCACGCTGTTGCCGGAACAATTCCTGACCGTTCCCGCTGCCGCGGTGCGCAACATCAGCGGCGAATCGCGCATGCTGCTCAAGGCCGGGCAAAACGTGACCGTGGACGAACTGTTGCGCGGGCTGATCGTGCAATCCGGCAACGATGCAGCCATCACGCTGGCGCTCAATATTGCCGGCAGCGAGGCGGGCTTCGTTGACCTGATGAACTGGGAAGCGAAACGGCTGGGCATGATCAATACCCACTTCACCAACCCGGTGGGCCTGCCCGACGCGCAACACTACAGCAGCGCATCCGATCTGGCGTTGCTGGCCGCAGCCATCGTGCGCGACTACCCGCAGCACTATGCGCTGTTCGGGCTGCGCGATTACACTTTCAACAACGTCACCCAGGCCAATCGCAACCGCCTGTTATGGATCGACCCCTACGCGGACGGCCTGAAAACAGGTCACACCGAAACTGCCGGGTATTGTCTGGTCGGTTCGATCAAACGCGACAACCGCCGCCTGATCTCGGTGCTGCTCGGTGCGGCTTCCGACAACCTGCGCGCCACCGAAAGCCAGAAACTGCTGAATTTCGGCTTCCAGCATTTTGATGCGGTGCGCCTGTACCAGAAGGACCAGCCGGTCACCAAGATGCGCATCTGGAAAGGCACGAAAAGCCACCTTAAAGTCGGCTTCCGCCAGGATCTGTTCCTGACCATTCCCAAAGGTAAACTGGCCCAACTCAAGGTGACAATGGAAACGCGCCAGCCCATCCTCGCGCCGGTCAGCGGCGGGCAGCAACTGGGCGTGCTCAAGCTGGCCCTGTCCGGCAAACCCTACGCAGAATTTCCGTTGATCGCCCTGGAGGACGCACCGCTGGCGAATGTATTCTCGCGCGGCTGGGACAGCATCCGCCTGCTGTTCGAATAACCCCGAAAAACGATTCAATCCGCAGATTACGCAGATTAAACAGATTACCAGTGCGATACTCAAGAACCATCGTTATCCAATCCGTTTGCGCCGACACGCTTCTGCCATGTTGTTTAAACATGACGACAAAATTGAAATGGCAACCTTGTGAGCCGTTCGTGGTGAGCTTGTCGAACCACAAACAGCTTCCAGAAAGGCTGTTCGCCCTTCGACAAGCTCAGGACGAACGGTTATTTTTGCGGCAGCATTTATGTCGCTATGTTTAATCTGCGCCAATCTGTGTAATCTGCGGACGATTGCAGTTTCAGCATAAAAGGAACACAACATGACGATCTACCTGAACGGCCAGTACCTGCCCATTGAGGAAGCGAAGATTTCCGTGCTGGATCGCGGATTCATTTTCGGCGACGGCGTGTACGAAGTGATCCCGGTCTATTCGCGCAAGGCATTCCGCCTGGAAGAACACTTGCGCCGCCTGCAACACAGCCTGGACGGCATCCGGCTCGCCAATCCGCACAGCAACGCGGAATGGGCCGCCATCATCAAGCAGATCATCGCGCACAATACCGGCGAGGATCAGTCCCTGTACCTGCATATCACGCGCGGCGTGGCCAGGCGTGATCACGCCTTTCCCTCCCCCCCGGTCCAACCGACCGTGTTCGTGATGAGCAACCCGCTGCTCACTCCGCCCGCCGAGCTATTGCAAAGCGGCATCGCCTGCATCACCGCGCCGGACAACCGCTGGCTGCGCTGCGACATCAAGGCCATCGCGCTGCTGCCCAACGTACTGCTGCGCCAGATGGCAGTCGATGCGGGCTGCGCCGAGACCATCCTGATCCGCCCCGAATCCATGACCGATGGGGCGTTCATGACCGAGGGCGCGGCCAGTAATATCTTCGCAGTGAAGAACGGCACGCTGCTCGCGCCGCCCAAGAACAACCTGATGCTGCCCGGCATCACTTACGACGTGGTGCTGGAGCTCGCCGCCGCCAATGGCATCCCGCATGAAGTGCGCAGGATCGCTGTTGCGGAAGTGTTCGCCGCCGACGAATTATTGCTCACCTCGTCTACCAAAGAAGTGCTGGCAATCACGCAGCTCGACGGCAAACAGGTCGGCACCGGCAAACCGGGCGCGGTGTTTGCCCAGTTGCACGCGCTGTATCAGGATTTTAAACGCGATGTAATGCGTGCATAGGAGCGATCCATGAACCGGCAATCACAACATGATATGAGCAGCCGCGATATTCAATTTAAGGAACCTCTGATTAAGTCCAAAACTGTGGTTCGATACATTTCCCGTTCGCCCCGAGTGCCGTGCCAACGCGGTGTATCGAGGGGTGAGAACGGAAAATACTCACCACGAACGGACTTAATCAGAGGTTCCTTAAACTAATATCTTCGTAGGAGCACGCCCTGCGTGCGAATCGCGGCTAGGAGCCGCTCCTGCATCAGCATTTTTGCTCTACTGGAATGAAAATAGAAAAAGACCATGAGTGAATTGCCAGCAAACAAATTAACCGCCAGCCTGCTCGAATATCCCTGCGAATTTCCGCTGAAGATATTCGGTCTGCAGCAGGCGGGTTTTGCGCAGGCCGTGCTGGAAGTAGTCGGCAGGCACGATCCGGGATTCACCGCCGCCAGCATGGAAATGCGCGCCAGCAAGAACGCACGTTATATCAGCCTGACCTGCACGATAAACGCCACTTCGCGCGAGCAGCTCGACGCGCTGTATCAGGAATTATGCGATCACCCGTCGATAGTGATGGTGTTATGACAAAAAGTGGGGAGAGCGCAGCGAGGGGTGGAAAAATGGAGATTGGAAAACATGTTGCGCCACCGGTCATCCACTCGCTCGGGCTGGTCGAATACCAGCCGACCTGGGACGCGATGAAGAAATTCACCGCCGAACGCAAAGCAGAAACACGCGACGAAATCTGGCTGGCGCAGCATCCGCCGACCTACACGCAAGGCCTGGCGGGCAAGCCGGAACACCTGCTGCATCCCACCGACATACCGGTCATCAGGATCGATCGCGGCGGGCAGATCACCTATCACGGCCCCGGCCAGATCGTCGCCTACCTGCTGCTCGACCTGCGCCGCTGGAAAATCAACGTGCGCGAACTGGTGCGCCTGATGGAACAGGCGGTGATCGACCTGCTCGGCGAATTCGCCGTGGCCGCGCAAAGCCGCGAGGATGCGCCCGGCGTGTATGTCGGCGATGCGAAGATCGCCTCGCTCGGCCTGAAGATCAAACACGGCTGCTGCTACCACGGCCTCGCGCTGAACGTGGATATGGACCTGACCCCGTTCGCCAACATCAACCCCTGCGGCTACGCCGGGCTGCGTGTCACCCAATGCCGCGAACTCGGCATCACCGCCGGCATCGAAGAACTGCAAGCGCTGCTGGCACAGAATTTGATCCACGGTCTGCAGCAACACCTGCACGGGGATAGACCATGCCATTGAGCTGGAACGAAATCCGCAGTCGCGCCCACGAGTTTTCCAAGCGCTGGGAGAACGAAACTTCGGAAGATGCCGAAGCAAAGCCGTTCTGGACGGAGTTCTTCAATGTCTTCGGTATAGACCGCAAGCGCGTCGCCAGTTTCGAGGAGCCTGTCAAAAAGCTCGGCGACAAACAGGGCTACATAGACCTATTCTGGAAAGGCATGCTGCTGGTCGAGCATAAGTCGCGCGGCAAAGACCTGGACAAAGCCTACACCCAGGCGCTCGATTACTTTCCCGGCATCAAGGAGCGCGACCTGCCGAAATACGTGCTGGTATCCGATTTCGCGCGTTTCCGTCTGTACGACCTCGAATCCCCTCTCCCGCAGGCGGGAGAGGGTGGCGCGGCAGCGCCGGGTGAGGACTATACCGAATTCAAACTCGCCGACCTGCACAAGCGCATCAAGCATTTCGCCTTCATCGCCGGCTACCGCACGCAAACCATCGCGCCGCAAAACCCGGTCAACATCAAGGCCGCCGAGCGCATGGGCAAACTGCACGATACGCTCAAGGCGGCGGGTTATGAAGGGCATCCGCTCGAAGTGCTGCTGGTGCGGCTGCTGTTCTGCCTGTTCGCCGAAGATACCGGTATCTTCCAGCCCGCCAGCGCATTCCGCGCCTGGATAGAAGAGCGTAGTGCGCCCGACGGCTCCGACCTCGGCGCGCAACTCGCGCTGCTGTTCCAGGTACTCAATACGCCGGAAGACCGCCGTGCGAAAACACTGGACGAACAGAGCGCCGCTTTCCCCTACGTCAACGGCAGATTATTTGAAGAGGCTCTGCCCATCGCCTCTTTCAACCTCACCATGCGCGAAGCGCTGCTCGACTGTTGCGCACTCGACTGGAGCTCCATCTCGCCCGCGATCTTCGGCGCGCTGTTCCAGAGCATCATGGACGCCAAGGCACGGCGCAACATCGGAGCGCACTACACCAGCGAAGAGAACATCCTCAAGCTCATCCGGCCGCTGTTCCTCGACGACCTGCACGAAGAGTTCAATCGCGTGAAAGGCAACAGGAATAAGCTGTTCGAGTTTCACAAGAAGCTGCGCACGCTCACCTTTTTCGACCCCGCCTGCGGCTGCGGCAACTTCCTGGTGATCGCCTACCGCGAACTGCGCAGGCTGGAACTGGACGTGCTGCGCGCCGTGCACGCAGGCCCCGGCTCGCGCTTCCTCGACATCCACCAGGAAATCAGCGTGGACGTGGATCAGTTCTTCGGCATCGAGATCGAGGAATTCCCGGCGCAGATCGCGCAGGTCGCGCTGTGGCTGATGGACCACCAGATGAACGTGCGCGTCTCGGAGGAATTCGGCATGTACTTCGCGCGCATTCCGCTCAAGACCTCGCCGCACATCGTCAACGGCAACGCGCTCACGCTGGACTGGAACGACGTGCTACCTGCGGAGCGCGCGAGCTATGTGTTCGGCAATCCGCCGTTCGTCGGCGCGAAGTTCATGGACGATGCGCAGCGCGAGGACGCGCAGCGCGTGTTTGCGGACATCAAGAGCGGCGGCCTGCTCGATTTCGTCGCCGCATGGTATGTGAAAGCGGCGCACTACATGCGAGGTAACTACTCCTCCCCCTTCAAGGGGGAGGCTGGGAGTGGGATGGGTGAAGTTGTCGCATCAACCTTGCCCCATCCCCACCCTAACCCTCCCCTTGAAGGGGAGGGAAGGAACGTGCGCTGCGCCTTCGTCTCCACCAACTCCATCACCCAGGGCGAACAGGCCGGCGTGCTGTGGGGCTGGTTGCTCGCGCAAGGCATCCGCATCCACTTCGCCCACCGCACTTTCCAGTGGAGCAACGAGGCAAAGGGCATGGCGGCGGTGCATTGCGTCATCATCGGCTTCGGCGCGTTCGACGCGGAGAAAAAGACCATCTACGAATACGAGGACATACGCGGCGAAGCGCACGCCGTCGCCGCGCGCAACATCAACCCCTATCTGGTAGACGCGCCGGATGTGGTGCTGGTCAACCGCCAGCACCCGATCTGCGCCGTACCGGAGATCGGCATCGGCAACAAGCCGATCGATGGCGGCCATTACCTGTTTACGCCTGAAGAGAAGGCCGAGTTTCTCAAGCGCGAACCACGGGCGGAAAATTGGTTCCGCCGCTGGATCGGCGCAGACGAATTCATCAATAACTATGAACGCTGGTGTTTGTGGCTGGGCGACTGCCCACCCGACGAATTGCGGCGGATGCCAGAGGCGATGAAGCGCGTCGAAGCGGTGCGCGAGGTACGCCTCGCCAGCAAAAGCGCGCCCACGCAAAAACTCGCAGCCACACCGACGCGCTTCCATGTAGAAAACATACCCGATGCGCCCTATCTGGTAGTTCCGAAAGTTTCATCGGAGCGGCGCAGATTCATCCCCATCGGTTTCATGCAGCCGGACACCTTGAGCAGCGATTTGGTATTTATCGTTTCCCATGCCTCGCTTTATCACTTCGGCATCCTGACCTCGACCATGCACATGGCGTGGGTGCGCTATACATGCGGGCGTTTGAAAAGCGATTACCGCTACTCGGCGGGCATCGTCTACAACAACTTCCCGTGGCCTGATGAACCCACCGACAAACAACGCGCAGCCATAGAAGCCGCCGCCCAAGCCGTGCTCGACGCCCGTGCGCAATTCATGCAGCCCTCACCCCAACCCTCTCCCGCAAGCGGGCGAGGGAGCAGTTTGGCCGACCTCTACGACCCGCTCACGATGCCGCCCGCACTGGTCAAAGCCCACCAGGGCCTCGACCGCGCCGTGGATGCCTGCTACCGCAAGGCCGCATTCGCCAATGACGCACAACGGGTAGAATTCCTGTTCGAGCGCTACAAGAAACTCACCAACCTGCTGCTCCGGCGGAAATGAAATTAAGAAAACGCAAACGCGACACGCAGGCTTGACTGATGGCAACTGCCCAACTTCAACACTATGTCCCAAAGTTTTTGCTTCGTAGATTTGGGCTTGGCAAAAAGGATAGGCTGTTCGTCTTCGACAAGCACACGAGCACATCATTTTCCAGTGCAGCCTCAAAACTGGCGGCCAAGAATAATTTTTACGATTTTGATTTTATGGGTGAGCCCGTTGCTGTCGAACCATTACTTGGTCGCATTGAAAGCAAAGCTGGAGAGCACATCGCACGCATAGTTAAGAATCGCAGACTAAACGTAAATGATTCAGAAGAGCGCGGCGAACTTGCTGCATTTTTTGCGATTCAGATGGTACGTACTCCGGCTGTGCTCGCTACTGCTAGAGATATGTTTGGCAGAATGGAAGCGTGGTTGCGTGCCGAAGGTGCACCACAAGATTTTTTTATTCCAGACCCGCTTGTGGGCGAAGGTGAAAATGCAGAGCGCGCGATGATGGCACGCAACATCTGCAATGCGCCAAATGATTACGGCCCGGCGCTTATCAAAAAGGACTGGCTGTTGTTTCAAACAGACAACAAGTATCCGTATCTAATCGGTGACCATCCTCTGACCATGCACAACATGATTGAGAAGGAGGGGCGCGGCAATCTTGGCGTTGCAGTGGATGGTATTGAACTCTACTTCCCACTTTCACCAAATCTTGCGCTTGGTATTTGGTGTCCGTCGCACCGCGAAATGCTTATGAAAAGCCTCCAGAGTATGGATAAGCTTGCGGCGGCATCAAATGCTTCGAGAGATTGGGGTAAAGCAAAGAGTGATGTGTTGGCAATTCTTGAAGCTCTTCAGACTGGCGAACCGCTACGATCAAACCCTGAAAATGTTGAATTCTTCAACTCATTACAGGTATCAACTGCTGAACGTTTTGTGTTTTCTTCTGCCGATGATTTTTCTATCGTCAAGGAAATGATTCAAACAAATCCAGAGCTGCGGCATGGACGGCGCATGAATGAAGCAACTGGAAAGTTCTAACTCGCCGCAGCCAAAATGAACCGGGTTCGGATTAAGTTCGCAGCCAGCGTAGCAGATGCGATGCACTACGCCGCATACCGCTGAATCTCAACTTCCACATGCCGCCGCGCAGTATCGTCGGCATCCGCATACACTCGCTTGGCAGTAGGTTCGCTCAAATAATATTCGCCGCAGCCGTGTAGGGTGGGCATATTTTTGTGCCCACGCGGATTCGACATTTCACCGCTATGTGGGCTTTGGGGTATATGCAGCATGGCTGGACTGGCGCGATGGATACTGCGGTGCTGGAATATGACTGATGCTGTCCGCGTGGGTACAAAAACGTGCCCACCCTACTTGACTGTTGCCAGCGGAATCAGCAAAACCCAGGAGCAAGAAGAGGGTGACGTAGCGCAAAGTGAAGTTTCCCGGTGAGGCGTATGTTCATGCGCAGAGCGTAGGAGCGATGATAATGGAGGGTCATCGGAACGATGGAAACCGCACGGAAGGTGGTGTCGCGGGCGGCGCCGGATTCGAACCGGATCATACCAACACTTGCGTGTTCGCAACCGTTCCCATTGGAAACAACCGCGCGCGACAGTTTAAGTATACGGCAAAATGACAAAAAACCCCGTAGGGTGGGCACCCCGTGCCCACGCGGATGCGAATGTTGCAATAGATAATAGCGGGTAGAGGTTGCCCACCCTGTTTAATATTGTTAAGCGATACTTAACAATATACAATGTGATTATGATAAAGACATTTCGGCATAAAGGGCTTGAATCCTTTTTTCGGACAGGCAGCAAAGCTGGAATACAGCCACGCCACGCGGGAAAGTTGCGCGTAATGTTGACCATGTTGGACAACGCAAAGCGAGCGGATGATATGAATGCACCGGGCTGGCGGTTTCATCCGCTGAAAGGAAATTTTGCGGGGCATTATTCCGTAACCGTGAACGGGAATTGGCGTTTGACCTTTACCTTTGAAAACGAAAATGCCGAGCTGGTTGATTATCTGGATTACCACTAGGAGACATTAAATGAGCAGAATGCACAATCCGGCACACCCCGGTGAAGTATTGCGGGAATGGTTGCCCGAAGATATGACAGTGACTCAGGCAGCCAAGGAGTTGCAAATATCCCGCGTTACTCTCTCAAAAGTGCTGAACGGCAAGGCTGGCATAACAGCGGGGATGTCATTGCGCCTTGCGGCATGGCTGGGTACCAGTCCTGATGTTTGGCTTGGAATGCAAACGCAATGGGATTTGTGGCAAGCCGAGCAACAGCCAACGCCGAAAATCAGGCCGCTTGAAAGATTGGCTGCTTGATCGCTAATCGTTTCCATACGGAACGTTAAAATGGTTTCGGAAGGTTAAATAATGAGCAGCACTGAACAGAAACAAACCGGCGCGGCCAAAACCGCGCGTAACCCGATCAAGATCGTGCCGTTGCAGCAGCGGCTGCGCAAACCGGAATGGATACGCGTGAAGCCCGGCAGCGGCGCGGGATACAACGAGGTGAAGCGTGTGCTGCGCGAGCACCATCTGCACACGGTGTGCGAGGAGGCCTCCTGCCCGAACATCGGCGAATGTTTCAGCAAGCGCACGGCGACCTTCATGATCCTCGGCGACGTGTGCACGCGCCGCTGCCCGTTCTGCGACGTGGCGCACGGCCAACCGAATCCGCCCGATGCGAACGAACCGGAAAATCTCGCCCGTTCCATCGACCTGCTCAAGCTCAGGTACGCAGTCATCACCAGCGTGGACCGGGACGATCTGCGCGACGGCGGCGCGGGGCATTTTGCCGATTGCCTGGCCGCGATCCGCGCCAGCGCTCCCGCCACGCGCCTGGAGATCCTGGTGCCGGATTTCCGCGGCCGGCTGGAAACCGCGCTGGACGCGCTCGCCGCGAGCCTGCCCGACGTGTTCAATCACAACCTGGAAACCGTGCCGCGTCTCTACAGTTTGGCCAGGCCAGGTGCGGATTACGCCCATTCGCTGCGCCTGCTCAGGGATTTCAAGGCACGCTTCCCGCATGTCCCGACCAAATCCGGCCTGATGCTGGGTCTGGGCGAAACCGATGAGGAGGTGCTGCAGGTGATGCGCGACCTGCGCGCGCATGAAGTGAACATGCTCACCATCGGCCAATACCTGCAACCCTCCGACGGGCACTTGCCGGTGCTGCGCTACGCGCCGCCGGAAACCTTTGCGAGATTCGAGCAGGCCGCAAAGGAGATGGGGTTCAGTCATGCCGCCTGCGGGCCGATGGTCAGGTCCAGCTATTTTGCCGATGAGCAGGCGCAGCGGGCGGGCGTGATTTAGGCTTCCGCCCGGGGAACCAACAAGCGTGCATCCAGTCTACCGGGCTGGTATATTCAACCCGCCAGATTTAACAAGGTATCGAACATCGGCAAGAACATATCCCCTATGTCAATTATTTACCAAAGGAAGCCATTATGAAAATCCGTTATCTCGCGGTGATTGCCGCCTTGTCCGTTTCCACTGCTGCTTTTGCTGCAGGCGATGGCGAAATGCTGTTCAAGCAGAATAATTGCGGCGCATGCCATGCAGTTTCAGGAAAATCGGTCGGCCCGGCGTTGACGGATATTGCCGCAAAATATAAGGGCGACAAAGGTGCCCAGGCCAGACTGGAAGCCAAGGTGCGCAACGGCGGTGCAGGGTCTTTTGGCCAGATGCCCATGCCTGCCACCGCAAGATCGATCAGCGATGGCGACATCAAGACCATGGTGGCGTGGGTTCTGAGCCAGAAGTAAAGGTTGCGCCATTCAAAGAAGCCGGCGTGAGCCGGCTTTTTTGTTACCTGCGGAGCCGGGTACCGGCACCGCGTACTGCTATAATTCGCGGCAAATTTTCACGCACCCCCTCATGAATATCCTTTACGAAGAAGACGGCAGTTTCAAGGTCGGCAGCATCATGGCCGACAACACCACCTCGCTCCAGGTTGAAAGCGTTTCCGGCAAGCGCAGCAAGGTCAAGGCCGCCAATGTAATGCTGCGCTTCGACCAGCCCGCCCTGGACGAATTCCTCGCCCAGGCCGAAGCCCTCGCCGAAACCATCGAGGTGGATTTCCTGTGGGAATGCTGCCCGCCGGATGAATTCGGCTCCGAGCAGATCGCCGCCGAATATTTCGGCCACGCGCCGAGCTCGCTGGAAGCGGCTGCCGCATTGATCCGCCTGCACAGCGCGCCGATCTATTTCCACAAGAAAGGCAAGGGGCGCTATCGCGCCGCCCCCCCCGATGTGCTCAAGGCAGCGCTGGCCGGCGCCGAGAAGAAACGCCAGCAACTGGCGTTGCAGGCGCGCTACACCGAGCAGCTTTGCCGCTTCGAACTGCCAAGCGAGTTTGCCGGTCACCTTGCGCAATTGCTTTACAAGCCGGATCGCAACACCCTCGAGGTCAAGGCGCTGGAAGCGGCCTGCGCGGCGACGCACCTGTCCGCTGCTCATCTGCTGCAACGCTGCGGCGCGCTGCCCTCTACGCACGATTTCCATTTGCAGAAATTCCTGTTCGAGCATTTTCCCGACGGCACGGGCTTTCCGACCATCGAGTTGAGCGCATGGGACGAATTGCCGCTGGCCGGCGTGAACGCCTTCAGCATCGACGACGCGACCACGACGGAGATCGACGATGCGTTCTCGGTGGAAAAACTGGCCAACGGCAACTGGCGTATCGGCGTGCATATCGCCGCACCCACGCTGGGCATGCCGCGCGATTCTGCAGGCGACAAACTCGCCGCCGCACGGCTATCCACCGTATATATGCCGGGACAGAAAATCACCATGCTGCCGGACAGCGTGGTACAGGCCTTCACGCTGTGCGCGGATCGCGTGTGTCCGGCGCTGTCGATGTATAACGAGCTGGATGGTGAAACGCTGGAAATACTCGGCCACGAAAGCCGCGTCGAGCGCATCCACATCGCTGCGAACCTGCGCCATGACACACTGGAGCCGCTGTTCAACGAAGAGACACTGGCGGCGGGCAAACTCGATTATCCTTATGCAAATGAACTGACGCTGTTGTGGAATCTGGCACAAAAACTGGAGACGGTGCGCGGCAAGCCGTCCGACAACAGCACGCAGCAAGTGGATTACAACTTCCATGTCGAAGATGACCGTATCAGCATCACGCAACGGCGGCGCGGCTCACCGATCGACAAAGTGGTTTCCGAGATGATGATCCTGGTGAACAGCGAATGGGGCAGGCATCTTGCCGAACATGGCTTCGTCGGCATCTATCGCACCCAGCAGAACGGCAAGGTGAAGATGAGCACTGTCGCTGCGCCGCATCAGGGCTTGGGCGTGGCGCAGTATATGTGGTCGAGTTCGCCGTTGCGCCGCTACGTGGATCTGGTGAACCAGCGCCAGATCATCGCGATGCTGCGCGACGGTGAGCCGCCCTATCCCAAGAACGACACCGCGCTGTACGCGGCGATGCGCGATTTCGACACCATGTACACCATCTATAACGACTTCCAGCGGCACATGGAACGTTACTGGTGTTTACGCTGGCTGCAGCAGGAGCAAGCTAACATGGAAGCCCTCTCCCCAACCCTCTCCCGCGCTGCGGGCGAGGGGGCAAGCGCATCGCTGCGCGAGCTGGTTGTTAACGCCGTCGTGCTGCGCGAAAACCTGGTCAAGCTGACCGGTATCCCGCTGGTTTTCCGCGTGTCCTCGCTGCCGGAATTGCCCGCCAATACCCTTGTGCGGCTGGCCATCGTCTCGATCGACCTGCTCGATGTGGAGGTGCAGGCGCGTTTTGTCGCGACGATTGAGGAGGCGGCTGCGTGCTGACGTGGCTTAAAATGCCCATAGCAGGCGCAATGGTCTTTTCGGTCGCGCTACACGCCTTCGCATTGTTCGGCATCGCGCTGGTGCTGCCCGACCCGCGCAACACCATCAACTTCATGCAACCGCTGCAAGTGGTGCTGGTCAACACCAAGTCGAAATTCAGGCCTGCCAAAGCCGATGCGCTGGCGCAGGCCAGTCTGGACGGCGGCGGCAATACCCCGGAAGACCGGCAGGCCAAGACTCCGCTGCCCGCGATCCGCGACGACCAGCAGTTCACCCCCGAACAGATCGCCAGGCGCGTCGCGCAGCTTGAGGAAGAATCGAAACGCATGCTGACCCGGCTGAAGAGCAATTACCGGGTGACGCAACCGGAACTCAAGAAACAGCAAAGCAGCGACACCCGCAGCGGCGAAGAACTGGTACAAAAAAGCCTGGAGATCGCGCGCCTCGAAGCGCAGATCAACAAGAATTTCGACGCCTATCAGAAAATGCCGCGCCGCAAATACATCGGTGCACGCACGCAGGAATACCGTTTCGCGCAATACATCGAAGACTGGCGCATCAAGGTAGAGCGCATCGGCAACCTGAATTACCCGGAACAGGCGCGCCAGCAAAGGATCTTCGGCAGCCTGCGGCTCAGCGTGTCGATCAATGCGGACGGCAACCTGGGGCCTGTCGAAGTGAACAAGTCATCGGGCAGCCGCATCCTGGATGCGGCGGCAATGCGCATCGTCAGGCTCGCCGCACCCTACGCCCCTCTGCCGCCGGACATCCGCAAGGACACCGACATCCTGGTCATCACGCGCACCTGGACGTTCACCTCGTCGGACCGGCTCGAAAGCGAGTAACCCGAAGCTGGCCGGCAACGGAGCCGACGCACGCTATACGCGGAACACCTCCACCGTCCCACGCACCTGCATCGCCTTTTGCTCCAGTTCGGTCGCAATATCCAACAGGCTGCGCGCCGCGCCGGAATTTTCCTCGGACATCTGCGCAACCTGTTCGGTGCGTTTCGCCAGATCGGTTGCCGCCGCGTTTTGCTCGACAAGCGCGCCGGAAATATCGTCGATTGCACCCGACACTTCGCCAAAATTCTGCTGAATGCCGGCAATGGCATTCTGTGCGACTTCGGCATCGTGCACACCCTGGCGCGTGGTATTCACCACCTTGTCCATGCCGCCAAGCGCACGGCTGGCCACACCGGCTATCTGTGCGGACATCCGGTTGATCTCCGCCGTGGCATTGGCCGTGCGCTCGGCGAGCTTGCGCACCTCGTCTGCCACCACTGCAAAACCGCGCCCCTGCTCGCCGGCGCGCGCCGCTTCGATTGCCGCATTGAGCGCCAGCAGGTTGGTCTGGTCGGCGATTTCCTTGATGGCATTCACCACCTCGCTGATGCGTGAGGCGTCCCCTCCCAGCCGGGATACTTCGGCTGATGCCGTTTCGATCTGTTGCGCAACCTCCATCAGCCCGGCCACCGTCTTGTTGACCACCTGCGCCCCTTGCTCGGAGTTTGCGCGCGACTGATCGGCAATTTGTCTGGCGTTGTTCCCCTGGTCGCTGATATGGGTGGAGGAGACGCTCATTTCCTCAATCGCCGCAGCCATGCCGCTCACCGCATCAGATTCATGATTGACGTTCTCCGAGATCTGCCGCGCGGCCACCGCCAATTGTTCCGCCAAGCCGCCGACCTGGTCGGCCTGCGTTTTCACTGCGGCGATCATGTCGCGCAGGCGTGATTGCATATCCTGGGCATTGGCCAGCAGGCTGCCGTCTGCCGCACGGGCAAATTGCACAGAGAAATCGCCCGCCGCCATCACGCCGATGACCTGTGCGACCTCTGCGGGATCGCCGCCCAACTGGCGCATCAGGCTTCTCGTCAGGAACAGGGCAAAGGCTGCGGCACAGATGACGGCGATGATCCCCATGATCAGCGCGATGCGCAGTGTGGATTGCTGGAGCACGCCGAACTGGCTGGATGCCAGCCTGAATTCACGCTCGGTGATTTCCTTCAGCTTGGCTGCCGCCACGGCAATAGGCTTGTCGGCGCCCTTGATACCCTTGTCCTGATCGGTGATGGATGCGCCTTTGTCCTTGAGTTGCTTGAGTTGGTCGAGGGCGGCAAGATAAGCCCCCACTGCGGTCTTGATTTCGTTCAACTGGCCCTGTGCTTCATCCTCAAATCCTCCGGCTTTCTGGTACCTGTCGACCGCACCCAGCAGTTTGCCCATATCGTCGCGGAACTTCGCTTCATAGTCACCGCCGCGCAGCACATAGTTCTTGAAATGGTGCACGCCATCGCCAAGGTAGCGATAGATTTCCATGTTGGCATCCTGCCAGACGAATACCTGTTGCTCGATCCTGCGCCACTTGCCATTCATCTCGCTCAGGTAAAACTGCGTGACCGCAGCCATTCCCACCATCAACGCCACGATCAAACCAAATGACAGGCGCAGCTTGGTGCTGACCTTCAGGCTATGCAACTGCTTCCCGATATTTCCCATGACTTCTCCTGTATAACTCCACGATTCGGCATTCCCGGAAAAACTTTAGGCCGCGATTATCCAGCAGCCCTTATAATTGGAAAGTATAAATAGCACTGTTTTTTCGGCTCAATATCCATGACTGACCGCTACGCCGTCATCGGCAACCCCATCGCCCACAGCAAATCGCCGCTGATCCACCGGATGTTCGCCGAACAGACCGGGCAGGACATCAGCTACGAGGCCGTCCTCGCGCCGCTGGAAGGCTTTGCCGCGACCGTCGAACGGCTGCGCAAGGTGGGCTGCAAGGGCTGCAACGTGACCGTGCCGTTCAAGTTCGAGGCATTCAACATCGCTACAGAATTGAGCGAACGCGCCCGTTCTGCACAGGCAGTAAACACCTTAAGCTTTGATGGCGATGAAATTCGGGGCGACAACACAGATGGTGCTGGATTAGTGTGCGATATCCAGCAGAATTTAAAATTTACATTACAAGGCCGAAATATATTGCTGCTAGGTGCGGGTGG
The DNA here is from genome assembly GCA_019449635.1 of Candidatus Ferrigenium bremense. Classification (GTDB taxonomy): domain Bacteria; phylum Pseudomonadota; class Gammaproteobacteria; order Burkholderiales; family Gallionellaceae; genus Gallionella; species Gallionella bremense. Next base: position 49,501 of record JAGRPI010000042.1, read on the forward strand.
TGCTGCTTGGGGGGTGTCACTCCCACTATTGGAAGCGGGAGCGAACATTAACATTTTCAACCGCACCACCGACAAGGCTCAGCAACTTAGCCACGGGCTTCAGACATTCTTAAAGCGTGACCTATATACACGCAAAGGCCTTAAATACGGCTTACCAAATTTTTTAAATAGTTATGCAGAATTATCCAGCAAGCAGTTTGATTTCGTCATCAATGCAACTTCCGCCGGTCTGACCGAGAGCGAAATCCCGCTGCCGCCCGGTATCTTCGCCCCCGGCGCGCTGGCCTACGACATGATGTACGGGCGCGAGACGCCGTTCATGAAATTCGCGCGCGAACACGGCGCCGCCGTGATTGCCGACGGCCTCGGGATGCTGGTCGAGCAGGCCGCTGAGGCATTCTACATCTGGCGCGGCGTGCGTCCCAAGACCGCGCCGGTCATCGCCGCACTACGCCTGTCCTGAGCGTATCGAAGGGCAAACAATAATGAAGAAACTGTGGGGCTGGACCTGGCGCGGCATGGCGATCTGCTTCGCCCTGCTGCTGCTCTACCAATTGTGGATATTCGCGCATATCTGCTGGTGGATAAAATTCAACCCGTCCACCAGCGCGTTCATGGAAAGCCGCCTGGCGGTCATGCAGGACAAGAACCCGAATGCCGAACTGCGGCACCAGTGGGTACCCTATGCGAAGATCTCCAATCACCTCAAGCGCGCGTTGATCGCCGCTGAGGACGCGAAATTCGTCGACCACGAAGGCTTCGACTGGGAAGGCATCCAGAAGGCTTACGAGAAGAACCTGAAGAAGGGCAAAATCGTCGCGGGCGGCTCCACCATCAGCCAGCAGCTCGCCAAGAACCTGTTCCTCTCCACCAAGCGCACGCCGTGGCGCAAGGCCGAGGAGGCGTTCATCACGCTGATGCTGGAAGCGGTGATGGACAAGCGGCGCATCTTCGAGATCTATCTCAACGTGATCGAGTGGGGCAACGGCGTGTTCGGTGCGGAAGCCGCAGCGCGCCACTATTACCGTGCCAATGCGGCCAGCCTGACCGCAGAACAGGCCGCCAGGCTCGCCGCGATGGTGCCCAATCCGCGCTATTACGACACCCACCGCGAAGCGCGCGGCCTGCTGCGCAAAACCGGCATCATTCTCGATCGCATGGGCGACGCGGAAATTCCCTGACAAATCAATTAGCAGTGATGGGCGCAGAATCTGGTTTGTGTCAGTCGCGATGGATTGCTCTTGGACGGCAACAGTCAATGAAGCTTAATACAGAAGCCCCAGTACCGATGCCCGAATGACCGCTGCGGTCTTGTTGTTGGCATTCAATTTGACCATGGCGTTATTGATGTGAAAATTGACCGTGCGTTCGGCGATTCTCAAAATATCCGCCACCTCACTTGAGGTCTTGCCTTCCGCCGTCCAGCGCAATATCTCGATTTCCCGGTTCGAAAGCATCACTTCGGCTTCCGGCAGCAGCTTGGACGTCAGGCATCGCGCCATGCCGAAGTGCGCTGTCTGCGCCAACCAACTCATCGCCGGGGTCTTGGCGACCAACTCGCTGGCCGACAAACCTTCCCGAGCACGCGCCAGTGTCAGCATACCGCTGATTCCCCGCGTATCCCGGCAAGATTGCACCCATCCGTATTCCAGCCCGTAAGCCCTGGCGTCTTCCCACATATCACGGGCCGGGGCGAACAACTCGTCAGACCAGACGAATGGCATTGTCGAACGACCACCCTGTGCAACGGTGGGATCAACCGCAAGATAGCTCTGCGCCTGATAGTGTGTTTGCCAATCAGCAGGATAATTATTGAACATCTCCGTTCTGGGCGCGGAAATAGGCAGAGGCATGCGGATGCCGTAGGCGCAATAGTCAAAACCCAACTCCCGCGCCGACTCCGTGACACACTGAAACAGGTCTGCGGCAGAATCGTAAGTCAACAGCGACTGGATTTGCTCTTCTTGCCAAGCTTTCATCTTCCCTCCATCGCAAGGGCAGTGCCATGATCGGGCAGCCAAGCTTCCCTGTCATATTTGACAACACTGACAGATTTGACAGCATGTTCAAATGCACGCCGCCAGTATGATTCTCTTTTCATATCCTATCAATTCGAGATCAAGGCGCCCTATGACATCCCATTACCCGCAAGAAAGCTCGTCCCACCAGGAGTACGTCACAACGATGATCCTGTCTCGAGATGGTTACATCCGCCTGACGTTCGAATCGTTTCAGCAGGTTGAAATGGTACACCTGTTTTCCGGCATGGATGAAGACCGGCCGATCACCATGGGAACCGGTGCCAGTCTGCATCCTATCACTGGTTACACAGAATGGGTAAGCCATGACACACCGGCGATCAGCATCGGCTGGGACTGGGAATTGATAGGCACACAAGGAAAAGCGCTACTTATTCAAACCGGCACGCCTGGCAGCAATATGATGCTCGTGGATCAACACGGCAACGATCTCGGGCCGGCACGAACCAAACAATCGATAGCGGCATGGTTGAGTATGTTCGCCTGGCAAGCAGAAACACTGGAAGCAATCACAGCCGCACCCTCAACTGTCAACTCTGACAGTTGTTTGAACTGGCCTGAAAAGCTCAAATCAACCCATCGGTTTTTATGATTTTTTCAGGGGGTTGATCATGAATATTGTTTCAGGTACTGCTGGCAATTTATTGGATGTCTACAGGCAGGTGGCAGGCTATCGGTACAAGGTTTTTGTCGAAAATCTGGGCTGGGATCTGCACGCCCCGGATGGCCTGGAACAGGACCAATTTGACCGCTCTGACACGGTCTATGTAGCCGTGCAAGACAACGAAGGCGAAGTATGCGGTTGCGCCCGGTTGTTACCAACTACACACCCGTATCTTCTCTCGGAGGTTTTTCCTCAGTTATTGAATGGAGCGGTACCCCCAAACTCCCCTGAGATTTGGGAGTTGTCCCGCTTTGCTGCGGTTGATTTCAACTCGCCCAATCAATCCCCGCTACGGCAGATGTCATCGGACATCGCGGTGGCCTTGCTGCAGGCGGCTATAGAATGCGCGGCAACACGTGGGGCGAAACGGTTGATTACCGTTTCTCCTCTTGGCATAGAACGGTTGCTACGCAAGGCCGGATTTAATGCACACCGCGCCGGGCCGCCCATGATAATCGACGGGCACCCCATTTTTGCGTGCTGGATCGAAGTTGGCGAGTAGCCAGCCCATGGCAGCAAAGCGGTGAACAATACGGAAAGCAGTCAGCCGTCAATTACCAGCATGGATGTTGATACTGCGCAGCAAGCAGACCGTAAGGCGGGTGGCTGTATTACTGAATATCTCGCAGCCGGGCAGGACATCAATCGAAAGACCGATAGCGGAGATGCGAAGTCTCCAAGGCTGGGACGATGGGGAAGTAATGCGTTTTGAAACTGAATCAGTGACCAGTCTAATGACAGAAATACGGCGAACACAAGACTTCGAAACAGAATCACAACCCATGGAAGCGGTCGACCTGCTGGTCGCCTATCTGGAACAAATCGGTATCGAGTATGTATTCGGCGTGCCCGGAGGCGCCATCGAGCCGCTATACAACGCGCTCGCGCGCAGCGCACGGCGCGGCGGCCCGCGCCCGGTCGTGGCGCGCCACGAAACGGGGGCCGCTTTCATGGCCGACGGCTACGCCCGCGAAACCGGCAGGATCGGCGTGTGCTGTGCCACTTCTGGCCCGGGCGCCACCAATCTCATCACCGGAGTGGCCTGTGCCTATGAGAACGAGATCCCGATGCTGGTCATCAGCGGCCAGCCTTCGTTGAATTTGCTGGGCCGTGGGGCTTTGCAGGAATCATCCGGGGCAGGCATCGACACGGTCGCAATGCTTCGTACCTGTACACGCTACAGCGCGCTGATTTCCCATCCTGACCAACTGGAAAGACAACTGACCACGGCGCTGCTGAGCGCGCACCATCCGATACCCGGCCCGGTACACCTCAGCATCCCGGTGGACGTGTTGCGTTCGCTGTTAAAGTGCGGGCCGTCATACAATCTGGCGCATCTGCTACAGCCGCAGTCTGCTGTCGATGACGCGGCGGTCCGGGAATTGCAGGCGCAACTGGCGCAGGCGAAACGAATAGTGGTGCTGATCGGCAGCGGCGGCGGGATGGCGATCGACCTCATCATCGAGCTGGTGGAGAGGGTGAATGCAGTCTTTGTCGTCACACCCGATGCCAAGGGATTTATCAGCCCGCGCCACCCTTTGTATCGGGGCGTGTTCGGATTCGCCGGCCATCCGTCAGCCGTCGCAGCAATGGGCGATAAAGATGTTGACCTGATCCTGGTGGTAGGTTCAGCCCTGAGCGAATGGACCAGCAACGGCTGGAGTGAATCGCTGCTGAATAACCGGCTGGTGCATATCGATTCCTGCGAAGCGCACCTGACGCGCTCGCCGATGGCGCGTCTGCATGTGCGTGGTCTTGTCCGCCCAGTGTTCGAGCGGCTGCTGCGGACGCTGCGCAGAGATGGTCCGAAAGAAATTTCCGTTGGCGAGAAGCGCAGATTCAGAAAAATCTCGGTTGACGATCCGTTCAAATCCGCATCAGAGGACGCACCCATCAAGCCCCAGTACCTGATGCGCGAACTCGGCTGGCGCAGCCCGCCCGATACGCGTTTCCTGGTGGATTCCGGAAACAGCACAACTTGGGCGATCCATCATCTGGGGATGCACGACCACCTGCACAGCGCAGGAGGCTGGATGCGTGTCACGATGAATTTCGCCCCGATGGGCTGGGCCATCGGCGGCGCGGTCGGCACTGCGCTCGCCAACCGGGATGTGCCGGTAGTGTGCATCACCGGGGACGGCAGCCTGCTGATGAACGGCCAGGAAATGACTGTGGCGCTGACCGAGAAGCTCAGCGTGGTGTTCGTGATCCTCAACGACTCGGCGCTGGGCATGGTGAAACACGGTCAGCGACTGGCTGGTGCAGAACAGATCGGTTTCGAATTGCCGCTGGTGGATTTCCGGCTGATGGCCGAATCCATGGGTATCCCGGGCCATGTGATCCGCACCGCCGAGGACTTTGACAACCTCGATCTGGACGCGATGCTGCGCCATCCGGGCCCGTCCGTTCTGGATGTGCGCATCGATGGCGATGAGGTCCCACCGATGGGGCTGCGATTGAAAGTTCTGGGGACGGAAAAATGAGCACGGAATCCATCCATACCCGCATCTGGCAAGAGGAGCCCGAGCCCGACAACGCGTTCGCGGCGGCATCCTGTCATTGCCATGGCTACGATGTTTACGGCGACCTGCTGGTTCATGCAAGCTGGATCGAATACCTGTTCCTGCTGTTTCGCGGCGAGGCGCCATCAGCGCAGCAGACCAGGCTGCTGGAAGGACTGGCCATGGCGCTGGCCAATCCCGGCCCGCGTGATGCGGCGGTGCATGCCGCGATGTGCGGCGGAGTCGGCGGTTCCACCTCGGCATCCTGTTTGATGGCCTCGCTGGCGGTGGGTGCGGGCGCATCCGGCGGCGCGCGGGAAGTGATGATTGCGATGCAAGACTGGATTGAGCGCGGCACCGATCTGGCGCTCTGGCAAACGGGCCTGGCGGTAAAGCCGATGGCTGATCCGGCGGATGTCTGGCCCCCCCCCGGCCACCCGCCCGGTTTTGATCCCTATGGTGTGCGTTGTACCACGCCGGTGCGACAGACCCTGGCTTATCTCGCTGCTCCGGATTGCGCGCCGTCTCTGGCCTGGCTGCAGGCTAACCGGCCGGCGCTGGAATGCGCCGCCGGGCTGCCGCTGGCGATGACCGGCGTGGCGGCTGCGGCATTGCGCGATCTTGGGTTTGCACCGGCGCAGGGAGAAATGCTGTTTCTGTTGCTGCGGCTGCCGGGCGCTGCGGTGCATGCGCTGGAGCAGAAGGATTACGGCCACAAGAATTTTCCATTCTTCAAGGTGGAACTGGAAAACGATCCCGGCCCTGCCCAAGACGTTGCAAATCTTGCGGAAGCAGGGGCATGAAGGGGCCGCGACTTCTGGTAGAACTGGTCGGGCGGCTGACAACCCGCATGGGGGCGGTTTTTCCGGGCGAGCGCGCGGTATTCCGCGGCCTCGATCTGCACGCATCACTCAAGGGGCTGGACTGGCTGGAACTCTACCTGTTCGGCATCACCGGCCGCCGCTTTACGCCGCAACAAATGAAAGTATTGCAGGCGATCTGGAGTTACACCAGCTATCCCGACGCGCGCATCTGGAACAACCGCGTGGCGGCGCTGGCAGGCACGGCGCGCAGCACCGGCAGTCTCGGCATCGCCGCCGCGCTGGCCGTTTCCGAGGCGCAGATATATGGGCGCGGCATCGACCTGCGCACCAGCGAATTTCTGCGCCGCGCCAAGACGCAGGTGGATGCGGCTGCCAACCTGACGGGAGTGGTACGCGCAGAGCTGAAGCAGCAGCGCGGTATCGCCGGCTACGGGCGGCCGATCGTGGCCGGCGACGAACGCATCGCCCCTATGATGGCGCTGGCGCGCGAGCAGGGGCTGGATGGCGGGCCGCATCTCCAGCTCGCGTTCGAGGTGGAAAAAATTCTGCTCGCCGGACGCTGGCGTTTGCACATGAACTATGCCGCATTGGCGGCCGCACTGTGCGCCGATTTTGGCCTGACGCCGCTCGAGTATTATTTCTTTGGTATCCCGGCCTTTCTCGCCGGCATGCCGCCATGCTACCTGGAGGCGGCGGAGAAACCGGCAGGCCTGTTGTTTCCTCTGCCTTGCCGGATATTGTCTTATGAGGGTGTTGCCCGCCGCCGCTGGCGGGGTGCGCCCATGAAACCTGATGCTTCCGGCTGATGGCAAACCTGCTACAGTGGCAAGCATTACATAAAAATAATATTGCCGCGTGTTGTTGCGGCCAAAGGGGGAGTTATGTACAAGCTAATTATGCGCTCAGCCGTTATATTGCTGACCGTGGCCTGCACCGCCCATGCCGCGCCGCAGTCCGAGGAAGAGGAACTGGCGCTGGCCTATGGCGACAAGTCCTTCGTCAGCATCGCCAGCGGCTCCCGACAGCCGATCGCGCGCGCGCCATCGGTCGCCAGCGTGGTCACCGCGGAGGACATCGCCGCCATCGGCGCGGCCGATCTCGACGAAGTGCTGGAAACCGTACCGGGCCTGCATGTGTCGCGTTCCCCCATCGGCTATAACTCGATCTATACCATCCGCGGCATCCACACCCAGTACAATCCCCAGGTGCTGATGCTGGTGAACGGCATTCCGATCACCGGCGTATACACCGGCAACCGTTCCCAAATCTGGGGCGGCATGCCGGTGGAGAATATCGCGCGCATCGAGGTGATCCGTGGCCCCGGTTCCGCGCTCTACGGCGCCGATGCGTTTTCCGGCGTGATCAATAGCATCACCAGGACCGCCGCCGACCTCGACGGCACCCAACTCGGTTTGCGCGGCGGCTCGTTCAACAGCCGCGATGCCTGGGTGCAGCATGGCGGCGCATGGGGGGGATTACGATTTCGCTGCCTACTTGCGGGCAGGTATTAGCGACGGCCAGCGCCAGATCATCGCCGCGGATGCAATGACCGCATTTGGCACTCCCTCCTTGGCGCCGGGACCGGTCAACCTCGGCCGCGACGCCATCGACGGACGCCTCGACCTGGCGCGCGACCAATGGCGGCTGCGCGCCGGTTACCAACGGCGCGCCCATGTGGGCACCGGTGCCGGGGTGGCGTCGGCGCTGGATCCCCAAGGCAGAAATTTCGGCGAACGCGTCTCCAGCGACCTCACTTATCAGGACGCCAACTTTGCCCCCGATTGGGACGTCACTGCCCAAGCCAGCTTTCTGCACCTCACCGAGCAATCCGATTTGACGCTATACCCGCCCGGCTTTCCCGGCTTCCCGGATGGGGTGATCGGCAATCCCTATCAATGGGAGCGCCACTGGCGCTTCAACCTGTCGGCTGCTTATACCGGGTTGCAGAGCCACAAGCTGCGCTTAGGCGCCGGTACCCAGAACGACGATTTGTACCGCATCAAGGAAACCAAGAATTTCAGCAACCCTGCCCCGGGAGTATTGGTTCCGCTGGGATCGGTGGTGGACGTGACCGACAGCGCGCCCTTCCTGCGCCCGCACAGCCGGCGCGTGAGCTATGTGTATGCGCAGGACGAATGGGCTTTCACCCAGGACTGGTACCTGACTGCCGGCGTGCGCCACGACCGGTATTCCGATTTCGGCGGCACCACCAACCCGCGTCTGGCGCTGGTATGGGAAACCGCCTACAACCTGACCAGCAAGCTGCTCTACGGCCGCGCCTTCCGCCCGCCGTCATTCTCCGAGCTCTATAACATCAACAATCCGGTGGCGCTGGGCAATCCCAGCCTGAAGCCGGAAACCAATGAATCGGTGGAGCTGGCTTTCACCTGGCAGGCGGCCAGCACCGTTCAGGCGAACCTGAACCTGTTCCGCTACCAGATGAAAGATATCCTGCGTTTCGTATCTAACCCGGATGGTAGTGCCACCGCGCAAAACTCCGGGCGGCAGCACGGACGGGGAATGGAAGTCGAGCTGGTCTGGGAAGCGAGCCCGAGCCTGCGGCTGTCGGGCAATTACGCGCAGCAACGTTCGATCGATGAGGCAACCAGCCAGGATGCGGGCAACGCTCCGCACCACCATGTCTATGCGCGGGCGGACTGGCGCTTCATGCCGCACTGGATTCTGGACACGCAATTCAACTACATTGCCGGCCGCAAGCGCGAGCCATCGGATACCCGCCCCGCCATCGCCGATTACCACACCGTGGACCTCACGCTGCGCAATCGGCAGCAGGGCAGCGATTGGGAATTTGTCTTCAAGGTACTCAATCTGTTCGATGCCGACGCGCGCGAGCCGTCTCCGGCGCCGGGCCTGATTCCCAACGACCTGCCGCTGGCGCCGCGCGAGTGGCGCTTCGAGCTGCACTACAAACTTTGATGGGCAATTCCATTTTTCAATCAATAGTTCAATACTGTTTTCGCGCTACCCTTGCAGGAGCGGGCAAAGTTTTTCGTACCCGCGACAATCATGCCCTGCCGCGGGCATGGCCCGCTCCTGCAATTAATGCTGCTTTTAATGCAAATTTGAATAACGGGGCGTTGCTGGGCATCGTGCTGCCGTTTTTCACGGCACTGATCGTTACCTTGCCGGCCTGGGCAGCAGGGGAAGACAGGATAGCAGTGATCTATCCCGACATCGGTGAGCCGTATCACGGGATATTCGAAAAAATCATCGAGGGTATCGAGGACAAGGTCGGCAGCCGGGTAGCCAACCATCCGGTGCGCGCCGACACGGATATCGGCGGACTGAAGGCCAGTCTGCTCCGCCAGAACACCAAAGTGGTGATCGCTCTCGGACGGCAGGGCATGAAGTCGGCAACAGCGGTGAGCAACGGCATCAGGGTAGTGACGGGCGGCGTGTTGACGGTGCCGGAGAACGAGGCGCGCGGACTGCCGGTGATCAGCCTGTCGCCGGATCCTGCATTGCTGTTCGCCCGCATGAAGGCGTTGATGCCGGCGGCGAAGCGCGTGTTCGTTGTCTACGATCCCGGTTCCAACGGCTGGCTGATGAAATTGGCCCGGGAAGCCGCACGTGCCCAGGGGCTGGAGCTGGTGGCGTACGAGGCGCAGGATCTGCGTAGTGCGATACGGTTCTATCAGGAAATTTTTTCTGCGGCTGACGGCCGCCGTGATGTCTTATGGTTGCCGCAGGATTCCACTACGGTGGAGGAAAGCTCGATTCTGCCTCTGGTGCTGCAGGCATCATGGAAGCAAGGCATCGCGGTTTTTTCCAGCAATTCCGCCCATGTCCGGCGTGGCATACTGTTTTCGCTTTATCCTGACAACGTGGCGCTGGGGAAGAGCCTCGCCGGTTTGGCTCAGGGCATCTTGATCTCGGGTGACTATGGAGGGCGTGGCATGATGCCATTGCGCGATGTGCAAAGTATTGTCAACCTGCGCACTGCCCAGCATCTCGGGGTCAATCCGGGTCGCCTGCAGGGTTTCGACACTACCCTCCCTGAGCAATAACGCAATCGCTCATGAAAAAGATTCTCAACGAATTCCTCCAAAGACTCACTTTTGAGCGCCAGCTTGGCGTCATGGTTACGCTCGGCATACTTTTTCTGGCATTGTTTTCCTCTCTGGTGGGATCGTGGCAGAGTAACGAGCGGGTACGCCTTAACCTTCTTGAGCAGGGTCAGCGCATCACCGAGAATCTGGCCCGTCAGAGCACCCTGGCCCTGATTTACGCCTCGGCTGACAACGCCGCTGAGGCTGTGAACGCGACCATGGCTTTCCCGGGCGTGGTCAGCGTGGAAATACGCGACATCAGCCAGCGCACATTGCTGATACACGGCAGCGCCGGCCTGGCCGAATTTCCCGCTATGGCCGAGCGAACCAACTTGGTGCAGGGCGCAGCCGTTCTCGATGCGGAAAGCCGGAATGCCTGGCGTTTTGCTGCGCCGGTGTATACGCAGCCTGCTGCAGAATCGCCATTCAATGTGCAGACCGCCGCACCCGAGTTGCTCGGCCATGTTTCGGTGGTGATGAGCAAGGCGGCGATGACTCGGACGACGACCGACATTTTTGTCGCCAACCTGGCCACGTCGTTTTCCTTTGCGCTGCTGTTCCTGTTCCTGATCCGCTTCCTGACCAACCGCATGACGCGGCCACTCAGCCAGTTGTCGGCCAGCATGGAGCGCGCCAAGGCAGGCGAATCGGAGGTGCGAGCCATGCTCACCGGGCCAAAGGACATCGCCGACATGGCTCATGCCTTCAATAGCATGATGGTGGCGCTGGAAGTGCGCGAGGCAGCTTTGCGCGTTGCCGCCATCGCCTTCGAGATCGAAGAAGGCATGATCGTGACGGATAGCAACGAGGTGATCATTCGGGTCAACCGTGTCTTCACGAAGCTGACCGGCTACAGTGCCGAAGAAGCTATCGGCAAAAAACTGAGCATGCTGAAGTCCGATCGCCAGGATGCGGGGTTCTACCCGCGTATGCGGGAAATCCTGTATCGCGACTATTACTGGCAAGGGGAGATCTGGAACCGGCGCAAGAATGGCGAAATCTACCCGGAATGGCTGACCATTACCGCCGTTGTCGGCACAGATGGTGAAATCACGAATTATGTTTGCGCATTTTCCGACATCACCGAGCACAAGGAAGCGGAAGAAAGAATTCGTGACCTGGCTTTCTATGACCCGCTCACCCAGTTGCCCAACCGGCGGCTCCTGCTCGACCGGTTGCATCAGGCGCTTGCCCTGAGCGTCCGCACCAACCGGCAGGGTGCGCTGCTATTCATCGACCTCGATAACTTCAAGAGTATCAACGATACCCAGGGGCACGCTGTCGGCGACCTGCTGCTGGTCGAAACAGCAAGCCGGCTGCAAGGCTGTATCCGGGAAATCGACACCACCGCCCGGCTGGGCGGGGACGAATTCGTCGTCCTGCTTGAAGACCTGGATACCGACGAACAGGTCGCCGCCACCCATGCCGAAACAGTGGGAGAGAAGATACTCGCGACCCTCGGGCAGCCCTACCTCATCAACGGCCGCGAGTACCACAGTACCGCCAGCATCGGCATCACGCTGTTCCGCGGGCCCTTGAAAACGACGGAAGAAATGCTCAAGCACGCGGATGTCGCGCTGTACCAGTCCAAGGCAGACGGGCGCAATACCCTGCGCTTCTTCGATCCCACCATGCAGGCTGCGGTCGCCACCCGCGTCGCCCTGGAATCCGACCTGCGCCGCGCCGTCTCCGAGCGGGAACAATTCCTGCTTTACTATCAGCCGCAAATCGATTCATCCGACCGCCTGATCGGTGCAGAAGCCCTGGTGCGCTGGCGCCACCCGGAGCGCGGCATGGTGTCCCCTGCCGAATTCATTCCGCTCGCCGAGGAGTCCGGACTGATCCTGCCTTTGGGCCACTGGGTGATGACTACCGCCTGTCAGCAACTGGCGACCTGGGCGACGCGACCGGAAACGGCCCACCTCACCCTGGCCGTGAATGTCAGCACCAAGCAGTTCCACCTGCCGACTTTCGTTGAAGAGGTGCTGTCGCTGATCGATTACTTCGGGGTGAACCCCGCAAGGCTCAAGCTGGAAATCACCGAAAGCCTGATGATGGAGCGAGTGGATGAAATCATCACAAAAATGAGTGCGCTGAAAGCCCATGGTATAAATTTTTCGATGGACGACTTCGGCACCGGCTATTCCTCGCTCTCCTACCTGAAACGCCTGCCCCTGTACCAGTTGAAGATCGACCAGTCGTTCGTGCGCGACGTGCTCACCGACCCCAACGATGCGGCCATCGCCAGAATTATCGTAACCCTGGCCCAAACCATGAATCTGGCAGTTATCGCCGAGGGGGTGGAAACCGAGGCGCAACGCGAGTTCCTGGAACTGAATGGCTGCCATGTCTTTCAGGGATACCTGTTCAGCAAGCCGGTCCCGGCAAAGGAATTTGAGCAACTGATCGAAAAATACTCCAGATAGCTGCGCAACACGTGGGCGTGTCCGCAGCCGCGCAAACAGCCTCGCCCCGCCTGAATCTGGTTAAATTTGCCGCGCAGCCATGCGCCGAATTCTTTACAATAGCCCGCGATTTATAGGGCACGGCCATGATCAATATCAACCGGGAACATCACTACACCGAAAATGTGCAGGATCACCTCAAGCAGGTGGAATCGCTGCTGCGCAAGCACGCCCTGGTGGAAGTGGTTGTTCACCGGCAGGAGATACCGCGCGAAGATCGTCACACATTGGTCGATACCCTGCTGCACAAGCAGCATCTCGCCGAACTGCAACACAAGCTGGATAGCCTGCACCCTGCGGATATCGCCTATATCCTGGAAGCCCTGCCCATCGAACAGCGCCTGCTGGTATGGGGCCTGGTCAAGTCGGAGCGCGACGGCGATATCCTGATCGAAGTTTCCGATGCGGTGCGCGAGTCGCTGATTGCGACCATGAACCGCGAAGAGTTGCGCGCCGCCGCCGAACAGCTCGATACCGACGAAATCGCCGACCTAGCCCCCGACCTGCCGCAAAACGTGATGCGCGACGTGTTCAAGTCGCTGTCCGTCGAAGAGCGCGAGCAATTGCGCGCTGCAATGTCATACCCGGAAGACTCGGTCGGCGCGCTGATGGATTTCAGCATGATCCATGTCCGCGAGGACGTTACGCTGGAAGTCGTATCGCGCTATTTGCGTCGTTTCGATGAGCTGCCCGACCACACCGACCAGGTATTCGTGGTGGACCGGGACGATCGTTTCAAAGGCGTCCTGCCGATCAATCTCATCGTGGTCAACGAACCGGAAAAAATTGTCGGCGACCTGATGCTGACCGACACCATACAACTGCATCCGGAGGAAAAGGCGGATCAGGCCGCCCAGGCTTTTGAACGCTACGACCTGGTTTCTGCACCGGTGGTAGACGAGGATGGCAAGTTGGTCGGGCGGGTGACGGTGAACGTGGTGCTGGACTTCATCCGCACCGAATCGGAAAGCGATGTGCTGAACCTGGCCGGTTTGCGCGAGGAGGAGGATATTTTTGCCTCGGTATGGAAGAGCGCGCAGAACCGCTGGGTATGGCTGGCGCTAAACCTTTGCACCGCATTCTTTGCCTCGCGGGTGATCGGCAACTTTGAAGGCACGATAGAAAAATTCGTCGCGCTCGCCACGCTCATGCCGATTGTCGCAGGCATTGCCGGCAACTCGGCAAACCAGACCACCACCATCATCACCCGCTCGCTGGCCTTGGGGCAAATCACACAGGACAATGCGCGCAGGCTGATGCTCAAGGAATTGGCGATCGGTGGATTTAATGGCCTGTTGTGGGGCGGGATTGCAGGATTGTTCGCTTATTTCCTGTACCACAACGCAGCGCTCGGCATCGTGATGACCGGTGCGATGCTGCTCAACCTGCTGGTGGGTGCGACTGTCGGCATGGCCATCCCGCTTGCCATGCAGAAGCTGGGGCGCGACCCGGCCATCGGCTCCAGCGTGATGATCACCGCCATTACCGACAGCGGCGGCTTTTTCATCTTCCTGGGATTGGCGACGATCTTCCTGATTTAAGGAGAAGCGAATGCGACCCGCGCGAAACGCGGGTTGCTGCTGAAGCTTCGCCTGTGAGAAAACCAAAAAAGGGCGGAAAAGCCAAACCGCCCCTCGCGAGGCGAAATTACGCTTTCAGGATACCGCCGACCGGTTTTGACGCTGGTTTTTTTGCTGCTGGTTTTTTTGCTGCTGGCTTTTTTGCTGCCGGCTTTTTTGCTGCCGGCTTTTTTGCTGCCGGCTTTTTTGCT
>JAGRPI010000003.1 GCA_019449635.1 Candidatus Ferrigenium bremense
ATACAGGCGATGGATGATATCGAGGAACGCCTCGCGGTCGTCGCCGTGCACCTGGTTCAGCGCGTGGGTCGGCGCGTGCAGGAATTTGTTGGTCAGGCCGCTGCTCATCGCTTCCAGCACTTTTTCCGGGCTCTCGCCCCTGGCCAGCAGGCGCAGGGCTTTTTCCATTTCGTGGCGGCGGCTGCGCTCGGCCTGGTCGCGCAATGCGCGGATGGTGGGCACCACCTCGCGCGATTCCATCCAGTGCACGAAATCCGCCACCCCCGAGTCGATGATGACCTCCGCTTCCCTGACCGCGCTCTGGCGCGCGTCCAGGCCGTCCTTCACCACTTCGGCGAGGTCGTCCACGGTGTACAGGAACACGTCGCTCAATTCCGCGACTTCCTCTTCCACGTCGCGCGGCACGGCCAGGTCGACGATGAACAGCGGGCGGTGTTTGCGCTGTTTCAGCGCGCGTTCCACCATGCCCTTGCCGAGGATCGGCAGCGGGCTGGCGGTGCAACTGATGATGATGTCGTGGTGCGCTAGCTGCTCCGGCAACTCGTTCAGCGTGATCGCGTGGCCGTTGATGCGCCGCGCCAGCACATGGGCGCGTTCCAGCGTGCGGTTGGCGACGGTGATGTGCCTGGGAGAGCGCGCCGCGAAATGCACCGCGTTGAGTTCGATCATCTCGCCCGCGCCGATGAACAGCACGCGCTGCTCGGCGATGCTCGGGAAGATGCGCTCGGCGAGTCGCACCGCGGCGGCGGCCATCGACACGAGGTTCGCGCCGATCTCGGTCTGCGTGCGCACATCCTTGGCGACCGAGAAGGTGCGCTGGAACAGCTTGTGCAGCAGGAAGCCCAGCGTGCCGGCCTCTTCGGCCTGGCGCACCGCCTGCTTCATCTGCCCGAGGATCTGCGGTTCGCCGAGTACCATCGAATCCAGCCCGCTGGCCACGCGGAACGAATGCTTCACGGCCTGCTCGCGTTGCAGCATGTAGAGATAGGGGTCGAGGTCCTTGCGCGGCAGGTGGTGGTATTGCGCCAGCCAGTCGATGGCATGGTCGGGTTGCGCGGCGTTGCAGTACAGTTCGGTGCGGTTGCAGGTGGACAGGATCGCCGCCTCCTTCGCCGCGCCGTTCTCCACCAGATTGCGCAGCGCGTCCTCCATTCCGTCGGCGTTGAACGCGACCTGTTCGCGCACGGCGAGCGGCGCGGTCTGATGGTTAATGCCAAAGGCGAACAACTGCATCTTGGTATATGGCGGGCAGCAAGGCTTAAAGAGGACGCGAATTATAGTCGCAACGGCGGAAACTTGCATTCCACCCGCCTTTCCAGTAACTTTCGCCCCTCGCTAGGGGTCTTCGCCGGTATCAGAGCCGGGCGGAGTGAGAGACACCCTTTGAACCTGTACGGGTAATGCCGCAAAGGGAAGCATCCACCCGATGTTTCCTGCCGCACTATTTTCCCGATAGCCTGGAGCATCACATGAACGCCAATCCAAAATTCATCGCCCAAGCCGCGCACGTTGACGAAGCGGCGGTCAAACCGTTGCCGAATTCGCGCAAGGTGTACGTGCAGGGCAGCCGCCCCGACCTCCGCGTGCCGATGCGCGAAATCTCGCAGGCCGACACGCCCAGCGGCATGGGCGCCGAACATAACCCGCCGATCTACGTGTACGACTGCTCCGGCCCCTATACCGACCCGGCGGCGAAGATCGACATCCGCTCCGGCCTGCCCGCGCTGCGCGAGGCGTGGATCAACGAGCGCGGCGACACCGAAACGCTGGACAAGCTGTCTTCCGCTTACGGCCAGCAGCGCCTGAACGATCCCGAGCTTGCGGAAATGCGCTTCAACCTCCAGCGCGCGCCGCGCCGCGCCAAGGCCGGCAGGAACGTCACGCAGATGCATTACGCCCGTCAGGGCATCATCACGCCGGAGATGGAATACATCGCGATACGGGAGAACCAGCGCCGCGAGGGGCTTTCCGGGATGATGCTGCAACAGCACCCCGGCGAGAACTTCGGCGTAGCGATGCCGAAGGAGATCACGCCGGAATTCGTGCGCAGCGAAGTGGCCGCGGGCCGCGCCATTATCCCCGCCAATATCAACCACCCCGAAGCCGAGCCGATGATCATCGGGCGCAACTTCCTGGTGAAGATCAACGCCAACATCGGCAACTCCGCGCTGGGTTCGAGCATCCAGGAAGAGGTCGAAAAGATGACCTGGTCGATCCGCTGGGGCGGCGACACGGTGATGGACCTGTCCACCGGCAAGCATATCCACGAGACGCGCGAATGGATCATCCGCAACTCGCCCGGACCGATCGGCACCGTGCCGATCTATCAGGCGCTGGAAAAAGTGAACGGCAAGGCCGAAGACCTGACCTGGGAGATCTTCCGCGACACGCTGATCGAGCAGGCCGAGCAGGGCGTGGACTACTTCACCATCCATTCCGGCGTGCTGCTGCGCTACGTGCCGCTGACCGCGAAGCGCATGACCGGGATAGTTTCTCGCGGCGGCTCGATCATGGCAAAGTGGTGCCTCGCGCACCACAAGGAAAATTTCCTCGCCACGCATTTCGAGGAAATCTGCGAAATCATGAAGGCCTACGACGTCGGCTTCAGCCTCGGCGACGGCCTGCGTCCCGGCTCGATCTACGACGCCAACGACGAGGCGCAGCTCGGCGAGCTCAAGACGCTCGGCGAGCAGACGCTGGTCGCATGGAAGCACGACGTGCAGGTGATGATCGAAGGCCCCGGCCACGTGCCGATGCACCTCATCAAGGAGAACATGGACCTGCAGCAGAAGTGGTGCCACGAGGCGCCGTTTTACACGCTTGGCCCGTTGACCATGGACATCGCTCCCGGCTACGACCACATCACTTCGGCAATTGGTGCGGCGATGATCGGCTGGTTCGGCACCGCGATGCTGTGCTATGTCACGCCCAAAGAACACCTCGGATTGCCGGACAAGGACGACGTGAAGGAAGGCATCATCACCTACAAGATCGCCGCGCACGCCGCCGACCTCGCCAAGGGTCACCCCGGAGCGCAGATACGCGACAACGCGCTAAGCAAGGCGCGCTTCGAGTTCCGCTGGGAAGACCAGTTCAACCTCGGCCTCGACCCGGACAAGGCGCGCGAATTCCACGACGAGACCATGCCCAAGGAATCCGGCAAGGTTGCGCACTTCTGCTCGATGTGCGGCCCGAGCTTCTGCTCGATGAAAATCTCGCAGGACGTGCGCGACTTCGCCGCGCAGGAAGGCGTCGACGAGCAGGCTGCGCTTGCCAAAGGCATGGAACAGAAAGCGGTGGAGTTCGTGAAGCAGGGCAGCCAGTTGTATAGCAAGGCCTGACACCCGCTGTTGAATAATTGCGCTATGTCCCTTATAGTGCATTCAACAAGCCAACCGGAAAGGCGATAAACATGACCGACTCGCGCATCACACTGGATTCCAGCAAACGTGGCGGACGTCCTTGTATCCGCAATCTGCGCATCAGTGTTTATGATGTGCTGGAAATGCTCGCCGAAGGCATGAGCGAAGCGGACATCATCGAAGACTTTCCCGAACTCGAACCTGCCGATATTCGCTCCTGCCTCGCCTTTGCCGCAGACCGCGAACACAACCTGTACACCGTAGCCGTTTGATGAAACTGCTACTCGACGAAAAATCTGTCGAGGCGCATCGTCACCTTTCTGCAAGCCGCGTTCCCCGGCTCTACACAAATCGCTTTATTGGGATTGGAAACCGCAAGCGATTCGGAAATCTGGCAGTACGCCAAAGACAACGGCTACGTGATTGTCAGTCGCGATTCGGATTTTCAGGAACGCTCACTGGTTGCAGGCCATCCGCCACAAGTCATCTGGCTCAAAATCCCCAACCGCTCAAAAACTGTTGTGCTCAACATCCTGCTGGAACATCGTGCGGAGATAGAACAGGCATTGGTGCAAGAAAATCTTGCTTGCGTAGAGCTCAGCCACCGCGATTGAAACCCTGCTGATGAATTCGCGCAAAACTGCTCATTTCTGCTCCATGAAAATCACTCAGCAGGGCGCAAGGATCTACCGGAAAGCGTAATATGTGAACTGCAGCGCAGGATCAACTTTCGAATTCATCACAGAAGAGGGAGGCAATCATGGCAGCAGACAGCGTTTATCGTATTACCGAAATAGTCGGAACCAGCAAGAAATCATGGGAGGATGCCGCCGCGACCGCAGTCAAAACCGCCTCAAAAACCTTGCGAGATCTGAGAGTCGCCGAAGTAGTCAAACTGGATATGGTGGTCGAGGACGGCAAGGTGTCCGCCTACCGTGCGAGGGTAGCCTTGTCCTTCAAGTACGCCCCCAAGAAATAAAGAAACGGGTTTGCCGTCTGGGCGCTGCTGCGCATGGACGGCAAATTTCAGGAATTTGCGCCGCGCAGCAAGGCGTGGACGAACAGGTTGCACTGCAAAAAGGTATGGAGCAGAAGGCGGTGGAGTTTGTGAAGCAGGGCAGCCAGTTGTATCAGAAGGCTTGTACGGTGCTGCCAAGTAAGGCGGTACGATGTGCCGAGCTACTTACGTTATCTGAGTTTTACCCTCAACGAGAACAACTCACTCAAAACATCTTCGCTCGTCAGGCGCCATGGGTAGCCGTGATTGCGAACCTTTCCTTCTTTTTCAGACATTAAAAACTCAAACACAATTCGTTTCGAACGGACGAGATCATTGAAATGCTGGATTGATGGTCGCTCACAGTAAATCAATTCCTTGTAATGAAAGCGTTGATGACCAGCAGTGTTGCGCACGTCTGCTTTCACAAAAACTGCGCGGGAATGCTTTTCGCGAAGTCGTCCCTCAAGAACCTCGAAGGGCCAGTAACCAAATCGTGTAACTCCTTTCAGCAGGTCAATCTGTTCGGGTGTGGCTGACGGGTCAAGCGACAACCCGATGTTGTTTGCTGTCGTTGTTACTTGGGAGTAGCAGGTGTAGTGGCCATGCTCATCCGGCTGGCCAATCAGGCGTATCCGCTCCAGTGCTGTTAGTTTTTCCTCCCAACTTGGCGCTTGCTGAAACAGGTTTATTTTTCCACCATGTCCGCCTGTTTCTTTGATCTGCTTGCATTTAACCTCAATACCCCTGAAATCGGCTCGTCGATCATTGTTTTCCTTGATACCCAACTGCGTTTCAAAGGTGTATCCAATCCCGGTATCACCAAGTCGAAGAGAGTTGATATAGCCCTGTTCATGTATGTGATCGAAGCGGGTCAAGAAATCATTTAGTGCGTCGTCAAGAACGAGAGTCGGTGCATCAATTGCAAGCAATACGAACAGTCCTTCATTTAGGTGAATTGCATCTCCAAACAGCATGGAACAAAGGCGATGGAATTCCAGGTCCCCTTTTTCACGTAGGATGTCTGCGTAATAGCCGACCGAACCATCGACCTGTTCTGCCCTAAAAAAAATACCCACCCTATAGCCGTGTTGTCGATCATTGAAATTACCGTTAAGACAGGTAATTCGGCGTTCTGGATAACGTTGGTAATATTTGTATGCCAGAGACTGCTCTTGGCCGTCAATACCATCGACCGCTAGAAAATGCACGGTCGCATTTTGGTTTGGGTCTGCAATCTCTAGTTCAGGGAAAAGGTCATACGCTTCGTTGGGAACCAAAACCCCATGTCGGCCTGAGTCGTCATTTTGGGTCAGCACCTTGGCAAAAATTTCACCACCACGAATTGTTTTCCCCGCCAAGCGACTTAGTCCTTGGCAGTAGGAAAACAAACTATCGAGCTGTCGATCCGGCATTTATTTCCTTGTTCTTGATTTTCCCGACAAGGCCTGAAAGGTATCGATCATCCAATTGACATTCCCAGACCGTTAAGACCCTCCAGCCGAGTGCCTTTAGCATTCTTTTGTTACGCTGATCTCGCTCCCGATTTTCATCCAGTTTCTTTTTCCAGAATTCAACATTACTCGAAGGCAAGACTGCAAACTTACACCGAGTATGTTGATGCCAGAAACATCCATGCACAAGGATCACTGCCTTGTATTTCGGGAAAACCAAATCTGGTTTTCCAGGCAACTCTTTAGCATGAAGCCTGAAGCGAAGCCCTCGGCTATGCAGGTATTTTCTTACCAGAAGTTCTGGCTTGGTGTTCTTGCCCTGAATACCGGACATCATCCGGCTGCGAGTCGCTTTAT
Organism: Candidatus Ferrigenium bremense; assembly: GCA_019449635.1. Classification (GTDB taxonomy): domain Bacteria; phylum Pseudomonadota; class Gammaproteobacteria; order Burkholderiales; family Gallionellaceae; genus Gallionella; species Gallionella bremense. Next base: position 6,171 of record JAGRPI010000003.1, read on the forward strand.
CGACTACATCAACCATCAGGCATCCAGCTGATTTCCGAAGGCCCTCATGACGATCGGGTAGGCAGCTTCAATTACCTTTTCATGTCCAATACTTTCCTCAAGTCCGTTCAGCAGCAAACGCAGTTCGTCCACCTCTTCATCCGTAAAAAGGCGCTCGCCATTCGAGATGCGGATAATTTCGGCAGGATCATCTTCTGGGTGGAAAAGCAGATTGGCGCACTGCATCTCCGAGAACCACAACAAAGCACCATCAAAAGTTGTGTCATGAAGTCTTGGTATACGTGATTGGGTGTGCATGATTTTCTCCTTTAAGCAGTTGCGTAACGAAGGGGTAACTCAGGCTCCAGGGTATCAGCTTCCAGCATTGGTTGCATCAACTTTGCAACATGAGCCATGACATCAACAACAACAGAATTTCCAAACTGTTTATAAGCCCGCGTATCCGATACCGGAATCCTGAACGTGTCGGGAAAACCCATCAGTCGCGCGCATTCTCTTGGCGTAAGCCTCCGTGGGTTCTTGCGCTTTCCTTGGTAAATCAGGATTTCCGAGCCGTCCTTGTAGTAGCGCGCCGAGAGGGTGCGCGCGATGTTGTCCGGTGTGACCAGCCCGAAGCCGAAACCGTTGCCCTTGGCGCGGTGTTTTTCGGCATAGCGTTGCAGGTAATTCCAGAGGTGGTCGGTAAGGGTGTATTTGTCCTGCACGCATTTCTTTTTGTGGTCGAAGAATTTGCCTTCGTCCCATTCCAGAACTGGCTCGGTGCCGTCGGTGCGGTGAAGGATGTCTTTAAGTTTGATTTCACCTTTTGGGCGTAACGGAAGCGCATCAAAGTCGAATGCAACCGGCTCGCGGAACCCGACGATGAGGATGCGCTCGCGGTGTTGCGGGACGAAGTGTGCACCGTCGATGACGCGATAATGGATGTGGTACCCAAGGTCTTCCGTAAGGGTGCGGCGGATGACATCGAAGGTGCGGCCCTTGTCGTGCGAGACGAGGTTCTTGACGTTTTCCAGCAGGAAGGCGCGCGGGCGTTTTGTTTCGATGATGCGCGCCACATCGAAGAACAGGGTGCCTTGCGTTTCGCAGGCAAAGCCGTGCGCCTTGCCCAATGCATTCTTCTTCGATACTCCGGCTATCGAGAAAGGCTGGCAGGGAAAGCCCGCAAGCAATACGTCGTGGTCGGGTATGTCGGTGGCCTGCACTTGGGTGATGTCTCCGGCAATGGGATGTCTGTCGCGAAAGTTTTCCGCATAGGTTTTTTGCGCGTAGCTATCCCACTCGCTGGTGTATACGCAACGCCCACCGACTTGCTCGAATGCCTTGCGCAGACCGCCGATGCCCGCGAACAGGTCTATGAAATCAAAAGTGCCTTCGGGGCGTTCTTCCCCGAAAGGCAATAGTTGCTGCAACGCGTGAGCCAAGTAGGAGGGAGGGCTGGTTTGCCGTGCTTCCCATCGGCTGATGGTTCGAATTCCAACGCCCAAATGTTTGGCGATAGCAGCCTGCGTATGGTGTTTGCGGGCTTCGGTGAGATAGGTAAGTACGGGGTCTTGATCGCTGACGAGGGTACGGGCGGCATTCATAAATAACCTCTGGGTATTCTTGTAGACAGTATGTCATTATTTAATACCGGTCAAGTGTTATTTGGTGAACTTATCTAAAGCACGGGCACGTGCTGAACGTCCATCTCACCAACCCCTCTCCCAATGCCCTCTCCTCAATCCTCTGGATGGGACAACATTGCGCGTCCAGCCCAGCCGGGCGGTGGCTTCAATATAGTAGCCGCGCGCGGCTTCGTCTTTTACCCGCTCAAAAATCAGGATGTTTTGCCCCCAGGGTATTTCTGCAACAAGCTGTTGCAGAAATACGGGGGCGGCACTGTAGGTTTCGTAAAAGCTTTTGATATACCAAAGGTTGCGCGGCGAAAAGCCGGCCATATCGGGAAATTCATTGCGCAGATCGGCGGACAGCCGGTCCACCACCGCGTTCCCCCAGCCCAACTCTTCCTGGCGCTCCACAATCATCCGGCCCAGCGACCAGTACAACCCGATAAGGCTGCGGTTGACCGCGCGCGCTGCGCCAAGCCGGCTTTGTGCAACCTGCGTTTTGATATCGCGCAGGAATTCTTTATAGCGGTTGTCGGCCGGCGGAGTGATTATGCTCATGGCTGAAATTCCAGATTGATCAAACGGGCGGAGCTATTTTGGCGTGTGCCGGCCAATAACACCAGCACAACCGGCTCGCCATCTGCAGCCATGTAAACCAAGCGGAAGCCTTGCTTGAGCAGTTTCATCTTGTAACAGCCCGCCAATTCGCGGTGCAGATGTGCGCCGGGGACATGCGGGGCTTGGACGGTGGTGAGGGTCAGCATCACTTTTCTTTCAACGGCATAAATACAATAGGCCGTTCATTTACGCCTTATCCAGAATACAGCCAGCAATTGTTGTGTTTGGCTGATGTTACGCGGGGATGCCACTTATTCCAATCAGTGCAGCAACCTTGGCGCGAACTTCCTCCAGCTCTTCGGCTGTTGCTTTTCCTTTTGGTGTTGCTTTGCGCGCTTTCCAGTCGAGGTTTTTAACCTGGTCGGATAGCACCGCGCCGCTTACACCTTTCGCATGAATGAGGACTTCAAACGGGTAGCCTTTGATTTGGGTGGTCATCGGGCAGCACAGCATGGTGCCGGTTTTGCTGTTGTAGGCGGCGGGGCTGAGTACCAGCGCGGGGCGGTGGCCTGCTTGTTCGTGTCCCGCCTGCGGGGAGAATTCGAGCCGGACAATGTCGCCCGCATCCGGCACGAAGCGGCGCGCCATTACCAGATTTCCTTGCCGACTGGCGCGCCGGTATCAACGGGCTTGTGCTGATTCTTTGCGGTTATGCCGCCAAGCAGTTCGTCCAGCTTGTATTCCTTGCGGCGCACCGGCTCGATGACGATGCGCCCCTGCTCCTCGCGCACTTTGACGGGTTGGTCCAAAGTGACATGTGCCGCTGCCATGACAGAGGCAGGGATGCGCACTGCCGTGCTGTTGCCCCATTTTTTTACGATGACTTCCATGATGTGCTCCTCGTGCAATTCGATCCGGGGCAGTTTAGAAGCACGCGCGTCATGTGTCAACATTGTTTATACAAAATGCTTAACTAAAAATACAGAGTCAGGTTTTTTATGCTTCGACAGGCTCAGCACGAACGACCTTCCAAAAGTCCAAGGCATTATTTCCTCCTACGGCGCTAATCCAATAGGCCATTCTTTCTTGGGGCCGAATGAAGTCATGTGCTCGCGGGGTCTTCGAAAACTGCTTTGAACGGGATGGCTGCACGGTCTGGCTCCCCCTTTATCATTTGAACAGCTTCAAATAAGCATCGAACGTGTACATCTTGCCGCGCTTGCCGCCGGTGATTTCTTTCAGTACCCCGAACTGTTCCAGGACGGCGATCAACTTGTATGCCGAAGCCGGGGAAATTTCCGCCACCTCGCCCACCTTGGCCGCGTCGACCACCGGGCGCTGGCACAGGGAATACACCACCTTCTGCGCATTCGCCGCCCAGCGGTGTAAGGGCCAGCATCATTTTCTTCCACCACAGCGCAAAAACCAATGGGTAATCCGGAGGTATGGCTGAAAATTATTCTTATTATTTAACGCAGCTTGGCTGCCGCCATACAAACTGCTTTGCCTTCACGCTTGTCGTCAGCCACATGATGATAGTGATGACTGTATCTTCCACTTAATAGGCCAGCCTAATCATCAATACACCACATCATGATCGCCCACATTGATCGGGATGATCTCTTCATCCTGGATCAACAGTTCGAGCGTGATGCGGTAAGAAAGGTTGATGGAAACCGAATGCAGCCCCTGCAGCCTGCCGCTCAAGGCATGCAATCGCAGCGAGGGATGGTGGGGGTTCATCTCCAGCAGTTGCAGTGTCTTGAGGTATTGTTTTTCCAGTTCGGGATGCCGCTTGAGAAAACGCGCGGCGCGTTTTTCGTATTGCGAGGTGAATACCAGCTGGAAAGTCATGGTTGATATAGTCCTTCGACAAGCTCAGGACGAACGGGCTTGCTTTGCCATGTCATGCGGCGGTCTTTTTTATCCGCTTCACGTGTACAGCAGCAGTACTCTTGGAGAACCGTCCGGCGGCGATATCGGCTTTCGTTTCGGCCAATGCGGCTTCCAGTTCGCATTCGCGCAGGTGGTGATACTGTGCGATCTCCATTACCACGAAACGCTCTTTGCCGCGTACCGAGACTATTGCTTCCGGACGTTCAGCCAGCACGGCTTCTATGGCGGCGATGCCTTTTGTTTTCAGATCATTGGCAGTCAGATTGGACATGGCTTGTCTCCTTGGGGGAGGTTGTTTGTAGTGCGTCGGATAATACGCTTAACAGTGCGATTCCTCAATAGCTAAGGAGCGGTATTGTTTCGGGTCTGAAATACAGCAAACCAAAGCGAACCAAAAGGGTTAGCATCATTTTGTCTTGCGTAGAGCAATTCCAAAGGGACGTTATTTTAGGTTTTGCGCAAGAACTAAAATAAGGCAAAGCGCTAATTCAAGGAAGCTGTCCGTACGCCGCCCCAACCCCTCCCATGCAACTCCCAGCCATTCGACTAGCTTGGCAATAGACAAGTCGCTGGTTATCCCACCTGCATAAGAGGGACTATGCAGCCTGATTCCTTGATAGGTGCGGGTATAATCCGCCTCCAGTCAATTAACGGATTACAACCATGTTGTCATTCCGGCCCTTCGCCAAGCTCAGGACAGGCTGCCGGAATCCAGTCGAATAAAACCACTGGATGCCGGGCCAACCCCGGCATGACGCGCCTCTTGAATTTATGGATATTGCTCTGCTGCTCAAGGCCGCGCTTCTCGGCATCGTCGAAGGACTCACCGAGTTCCTGCCGATCTCTTCCACCGGCCACCTGATCATCCTCGGCGACTTGCTCGGCTACAACGACGAGACCAGCAAGGTGTTCAAGATCGTGATCCAGCTCGCGGCGATCCTCTCGGTGTGCTGGGATTACCGCGAGCGGCTGACGAAGATGGTGGTCGGCTTGCCCGGCGATAAACCGTCGCAGCGCTTCGCGGCGATGCTGTTCATCGGCTTTCTGCCGGCGGCTGTGCTGGGGCTGATGTTCCATTCGACGATCAAGGCGCTGCTGTTCAACCCGATCACCGTGGCGACCGCGCTGATCGTGGGCGGCGTGATCATTCTTTACGTGGAGAAGCGCGCCTATCATCCGCGCATCAATTCGGTGGATGAGATGCGCTGGCCGGACGCGCTCAATGTCGGTTTCGCGCAGGCGCTGGCGATGATCCCCGGCACCTCGCGCTCGGGCGCGACGATCATGGGCGGGCTGATTTTCGGTCTGTCGCGCAAGACGGCGGCGGAGTTCTCCTTTTTCCTCGCGATCCCGACGATGTTCGCCGCGACCGCCTACGACCTGTACAGGAACTGGGCGCTGCTCAGGGCAGACGACCTGCCGGTGTTCGCGGTGGGCTTCGTCGCCTCGTTCGTCGCCGCGATGTGGGCGGTGAAGGGCTTCATCCGCTTCATCTCGAACCACACCTTCGTGGTGTTCGCGTGGTATCGCATCGTGTTCGGGCTGATCGTGCTGGGCACGGCGTACACCGGCGCGGTGAGCTGGTCGTACCAATAAAAAAGCCGCCGGAAATCCCGGCGGCTTTTTGTTTGCACTGCAACTTCAGAACTTCAATGTTGCGCCGGCATAGATCGAGCGCGCCATGCCGGGTACGGGGATGCCGTATGGCGGTGTTGTCATCATGGTGGCCCCCTGGCCGACATACGCTCCGCCGAGCGGCATGGAGTAGAACTTGTTCAGCAGGTTTTCCACCCCCGCGTCAAACCGGACCTGTTTCCATTCATAGCTGCTGCGCAGATTGAGCAAACCGTAGCCGCCGGTTTTCATCTCGTTGCGGACTTGCGACACGTTGCGTTTGGCGTCAACCAGCAGCCCTTCGATGGTGTTGGTCCAGTTCCCCAGCCGTTGCTCGACAGCCAGCTTCGCGTTCAACGGCATGATGTTGTACAGGTTGTCCCCGGTCGTCCGGTTCTTGCCGTTGGTATAGTTCAATACGCCTGACGCGGTGAAGCTGCCGTAACCGCCGGTTTTCGCCAGCGGCATGTGTCCGGAAACATCCAGGCCGTAAATGCGGGCCTGCTGGTTGGCAAGCGTGAGATGGAGAAAGCCGGTTGTCGGGTTGACCGCAAGACAGGAACCCCTGGTGACCGAACATGCGCTGGCGTCGATGTAATCCTGAACGTAGGTGTAGTACGGGGTGGCTTTCAATCCCCATTGTTCCTGTGCGTCATGCCAGTCGGCCGTTGCGCTGAGGGTATGTGCGACTTCCGGTTTCAGGTTGAGGTTGCCGACATAGCCGTTGCCGTCGCCTACCCAGTTGATCATGCGCATCGCCATGCCGCCCGTTGACCAGGAATAACGCTCGTAAAGATTGGGCGAACGGGTTTTCTGGGCATAGCCGAACTCGAAGTCCTTGCCCTCATCCGGCGTATAGCGCGCCAGCAGGGTCAGGTCCCAGTTGTGGTCGGTGCGGTTGCGGTTGGCGGCGTTGAAGGCGTTTGCGTCGGTGGTGTACGTGGCGGTCGTGTTGTAGCCCTGCACCGTGCCGGTGTCCATCTTGACCGTGCCGCTGCGCACCCCTACCTGGCTGAGCCATTGCGGGTTCCAGTTCGTTTCCCATTCGCCGAACAAATCGAAGCGGTCGCGCTGGCCGTTGTTGATGTTCCAGAACGTATTGGGCTGCATGCCGCCTGCCGTGCCGGATGCCGGCCACCAGTCGTTCAGGCGATACTGCTGAACCTCGCCACCGACCCGGAGAATGTCCTGCTCCGAAAGCAGAATGTCGGCCTTGACCAGCGCGCCGGTATTTTTGCCGTCGGTGTTCATCGGCATGCCCGGGGCTGTGCCGTACAGGAATTGCTTGTCATCGCCGAACTGCATCGCATGCTGCGTCTTCTCCTCATAGACGCGTCCTTCCAGCGCGCCCCACTGGTATTGCCCGGTATAGCGCAGATTGATCTGCTGGCTGTCGTTGCCGGTCATGTCCATGCGCTGGTTCGGAAAGCCCTGATAGGGGATGTTCTGCAAACCCAGCTTCAGTTCGACCAGATGGTTTTCATGGCGCAGCGCGAAGCCGAGCGCATGATTCTCCGATTCATATCTGGAAGAGCCCACCACATTTCCGGCCAGCCATGCCCTGTCGGCTGCCGCCAACCCTGCCGCCTTGAAGTCATGCGCTGCCTTGTAGTTGTCGGAGCGGACGGTTGAGCCGGTATAGCTCAGGCGCAGCGTTTCGCTGGCAATCGCCGCCGAGAGGCTGCCGCCTTGCACATTGCCGTTGCTGCGAAAAAAGCCGGACGCTTGCCCGTTCATCAGGGTGGCCTGACCGGGTCGTGCAAATTCAGGGGCTTGCGAATCGACCTGAACCGTGCCGCCGATGCTGTCGCCGCCGATACTGACCGGCGTGATGCCGGCAAATACCTTGACGCTGCCGACATTGGCAGGATCGATGTAGGAAAGCGCCGGGTTCATGTGGTTCGCGCAGCCGGAGATCAGATCCATGCCGTCCACTTTGACGCGTACACGGTCATCCGCCATGCCGTGAACCACCGGCAGACTGGAAACACCGCCGCCGCTGTAAAGGCTGACACCCGGCTGCCCGTCGAGCAGTTTGGCTGTATCGCTGGTGGATGTGCGCGGATGGACAATGTCGATTCCGCCAAGAGCCGAGTTGCTGTAGGCGGGCAGAGGCTGAATTCTTACGCCAGTTACCTCGACCTCGGGCAAGGTCGCATCGGTTGCTTCGGCCGCAAATGCGCCGGGCGCGAACGCCAGCGCGACACAAAAAGTTATACGCTTCAACTGCATGGTTTTTCTCCCTGTAAATAAAATTGCGCGGCGATTATCACTGCGATTCATCTGTCTGGGAATGTGACAAATTGCCGCGCGACAATATGTCGCACCTGCTTCGGTGCAACATATTGCGGCGCAGGCTCACCTTCAGGTTGCGACGTGGTCACAATTTGCCACACCCCGTATTTGCAGGTTTTCAGCCAGGCACGCGCAAAAAATCCATCCCAACTGCCATGGCAAGGATGCCGTCTCCGGGAATGAAACTTGCCATGCCTGTTTCCCTGATGGAACTACTAGCCATTCCACTAGGCTGTCCAACGACGGCAACCAAGTGGCTGGTTATCACCTCAATCCTCTGGGTGAAACAACTAGCCATTCGACCAAGCCCGCGAGCGGGCAAGTCGCTGGTTATCTCCCAACACAAGGGAGAGGGAGCGAACGAGTCGCTGCGCGAGTTTCATGATTAATGTCATAATTGCGGCACACGATCACTCACACGGAGATTCACAAATGGCAAGAATGGTGCAATGCGTAAAACTGGGGCGTGAAGCGGAAGGGCTGGATCGTCCGGTTTACCCCGGCCCGCTGGGTCAGCGGATATTCGAGAATGTCTCCAAGGAGGCCTGGCAGGGCTGGATCAAGTTCCAGACCATGCTGGTGAACGAGAACCGCCTCAACCTCGCCGACGCGCAGGCACGCAAGTTCCTTGCCGCGCAAATGGAGAATTATTTCTTCGGCGAGGGCACGCAAATGCCGATGGGATATGTACCACCCAAGAGCTGACAGCATCCTGCCTTGGCCAAAAAATTCGTCCCGCAGCAATTCCTGAACCGCGAACTCGGCCAGCTCGAGTTCAACCGGCGCGTGCTGGCGCAGGCGGAAGACGCAACCATCCCGCTGCTGGAGCGGTTGAAATACCTGTGCATCGTCAGCAGTAATCTCGATGAATTCTTCGAGATACGCGTGGCGGGGCTGAAGGAGCAGATCAAGCTGGGCGGCATCGCCACCGGTGCCGACGACATGACCGCCAAGCAGACGCTCAAGCTGGTGCGCGAACAGGCGCGCCAGCTGATCGAGCGGCAATACCGGGTGTTCGATACGGATATCATCCCTGCACTCGCCGGGCAGGGCATCCGGTTTTTGCGCCGCACCCAGTGGAGCGAAGTGCAGCAGGCCTGGATCAAGGATTTTTTCCTCCGCGAAGTGATGCCGGTATTGACCCCGATCGGACTCGACCCGGCGCATCCCTTCCCGCGCGTGCTCAACAAGAGCCTGAATTTTGCCGTGGAGCTGCAAGGCAAGGATGCCTTCGGGCGCAATTCGGCGCGCGCCGTCGTGCAGGCGCCGCGCGTGTTGCCGCGCACCATCCTGATGCCGCCGGAGATCAGCGGCTGCGCGCACGGCTTCGTGTTTCTTTCCTCGATCCTGCACGCGCATGTCGGCGAGCTGTTCGCCGGGATGGAGGTGCTCGGCTGCTACCAGTTCCGCGTGACACGCAACAGCAACCTGTTCGTGGACGAGGAGGAGATGAAGAACCTGCGCCTCAGCCTGCAGGGCGAACTGCCGCAACGCCATTTCGGCGATGCGGTGCGCCTCGAGATCGCCGACACCTGCTCGCCGCAGGTCGCCGAATTGCTGCTCAAGGAATTCAGCCTTGAGCCGGAGGATTTATATCGCGTGCATGGCCCGGTGAATCTGGTGCGCCTGATGGAGATCCCGAACCTCGTGGCGCGCGACGACCTGAAGTTTTCCGCTTTCGTGCCCGGCGTGCCGACGGTGATCCAGAAAAAGGGTGCGGATATGTTCAAGGCGATCCGCAAGGGTGACATCCTGCTGCACCATCCTTTCCAATCCTTCAAGCCGGTGATCGATTTCATCCAGCAGGCCGCCAGCGACCCGGGCGTGGTCGCGATCAAGCAGACCGTGTACCGCACCGGCGCGGACTCCGCACTAATGGAGGCGTTGATCGGCGCTGCGCAACGCGGCAAGGAAGTGACGGTGGTGGTGGAGCTGATGGCGCGCTTCGACGAGGAGGCCAACATCAATTGGGCGACCCGGCTGGAACAAGTGGGCGCGCATGTGGTGTACGGCGTGGTCGGCCACAAGACCCACGCCAAGATGCTGATGGTGGTGCGCCGCGAGGACGGCAAGCTGCGCCGCTACGTGCATCTCGGCACCGGCAACTACCATCCGCGCACCGCGCGGCTCTACACCGACTTCGGCCTGTTCACCTGCAACGAGGAGGTTTGCGCGGATGTGAACGAAGTGTTCAGTCAACTTACCAGCCTCGGCAAGGCGCGCAAGCTGAATCATCTGTGGCAATCGCCGTTTTCATTGCATAGCGAGGTGTTGCGCGCCATCCAGAATGAAACCCGTCTCGCCAGGGCGGGCAAGCACGCCCATATCATCGCCAAGATGAACGCGCTGCTGGAACCGGAAACCATCAACGCGCTTTACGAGGCCTCGCAGGCGGGAGTGAAGGTGGATCTGATCGTGCGCGGCGTCTGCGCATTGCGCCCCGGCGTGAAGGGCTTGTCGGGAAATATCCGGGTGCGTTCGGTGGTCGGACGTTTTCTGGAGCACACGCGCATCTTCTATTTCCGAAACGACCTGAAACACGATGTGTATCTCGCCAGCGCGGACTGGATGGACAGGAACTTCTTCCGCCGCATCGAGGTGTGCTTCCCGGTGCTCGACAGGAAGCTCAAGAAGCGCGTGATCGACGAGGGGCTCAAGGTTTATTTGCAGGACAATAGGCAGGCGTGGGACATGGATGGCGAGGGGCATTACCGGCACAAGAGCACCCGCCGCGCCGCGCCGAAATGTGCGCAAGACGAGCTGCTCAGGCAGCTCGCCAGCTTGCCGGACAAGACAACTTCTTAGGGTGGCAGAACCAGATTGACCGTTCGCCCTGAGGTCTCGACGGGTGAACGACTGCGAAACGATCGGGCTTCGATACCTCAGCCCGAACGGCTTGAATAAATCTGCGATTCCCTAGAGTGTTTCTTCGGGCGGCCGGTCTTGATTTTTTCCAGACCCGCCAGGGCGCGCTTCAGTTGCGCCGCATTCATTCCACACAACGCCTTCAGTCCGGCGCGCAACACTTCGCTTTTCTTCACGGGCAGCCCGGACTTCAGACAGGTCTCCTTGATTTCGGCGATCTTCTGATACTCGCTTTGCGGCATGGTGAAACTGTCGCGCACTACTTTTTCTTTATGTTCTTTTTTCGGCTTTTTCGCCACCGATTTTTCCGGGGCCGGAGCCTTTTCCAATAGTGTCTTTTTTGCAGTGGTTTTTACCGTAGCTGCCGCAGTCTTTTTGGTTGTCATGCCATTCCTTTCGGATTAAAGTGCCCCTTCGGATTAAAGTGGTAACAGCAGTGTATACGGGATATGCTGGCAAATGAAATGTAATATAGGGAGGCCATGGTGGACCTGATTCTGTGGCGGCATGCGGAAGCGGCGGATGGTGCAAACGATCACGACCGCGAGCTCACTGCGAAGGGTATCAAGCAGGCCGAGAAGGTCGCTGCCTTTCTGCATCTGCATTTGCCTGACGATGCGCGCATCCTGGTCAGCCCGGCGACCCGCGCTCAACAGACTGCCACGGCACTCACCAACCGCTTCACCCTTGCACCCACCATCGCGCCCGGCGCTTCCGCACAAGCGGTATTGCGGGCGGCGCACTGGCCGGATGCGGGCGGCACGGTATTGATGGTCGGGCATCAGCCGACCCTGGGCGAAGTCGCGGCGCAACTGCTGGGCTGCGACGACCATTCGTTAAACATCAAGAAGGGTGCGCTGTGGTGGTTCAGTCAGCGCGAGCGCGAGGGTTCGGCGCAGGTCACGTTGCGCATGGTTATCGGGCCGGATTTTTTGTAAGGATCATTTGTAAACCTGGGAGGACAACATGTTTGAATCAGCCGAACTCGGTCACAAGATAGACAAGGAGACTTACGACAAGGAAGTGCCGCCGTTGCGCGAAGCATTGCTGGAGGCGCAGATAGATCTGGCCAAGCTGGCGAAATTTCCGGTCATCATCCTGGTTGGCGGCGTGGATGGCGCGGGGCGTGGCGAAACCGTCAACCTGCTCAACGAATGGATGGATCCGCGCTTTATCCAGACCCACGGCATGGGCGAGCCCTCCGATGAGGAACTGGATCGCCCGATGATGTGGCGCTTCTGGCGCGAATTGCCGCCCAAAGGCAGGATAGGCGTGTTTCTCGGCTCCTGGTATACATGGCCGATCCTCAACCGGGTGGCCGGACGCACCAAGATGGCCGATCTCGACCAGAGCCTGGAGCGCGCCAAACGCCTGGAAACGATGCTGGTGGATGAAGGCGCGCTGATCCTCAAGTTCTGGATGCATCTATCCAAAGAGAAGCAGGAAAAGCGCCTCAAGCTCCTTGAAAAAGACCCGAAGACCCGCTGGCGCGTCACCAAGCGCGATTGGGAGCATTACAAGATGTACGACAAGTTCCATGTCGTGAGCGAAAGCGTGATGCGCCACACAAGCACGGCCGAAGCGCCGTGGATCATCGTCGAGGGTTTCGATGCGCGTTACCGCGGCCTGACGGTGGGCAAGACCATTCTGGACGCTGTCCGCAAGCGCATCGACGAGGCCGGCAAGAAGGGGGCGGAGGTTTCTGCACCGCCGCCGCTCCCTTCGATCGACAAGCTGCATATTCTGAAGACACTGGACCTCGGCCAGAAGATCGCCAAGAAGGATTTTCAGACCGAGCTGGAGAAATACCAGGGCAAGCTCGCATTGCTGACGCGCAGCCCGAAGTTCAGGGACCTCACCGTCATCGCCATGTTCGAAGGCAACGATGCCGCCGGCAAGGGCGGTGCGATCCGCCGCATCACCGGCGCGCTGGATGCGCGCCAATACAACATCGTCCCGATCGCCGCCCCCACCGAGGAAGAGCGCGCCCAGCCGTACCTGTGGCGTTTCTGGCGGCACATCCCGCGGCGCGGACGGGTGACGATCTTCGACCGTTCCTGGTATGGCCGCGTGCTGGTCGAGCGCGTCGAGGGCTACTGCTCGAAGACCGACTGGATGCGTGCCTACAGCGAGATCAATGACTTCGAGGCGCAACTGGTGCGCCACCGGATCGTGGTGGTCAAGTTCTGGCTCACCATCAGCAAGGATGAGCAGATGAGGCGCTTCAAGGAGCGCGAAAAGATCGGATTCAAACGCTTCAAGATCACCGAAGAGGATTGGCGCAACCGCAAGAAATGGGACGAATACGAGCATGCCGTGTGCGACATGGTGGACAGAACCAGCACCGAGATCGCGCCGTGGACGCTGGTGGAAGCCAACGACAAAAACTTCGCGCGCATCAAGATACTGAAAACCCTGTGCCGGCAGATCGAGGCGGCGATGAAAAAGAAGAAGGGAAGTTAGCCTGGAAAAACGCAATTGAGCCACGGATGAACACAGATTGACACGGATGGAAAATGGGCTGTATCGGATTTTTCCGTGCCGTTGGCGGGAAATGCCAACCCTTCGTAATGCGATGTTTTACCCGTGCTTATCCGTGTAAATCTGTGGCCAGCCGAGATTTTAGTGCTAGTGTAATCTGCCCACCGGTTGCACCAGCACCCACGGGCTGACCACTACCGCCCAGACCAGCGCATCGGTTTCGATCCACTCGCGCGCCTGTTCATCCGACACGCGCGCCAATTTGCCCGCCATCGTCCATTGCAGGATCTGCTCCACATTGTCCTCGGACATCTGGAATGCGACGTCGACCAGATCCAGGTCGGCGGAGACCATCAATGCCGTGCCGCCGGCAAAGAAACGCTGCAACTCCTTCCAGGCGATCTTCGAGGTTTCCAGATTGATCTTGGTGCGGAATATCTCGCCGGGATTCTCCGTTGCGGTCATGTCAGCGGCCTATCTTCCAGGTCACATTTTCTCCGGCGCGCAGCGGTACCAGACGATATTCGCCGAACGCGAGACTGTCCGGTACTTGCCAGTTTCCCTTGCGCAGCGTGATCCGGTCGGTGTTGCGCGGCAGGCCGTAGAAGTCCGCACCGTGGAGGCTGGCGAAACCTTCCAGTTTGTCCAGTGCGCCGAGTTGCTCGAACGCTTCGGCATACAGCTCGATGGCGGCGTGCGCGGTGTAGATGCCGGCGCATCCGCAGGCTGTTTCCTTGGTGTGCTGTGCATGCGGCGCGCTGTCGGTGCCGAGAAAGAATTTCCTGTTGCCGCTCGCGGCCGCCTTGCCCATGGCCTCGCGATGCGTTTCGCGCTTCAACACCGGCAGGCAGTAGTAATGCGGGCGGATGCCGCCGACCAGCAGCGCGTTGCGGTTGTACAGCAGGTGATGCGCGGTGATGGTTGCCGCGATGTTGTCCGGCGCATCCGTCACGAACTGTGTAGCGTCGCGCGTGGTGATGTGCTCGAACACCACGCGCAGTTGCGGCAGGTCGCGCAACAACGGAAGCATAACGCGTTCGATGAACACCGCCTCGCGGTCGAACACATCCACTGCAGGATCGGTCACTTCACCATGCACCAGCAGCGGCATCCCGCAGCGCTGCATTTCTTCCAGCGCCGGATACGCCTTGCAGATATCCGTCACGCCCGCATCGGAGTTGGTGGTCGCTCCCGCCGGATACAGCTTGGCCGCATGCACCATGCCGCTTTGTTTGGCCTTGCGGATCTCGTCTGCACTGGTGTTGTCGGTGAGATACAGCGTCATCAGCGGCTCGAATTTCGCGCCTGCCGGCAGCGCGGCAAGGATGCGCGTGCGGTATGCCTGCGCCTGTGCGGTCGTGGTGACCGGCGGCCGGAGATTCGGCATCACGATGGCGCGCGCGAATTGCCGCGCGGTATCCGGCAGCACCGACTGCATCAGTGCACCGTCGCGCAGATGCAGGTGCCAGTCGTCGGGGCGGATGAGGGTAAGCTGTTGCATGATGAAGTTCCGGCTGGATGGTTAACACAAAACTCGCGTAGCGAGACCCTATCCCCCTCGCCCGCTTGCGGGAGAGGGCGGGGTGAGGGAAACGGTCATGGCGCAAACCGGTTTCATTTTCCGTGAGGCGTTCGCCATGACCGTTAGGCAGGATTGTAATTCAAAGGCACGCGCGCTGCGCGGGCTGTATATCTCCTCTCCCGCAAGCGGGAGAGGAGTTGGGGAGAGGGGAGTTCAATATGAGCTTCGCTTAATAAACTTTTGTAGGTTGGGTTAGCAGTTTCATCGCGTAACCCAATATGTGCAAGTTTGCGCCCCCGTATGCATTGTGTTGGGTTACGCCCTTGCGGGCTAACCCAACCTACAGAAACTCACCTTGCCATCATCGTGATAGACTCCACCTCGAAGCTGGCCAGGCAGTCGCCGCGCCCGCAAGGGCGGGGAGGAAAGTCCGGGCTCCACAGAGCAGGATGCCGGTTAACGACCGGACGCCGTGAGGCGATGGAAAGTGCCACAGAAAATACACCGCCGATGGCCCGACTTCGCCGCTCGCAAGAGCGGCAAAGTCTTCTCAAGAAGAACCGGGGCGAAAGCTCCTGTGAATATTGAGAAGGGATCAGGCAAGGTTGAAATGGCGAGGTAAGAGCTCACCGCACTGGTGGCAACACCAGTGGCAGGGTAAACCCCATCCGGAGCAAGACCAAATAGGCAGGCCATGACGTTGCTCGCGTCGCCTGCGGGTAGGTTGCTCGAGCGTCAGGTAACGAAACGCCTAGAGGAATGACTGTCCACGACAGAACCCGGCTTATCGGCCAGCTTCACCTCTTTCGCAAGGCAGATACGATCACGATGAACCACGATGTTTTCAATGGCGATGCCGACGGCATCTGCGCGCTGCATCAACTGCGGCTCGCCTTTCCGGCCGCCAACAACCTGGTCACCGGCACCAAGCGCGAGATCGATCTGCTCCAGCGCGTGGAAGCCGGCTCCGGCGACGAGGTGACGGTGCTCGATCTGGCCTTGAGCAAGAACCGGGAAGCCTTGCTTGCGCTGCTCGACAAAGGAGTGAAGGTCAGCTATTTCGACCACCATGTCTCGAAGGACATTCCTGAACATCCCAACCTGGCCGCCATGATCGATACCAGCCCGGATGTCTGCACCAGCCTGCTGGTGAACCGGCACCTGTCCGGCAAACATCTGGTCTGGGCGGTCATCGGCGCGTTCGGCGACAATCTCCACGAAGCCGCCTACCGAGCCGCCCAACCGCTCGGCCTCAGCCATCAGCAACTCGCCATCCTGTGCGAACTGGGCGAGTGCCTCAACTACAACGGCTATGGAGAGTCGGTGGAAGACTTGAATTTCCACCCGGCGGAGCTGTACCGTATCCTGCACCAGCATGAAGATCCATTCACCTTCGTGCATGAAGGCGGGGTCTTTGAAGTGCTGAAACAGGGATATACCGAGGACATGGCGCTCGCCCGCGCCACCCGCCCGGAACATGAGACCCCGCACGGCGCGGTTTACATCCTCCCCGACAAGCCCTGGAGCCGCCGCGTGAGCGGCGCTTTCGGCAATGCCCTCGCCAGCGCCTCCCCGGATCGCGCGCACGCCGTCCTGACGCAGCGCGATGACGGCGATTTCGTGGTCAGCGTGCGCGCACCGCAGTCTACCAGCAGCGGCGCCGACATCCTGTGCTCGCGCTTCGCGACCGGCGGCGGCAGAAAAGGGGCGGCGGGAATCAACCTGCTTCCGGAAAACGAACTGCCGCGATTC
Source organism: Candidatus Ferrigenium bremense (assembly GCA_019449635.1). Classification (GTDB taxonomy): domain Bacteria; phylum Pseudomonadota; class Gammaproteobacteria; order Burkholderiales; family Gallionellaceae; genus Gallionella; species Gallionella bremense. Next base: position 22,761 of record JAGRPI010000003.1, read on the forward strand.
ATGCAGGCATTCGACGAAGTGTTTTCCGTAATGGCGTAACTGCAGGCCTGGCTCATGCTGATCCCTGCAACTCTCCAATACAACCTGAAATCTTAAAGCTCGTAGTTAAAGCAGTTTCTCAACAATCTCGCGTACCTTGATCGAGCCGCTGTACGCTGGCAATCCGCCGGAATATCTAGGCCTTCCATCACAAACAACTTTAGCTTGTTTGTGCAATTCATTGCTTTTTAAGCACATTTGTTTTTCATTAACTTCCCGCGCTAACTCATTGTCCCGTAAAGAAAAAAGCTGTTTTTTGGCTTGACGGACTGGATATTTTTTAATATAGTGGGCTTAAGTGGTAAAAAGTGGGTAAAAGTGGGGTTAAGAAGATGTTTCAGGGAGCAGCGCAACTTAATCTGGATAGCAAAGGCAGGCTTGCGATACCGGCGCGGCATCGCGACATGCTGCTCGCGCATTGCGCAGGCAGCCTGGTGCTGACTGCCGATGCCGACGGCTGCCTGCTGCTGTATCCGCAGCCCGACTGGCAGCCGATCCGCGACAAGCTGCTCAAGCTCTCCGCGCTCAATCCGAAGATCCGCGCTCTGCAGCGCCGCCTGATCGGTTATGCCGAGGATGTGGTGATGGATGGCGCAGGGCGCGTACTGATCTCTCCGACCTTGCGCAGCTACGCCGCGCTGGACAAGCGCGTGATGCTGGTCGGCCAGGGCAATAAATTCGAATTGTGGGACGAGGCGAAATGGCAGACGCAGCAGGAAGCTGCGCTGTCGTTCATGGAAGGTGAGCTGCCGCCTGAATTAGAAGGCTTCTCATTGTAAAAACCTCTGCAGAGCGTAGCGAGAAAAACTGAGGCAAGGCAAAAAATGGCGAGGAACCGGAGTTTGCAAATGTTAAATGAGGATTTCGAGCCATTTTTTAACGCAGCATCGGCAAGCACAGCAGTTATGCAGAGGTTTTTGTGAGTGAGGGCTTGGCCCACACCACCGTCCTGTTGCATGAAGCTGTCGAAGCGCTGGCCATCAAACCGGATGGCATCTATGTGGACGGCACGTTCGGGCGCGGCGGGCACAGCGCACTGATACTGGAGCGGCTCGGCAGCAACGGCAGATTGATCGCGCTGGACAAGGATCCGGCGGCAGTGGCGGCAGGCAGGGCATGGCGCGATGCGCGCTTCCGGATGGTGCATCGCGGTTTCGCGCAATTGGCGGAAGTGTTGCGCGAGCAGGGCGTAGCGAAGGTGGACGGCATTCTGCTGGATCTGGGCGTGTCGTCGCCGCAACTGGACGATGCGGAACGGGGTTTCAGTTTTCGCTTCGATGCGCCGCTGGATATGCGTATGGACACCAGCAGCGGGATGACCGCGGCGCAGTGGCTGGCGACGGTGGATGAAGGTTTGCTGACGGAGGTGATACGTGATTACGGCGAAGAACGGTTTGCTAAGCAGATTGCAAGGGCGGTTGTTGCGGCGCGCGCGATCCAGCCCATTCACACCACGCGGCAGCTCGTCGAGCTGGCTGGCAAGGCGGTACGTACCCGCGAAGCCGGGCAGAATCCGGCAACGCGCACCTTTCAGGCTATACGGATTTATCTCAACGGCGAGCTCGAAGAGCTTGCGCGGGTGCTCCCGGAATGTGTGACGCATCTCAGGAGCGGCGGGCGCCTGGCGGTGATCAGTTTCCATTCGCTGGAAGACCGCATCGTGAAGCGCTTCATGCGCGACATGGCGGAGGGCGACAAGCTGCCGCGCGATGTGCCGATCCGCGCCAGCGAAGTGCCGCAGGGCAGATTGCATCTGGTCGGCAAGGCCATGCGCGCGACTGAGGCGGAAGTTAGGGCCAACCCCCGCGCGCGCAGCGCGGTGATGCGCGTGGCGGAGCGTAGCGATGTGGCGTAGCGATGTGATGCACGGGGGCGCATTGAATGCGTTGCTGCTGGCGGCGGTGGTGCTCTGCGCGCTGAGCGTGGTCACTTCGCAGCACAGGGCGCGCAAGCTGTACATCGAGCTGCAGAAACAGAAGGAGCTCGCGCAGCAGATGGACGTGGAATGGGGGCAGTTGCAATTGGAGCAAAGCACCTGGGCCACGCCGGCGCGGGTGGAAAAGATCGCGGCACGACAGTTGCAGATGCAGTTGCCCAGGAACGGGCAAGTTCAATTTATACGGGTAGAGCCTGACGGCAGAACACACCAACAACCATGAATTATGCGGCCAGCGCACATCCAGACATCACGGCAGAATTGCCCGGATGGCGCGCCACTGCGTTATTTGTGGTGCTGCTGGCCGGGTTGATCGGGCTGTTCGGCCGCGGAGCATATTTGCAGGTGATGCACGATGACTTCCTGCAGGAGAAAGGCAACGCCCGCTACAGCCGCGTGATCGAGGTCATCGCGCACCGCGGCATGCTCACCGACCGCAACGGCGAGCCGCTGGCTGTCAGCACGCCGGTGGAATCGGCATGGGCCAGCCCGGCGGATGTCGAAGCCGACGGACGGCAAGTCAAACAACTGGCGCAGGCGCTCGGCATGAACGTCGAGGAACTGAAAAACCGCCTGTCCGATACCTCGCGCGATTTCGTCTATCTCAAGCGGCACCTGCCTCCCGACCAGGCCAGCAAAGTGGCGAGCCTGAATCTTCCCGGCATTTCCCTGCAACGCGAATATCGCCGTTACTACCCGGCGGGCGAAGAAGCCGCACAGACGCTGGGCTTTACCGGGATGGACGATAACGGACAGGAGGGGCTGGAACTGGCGCTGCAGGAACGGCTGGCCGGAAAATCCGGCAGCCAGCGTGTCATCAAGGACCGGCGCGGGCATATCGTCGAGGATGCCGGCAGCCTGCATGCACCCAAGCCTGGCAGCGACATCGTGCTGAGCCTGGACAGCAATGTGCAGCACCTCGCCTATCGCGAACTGGCCGATGCGGTGAAGCAGCACAAGGCCAAGGCTGGCGCGGTGGTGGTGCTCGATGCGCGCAGCGGCGAAGTGCTGGCGCTCGCCAATTACCCCGCCTACAACCCCAACAATCGCAGCAAGGTCGGCAGCCAGGCGATGCGCAACCGCGCCATCGCGGATCTGTTCGAACCGGGCTCGACGATGAAGCCGTTCACCGTGGCGACCGCGATCGAGCAGGGCAAGGTGCGGCCGGAAACCGTCATTAACACCGAGCACGGCGTGCTGACCGTGGGCAACAAAAAGATCCACGACACGCATCCGGAATCGATGCTGACCGTGGCGCAGATCATCCAGAAATCCAGCAACGTCGGTGCAGCCAAGATCGCCCTGTCGATGGAGTCCGGGACGTTGTGGCAGAGCCTGTCAGGCAGCGGCTTCGGCGCGCAGACCGGCAGCAATTTCCCCGGCGAGGCGCCGGGCAGGTTGCGCGACGCGAGAACCTGGCGGCCCATCGAGCAGGCCACGCTGTCCTACGGGCACGGCATGTCGGTGAACCTGCTGCAGTTGGCGCGTGCCTATACCGTGTTCGCCAACGACGGCGAATTGAAGCCCGTGTCGCTGCTGAAACTGGATGCGCCAGCAACCGGGAAAAAAGTATTTTCCGATAGCACGGCGCACACATTGCGCGACATGCTGGAACTGGTGGTGCTGCCCGGCGGCACGGCCCCGCTGGCGCAAGTGGCCGGCTACCGTGTGGCGGGCAAGACCGGCACCGCGCATAAACTGGAAGGCGGCCGTTACATCAACCGCTATGTCGCCTCTTTCGTCGGCTTCGCGCCGGCATCGAACCCGCGCCTGATCGTGGCGGTGATGATCGACGAGCCGGACAACGGCCAGTATTACGGCGGACTGGTCGCCGCGCCGGTGTTCAGCAAGGTGACGGGTGCGGCATTGCACGCGCTCAATGTGCCGAACGATGCACCGCTGGATAACGTCATCGCGCCGCCTGCGGACATCGTCAGGGAGGAAGTCTGATGTTTCCTCTCGATCAATTGAACAAGCTCAAAGTGCCCGTCACGCGCCTGGTGACCGACAGCCGTGCGGTGCGGCAGGGCGATACCTTCGTCGCCTATCCGGGCGAAAAAACCGATGGCCGGCAATTCATCGCACAGGCGATCGCGCAGGGGGCGAATGCGGTGATCTGGGAAGCGCAGCATTTTGCCTGGGATAACGCCTGGCAAATCCCCAACCTCGCGGTGAGCGATCTGCGCCACAAGGCGGGATGGCTGGCGGACGCGGTGTATGGCGCGCCCTCCGAAAAGCTGTGGCTGGTCGGGGTCACCGGCACCAACGGCAAGACCTCCACCAGCCACTGGATCGCCCATGCGCTGAACGATGCCGGGAAGAAATGCGCGCTGATCGGCACCCTTGGTAATGGATTCCTCGGGGGCAACGGTTTCGCCGGCACGCTGCTGGCCAGCGCCAATACCACGCCGGACGCGATCCGCGTGCATGGCCTGCTCGCGGATTACCTGCGCGCCGATGCACAGGCCGTGGCAATGGAAGTGTCCTCGCACGCGCTGGCACAGGGGCGGGTGAACGGCGTGCGCTTCGATGTGGCGCTGCTGACCAATTTGAGCCGCGACCATCTCGATTACCACGGCGATATGGAAAGCTACGCGGCGAGCAAGCGCAAGCTGTTCGACTGGGATCGACTGAAATATGCGGTGCTGAATCTCGACGATGCCTTCGGGGCGCAACTGGCCGAGCAACTGCAGGATGCATCCGTTGAGGCAATCGGCTACGGGCTGAGCGATGCCGCCTTGCAACTGGCCGAGCGCCTCGGCCTGCGCATGGTGTACGGCAACCTCGCGGAGATGAGCGGGCAGGGCTTGCGCCTGCAAGTGCATTCCAGCTGGGGAGCGGCGGCACTGGAATCCGCGCTGGTCGGACGCTTCAACGCGGCGAATTTGCTGGGTGCCCTGGCGGTGCTGCTGGTGAGCGGAGTCGGGTTGAACGAGGCGGCGCAGTCTTTGGGCAGGGTGCAGGCGGTGGCCGGGCGGATGCAGCGGCTGGGCGGGCCAGGGCAGCCGATAGTCATTGTGGACTATGCGCACACGCCGGACGCGCTGGAAAAAGTATTGCTGACACTGCGCGAGGTCAGCGCCCCTTCAGGCGGCAAGCTGATCTGCGTATTCGGCTGCGGCGGAGACCGCGACCGCGGCAAGCGCGCCATGATGGGGCTGGTCGCCGAGAAATTTTCCGACCATTGCATTGTCACCAGCGACAACCCGCGCAGCGAAGATCCGCAGCGCATCATTGCCGAAATACTCGGCGGCATGACCGCGAACCGCCACGAGGTCATCGTCGAACGCGCCACAGCCATAGTGCACGGCATCGGTCTGGCACGGCAACGCGATACCGTGCTGCTGGCCGGCAAGGGGCATGAGGATTACCAGGAAATCGACGGTGTGAAGCATCCGTTCAGCGATGTGGCGGTTGCCGAACAAGTGCTGCGGATGTGGAGGGCGCCGGCATGAACAGCTCGGGCATGATGCTGCTCTCGCAAGCCGCGCAAGTGCTGAATGGCCGGCTGGTCGGCCACGATGTGCGCTTCGCTGCGGTCTCGACCGACAGCCGGAAGATCAAGGCCGGCGATCTGTTCATCGCCTTGCGCGGCGAACATTTCGACGGCTACGAGTTTGTCGCGACCGCCGTGCAGTCCGGTGCCGCCGCGGCGATGGCCAACGCCGACAGCTACGAGGCGCGCCCTTCGCTTGCGCATCCCGAATCCCGAATCCCGAATCCTGATTTTCCGATCCTGATCGTGGAGGATACGCGCCTCGCGCTGGGGCAACTCGCGGCGTACTGGCGCGAGCAGTTCGACATCCCGCTGGCGGCGATCACCGGCAGCAACGGCAAGACCACGGTGAAGGAAATGCTCACCGGCATCCTGCGCGCGGCGGCAGGCAGCGATAACGCGGTGTTGGCCACCCAGGGCAATTTCAACAACGACATCGGCATGCCGCTGACCCTGCTGCAATTGAATGCGCGGCATCGCTATGCCGTGATCGAGATGGGCATGAACCATCCCGGCGAAATCGATTACCTGACGCATATCGCCCGTCCGGATGTCGCGCTGATCACCAATGCCAGCGGTGCGCATCTGGCAGGACTGGGTTCGGTGCTGGCAGTTGCGCATGCAAAAGGTGAAATCTTTGCCGGGCTCAAGCATCAGGGAATCGCAGTGATCAATGCCGATGATGACCATGCGCCGCTTTGGCGGACGCTTGCCGGCTCGCACCCGTTGCTTGAATTCGGTCTGGGCGGCATGACACGGTGTGCGCAAGCCGACGTGACCGGGGGATGGCAGCCGCAAGGTGCCGGGCTGCAGCTGGACGCACATACCCCGTCGGGAGATTTCAGCGCGGATCTGCAAGTGCCCGGCGCGCACAACGCGCGCAACGCATTGGCGGCAACCGCCGCAGCGATCGCGTTGAATGTGCCGCTGGAAGTCATCGCCATGGGACTGGAAAGATTCGTCGGCGTAGCCGGGCGTCTGCAGCGCAAGGCCGCGCGGCATGGCGCGGTATTGATCGACGACACCTATAACGCCAATCCTGCCTCGATGCGCGCTGCGATCGGCGTCCTGGCAGAGGCCAAAGGCAAGCGTGTGATGGTGATGGGCGATATGGGCGAATTGGGCGATGACGCCGTCATGCTCCACGCCGGAATCGGCACCGAGGCTCGCAGCGCCGGGATCGAGAAATTCCTTGCGCTGGGCGCGTTGAGCGTCAACGCAGTGCGCTCTTTCGGCTGCGGCGCGGAACATTTCGAGCGCATCGAGGATCTGCAGAAAGCATTGGAAGAAGAACTGGACGAGGATACCACCGTGCTGGTGAAGGGTTCGCGCTTCATGAAAATGGAGCGCGTGGTGCAGTATCTGGAGAGTGGTGAGTTGGAAGTGGGGAGTGGAAAACCCGCCTCCCGCTCACCACTTTCCACTCCCCACTTACCAAAGGAAAAAAAATGTTGCTAGCATTCGCACAATGGCTCGCACAGGACGTCAGGTTCTTCAGCGTGTTCAATTACATCACGCTGCGCGCCGTGCTGGCGGCGATGACCGCACTGTTCATTTCGTTCCTGGTCGGCCCGGCGATGATCCGCAAGCTGACCGCCTACAAGATCGGTCAATCGGTGCGCAACGACGGGCCGCAGACGCATCTGGTCAAGGCCGGCACGCCGACGATGGGCGGCGCGCTGATCCTCACATCGATCGCGATCACCACGTTGCTGTGGGGCGATCTGCACAATCATTACGTGTGGGTGGTGCTGCTCACCACGCTGGGTTTCGGCGTGATCGGCTGGGTGGACGATTACCGCAAGGTGGTGCATCGCAACCCCAAGGGGCTGTCGGCCAGGGCCAAGATGTCCTGGCAATCGATCATCGCGCTGCTGGTCGGCATCTATCTATGGAACGCCGCTAGCCTGCCCGCACATACCGAACTCATCGTGCCCTTCATGAAATTCCTGGTATTCCCGCTCCCGGCATTCCTGTTCATCGTGCTGGCCTATCTGGTCATCGTCGGCACCAGCAACGCGGTGAATCTGACCGACGGACTGGACGGGCTGGCCATCATGCCGACCGTGCTGGTAAGCGGTGCGCTGGCGATCTTCGCCTACGTGGCGGGCAATGTGGTGTTCTCGAAATATCTCGGCATCCCTTACATCCCGGGTGCGGGCGAACTGGCGATATTTTGCAGTGCGATTGCCGGCGCCGGGCTGGCTTTCCTGTGGTTCAACGCCTATCCCGCCGAAGTGTTCATGGGCGATGTCGGCGCGCTGGCGCTCGGTGCGGCGCTCGGCGTCGTGGCGGTGATCGTGCGCCAGGAACTGGTGCTGTTCATCATGGGCGGCGTGTTCGTGGTCGAAGCGGTGTCGGTGATGATCCAGGTGGCCTCATTCAAGCTCACCGGCAAGCGCGTGTTCAGGATGGCGCCGCTGCACCACCACTATGAATTGAAGGGCTGGAAAGAGACCCAGGTCGTGGTTCGTTTCTGGATCATCACGATGCTGCTGGTATTGGTCGGGTTGGCGACGTTGAAGTTGCGATAGACGTAAGTAGGAAGACGTAAGACATAAGTTGGGGTGGATTTACTAACAACTTACGTCTAACGGCTGTATTTAGGAGAAACATTGAAACAATGGGCTGACAAATTCGTGCTGGTGCTCGGTCTCGGCGAGACCGGGCTCTCGCTCGCACGCTGGCTGAGTGCGCAGGGCGCGCGCCTGCGCGTCGCGGACAGCCGCAGTGAGCCGCCCGGTCTGGCCGAAGCCGGCCGGTATGTCGCGGCCGCGCAGATTTTTTGCGGCGCATTCGGCGATGCCTTGTTTGAAGACATCGATCTGATCGCCATCAGCCCGGGCGTGCCGCTGCGCGATCCTTTTGTGCAGCGTGCCATCGCGCGCGGCATTCCGGTGGTTGGTGATATCGAGCTGTTTGCGCAACATATCAATAACTCGCTGTCCCCCCTCTCCCCAACCCTGGGTGAAACAACTAGCCATTCGACTAGGCTGCAAACGACCGCAGCCAAGTCGCTGGTTATCTCCCACGAGGGGAGAGGGAGCAAACGAGAAGGGCGTCCTTTGATCCTCGCGATTACCGGCGCGAACGGCAAGACCACCGTGACCAGCATGGTGGAACATCTGTGCAAGGCGGCGGGCAAGGATGCCGTCGCGGCAGGCAACATCTCCCCTGCGGTGCTGGACGTGGTTCTGGCGCGCGGCGCTAACCAGCCGGAAATATGGGTGCTGGAATTGTCCAGCTTCCAGCTCGAAACGACCGCAACGCTGAATGCCGATGCGGCGACGGTACTCAACATCAGCGAAGACCATCTCGACCGCTATGCCGGTATCAATGAATACGCGGCGGCCAAGGCGCGCATCTTTGCGGGCTGCGAAGTGCAGGTGCTGAACCGCGACGATGCGCGCAGCATGGGCATGGCGCGCGCCGGTAGCAAGGTGGTTACCTTTGGCCTGAACCTGCCCGGCAGCGCAAACGATTTTGGCATTGAAAAAGCGGGGAATGAAACCTGGCTGAAACTGGGCGGCGAGCGACTGCTCAATGCAGACGAGTTGCAGATCGCGGGATTGCACAACGTCGCCAACGCATTGGCCGCGCTGGCATTGTGCCGTGCGATCGATCTGCCGATGCCGGTGTTGCTCGACGCATTGCGCAGCTTCAGGGGATTGCCGCATCGCGTGGAGCGCGTGGCCGAGATCGACGGCGTGCTCTATTACGACGATTCCAAAGGGACCAATGTCGGCGCGACGGTCGCCGCCCTCGAAGGGCTGGGGCGGCGAGTGGTGCTGATCGCGGGCGGCGAGGGTAAGGGGCAGGATTTCGCGCCGCTCAGGCCGGCCGTGACGCGGCATGCGCGCGCGGTGGTGCTGATCGGGCGGGATGCGCCGCTGATCGCGTCGGCGCTGGAGGGCTGCGGCGTACCGGTGCTGTATGCCAGCAACATGAGCGAGGCGGTGCGGCAGGCCGCGCAACTCGCGCAATCGGGCGATGCGGTGCTGCTGTCGCCGGCTTGCGCCAGCTTCGACATGTTCCACAACTACGCGCATCGTGCCGAGATGTTTGTGGAAGCGGTGCATGAGTTGATCAAGGAGGCCGCATGGTCTCGCTGATGACTACCAGGGATATGCAGGCTGGCGCACGGGAGCCTCGCCGTCCTTACGCTGTCAAGACGCGTACCCGTCCGCCGCAGGCGCAGTTCGACGAGTTGCTGATCTGGGCATTGATCGCGCTGCTCGCGCTCGGGCTGGTGATGGTGTATTCCGCCTCGATCGCCACGGCGGAAGCCGGCAGATTCACCGGTTACCAGCCGACTTATTATCTGTTGCGGCATAGCGTGTTCATCGCCGCGGGATTGCTTGCCGGGTTGCTCGCCTTTCAGGTGCCGGTGCAGTTATGGCAGAACTATGCACCCTACCTGTTCCTGACCGGGGTGGTGTTGCTGGTGCTGGTGCTGATCCCGGGCATCGGGCGCGAAGTCAACGGCAGCCGCCGCTGGCTGTCGCTGCTCGTCGTCAATCTGCAGCCCTCCGAACTGATGAAGTTGTTTGCCGTGCTGTATGCCGCCAGTTATACGGTGCGCAAGGCGAAGGTGAAAGGCACCTTCGTCAAGGCGTTCGTGCCGATGTTCGCCGTGATGGCGCTGGTCGGCAGCCTGCTGCTGCTGGAGCCGGACATGGGCGCGTTCGTAGTGATCTGCACCATTGCCCTCGGCACGCTGTGGCTGGGCGGTTTCAATCTCAAGGTGTTCGCCGGGCTGGTCGTGACCCTGCCGCTGGCGTTCGCCGCATTGATCCTTTCCTCGCCGTACCGCATGCAGCGAGTCATCGGCTTCATGGACCCGTGGTCCGACCCGTACGGCAAGGGCTACCAACTGAGCCATGCGCTGATCGCCTTCGGGCGCGGCGAATGGTTCGGCGTGGGTCTGGGCGGCAGCGTGGAAAAACTGTTCTATCTGCCCGAGGCGCATACCGACTTCCTGATGGCGGTGATCGCCGAAGAGCTGGGGCTGGCCGGCATCACGGCAGTCCTCGCGCTGTTCGCGCTGCTGGTGGTGCGCGCCTTCCAGATCGGCCGCCATGCCGCCTTTCTCGAACGCAATTTTTCCGCGCTGGCCGCGCAGGGCATCGGCGTGTGGCTCGGCATGCAGGCGATGATCAACATCGGCGTGAACATGGGCGTGCTGCCGACCAAGGGGCTGACCCTGCCGTTCCTCAGCTTCGGTGGCAGCGGCCTGGTGGTGAACTGTATCGCCGCCGCCATCTTGCTCCGCATCGATTGGGAGAATCGTCGCATCGCCCGGGGGTTGCCGGTATGAAAAACGTATTAGCCACGGATGAACACGGATACACACAGATGAACACCGAACATGATGGTGGGGTCGTCCGTGCTTCATCCGTGCTCATCCGTGGCTCAATTTTGATTGAGGTTATGCGATGAGCCGCTCCATCCTCATCATGGCAGGCGGCACCGGCGGACACATCATGCCGGGGCTGGCGGTCGCCGACATCCTGCGCGCGCAGGGCTGGCAGGTGACCTGGCTGGGCGCGCCGGGCAGCATGGAGGCGGAACTGGTGCCGAAGCACGGCTACGGCATGGCATGGGTGCGTTTTTCCGGTGTGCGCGGCAAAGGAATTTTGCGCAAATCGGCCCTGCCGTTCAACCTGCTGGCCGCGCTGTGGCAAAGCGCAGCCGCGATATTCCGCCACCGGCCCGACGTGGTGCTGGGCATGGGCGGTTACATCACTTTTCCCGGCGGAATGATGGCGGCCTTGCTGCGCCGCCCGCTGGTAGTCCACGAACAGAACTCCATCGCCGGACTGAGCAACAGGGTGCTGGCGCGCATCGCGCAAAAGACGCTGAGCGGCTTTCCCGATGTGCTGCCGAAGGCGATCTGGTGCGGCAACCCGGTGCGCAGCAGCATCGCCGGATTGCCCGACCCGCAAACGCGCTATGCGGCGCGCAGCGGCAGGCTGAACGTGCTGGTGGTAGGCGGCAGCCTCGGGGCGAGGGCGCTCAACGAGGCCATGCCGCAGGCGCTCGCGTTGCTGCCGGAAGAGATACGCCCAAGTGTCGTTCACCAGACCGGCAAGCAGCATTTTGCCGCTGTGCAGGAGTTGTACCGTCAGGCCGGCGTGCCGGCCGACATCCGCCCCTTCCTCGACGACATGGCCGGCAGCTACGCGAATGCCGATGTGGTGATCTGCCGCGCCGGCGCATTGACCGTTGCGGAGCTGGCGGCGGCGGGCGTGGCGAGCATCCTGATCCCGTTCCCGTTTGCGGTGGACGATCACCAGACGCACAACGCGCGCTTCCTCTCCGAGCGCGGCGCGGCGGTCTTGCTGCCGCAGACGGAGTTGAGTGCGGAGAAGCTGGCGCAGTTGCTGCGCGGATTGGATCGCGAAAAATTAGCGGCGATGGCACAGCAGGCGCGCGGCGTGGCCAAGCCCGATGCGGCGCAACGAGTCGCGCAGGTATGCGCAGAACTGGCTGAAATATGAAGCACAAGGTCAAACATCTGCATTTCGTCGGCATCGGCGGCTCCGGCATGAACGGCATCGCCGAAGTGCTGCTGAACCTCGGCTTCCAGGTCAGCGGCTCCGACCTCGGCGAAAACGTAGCCACACAACGCCTCAGGCAACTCGGTGCGACGGTGTATCTCGGCCATGCCGAACAGCATCTCACCGACGCCGATGCGGTGGTTATTTCGACCGCGGTCGGCAAGGACAACCCCGAAGTGCTGGCGGCGCGCGCGCGCCGCATCCCGGTGGTGCCGCGCGCGATGATGCTGGCGGAACTGATGCGCCTGCGCCAGGGCATCGCGGTAGCGGGCACGCACGGCAAGACCACCACCACCTCGCTGGCCGCCAGCGTGCTGGCCAAGGGCGGTTTCGACCCCACCTTCGTGATCGGCGGCAAGCTCAACAGTAGCGGCGCCAATGCCAGGCTCGGTACCGGAGAATTCATCGTCGCCGAGGCCGACGAATCGGATGCGTCGTTCCTGTACCTGCAGCCGATCCTCGCGGTGATCACCAACATCGACGCCGATCACATGGAGACCTACGGCCACGACTTCGGCAGGCTCAAGCAGGCGTTCGTGGACTTCGTCGAACACCTGCCGTTCTACGGCATGGCGATGCTGTGCATCGACGATGCCAACGTGCGCGAGATCCTGCCGCGCATCAGCAAGCCGGTATGCACTTATGGTTTTGGCGAGGGCGCGCAGGTCCGCGCGGTGAACGTGCGCCATCAGGGCGGGCAGATGCGCTTCACCGCCGAGTGCCGCCAGAACGGCACTCCGAAAGACCTGGACATCGTCCTCAACCTGGCCGGGGCGCACAACGTGCTGAACGCGCTCGCCGCGATCGCGATCGGGCTGGAGGTGGGCGTGGCGGACGACGCCATCGTGGCCGCCTTGGCCGAGTTCCAGGGCGTGGGGCGGAGGTTCCAGCGGTATGGGGAGATTGCGTTGGCCGAAAACCCTCTCTCCAACTCTCTCCCGCCTGCGGGAGAGAGTGCGATCGTTTCCTCTTCCAAAGGCGGAAGAGGCAGCTTTACTTTGATCGACGACTACGGCCACCACCCGGTGGAAATGGCCGCCACGCTGAATGCGGCGCGCGGCGCTTTCCCCGGCAGGCGGCTGGTGCTGGCCTTTCAGCCGCACCGCTACACGCGCACCCGCGACCTGTTCGAGGATTTCGTCAAGGTGCTGCGCGGCGTGGACGCGCTGCTGCTGGCGGAAGTCTATGCGGCGGGAGAGCCGCCCATCGTCGCGGCGGACGGGCGCGCGCTGATGCATGCGTTGCGCGTCGCCGGGCAGGACAAGGCGGTGTTCGTCGAGAACATCCGGGATATGCCGCAGGCCGTCATGCAGATGGCGCGCGACGGCGATGTGGTGATCACGATGGGCGCGGGCTCGATCGGCAGCGTGCCCGGCGCGCTGATGCAAATGAACAACCAGCCATGAACATGAGCGAACCGAAACAATTCAAGACAGAAGGCCTGCGCGGAAAGCTGTGCTGCGACATGCCCATGAGCCGCCATACCAGCTGGCGCGCGGGCGGCGTTGCCGAACGCATGTACCGGCCCGCCGACCTGGACGATCTGCTGGCGTTCCTGCGCGGCTTGCCGGCCGATGAACCGCTGCATGCGGTGGGCCTGGGCAGCAACCTGCTGGTGCGCGACGGCGGGTTGCGCGGCACGGTATTGCTGCTGCACGGCGCGCTGAGCGAACTGCGCCTTGAAGCTGACGGCAGCATTTATGCCGAAGCCGGTGTGCCGGGCGCGAAGCTGGCGCGCTTCGCCGCCTTGCACAACCTGCGCGGCGCGGAATTCTTCGCCGGCATACCCGGCACGATCGGCGGCATGCTGGCGATGAACGCCGGCTGCTACGGCAGCGAGATATGGCAGAAGGTGTTGCGAGTGTTGACGGTTGACCGGAGTGGTGCGATGCATGAGCGGACTCCGCTTGATTATGAGATCGGTTACCGGCATGTGTCGCTACGGAGCAAGCTCCCCTCTACCGCAGGCGGGAGAGGGGCTGGGGGTGAGGGATGGTATTCGGAGTTTTTCGTCGCCGCATGGCTGAAGTTCGAGGCAGGCGATGGTGCAATCGCACGGCAGGAGATCAAGGCGCTGCTCGGTAAACGCATCGCCAGCCAGCCGCTGAACCTGCCGAATGCCGGGTCGGTATTCCGCAACCCGCCGGGCGATCATGCGGCGCGGCTGATCCAGCAGTGCGGGCTGAAGGGCAGGCGCGTCGGCGGCGCGCAGGTGTCGGAGAAACATGCCAATTTCATCGTGAACACCGGTAGCGCGACGGCGGCGGACATCGAGAATCTGATCAACGAAGTGCAAACAGTGGTGCGGCAGCAGACCGGCATCGAGCTGCATCCGGAAGTAAGGATTATCGGGGAGTGGGAAGTGGGGAGTGGGAAGTCGGAAGTGGGAGAAGTTTCTCCCACTGAGGCACGAAGTGCCGTTCCACTTGCCAATCAGGACAAGACAAGATGAAGAATTTCGGAAAAGTAGCGGTGTTGTTCGGCGGCAAGTCCGCCGAACGCGAGGTGTCGTTGAAGAGCGGCGCGGCGGTGCTGGCGGCGCTCAAGCGCTGCGGCGTGGATGCGCATGCCTTCGACCCCGCCGTACAGAATTTGCAGGCCTTGCGCGACGAAGGTTATGAGCGCGCCTTCATCGCGCTGCACGGGCGCTTCGGCGAAGACGGCACGGTGCAGGGCGCGCTGGAATTGCTGGGCATCCCCTATACCGGCAGCGGCGTGCTGGCCTCCGCCCTGGGCATGGACAAGTGGCGCACCAAGCTGGTGTGGCAGGCGGCGCAATTGCCGGTGCCGAAATATGCGCTGCTCGATGCGCACAGCGATTGGGCAGGTGTCGCGCAGCAGCTGGGTCTGCCGCTGTTCGTCAAACCGGCCAACGAAGGCTCCAGCGTCGGCATCAGCAAGGTCAAAGCGGTCGGCGAATTGCGCGGCGCTTATCAGGCAGCCGCGAAACACGACAAGCTGGTGATCGCGGAAAGCTTCATCGGCGGCGGCGAATACACCGTGGCGATCCTCGGCGAACAGGTACTGCCGGTGATCAGGATCGAACCGGCCAACGAGTTCTATGACTACGAGGCGAAATACCTGCGCGACGACACCCGCTACCTGTGCCCCTGCGGCCTGGATGCGGCACTGGAAACCGAGATGCAGCGTCTGGCCAAACAGGCCTTCGCACTGATCGGCGGGCAAGGCTGGGGACGGGTGGACTTCCTGATGGACGAAGCGGGCAAACCCTATCTGCTCGAAGTGAACACCTCGCCGGGGATGACCGACCACAGCCTGGTGCCGATGGCGGCGCGCCAGGCCGGCATCAGCTTCGAGCAACTGGTGGTGAAGGTGCTGGAGATGGCAGGGGTTAACAAATGATTTTGCGAGCATCCGCGTTGCAGATTGCCTGCTTACCCCATTGCACGTTTGTCCTTTCTCCCGCTGAAGTTGCAAATTGCTTTTCACGTTTGCTCCCTCGCCCGCTTGCGGGAGAGGGTTGGGGAGAGGGAATCTCCGGGAGAGAGTTAGAGAGAGGGATGTATGTGGGATAACGCCGCGCTGCTGAAGAACATCGCCAATGCGCTGATCGCTTTCAGCGTGCTGGCGGTGCTGTACGGAGCGGCTTATTACACGGTGCACCTGCCGGGATTGTTCCCGCTGCGCAGCGTGCACCTCGGCGCGGCGCCGCAGCGGGTGGTTGCGCAGGAAGTGCTGGCGGTGGCGCGCAACGAAGTGCAGGGCAATTTTTTTACCGTGGACATCGAGCGATTGAAGCAGTCGCTGGAGAAACTGCCGTGGGTGCGCAGCGTCACCATCCGCCGCGAATTCCCCGACCGGCTGGCGGTGCAGCTGGAGGAGCACCAGGCGCTGGCGCGCTGGAACGGCGCGGCCCGCTTCGACGGGCTCGGGACAGGATTGGTGAATACACACGGCGAGGTGTTCAGCGCGCAGAGCGAGCAGGTGTTGCCGGGTTTCATCGGGCAGGCGGGCGATTCGGGTGAAGTTGCGCAACGCTACGTCGAATTCAGCCGGCAGCTCGCCGCGCTGGATCTGCAGGTGGTGCAGCTTGCCCTGTCGCCGCGCCATGCCTGGCAGTTGCGCCTGAGCAACGGCATGGTGCTGGAGCTGGGGCGCGAGGAGATGCAGCAGCGTCTGGCGCGGTTCGTCACGGTATACCCGTACAGCCTGGCAGCGCAGGCGGGTTCGGTGCGCTATGTGGATATGCGCTACCGCAACGGGTTTGCGGTGGGCGGTGTGGTCAAAAGTTGAGGGATAGGCAGTGAGGTACAAGCGATGAGCAGAAACAAGGAAATCAAGAACCTGGTGGTCGGGCTGGATATCGGTACATCCAAGATCGTGGCCATCGTCGGCGAGGTCAAACCGGACGGCATGCTGGAAGTGATCGGCATGGGCATGCACGAATCCGACGGCATGAAGAAAGGCATGGTGGTCAACATCGAAGCCACGGTGGGCGCGATCCAGCGCGCGCTGGAAGAAGCCGAGCTGATGGCCGATTGCAAGATCCACGAGGTCCACACCGGCATCGCCGGCAGCCACATCCGCGGCATCAATTCGCGCGGCATGGTGAAGATCAAGGAGAAGGAGGTCGCGCCGACCGACATCGAGAGGGTGGTCGAGACCGCCAGTTCGATCAGCCTGCCGGGCGACCAGCAGATACTGCACATCCTCGAACAGGAATTCAGCATCGACGGCCAGGACGGCATCAAGAAGCCGCTCGGCATGAGCGGCATGCGCCTGGATGTCGAGGTGCATATCGTCAGCGGCGCGGTGGCGGCGGTGCAGAACATCATGAAGTGCATCCACCGCTGCGGTCTGGAGGTCAACGAGCTGATCCTGCAGCCGCTGGCTTCGAGCAAGGCGGTGCTCGAGGAGGATGAAAAGGAACTGGGCGTGTGCCTCGTCGACATCGGCGGCGGCACCACCGACATCGCGGTGTTCACCGGCGGCGCGATACGCCACACCGCGGTGATCCCGATTGCCGGCGACCAGATCACCAACGACATCGCGATGGCGCTGCGCACCCCGACGCATGACGCCGAGGACATCAAGATCAAGCACGGCTGCGCGCTGCGCCAGCTGGCCGATAGCGGCGCGATCGAAGTGCCCGGCGTGGGCGAGCGCGGGCCGCGCATGCTGTCGCGCCAGACGCTGGCCGAGGTGATCGAGCCGCGCGTCGAGGAACTGTATCTGCTGGTGCAGCAGGAGCTGCGCCGCAGCGGTTTCGAGGATCTGCTGTCGTCGGGCATCGTGATCACCGGCGGCAGCAGCGCCATGCAGGGCATGGTCGAGCTGGGCGAAGAGATCTTCCATCTGCCGGTGCGCCTCGGCATTCCGAAATATGTCGGCGGGCTGTCCGATGTGGTGAAGACGCCGCGCATGGCGACCGGCGTGGGACTGTTGCTGTATGGCATGGAGCACTTCCAGCGCGATGAGGAGACGCGCAGACAATCCGGTTCGTTTGGCGATGTACTGGCAAAGATGAAGACGTGGTTCCAGGGCAATTTTTAGCAAGATTGTAGGGGTGTAAGGTTTTACGCACGTACGGGTTCAGGGTTGGTTTTGCAATTACAAAAAGGAGACGACGATGTTCGAACTAATGGAAGCGGAAACACAGGAAGCAGTGATCAAGGTGATCGGGGTGGGCGGCTGTGGCGGCAACGCAGTGGATCATATGATCGAACAAGGCGTGCAAGGGGTCGAGTTCATCGTCATCAACACCGATGCACAGGCGCTCAAGCGCAGCAGGGCGCGCACCCAGCTGCAGATCGGCGCAAACATCACCAAGGGGCTGGGTGCGGGTGCCAAGCCGTCGGTCGGGCAGGCATCTGCCGAGGAAGACCGCGAGCGCATCAAGGAAATGATCAGCGGAGCGAACATGGTGTTCATCACCGCCGGCATGGGCGGCGGCACCGGCACCGGCGCCGCGCCGATCGTCGCGCAGATCGCCCGCGAGCTGGATATCCTGACCGTCGCGGTGGTTACCAAGCCGTTCGCCTATGAAGGCAACCGGATGCGCTTCGCCAAGGCCGGCATCGAGGCGCTGCACGAGCATGTCGATTCGCTGATCATCGTGCCGAATTCCAAATTGATGGAAGTGCTGGGCAGTGATGTCACCGTGCCGGAAGCCTTCAAGGCCGCCAACGGCGTGCTGCAGGGCGCGGTGGCGGGCATCGCCGAGGTGATCAACGTGCCGGGGCTGATCAACGTCGACTTTGCCGACGTGCGTACCGTGATGTCGGAAAACGGCATGGCGATGATGGGCTCCGCGATCGCCAGCGGCCCGGACCGCGCGCGGGTAGCCGCCGAACGCGCGATCGCCAGCCCGCTGCTGGAAGACGTGGACATGTCCGGCGCGCGCGGCGTGCTGGTGAACATCACCTCGTCCAGCCAGTTGAAACTGAAGGAGCTGGAAGAGGTGATGGAATGCGTCCAGTTCGCCGCCGAAGAAGCGACGGTGATCGTCGGTTCGGTGTTCGACGAGAACATGGGCGAAGACCTGCGCGTGACCGTCGTGGCGACCGGTCTGGGCGGGCAGCTGATGCGCAAACAGCCGAAACCGGAAATAGCTTATCGAAGCGAGGAGACCTGCCTGCGCACCGGTACGGATAATGAACCGATCGCCAACTCGGGTATCGATTATGCCAAGCTGGACATTCCGACTGTCACACGAACGGGTCGCAGGGCAGCGGTAGATGCAATGGAAAAATCCGGTGTGGATACTTACGATATTCCATCGTTCCTGCGCAAGCAGGCGGACTGAGGAGGATTCACGGGATTCAGGATCCAGGGGGTGAATACATGATTCCGTATCCGCGCTCCTGATACTGCCGTGATAAAATCGCACCATGATTCTTGCGCTCAAGACGCCAATGGTTAAGCAACGCACCTTGAAAAGCTCAGTCAGCGTGACGGGAGTCGGCTTGCACAGCGGCGAAAAGGTCACGCTCGGCCTGCGCCCCGCCCCGGTCAATACCGGCATCGTATTTCGCCGTGTGGACACCAAGCCGGTCGAGGAGATCTGCGCGCGCGCCGAGCTGGTGCATGACACGCGCCTGTCGACCTGCATGGAACAGAATGGCGTGCGTGTCGCCACCATCGAGCACCTGATGTCGGCGCTGGCCGGATTGGGTGTGGACAATGCCTATGTCGACCTGGACAGCGCGGAAGTGCCGATCATGGACGGCAGCGCCGGCACCTTCATCTTCCTGCTGCAATCGGCGGGCATCGCAGAGCAATCCGCCGCCAAGAGATTCATCCGCGTGAAAAAGACCGTCGAGGTGAAACAGGGCGACAAATGGGTGCGCTTTGAACCGTACCACGGCTACCGCTTGACCTTCACCATCAACTTCGCCCACCCGGTGTTCGTCGGTGCCAGGCAGCATGTGGTGGTCGACCTCGGCGAAGAATCCTACGTGCGCGACATCAGCCGCGCACGCACCTTCGGTTTCATGCAGGACGTCGAGAACATGCGCGCGCAAGGCCTGGCCCTGGGCGGCAGCCTGGACAACGCCATCGTGATGGACGACTACCGCGTGCTGAATGCCGACGGATTGCGCTTCGAGGACGAGTTCGTCAAGCACAAGGTGCTCGACGCGATCGGCGACCTCTACCTGCTGGGACATCCGCTGATTGGCGCGTTCTCCGGCTACAAATCCGGCCATGCCCTGAATAACGCCCTGTTGCGCGCCCTGCTTGCCGACGAGCAAGCCTGGGAGTTCGTCACGTTCGACAGCGTGGAAGATGCTCCCGCATTCCTGCGGCTGCAATTGCAAGCCGCCTGATCCCGGCGCAAAAATGGCGGACATGTGCTGATCCTGCGCCTGTTCCTGGTACTGGTCGCGCTGCTGCTGGTCTTGAGCGGCGGGATGTACGTCTTCACACGCAATCGCCGCTACCTGAAATTCGCCTGGCAGACGCTGCGCTTCGCCGTGTTGCTGCTGTTGCTCTTCGCCGTGCTGTTCGTGCTGGAACGCTACGTGCTGGTCGGCTGGCGAGTCTTGCTATAGCGTCGCGCAGATCGGGGATACCTATGCCGGTAATGGTTCGCAAAATCTTATATCCTGCCGATTGGCTTGTGGTGTTCTGCATGACGTTCTTCCTTTGCGCAGCGCCGATCGCAGCCGTCCACGCGGAAGGGGCGGAGGGCGGGCAGGGCACAGCGCCTGTCGTGAAAAAGAAAATCGCGCTCGTCCAGTTCGATGTCGCCAACACGCAGCATGTCGACGACATCAACAACGTCTATGACGGGCTCCCGTTGGCGCTTGCCAGCCGGCTGGAAGCAAGCGGGGGGTTCCTGACCACCTATACCGGACGTTCGATCCCGGCAGAGGCGGGCGAAGCGCAGCGCGCAGACATCACCCAGATTGCCGAAGAGGCAGGCGCACAATTCCTGATTTACGGCACGGTGGTGAATGCCGGAACGAAACAGGAAAAAGGCTTCCTCGGGACATCGATCGGCGGATCCACGAAAAGGCACATCGAAGTCGAGTTTTCTGTCTACGACGGGCTGACCGGCGCGCGCCTGCTGCAGCGCCGCCTGGACGAACAGGCGCAGGGCGAAGTGCGGGTGGGCAACAACAAGCCTTTCGGCAGCAGCATCTTCTTTGAAACGGAACTGGGGCAGGCGCTGAACCGCCTGCTCGATCTTGCCGTCAAGGACATACGCGCGACATTGGAAGACGTGCCGTTTTCCGCGCACGTCATCCGGGCCGAGGCAAAGAAGGTCTTTCTCGATGCGGGCAGCGACGCGCTGCTGAAACCCGGCGACCGGCTCGTCGTTTACGTCAGGGATGCGGCTCCGGTGGTCGGGCTGAAGGGTTCGGTGCTGGGCGTCACGGATCGCGCCGCGGATACGGCCACCCTGACCCAGGTCCAGCCGCAGTTCTCCATCGGCGAATTGTCGGATGAGGCGGCGAAACTCGGCATCAAGGCGGGCAGCACCGCGAGGATCGACCCTATCGTGCAGCGCAGCCTGGACGAGAAACAAATGGAAGCCAGGAAGGTTGCCAGGGCACAGCAGGAAGCCAAGGTAGAGGCGGAGCAAGTCAAAGCGGAGCAAGCCGCGCAGGCGAAAGCAGCGCGAGCGAAAGCGGAACAAGCCGCCAAGGACGAAGCCGCCCGGATCAAGGCGGAGAAAAAAGCGGCAGCGCAAGCCAAGGCGCAGGCCGCCGCCGAGGCCAAGGCAGCCAAATTGAAAGCCAGGCAGGAGGCCAGAGCCGCCCGGATCAAGGCGGAGCGGGAAGCCCGGGCCAGGGAGCAATCCCGCGAGAAAGTGCGCGCCGCCGCCGAAGCCAAGGCAGCCAAATTGAAAGCCCAGCAGGAAGCCAAACAGGAAGCCGAGGCCGAAGCGGCGTGCCGCAAGGCCCAAACAGTGTGCCTCAAGGCCGAGCAGAAGGCGCAGGCAGAAGCGGAGGCCAAGCCAGCGGCAGAATCCATCAAGCCGGTCACAGAACCCAAGCTTGCAGCGGAGCCCAAGCCAGCCAAGCAAGAACCCAGGGCTGCGGCAGCGCCTGAATCCGCCAAGGCAAAAATGACACCGAAAGCCCAGGCCGGAACGGAAGTGCGCGCTGTCGCGATAGAGGATCTGCAGCGGGCGGCAGCGGAAGCCGAAGCGGCAAAGGCTGACGCGGCATCAAGCGTGCCGCCGGAGCAGAAGAAGCCGGGAGTGTCGTTGAAGCTGAAACAGATCAAGCCTTAGGAAATGCGATTCAATCCGTTCGTGGTGAGCATGTCGAACTGAATGTAAATCAGCACGGTATATAGGTCGGCACCTTTTTTGAGGGTGCCGATTGTTTTTTGGGTCTGCGCGGGGATGTAGGGCAGGGAGATGCGGAGCGCAACGGATAGTTGAACTGTTCCAAAGCGGATGCAGGTGAATTGCAGGGATGCGCCATAAGCCGACGGTCAATGATGTAGCTGCGACAGGCAGCTATTCGGCCATAACGGACCGAGCGATCGGCGGAAAGTGTGTCCGTTTTGCATGCCAGAGCGGCCGCAAGAACGACTCGCATATGATCTGATCCGATGGTCGGAAAATAGAGACGAGCCCCTCCTATCCGGCCACCAGTAATCATCATTTACAAAGCATCAAGCGGGCTGGAAACTTTCTTTGTCACCTCTAAGACATGCGTATAAAGCATCGTTGTTTGAAGATTGCGGTGACCGAGCAATAGTTGAATTGTCCGAATATCAGTTCCAGCCGCGAGCAGCTGCGTTGCGAACGAATGGCGCAGAGTGTGAACCGTTGCATGCTTCATGATACCCGCCCGTGTCACCGCTTGACGGAATGCCCGCTGGATCGTCGAAGGTGATATATGCCAACGGACCAATCGCCCGCTTTGACCCCAAGCGCGACACACCGTAGAGGGAAACACGAATTGCCAAGCAAGCGATTCTGACGCCTTCGGATATTTTCGTTCAAGTGCACCCGGCATCGGAGCCAATCCAGCACCTCGGGTTCGGTCATCGGTATGCAATTGAGCAACGCGCATCAGGTGAGCCTGCAAGTCGACTTTTAAACTGTCTGGAAGAACTGTTGTCCGATCTTTTGCGCCCTTTCCATCACGCACAGATACGATTGCCGAAGCAAAATCAATATCTTTGATCCGCAAGGTACAGCACTCCTCAACGCGTAACCCAGAACCAAACATCAAACGCGCCATAAGGGCTGTTGTGCCAGACATCTGCTTCAAAACCTCCGAAACCTCAGTGGGCGCCATCACAACGGGAATGCGTTGGCGCTGTTGCACGCGATTTAGACCAGGCATACTTTCGAGTGGGGATGCCAGCACATCCCGATATAGAAACACGAGGGCATTGAGAGCTTGTGTTTGCGTTGATGCTGATACCTCTCGCTTTACGGCCAAGTGGTTTAGGAACTGCGCTACATCGCCTTCCCGCAGTTCCCGTGGGTGACGTTTGTCGAAAAAGAAGATGAATCGGCGAATCCAGAAGCGGTAAGCCTCTTCTGTTCGTTTGCTTAAGTGTCTGCGGCGGCACACTTCATGGATTTGATCCATCAAGCGTAGCGGGGTGTTGGGAGTGGCGTGGTGGGGGTGGGCAGGGGTGGGATGACCCCATAAGTGTAGCTCCTTGGTTGCTGGTTAAAATGCGCAAGATTATACAAAGCCACGCTGCCTGTACTATTATGCATATGCGGACAGATGAAAAAACGTGATTCACAATTAATCAATTGGTTATGAAGAATACTCACGCCTCACTATTTTTAATAATACGGACCGGTGCGTCCGTCTAATAACTGTTGGGCATCATCATGAAATTTAGGCTTCCTTTCCTGATCGCGATAGTGTTCGCTGTTGCAGCATGTGACCCTGCGGCCACTACTCGTCTGCTCATTCGACCTGTCTCGCCCGCCTCAGAGGATTCACAAGCTTCCATTGGGTTGCAGCAAGTCGAGCTTATCGGCACACTTCTTCAGGCAAGGGGATTTACGAAAAAATCGTATGAAAATCCTCATGTGCCAGCCGAGGATCAAAAAAGCATTCTTACCGATTGCGGGCATCTCTCATATTGGATGCGAGAAGTAAACCATCACACCATGTGGGCTCATGTGTGCTTAAAAAATGATGGTGTGCTGGTTTCGCTTGTTGATTATCTTAGCGTTACAGCGCCCCCCGCCACTCAAGCTCTAGCAAAAGAACTGGCAGCAGAAATTTCTACTTTCATTAAAAATGTCCGCCTTGAGGTCAGCCAATGATGCCCAACCCTACAGTCAAGCGGGACGCGCCTACGGCGCGCCCCTTACTTTCACGTTGGGCATCAGGAGAACGCCCTTGAGCAACGATGCCAATTTTCTTCTTAGCTTTGAACTTACCACCGATGGTGATGAGTTGGTAGTCCACGGCGATGTTGCGGGATTTCACGCCTTGGCACGCCATATTGAACAGTTAATCTCGCATACGCCGCCTGACTCAATGGAGCATGCCCATTTGAAAACCCCAGCCTGGGGCGGAAGCGAACTTTCCGCCGAGGGCCAAGGCGGTAACCCCATCAACCACGTTCGGCTAGTGTGCTGGAAGAAATAGGCATGTTTCGCATTCGCTGGCAACCGCTGTCATGAGTCATCTGCTGCCCAACCCGCCGGTCGAGTGGGACGCCGCAAAAGCGCGGCGCCCCTCACCTTCACGTTGAATGTCCGGTATTGATTGGGTAGCAGAATAAATTCTGTTCCGGTCGGAAGGTCCGCTTCGGCCGAGAAGCAGAAGTTCAGAATCGCTCTGCCAGATGACCGTTCAGGGTCGAAAACTGCCCGTCACCTTCGCTAACTGCCTGCCTGAAAGCGGATGTTCAAGGCAATAAAATGGCAGATTCCCAGTACCCGGATTTATCTTTGGGCGCGCCAATAAAAATTGGAACAAAAACAAACGGCGCCTCAGGCGCCGTTTGTTTTACAGCCGATGCTGCGCAGAATTACAAGCCTGCGTCTGCTTTCAGTGCAGCGGCCTTGTCGGTTGCTTCCCAGGTGAAACTCGGCTCTTCGCGGCCGAAGTGGCCGTAGGCGGCGGTGTTCTGGTAGATCGGGCGCAGCAGGTCGAGCATTTGCACGATGCCTTTCGGGCGCAGGTCGAAATGCTTCTTGACCAGTTCCGCGATCTTCTCGTCGGAGACTTTGCCGGTGCCGTAAGTGGTGACCCAGACGCTGGTGGGTTGCGCCACGCCGATCGCGTAGGAAATCTGGATCAGGCATTTGCTGGCGAGGCCGGCGGCGACGATGTTCTTCGCGACGTAACGTCCGGCGTAAGCGGCCGAGCGGTCTACCTTGGACGGGTCTTTGCCGGAGAACGCGCCGCCGCCGTGCGGGGCTGCGCCGCCGTAGGTGTCGACGATGATCTTGCGCCCGGTCAGGCCGCAGTCGCCCTGCGGGCCGCCGACGACGAAACGTCCGGTCGGGTTGACCAGATATTTGATGTTGCCCTTGACCAGTTCCTTAGGCAGGATCGGCTTGATGATCTCCTCGATCACGGCATCGATCGCGGATTGTTTCATCTTCGGGCCGTCGGACATTTCGGGCGAATGCTGGGTGGACAGCACCACGGTGTCGATGGAGTGCGGCTTGCCGTCCACGTAGCGCACGGTGACCTGCGATTTGGCGTCCGGGCGCAGCCAGGGGAGGCGGCCGTCGCGGCGCAGTTGCGCCTGGCGTTCCACGGCGCGGTGCGCGAGATAGATCGGTAGCGGCATCAGAGTGTCGGTCTCGTCGCAGGCATAGCCGAACATCAGGCCCTGGTCGCCCGCGCCCTGATCCATGTTGTCGTCATAGGCCTTGTTCACGCCCTGCGCGATATCCGGGCTCTGCTTGTCGTAGGCCACCAGCACTGCGCAGCCCTTGTAGTCGATGCCGTATTCGGTGTTGTCGTAGCCGATGCGCTTGATGGTGTCGCGCGCGACCTGGATGTAATCGACGTTGGCGCTGGTGGTGATCTCGCCGGCCAGTACGACCAGGCCGGTGTTGCACAGTGTCTCGGCGGCAATGCGCGAATGCTTGTCCTGCGCTAGAATGGCGTCGACGATGGCGTCGGAAATTTGATCCGCGACCTTGTCGGGATGGCCTTCGGATACAGACTCGGAAGTAAACAGATATTCGCTCATGGTTCTCCGTTCGATCACTATAAAAATTAATTAGGGCGCGCATTATAGCAAACCGGATTCACATGTTCGCCTTCCTCTTTAAAACCGTTTTCCGCCTGCTCGCTTTGCTGCCGCTGAGTGCGTTGCACAGTCTCGGCGCATTGCTCGGGCGGCTGACCTATGCGGCTTCCGTGCAGTATGCCGCGCGCACCCGGGAGAACCTGCGCCAGGCCGGGTTGACAGAGGATGAGGCTGCATACCGCAGCGTACTGTCCGCCACCATCGCCGAGGCGGGCAAAGGCATCACGGAGCTGGCGTGGGTCTGGGGACGGACGTATGACGAGGTGGTCGGCGCAGTGCAGGAATGCATCGGGCTGGAGCACATCATCGCGGCGCAGGAACGCGGCAAGGGCATCATCTTCCTGACGCCGCATCTGGGCTGCTTCGAGATCTCCGCACTGTATGCCGCGCGGCGCGTGCCGATCACCGTGCTGTACCGCCCGCCCAAGCTCGGTTTCCTGGAAGGCGTGATGCGCGGCGGCCGCGAGCGCGGCCAGGCCAGGCTGGCGAAGGCCGACGTGAGCGGCGTGCGCCTGCTGTACAAGGCGCTCAAACGCGGCGAAGCGATCGGGCTGCTGCCCGACCAGGTACCCAGCCAGGGTGAGGGCGAGTGGGCGGATTTCTTCGGCCGCCCCGCCTACACGATGACTCTGGCCGGGCGCCTCGCGGAAAGCAGCGGCGCAACGGTGCTGATCACCTTCTCGGAACGCCTGCCGCACGGACAGGGCTATGTGATCCACGTCGAGCCGCTGGCGCTGGATTTTGCCGCACCCGTGCCGCAACAGGTCAACGCGGCATTGGAGCGCATGATTCGCGCCTGCCCGGCACAATACCTGTGGAGCTACAACCGCTACAAGATTCCACGGGGAGTATCCGCACCCACTCCCCACTCCCCGCTTTCTACTCCCGCATCATGATGACCAGAATCGGCATTTTCCTGATGTGGCTGCTGCATTTCCTGCCATTGCCGCTGCTGGCTCAGTTGGGCAATGCGCTCGGCCTGTTGCTGTACTGGTTCGCGGCGGAGCGGCGTCATGTCGCGGCGACCAATTTGCGCCTGTGCTTCCCCGAGCTGACCGAGGCGGAGCGCAGGGTGCTGGCGAGGAAGAATTTCCAGGCATTCGCGCGCAGCTTCCTGGAGCGCAGCCTCCTGTGGTGGAGCCCGGCGTCCCGTATTCAGGGCTACATCCGCGTGGAAGGACTGGAGCACTACACCGCGGCGCAGGCGCGCGGCCCGGTGATCCTGCTCGCGCCGCACTTCGTCGCGCTGGATGTCGGCGGTTCGTGGATGATCCAGCATGTCGACCTGGTCAGTGTGTATTCCAGCCAGAAGAATCCGCTGTTCCACAAGATGCTGTTGCACGGGCGCTCGCGTTTCGGCGCGCAGAAACTGTATGTGCGCCAGCAGGGCCTGCGCCCGGTCATCAAGGCGATGCGCGAGCGGCGCCCGTTCTATTACTTGCCGGACCAGGACCTCGCGACCAAGGACGGCGTGTTCGTGCCGTTCTTCGGCGTGCTCGCCGCGACGCTGACCACCGTGCCGCGCCTCGCCGAAATGACCGGCGCGCAGGTGGTGCCGTGCATCAGCAAACTGCTGCCCGGCGGCAAGGGCTATGAGGTACGCTTCTACCCGGCTTGGGAGAATTACCCGGCCGGCGACGTGACTGCCGACACGCGGCGCATGAACGAATTCATCGAGCAGCGCGTGCGCGAGATGCCGGAGCAGTATTTCTGGCTGCACAAACGCTTCAAGACGCGGCCGGAAGGCGAAGAGAAATTCTATTGAAAACCCCTCTCCCTAACCCTCTCCCCCAAGGGGAGAGGGAATAATCAACTCCCCTCTCCCGCTAGCGTGAGAGGGGTTGGGGGAGAGGGCCTGCAAAAGGGACTGCCCATGAAATACCAAGACCTGCGCGACTTCATCGCTCAACTGGAAAAGCTCGGCGAGCTCAGGCGCGTGTCCGCGCCGGTCTCGCCGCATCTGGAGATGACCGAGATCTGCGACCGCGTGTTGCGCGCTCAGGGGCCGGCGGTGCTGTTCGAGCATCCGGCCGGGCACAAGATGCCGGTGCTGGCCAACCTGTTCGGCACGCCGCGCCGCGTCGCGCTGGGCATGGGCGAAGAGAGCACGCAGGCGCTGCGCGAGGTCGGCAAGCTGCTCGCCTTCCTGAAAGAGCCGGAACCGCCCAAGGGGTGGAAGGACGCGTGGGAAAAATGGCCGGCGCTGAAGCAAGTGCTCACCATGCAGCCCAAAGTGGTTTCTTCAGGGCCGTGCCAGGAGACCGTATGGGAAGGCGCGGAGGTGGACCTGGGCAGGTTGCCGATCCAGCATTGCTGGCCGGGCGACGTGGCGCCGCTCATCACCTGGGGGCTGGTGGTCACGCGCGGCCCGAACAAGCCGCGCCAGAACCTCGGCATCTACCGACAGCAGGTGATCGGCCCGAACCAGACCATCATGCGCTGGCTGGCGCATCGCGGCGGCGCGCTGGACTTTCGCGACCACTGCGAAAAAACCCCGGGGCAGCCGTTCCCGGTCGCGGTGGTGATCGGCGCCGACCCGGCGACCATCCTCGGCGCGGTCACGCCGGTACCCGACACGCTGTCCGAATACCAGTTCGCCGGTCTGTTGCGCGGCAGCAAGACCGAACTGGTGAAATGTCTTGGTTCTGATCTGCAAGTGCCCGCTTCCGCCGAGATCGTGCTGGAAGGCGTGATCCATCCCGGCGAGGCCGCGCTGGAAGGTCCGTACGGCGACCACACCGGCTATTACAATGAGCAGGACAAGTTTCCGGTGTTCACCATCCAGCGCATCACCATGCGCTCCAATCCGATCTACCACTCCACCTACACCGGCAAGCCGCCCGACGAACCGGCGATGCTCGGCGTGGCGCTCAACGAAGTATTCGTGCCGCTGCTGCAGAAGCAGTTTCCGGAGATCGTGGATTTCTACCTGCCGCCGGAGGGGTGCAGCTACCGCATGGCGATCGTGTCGATCAAGAAGCAATATCCGGGGCACGCCAAGCGCGTGATGTTCGGCATCTGGAGCTTCCTGCGCCAGTTCATGTACACCAAGTTCATCGTCGTGACGGACGACGACATCGATATCCGCGACTGGAAGGAAGTCATCTGGGCGATCACCACGCGCGTCGATCCGGTGCGCGACACGCTGCTGGTGGACAACACGCCGATCGACTACCTGGATTTCGCCAGCCCGGTGCCGGGGCTGGGCGGCAAGATGGGGCTGGACGCGACCAACAAGTGGTCGGGCGAAACGCAGCGCGAGTGGGGCACGCCGATCGTCATGGACGCGGCGGTGAAGGCGAAGGTGGATGCGATGTGGGGCGAGCTGGGGCTGTAGGAATGCAGGGCGGATTGGCATGGCGTTAACCGATGACTTAGCGAGCGTTGTTTGATCGCTTAGTCAGAGGGCCATGCAAAGCTATCCGCCGGATGAGATACATCGTGCGGCGCAATGCCCTTCGGTGATTGCGCCCTTGTATTATCCCATCGCAGTGAATTCGATGGAATGGTTGCCATCGAAACCGTGTAGTAACTCTTGAGAGGCATCTCAAGAACGAGTCATTAGTAATTTTGTGCTTGAACAAGGTCGGCGGCATAACTGGCATAGTCAAAGGGGTTGTCATTGACCAGCAAACGGCCGCTATTAAGTGCCGCGAGGGTACGCTTCCGTAACCCGTTATCCTGGGTTGTTCTCGCCCACTCCAGGCTTGCCGACAGGAGTGTGGCAGAGGCAGACGGCAAGGCGCCGTCAGGGAGCGCCGCTACGGCAGACTCGATCGGCAGCAGGGGGCGCTGCTCCAGACGCCAACCGGTCTTCTCATCATAGAAGCGGTGCCACGCCTCGCCGATGAGCCGCCCGGCCAAACGGCTATCTTCCTCGCTGTGGTTCACATGTGACCAGGCCAACAGCCCTTTGGCCGTCAGGGCGTAGTCTTCCAGGGTGCCTTCGGCACTTTGTCCGGGTTTCCAGGTGTGCAGCCGGTGCAACTGCTTTCCATCCCATAGGGTCTGCACCAGGTAATCGCGAAGGTGCTGACCGGCGCGGCGGTATGTTTTTCCATTCGGCAATTGTGTGCCCTGCGCCAGGGCGGCGAGCGCAAGGCCATTCAATCCTGCAAGTTGTTTTCCGTCATGCGGCAGCACCCGTGCGTTGCGCGCATCAAGCAATTTTTTCCGTGCCTGTTGCAATAGTTGTTTCACCACATTTGGATTGACTCCGAGCGCCGCCGCAACTTGCTGGGCAGACTGGGTGTCCCGTGGCAAATGCGCCCCCTTCCGTTGGGGGGCATTCTCCAAATCCCAAGCCAGGTTGAGTGCGCGAAACTCGGCTGGCGTCAACAGGGCTTCAAGCTCGGAGCGATTCCACAGGTAATACTCTCCCTCGCGCATGGATTCACCGACTGCCGCAAGGCTGGACATCATCCCGCCCTCCGGGCCGGACAGTTCGCGCAACATGAAATCAAGGGTCTCTTGCCCAATCTGTCCATACTCGGGCCGTTCGAAAATCTGCGCAGCCTGCAGATACAAAATGGCAAGCTGGGCATTGTCGTAAAGCATTTTCTCGAAGTGGGGTTCCTGCCAATTGCGATCCGTCGTGTAGCGGAAGAAACCGCCGCCCAGATGATCGCGCAGCCCGCCGCTCGCCATATGATCCAGAGTCAAAATCAGGAAGTTTCCGAGCGGCGCTTCCCGGGTTCTGCTGTAAGCGAAAAGGAGCGCCTGCAATTGCGGAGTTGCCGGAAATTTGCTTTGTTTGCCAAAGCCGCCGGCCTCCCCGTCAGACGCCGCCAATGCCTGACTTATGAATGCGGCGGTTGATGTCTCGTCTGCCTCTTTCTCCAGCACGTCGGATGCCGGAGGCAGGGGTTGTCTGTGTGCCGCGGCAGCCTGTTGCGCGCGCGCGGCCAAATCCTTGCTGTCCTTTTTCCATTCACCGGCCAGTTCCAGCAGCATCGGTTCAAACTCTGCAGGCGGGGCATACACTGTTCCTGCCAGCGGATAACCATCGGGGGTGAGGAACACTTGCAACGGCCAGCCGGCATAGCCGAGAGCGCGATTCAAGAATTCCATGAATTGTGCATCGAGGGCAGGCTGCAGCTCGCTGTCGATCAATACCGGAATGAAGTTATGGTTGATCAAGGCTGCAATGCGCGGATTGAGATAGTTCTCACGCTGCATCACATGGCACCAGTAACATGAAAAATTGCCGCTGGAAACAAACAGCAGCTTGCCCTCGCGCCGTGCCTCGTCAATGGCTTCCTGGCCCCACAGGCGCCATGCCACCGGGTCTGTGGCATGCATCGCAAGGTATGGCGAAGGATGGCTGCTGAGCGCATTTGCCGTTTTGCCAAGCGATGCCGTGCTCATCACCGCCAACAGGCAGCAGAGGATGAAACGTATTAAAGTGATTCGAGCGGTCATTGTGTTGGCGTAGTGATGCTATTGCATCCCGTCCTCCCGGCTATCAGTTAATCGAAGTTGCGTTTCATCCTTGAATTCGTCCTGGATCATGGCGGCTCCAAGAGTCTCAATCCTTCAGCCTGCAATCTCTATGAGAGATGTTTTTTCCGTGACTGCTTTGTGCTGTGATTGCACCAGGATTGCCTTGGGTTCCACGATGCATGCTTCGCGGCACAGGGCGCAGCCTACGCAAAGCTGCGGGACGATGTAGGGCTTGCACTGATTCCATACCAATGCGCCCGGCACCGGGCAGATGTGGGCACAGGCTCCGCACTCCGGCCCGGTATGGGGCAGGCAAGTCTGCGTGTCAATGCGGACATCGGCCAGCCGCGGCGGCGGCGGACTTTCCACTTCTGGTGCTCCTTCCGGAGGCTCTTCTCGGAGAGGAAGTTTCAACGCTCCCGGTTCACAGGCGGCAACACAGGGCCAGCCTGCACAAAGATGGCAGGCCTTGTTCAAAAGATCCAGCACGGGAGTTCCCGCTACTTTCAGTCCCCGCCGGTCCGCAAGGATTGTGATCGTGCCGTGCGGGCAGGCTCCTTTGCAGGCGCCACAACGTGTGCAGGCCAGCAGGAATTGCAATTCGTCCAGCGCGAAAGGCGGGCGCATCCAGTTTGTTTCCTGTTCGATGACCTGCGCATCGGCAACCCGGACTGTAAAGTCGACTGTCTTGCGGACCAGGGTGCTAAAGAATGACCTGCGGGCCGTATCAATTCCGGTATCGCTCATGGTTGTCACATGCGCATTGTCATGGGCTGCATCAGCAGCCATAGGTTATACAGCGTGATGGCCACGATAAACATCAGTACCGGCAGTATCTGCCAGCCTGCTGCGGCCTGCCCCTCGGGCAAGATTCTGGTGATGCGGTGGCGCAGGATGCGCACCGCCATCCAGAAGCCAAACAACAACAGCCCTGCCTGCAGGGCGAAAATGGTGTCCTGCTGGATCATGGACAGCATATGGCGCGCTCCGATCTGGGCGCAAGTAAGGGGTTGGGTATTGGTTCCCAGCGGGTTGAGGATGACCTGCCCCATACCGCGGCTCTCCCGCACCAAATGGCTGAGGTTGTGGGACAAGTGATAGACGAAGGCAAGCGGCAAGGTGGACAGCGCCAGCGCCGAGAACACCCGCCTGTATTCGGGCTTGGCGGCTATCATTTGTTGAGTCAGCCACGCCAGCAGGGCGAAAAGCGCCACGGGGATCAGGAGGCTGACTCCCATGCTGATGGAGAAACTCCACAGCAATTGACCTGAGTCGCCGATGACCCGAGCCAAGGCACTCATCCAGCGCTCCCAGGCGGGCAGCATGGTCGTGCCGTGAAAACTTGTCAGCGCCAGCAGGCCGAGGATGAACCAGGCCTCATCCCAGCGCGGATGGGCAGACTGGATGATTTCTTCTCCGGTGCTGCGTAAACGCCAGGCCACGTTCTGGTGGGGACAACTGCGGGAACAGGCATCACAGGAAATGCAATAGGTATTCTGTCTGGTCCGACCCATCACCAAGTGAGTCGGACAGGGTTCGACGTCGGCCGTCCCATGGTAGCACTCCAGCGTCTTGCAGCGGGCGCAGACATCGGGATCGATGGGGCGCAGCGCCACGGGGGACAATTCGGAATAGAAGCCGATGGTGCGCCCCACCGGGCAGAAATAGCGGCAAAATGCCTTGCGCTCGAATACCGCCAGCGACACGGTGGCAAGCACCACCATCAGCAGGGCAAGCAATGCGGTCGCGTAGGGGCTGACCGTAATGCCAAAGCCCAATTCCAGCCAGCTCAACCCGACGAACAGCAGCAGCGCCGGCCAAACGTTGCGCAACACCCTGGGGACGCGCAGATCGAGGCTTGCCGTTTCGCTGCCCCTCTGCCACAGCCGCCGCCGCACCAACCATGCCGCCAAACTATTCCAGGGGCAAATGGCGCACCAGGCAGAACCCACGAAGAAAATGGCCCCAACGAGCCCTGACCACCAAATGGTCCAGGTCAGCATGGTGGCCAGATTGCGTTCGGGGAGTGGCGTGCCGAAGAGGCCGGCATAGATGGTAAGCAGAAAAATTGCCGCGACCACGATACGCAGTACCAGCAACAGCCAGGGCATGATCAGAACTTTGCGTACCACAGGCCCGATAACAGGCAGGCGCGCCAGACTTAATGAGTTGTGAGGATGGCCGGTGCGAACCGGTATCCATATCGCCCATGCCACCATGAGCAACATGGCCGCCAGCACCGTCTCCACCCAACCGGCCGGCATGCCTGGGTGAGGCATCAACCCCTCAGCCGGGAGCAGCAGCCAGTCCCAATTCATCGGCGGCGAAATACTCACGATTTGTCTTGCGCCGCTGCATGCTGGCGCCTGGCCCCGGGATGCAAGCGCCGCCGCTGTTGCACCACACGCACCCCAAACAGAGCGAAAATAACGATACCCGCAGCTACCGCAATAGGCATCAGGCGGCCTGGCTCGCCAACCTGCAATGGCAGGTCGATGATGTAGGGCTGTCCATCTGCCTGGAATTCGGCGGTGACGATATAGTCACCCGACTTTGAAAAAACAAATCCCTGGCGATAAACCTTGTCATCTATCTCGTGTGTCCCGAGCACTTCTTCTTTGGAGGCAAACCACCCATCCTCACGCACCTTGAATGTGACCTTGCCCTGGTACGACTGGCCGTTGTCGAGCCGTGCGGCATACAGGTGCAGGCGCCCCTGCACACCGGGTTCAGGGAACGCAGGGAAGACCATCAGGTTTACAAGGTAGTCACCGATTTGGGTTTCCACCTGCATGCTGGGCGGGGTGGTGGAATTTTCACTTGCGCTGTAGGCGGGTTTCCCCAGTATGTGATGGGCATGTGCTGGCAATGCTGACAACATGCACAGAAGACTTGCCAGGACTCGAAGAAAAGATACTGTGCTCATATGGGCATCCAATTAGTATTTCAACTCCCCCGTAGCTGAATTGACCTGCCCCGGTTCAGACTCCACTTTATATTTCCCTGAATTCTTTTCAGTATATTTCTTGGTGCTGAGGGAATAATCGACGATCCTGATGGGAAGGCTGGGCTCCGGGCATACCTCCACGCATAGGCCGCAGCCAACACATCCGGACTGCACTATGGGCACTGCGGTCAGATTGCTGCTGCGTACTTCGGCTCGAATGGCGACACTCCCCAATGGGCAGATGTTGTAGCACGCGCCGCACAAACCGCGATCCACCCACGGATAGCAGGCAGTTTGGTCAATCTGCGCAATTCCCATCCTGATGTCACGAATCGGCGTGACCGTCAACGCCTCGGTCGGGCAGACCTGCATGCACAACCCGCAAAGAATGCAGCCCTTTTCTACAGGATCGATATACGGGGTATTTGCTTCCTTCCCCCCATCGTTCATATGAAAGCGGATGCAGCGCGGCGGGCATACCTCACCGCATTCCCCGCAGCCGATGCAGGCATTGATGAACTCATTGTGATCCGCAAGCGCGCCAGGCAACGGTATGCGCGACTCGGAAGCTTCCGCTACTCGCGGCGCCAACAGGCGCGCGATTGCGAACGGCAA
Source organism: Candidatus Ferrigenium bremense (assembly GCA_019449635.1). Lineage (GTDB taxonomy): Bacteria > Pseudomonadota > Gammaproteobacteria > Burkholderiales > Gallionellaceae > Gallionella > Gallionella bremense. The sequence goes on from JAGRPI010000003.1 coordinate 57,470, forward strand.
CGAACAAAAGCCCATAATGCCGAAGGCCTTGGTGAATTGCGCAATGAAGGTTCTGCGATCCATCATGCGTACCCCTTAAATTTTTTGCACTTCCGCCTTTTCCGATGTCTGTTGCTGTTTGCGGTACAGTTGGCCAAGATGCCCGGGTCCCTGGTTGACGGCATCCTTGGCTTTCAGCTCAAACCTCAAGGCATCGGTCGGGCAGACGGCGATACAGGCGGTGCAGTTATTGCACTCCTGACCAAAGCCATCGCGCAGGGGATCCAGGCCGAACTGGCAGGCAACATTGCATTTTGCACAATCGTTGCACGTGGCCACGTTGCGCTGGATTCTGAAAACACGGTAGCGCCCCAACAGCGCATATAAGGCTCCTCCGGGGCAGACGTAACGGCAAAAGCCGCGCCGTGACACCATTAAATCAAACAGGAGCGTCAGCAGGAAAAATACCGTCCCCCCGCCGAAGCCGCCAACCGCCACGGCGTAATATATTTCCCGGCCGATGATGGCAGGCGGATAGACGGCCGCAAACAACACCGCACCGGTGGCCGCGGACAATACCGCGCCGATACCCAGTACCAGATATTTCAGGCGCCGGTCCATGCGGCGTTGCGAAATCGGCAACCCGGCCTGGCGTAGCCACATTCCCAGTTTGTCGTTGAGTTCATATGCGAAAGTGGCGGGGCATATCCATCCGCAGAAAAACCGGCCGAAGATGACAGTGAAGAGCAACGGAATGGCTGCGGTCAGGATGAAAGGCCAATAGAGCTTCATGCCGGCCGAGGCTTGGCTGATGACGGCCAGCGGATCGCTCAGCTTGAGGCCGAACCATGTTCCGCTCCAGGTCGTTCCCTTCACCGCTTCGAGTTGCTTTTCGGGGTCACTGAGAAAAGGGGCAGTCAGCGATTCCATGGAGTCGTAAACCAGTTTTTCCTTAGGCAGCAACAGATCGTAGCTATGGGATGCGAGGTAGGTCTGGTACAGATGAAAAAACGGCAGCAGGATCAGTGTGCCAAACACCAGAGACAGCATAAGCCAGCGCAGTTTGTTCAAGTGGCGCTGCCAGGTACGGTGCATGACTAACTCCTCTCCATGTCGGGAATTACCCTGATTGATGGGGGTATCTGGATGCAGGAACGTTCGCACAGTCCGCAGCCCACACAACCGCCCATGACTATCGGCGTCTCCAGAAAGCCAATGCTCATGGCAATGTCCGGTAACGGGCAGGCGCGCGCGCACACGCCACAGGTCTTGCCTTGGTAGGATAGGCACAGATTTTTATCCACACGGGCATGGCCCATTTTGACATTGGCAACAATCTCTCCAAGCTCACGGGCGATGGGTTTCAATGCGCCCGTGGGACAGACTTCGCCACATTTCATGCACAGGATGCAAGCCTGTTCCCGCGGAACGATATAGGGTGTGTCCAGCGACGCCAAACCGTTTTCCAATCCAAAGAAATTGATGGCGCGGTTCGGGCAGACCTCGCCGCACTTGCCGCAATGGATGCAGTTGGCCAGGAACCCGTCTTCCGGTAGCGCCCCCGGCGGACGCAAATAACGCGACGCCGTCGCTGCCTTCTTTTGCGCTGATCGTGCAAAAGAAGGCAGCGATGCCGCACCCACTATCGCACCAGCAACAAAATATTTTATGAGGCTTCTGCGTTCCATGAAGAATTGGATTCTTAAATATTTCACAACATCAATATATGGCTCTCCCCTTCACGGAAGGGGAGAGCCATATTGTTTACACCTTCTCGATTCTGCAGGCCAGTTTCTTGAAATCGACCTGCCCTGAGACGGGATCCCAGCAACGGTTGGATACGGCGTTCACCAGCCACTTGCCTTTCTTTGGATCGGCGCTGTCCGCCACCGACAGGTTCCACGGGCTGAACATATAGCCGCGGAGTACGCTGTTGCGTGCCGGTTTGACGATACTGTTGCTGCCGCCCACTTGGGCACGTGCCTGATAAGAGCCACGTCGCGTAATCAACCGCACCTGGTCGCCATCCTTGATGCCGAGCTGTTTGGCATCCTCCTCATGCATTTCCACATACTGCTCCGGCACGAGACGCCGCGTCGTCGGGCTGCGGTTGGATTTGGCGGTATGGAAATGTTCATACACCACACCCAAACCCAGCCAGTAGGGGAACTTGTCTTTTGGAATGTCTTTCCAGGCTTTGTTGCGGTATTCGTCATCCGTTATATCCAGCGTCAAAGCCGCGTCGCGCGCCTGCTTCAGCAGAGGGATATTATCGATCGTGTAATGATCTGCTTTACCCCCTTTGACACCAAACTCCATCAGCTTCGCGGTGATTTCCTTGCGCTGTGAATAATCCTGATTACAGATCTTCATGTGCACTTTGCCATCGGCAGTGCGGAAGGCGAAGTATGGCTTGCCTGCCCATATTCCCTCCTGATCCATGTAGCGGCGCTTGGTGCCGCCCGCCTTGGCGATCTCGTAAGTAGGCGCCGGCCACTGGATACCGCGCAGTTCACGAATCTGGTCATAGAGACCGATTTTGTCGCGTTTTTCCACCTCCAGCATGCCGGTCAGGTCAACGTCCGTTCCAGCTGTAGCGATGATGATGTCGCGGAATACCGCTTCTGCATCGTAGGAACCATCCTTGAGCTTCTTGTAGGGAAATACCGCTTCGCCATCCAGGCCCATCAGATTGGCAATCTCCTTGCCCTTGTCGATGACGATATCCATGTCGGCGACACAGCCCTTCGGTGCCTGCGCGGCCTTGTCACATATGTAGATGCGCCGCTCGGAATTTACATAATTACCTGTCACTTCGCCCCAGGTTGCTGCAGGGAAAATTACATCCGCATAGAGATTGTTGGGGGCATGCCGGTAAATTTCCTGCACGACGTTGAACATTTTGCTGATGGCGGGCCGCACGAGCTGGTTTTGATCCGGCAGATCGATATGGGTAGCATAGATAAAGAAGATGGCTTTCACGTCACCCTTCAGCGCCCGCTCCATCAGGCCCACGGCATAGCCCGGGTTCATCGAGTTCATCGCCTTGACCAGGTTTTCTTCCGGCACGCGCCATGCCTTGGCCATCTGGGCGCGATGTGGGGCATTTTCCAGCGGTTCGTTGAACGGCAGGCGCCCGGTAAGGCCGCCTGTCAGGCGTTCGCCCATGGCGTTGGGCTGGCCGGTCATGGAGAACGGACCGCACCCCGGCTTGGCAAGGTTGCCGGTCATGGTCAGCAGGTTGATGATGGAAATCACGTTGTGCTGGCCGTGGATATGCTGGTTGTAACCGATGCCCCACATGATGATTACTCCGCCGTGTCCATTCGGGCCGCGGTTCAGGCGCTTGCGTGTGGCATCGGCAAACATCCCTGCGACGCGACGGATCATCGCCGGTGGAACATTTTCACCACCCACCCCATGCGCGTAGTTGCCACCCCCCATGCGGTCCTGTACCTGTTCCGGACTGTATTGCTCCAGGCAAGTCTTGGTGTACTCCTCCCAGCCGGTAGTATGATTTTTCATGAAGTCCCAGTCGACGACATCGGGATGGTCGGTAAGAAGCACATGAGCCAGCGAATTCAGGAAACTGATGTCGCCGTTGAGGATAGGGACATGCACGGTGTTATTCGGATTGATATCCTGATATCCCTTGGTAGTACCGGTCAGGCGCGGATCGCATACCACGGTGGGGATGTCGTTCTTCTTCTTGTGGTCGGCAATGCGCCAGAAAACGATGGGGTGGGACTCTCGAGCATTGTGGCCAAAATGCATGACCATGTCGGCCAGCTCCAGGTCTTCGTAGCAAAGCGGGGGCGTGTCCGAGCCCAGCGTTGCAAAGTACCCGGTAACCGCCGAGGTCATGCACATGCGGGCGTTGGCCTCGATGGTGTTGGAACCCAGCACACCTTTCATTAACTGGTTTTCGAGGTATTGGCCTTCCAGCGTAAGCTGGCCTGAACCGTACAGCGCAATGGAATTCCCGCTATATTTTTTGGCAAGGTGGGCGATCTTGTGGGCTACCATCTCTCCAGCCTCATGGTAAGGCACACGCACGAAATGCGCATCGTCGAAAGAACCTTTGGTCTTGCTGACGTATTCCAGATCGCCATGCCCCGGCTTGTTCCACTCGGCCCAAACATCCTTGCGTACATAGGGATCGCCTTCCATGCGGTCTACATAGATCGGTTCAGCGGCAGTCAGCCCCTTGATGCACTGCAGGCCCTTGTTGGTGGGGTGATCCTTGTCCGGGCGCATGGAAACGATCTTGCCATTTTCCGTCTGGATAACCGTGCCGCAGCCAACTCCGCAATACGGGCACGCGGACAATGCGGTAGTGCGGGAGGCCGATTTTTCCGGGGCCATCACTTCTGCATGCAGTTCAGGGTTTGCAAGGCTGAGCAGGCTTGTTCCAGCGGCAGCGCTGGTAATGAAACCGGTAGTCTTCAGGAAATCGCGTCGTGTAACTTTTATCCGCTTCATGGTAGTGTCTCCGAAGTTAAATGCTGATTATTTGGCAGGTACGGTGCGCAGGTAGGTGATGATGTCTTCGGTCTCCCGGTCGCTGAGATTCGCGAGGCCGGCAGGCCCGGAGAATTTCTGCATCATCGTGTTCGATCGCCCCTCCTTGATAGTGGTGCGGATATAACCATCTGTCACCAAATTCAGAAATCCTTGGGTGCCGATAGCCGGGCCACTCCCGCCGGCATCGTAACCAGTGCCGGTTTCACCATGACAGGTGGAACATATGTTCGCAAACAATACCTTGCCTGACTTGGCATTGCCCCTGGAAGGCGGTTGGCTGGCCACCTCCTTGGCTCGCGTGCCCGATAACGGGCTCAAACTCTGCACGTAGGAAACAATAGCCCGGATGTTCTCGTCCCCAAGCTTTTTCTGGGGTGGCATGGTCGTCCCTGTAATACCCGTCTCGATGACCTTCCTCAGCCAATCCGCCGAGACGATTGAGAGAAATTCCTTGTTGGACAGTGATGTTCCAAAACCCGGCTTGCCATTAGCTCCTTCCTGATGGCAAAACCTGCATTTTTTTTCGAATAACTCCTTGCCTTTCCTGGTTCCCAAATCTTGTGCGCCAGCCTGTGAAACAAGATTTGCAAAGACCAATACCATCAGCATCCGAAATATTGCATTCATCTACAGCCTCCCTGAAAACATGATTTTTATTGGCCGCCAAAAACTGGACAACCCCCTGATGCGCCTGCGGGACAAATGACGCCGGATCAACTGCAATCCTTAATCACAAGCCTATTGGAGTTACAAAATAAGGAAAACCACTAAAGCAATGGCTGTCATGAATTATGTAAATCTCAAAGCCATGCAAGCTACGTTAAGCAACCCTTCCGTAGGCGACTGGATTTTCCGCATCGATGATGCCCACCGTGAACGCCAGTGCACCAGTGGCCACTACGGACCAGGTTCTGTATATCTGCGATGGCACGACAACCCCAAGATTTGATGTTTGAAGAATAGGCTTGCGTAGGCAGCATGCCTACCCTTCTGAAGTAGAGGGTGGGCGAGGAAAAGGAACTAGTTCTTTCGGGTAGGAGGGGTGTCTCGAATTAGAGAGGTGGTATTACTTCCCGTTGACCGGGTGTTGAAGAATGTCGCAAGCGACAGCAGGGCGTGCAGTTTTGCCGAACGCAACAGTTTCACTCCCCGTTAAATGAGGTTGTGTTCCACCGCATACACGGCGGCCTGTACGCGTTTGGCAAGGTTGAGCTTGCGGAGGATGCCTTGCACATGAATCTTGATGGTGGATTCGGACAGATTGAGCACACGGCCAATTTCCTTGTTGCTGGCACCGCGGGCGAGCATGACGATAATTTCCCGTTCGCGCGGGGAGAGTCTGTCCGGATTAACCTCCGCCGCGGCAACATTGGTCTTGTGTGGCATACGCAAGGAATCTGCCAGCTTGTGCGCTATTTGCGGCGACATCACGGATTCGCCGCGTGCTGCACGCTGGATGGACTCCAGCAAAAACTCAGTGTCGATATTTTTCAGCAGGTAGCCGCGCGCCCCGGCACGCAGGGTTTCCAGCAGATCCTCGGCATCTTCCGAAACGGTGAGCATGACAACTTGCGTTTCCGGAATATCTTCCATCAGCAGGCGCAGTGCTTCCAGACCGCCGGTGCCCGGCATATGCAAATCCAGCAGCACCACATCGGGTTCGAGTTGTATTGCGCGTTTGACGCCTTCCAGCCCGTCGCTGGCTTCGCCCACCACTTCGAATCCCTCATGCCGCTGCAATACCAGCTTGATACCGCTGCGAAACAGGGTGTGATCGTCAACGATCAGAATACGTATTGGTTTCATGCCTGATAGACACTCCTGTGAGGAAGGACAAGACGCACCAGCATACCCCGTCCAAGTACCGATTCAAGCGCTAGTTCAGCGCCAATACGGTGTGCCCGTTCACGCATGATGCTCAGTCCCACGTGCGCATCGTCGGCAGCGCGCGCGGTGTCGAGGCCGGCGCCATTGTCGCGAATGCACAGCACGCATTCTGTGTTACTGACGAGTTCCGCATCAACGCGGCTCGCATTGGCGTGCTTGCGAATGTTGGAGAGCGATTCCTGCACAATGTGCATGACCTGGAGTACATGTTCCGGGGGCAGTCCCGGCACTGTGCCTTGCCGGGAAAAGGTAACGGCAATACCGGTTTGTCCCTCAAATTTTTCCAGCGCGCTACGCAAGGCGGTTTCCAGGTCGGCGCTGTCGATGCGGATGCGGAAATGCACCAGCAGCTCACGCACGTTATCGTAGCTTTCCTGCACCCCTTCGCGGATTTGTTCCAGCGCTTGCAGCGCCTCGGCGGTGCGCCCCTGTTGCAGGTCTTCGTGCAGCAATTGCACCTGGATGTTGAGATAGGCGAGCGACTGGGCGATGCTGTCATGCAGTTCCTGCGCCAACAGGTTGCGCTCCTCCGACACGGCCATTTCTTTTTCGCGCGCGACGAGCCGCTGGTTCTCGATAGCAATCCCGAGTTGTTGCCCCACCGACTCCAGCAGGCGGATTTCTGACGGCGGCAATATGCGCGGCTCTTTAAAAAACAGGTTGAGCATGCCCTTTACCCGCTGTTTGGAGCGAATCGGAACTGCCACTACCGCCTGGAATCCGTCCCGTTTGCACGCATACAGCAATGCCGGCGTCGTTGGAATGGAAAAATCGGAATTGACCACGACACCGTCATGCGTCACATCACCGCACAGGCAGGCACCAACGGCGAGGCAATGCTCCTCGGCCAAGAAAGATTTCGAGACTCCGTGCGTGGCAACGATTTTCATTTGCTTTCCCGTGTGGTCGACCAGGCGCACCACACCGTCATGAGCGCCGACCAGGGCGCACAGCTTATCCAGCACTATGCCGCACAGTGGCTCCGTTGCAGTCGAGGAGTTGAGGAATACAGCCACGTCGTAGAGTGCCATGAGTTCACGGTTCTTGATTTCAATGCTATGCGTTTTTTCCTCTATCCGTTGCTCCAGGGTGGCGTAGATTTCCTGCAACTGAGCGGCCATCTGGTTGAATCCTTCGGCCAGTTCGCCGAATTCGTCCCTTCCGGTGATTGGCAGGCGCACTTTGAAATCCGCCTTGCCCATGCGCTGAATGCCCTCCCGTAGGCGGGTGATAGGGCGCACCACAATCAGCGAAAACAGGAAGCTCAGCAGCACCGTGCCGATCAGCGCAAGGCTCGCCAGTCCGATCTGGAAGTAATGCAGCAGCGTGGCGACGTGGGCATCGTTGCGCTCTGCCATCCCCACCAGATCGTCTACATGGTCAACGAATTCTCCCAAGGCAGGCTGTATATCCACCAGCATCTTTTCCTGTTCAGTCCGTTGCGGGGTGTCGAGTATGCGTCTGATGTCGGGTTTGATGCCAGCGTACCAGTGTCGATGCAATTCGCTCATTCTGTCACGCACTTCATTATCCCGAAATATGGAAAGTGAGTGAGGGGGTGCATTCTGCATAAGGTTGTTCAAGACTGTCTCAAACTGCGTGATCTTGTCTTCGATATCGAACCGCAAATCCGTCACATCCTGGGGTTGGCGTGGCGACGATTGCCCCACCTGCAGGGCAAGCAGGAAGGCAATATGGTACAAACGCATGCGCTCCTTGGCGGCATTGTTGATCGCCGCATCATTACCTTCCAGTCGCCAGGATACATATAGCGTCGAGCCGACGGCGAGCAGGGTGCCAACAAAATAGAGCACCAGCAGGCCGATGATCTTTTTTTGAAGTTTCAGGGCAAACATGTCGGGATCTGGCTGGTTTTCGTAAAGTAGATCACAACAGTTCGGTCAAGAAACCTCTATTGCTGCTCTGATTGTTATCTGGGCGCGTCCGAAGGGATGACTTGGGCACTGGAAGCAGGCCACACGCTTGTTTGATGAGCGCTACGGGAAAGGCTATGCCGCACTTGCGCGGCAAGATCTCGTTAATGCGGCGCGGCAGCGCGCCAATCGAAAGAGATAGCCTGGTTTGGCTGATTTCCATCGGGCACAGAAACTCTTCGAGGAGGGTCTCGCCAGGGTGAATGTTATGTGATTTATCCATTCCCATCTTCATTAATGGTATCAACCAGCTCAACAGTACTGGGGGCGTTTCCCGTCCACGCAAAACAGATTGGCAACGGGCCTTTGATGCGAATGCTTTGCTGCCCTTTTTTATTATCTTTCAAGTTTTCCAACCGATTGACTGGCGGAATCCTTAAGTCATTCAGCACCTGCGCTTTGTCCAGCATGAACAGTTTTCGCAAAGCGATCTGCCGGATTCCACGCGGCGATTTATGCAACACGCCTGACTTTTTCAGTTTACCCGGATGTAGGCATGATAACTATATAAAGGCGTAACGCATATAGTTATATCGCACAACTCGAGATAAGATTGATCCCTGAAGGATCGAGCAACATTAACGAATTCTGTCCACACAAAGTTCAGGAAACCTCCACGAATGACGGAGCACGCGCCGGCAACGAGAAGTCGGCCGAGCACTCAACCTGCCGGAATCATTTCTCCACCTTGTCTAAAAAAGTTAATTAGCCAAAAGAACTAGTTCCCTTTCCTCATTTATCCTGTACTTTGGAAGAGTAGGCATGCTGCCCATGCAAGCCTATTCTTCCCAATTGGAATTTTCAGAAATGGGTAAATAATATGCCAAGGCATTTACGCAACAAACTTGAAACCGCGTATTGAGTTCACATTGATCGTTGCTATGCAAGAAAAACTTATTCCAATGGCATATCACCGCCAGCTTAATGCGGTTCCGACGGTCCCCACTGCACTCGAATCGCCAACGGGATTTGTCGCTGACACGCTTGCGCGCCCATTACAGGAGCTGCGCATCTCGCTCACGGATCGCTGCAACTTCCGCTGTGTGTATTGCATGCCTGAAGAATCGTTCGGTAAGGATCGCATTTTTCTGCCGCGGAATTCGCTGCTGAGTTTTGAAGAAATCACCCGTATTGCACGGATTTTTGTCGCCCATGGCGTTCAAAAGATCCGCCTGACCGGTGGCGAACCATTGCTGCGCAAGCACATTGAAAATTTGATTGGCCTGCTCGCACAATTGAAAACACCTGATGGCCGCAACCTTGAACTGACGCTAACCACTAACGGGTCGCTGCTCGCCAAAAAAGCACAATCTCTGAAAGATGCAGGGTTGAATCGTGTTACGGTCTCGCTCGATTCACTGGATGACGCCACTTTCAAGCGCATGAACGGTGTCGATTTTCCTGTGTCGGATGTGCTGCACGGCTTGGATGTCGCCCACGCAGCCGGTCTCGGGCCGATCAAGGTGAACATGGTTGTCAAAGTCGGCATGAACGACCAGGAAATCGTACCTATGGCGCGCTACTTCAAGGGCTCCCCTTTCATCCTGCGGTTTATCGAATACATGGACGTGGGAGTTTCCAATAATTGGAAAATGGACGAAGTTATCCCATCTTCCGAAGTGATACGACGCATTGCCGCCCACATGCCGCTTGAGGAAATCGAAGCAAACCGCAAAGGCGAGACTGCAGGGCGTTGGCGCTATCAGGATGACAGCGGCGAAATCGGGGTCATTTCGAGCGTTACCCAAGCCTTTTGCCATGACTGCGTCCGCGCCAGACTGTCGACCGAAGGCATACTCTACACCTGCCTTTTTGCGGCGGGTGGCCACGACCTGCGAGCACTGATGCGCGATGGCAAAACGGACCAGGAAATCTCCACTGCCGTTGCACACTTATGGCGTTCGCGCGCTGATCGATATTCAGAGTTGCGGAGTACCACAACAAAAGGCATGGAACGAGCAGTTAAGAAGATTGAGATGTCTTATATCGGTGGGTGATTTGCATATTTACATATTTTCCTATTCATCGGCAGCCACATCCTGCTCATGGTGCGGGGCATTTAACACAGTTCGTTTTAGGAGAAATAAAATGGGTTCATTGAGCATCTGGCACTGGTTGATTGTGTTGTTGGTTGTCGTCCTGATATTTGGCACCAAGAAGCTGCGCAACATGGGTGGCGACCTGGGCGGCGCGGTAAAGGGTTTCAAGGAAGGCATGAGGAGCGAGGAAGAGGCACCCATGCAAATTCAGCCGGTTGGACAAATCATCGAAGGCGAAGTCAAAAACAAGATGCACTCCAATGCATAGTGGGGACATGCTTATATGCTTGGGATAGATTTTTCGGAACTGGCGGTAATCCTTGTGGTTGCCCTCATAGTCATCGGCCCGGAGCGTTTGCCCAAGGTGGCACGCGCCTGCGGCCACTTGCTGGGTCGAGCGCAGCGCTTTATCAAAGGCGTCAAGGCCGACATCTCTCGTGACATGGCGGTTGAAGAGATTCGGCAGTTTCGGCAAGATATGCAGCAAGCAGCGAATAGCGCTGAACAAGCGATGATGCATGCTACGCAGACTATCGACCAGCAGGCGCTGCAACTTAATGGCTTCGTGTCGCAACCAGACAAGACCATCACACAGCCGGTCCAAGAGCAGCCTGCCCACATTGCTCAATGAATACTAATGGAAGTTTCATCGCACACCTGATTGAACTGCGCACGCGCTTGATGCGTGCCATTGTCATATTGATCCTGGTGTTCATTGGATTGTTCCCATGGGCATCTGACCTCTATGCCATGCTTGCGAAACCGATGCTCGCCACGCTGCCCAAGGGCGGGCAGATGGTCGCTACTGATGTTACGACCCCATTCCTCGTGCCGCTCAAAGTCGCGCTAATGGCTGCCTTCCTCATCGCGCTGCCATACATTCTGTATCAAGTGTGGCGCTTTATTGCTCCTGGCCTGCACGCACATGAAAAGCGCTGGGTATTTTCGTTGGTGGCGTCGAGCATGGCGCTATTTTTTTGCGGCATGGCGTTTGCCTATTTCGCTGTGTTTCCGGTGGTATTCGGTTTTATTACTGCTGCCGCACCGCAGGGTGTGGCGGTAATGACCGACATTGATAAATACCTGGGCTTTGCATTGAGCATGTTTGTTGCTTTTGGTATCGCTTTCCAAGTGCCAATCGCGGTGGTGGTGCTGGTTAAGCTGAGTCTTGTGACTACCGCCAAACTCAGGGAAATTCGGTCATACGTGGTCGTTGGTGCATTTGTTGCTGGCGCGATTTTTACTCCGCCAGATGTGGTGTCACAGCTTATGCTCGCCATACCATTGTGGTTGTTGTATGAGGCTGGCATTGTGGTGGCGGGATGGGTGACGCAGAAACCCGGGATGGCCGACACCATCAAGGCAGGTTCATGAAAAACTGAAGATCATTCAGCCCTTTTATGACAATTCCATGATAAATCTTTCGCGCAAGTTTTTAGAAAATTGGAACAGGCCTCGCCGCGGGAACTTCCACGCTTTTTCCGGAATCCGGCTGGGATCCGGGTGGAGAGCTTTATGAAGATGTTTCGTATTTGCGGCTATGGCAGCGGGCGTAGCGCGCTGGTAACCAGGCTTGTCGAAGAACTAAGCTTTCGGCAAATCGAGATCGCGGTGATCAAGCATGCTCACAAGCCATTTGACATGGACAGGGAAGGTTCGGATACCTACAGGCTGCGTCAGAGCGGATGTCGGCAAACCTTGATTGCCAACCGCGACCGATGGGGATTGCTGTGCGAAACACCCGCGCAGCCCGAGCCTGACCCTGTCTTGCTGGCCGGACACCTTGCCGAATGCGATCTGGTTCTTGCGGTTGGATTTAATGACGTACCATTGCCCGGACTCGAGGTGATGCGTGCCGGTAATCCGGTTGAACCGCTACACAAACGCGACACGCATATCCAGACGGTCGTCATTGATGCTGTTCTTCCGTCGCTTCCGTCAGGCATACTTTTTAGCTTCACACACGGCGATATCGAAGACATCGCCACACACATATTGGATCGAGCGGTATTGCTCCCCGCTTAAAATGCCGGTATGAAACGCGTTCCGGATGGCAGATTTGTCCTCGCGCATTAGAATGTATTATGGTGAAACGGCCAAGGGAACCTCTGATTAAGTCCAAAACTGTGGTTCGATACATTTCCCGTTCGCCCCGAGTGCCGCGCCAACGCGGTGTATCGAGGGGTGAGAACGGAAAATACTGATGAAACTACTGGTGAAACAACTAGCCATCTGACTAGGCTGTCCAACGAC
>JAGRPI010000004.1 GCA_019449635.1 Candidatus Ferrigenium bremense
CATCGCCTACGGCATGGGGCTGACGGCGGAGAAGGTGGCGGAGCGCTGGAAGGTGTCGCGCGAGGCGCAGGATGCGTTCGCCTATGAGAGCCACCGGCGCGCGCTGGTGGGAATTGCGAATGGCGAGTTTGCGGACGAGATCACGCCCTTCGAGATCGTCGAGCATCAGCCGGATCTGGATGCGCGCGAGGCGAAGGCGCAGCGCCGCTTGGCCATACATGACGAGGGGCCGCGCGCCGACACCTCACTCGATGCCCTGGCGAAGCTCAGGCCGGTGTTCGCGCAGCAGGGTTCGGTGACGGCGGGCAACAGTTCGCAGATGTCGGACGGTGCGGGCGCGGTGCTGTTGTGCTCCGAGGCCGCGCTGAAGCGCTACAACCTCACGCCCATCGGCAAGTTCCTCGGCTTCAGCGTCGCGGGCGTGCCGCCGGAGATCATGGGCATCGGCCCGAAGGAGGCGATTCCGCGCGTATTGAAGCAGGTCGGCCTCAAGCTTTCCGACATGGGCTGGATCGAGCTCAACGAGGCTTTCGCCGCGCAATCGCTCGCGGTGATCCGCGATGTCGGCCTCGACCCGGCCGTGGTCAACCCGCTCGGCGGCGCGATCGCGCTCGGCCATCCTTTGGGTGCGACCGGCGCGATCCGCACCGCGACGCTGCTGCACGGCCTGCGCCGCCGCAAGCAGAAGTACGGCATGGTGACGATGTGCATCGGCACGGGGATGGGCGCGGCGGGAATCTTCGAGGCGCTGTAAAGCTACTGCGCGCCGCCATGACGGTGTTGCCCAATCGCTCAGAATCCTCATGTACTGGTTGTACATTCCGGTTCTTCGCGCTTGTGCGCCTTGTCCTGACGGCGCTCGTGACGCTTTCCAGGTATTGCTTATCGCGGAAAACTCTCGGCTATGCCGGGGGATATTGTCTGAAGGAAAGAAAGTGAAGAGATTTATTTTGATATTGCTGCTGTGCCTGTCCGCGCAGGCGTCCGCGCTGGAGGTGGCCGGGGTGAAGCTCGCGGACAGCGTGCAGGTCGCCAGCCGCGATCTGCAACTCAATGGCGCGGGGGTGCGCAGCAGGTTCTTTCTCGATCTGTACATCACGGCGCTCTACCTGCCCGGGAAAAGCACCAGTTTCGCGGCAGTGCTGGCTGACGGCGGCGAAAAGCGCATCGCGCTGCATCTGTTGATCGGCATCAGCGCCGACCACCTGTATAGCGCGCTGAAGAATGCCATCGCGGCCAACCATACTCCCGCCGAACTGGGTGCGCTTGAGGCGCCTCTCAAGGAGTTCGCGGCGATCTTCCATGCGATCGATGAGATCAACAAGGGCGATGTCGTCACGCTGGATTACCTGCCGGGCAGCGGTACGCTGGTCAGCGTGAACAGGGTGGCGAAGGGCACGGTCGGCGGCGCGCCGTTCTATGGCGCGCTGCTGAAAGTCTGGCTGGGCGACAAGCCGGCGCAGGCCGATCTCAAGCAGAAGTTGCTGGGTGGGCAGTAAGTGAGCGAGGCGGAACGGCTCAACGCGGATTGCCAGGCTGCCCTGCTGGACCGCGCCGCGCTGCAGCGCGCGATGCACCGGGAAGGCGAGCTGTGGCGGAGCCTGGTGACCGAGCGTTGCCAGCACCTGTTTGCCGACGTGCCGGTGTTCATCACGGCTGTGCAGATGCGGCAGATGCGCGAGGTGATCGATGCGGTGGAGCGGGTGGTGATGCTGCCGGGGTGGGGCGTCCCTCCCCCGCAACCCCCTCTCCTCAATCCTCTCCCGCAAGCGGGAGAGGAGGCAAACGTGAAAAGCAATTTTCAATCCCTTGGTGTGTTCTTCGGCTACGACTTCCACCTGAACAGCGACGGCGCGCATCTCATCGAGATCAACAGCAACGCGGGCGGCGGATTCCTGAATGCGCTGCTGCTCGACAGCCAGCGCGAGACCGCATGGCCGGGCGAGGCACCCGTTCATGCTGAGGTATCGAAGCATGGGAGTTCACCCTTCGATACATCAGGGCGAACGGATGTTTCTCTAAATAATGTCTTCCTGGAGATGTTCCGCAACGAGTGGCGGCTGGAGCGCGGCGAGGCAACGCTGCACAGCGTCGCCATCGTGGACGAGCAGCCGGAGGCGCAATACCTGTATCCCGAGTTCCTGCTGGCGCAGCGCATGTTCGAGCGCGCCGGGATCGCGGCCTATATCGCCGATCCTGCCGCGCTGCATTCGCGTGATGAAGGCGTTTATCTGGATGGCCAGAAGATCGACCTGGTGTACAACCGCCTGACGGATTTTTCCCTGCAGCAGCATCCCGTGTTGCGCCAGGCGTATCTGGAAGGCAGTACGGTCGTGACGCCCGGTCCCGCACACTATGCGCGCTACGCCGACAAGCGCAACCTGGCGCGTCTCACCGATGCGGAAGCATTGCGCACGCTAGGAGCGAGCGAAACGGACATCGCCATTCTGCAGGCGGGTGTGCCGCAGACCCGGTTGGTGGAGGCGGCGGATCAGGAGCAGTGGTGGCAGGAGCGCAAGCAATGGTTCTTCAAGCCCGCCACGGGTTTTGGCAGCAAGGGCAGCTACAGCGGCGCGAAGCTCACGCACCGGGTGTTCGAGGAGATCATGCGGGGCGGTTATGTCGCGCAGCGCATGGCCGCGCCGGGCGAGCGCATGGTCTGTGCGGAAGGAGCGGAACCGCAGCCGCTCAAGTACGATGTGCGCTGCTACGTTTACGACGGGCGGGTGCAACTGGTTGCGGCGCGGCTCTACCAGGGCCAGACCACCAACTTCCGCACGCCGGGCGGCGGCTTCGCGCCGGTCTGCCTGGTGGAGTAGAATGCGCCGAGCAAGGATTGCACAGTACCTTTTGAGCATTCCATAATTCATTACACCGTTCACCATGAGGTATCGAAGGGTGAAGTCTTGCGCCAACCTTGGGCTTCGATACCTCAGCCCGAACGGGGCTGTTGTCGCAAACTGTAGAATGCTCAATATTTGGAGATGTGGCTATGTTCCGGAATAAATTGGTGTTACCAGGCGCGCTGTTGCTGGCTGTTTTCCTGTTCGGCCTGCCGCCTGGGGTGCTGGCGAAGGATCTGTCCACCGTGCAGACGGCGCTGCGGATCGCACAGGATGAGATGAAAGCCGCCGAAGCGGAGCGCGATACCGATGCGAAACGCGTGGCTGCGACCGAAAAGGAAATGGTGCGCTTGAAAAATCAATTGGAGGCCGAGCGGAAGAAAGCCGCCCAGTCGGAAAAGCGTTACATTGAAAGCAAGAAGCGGTCTGACAAGGCGCAAGCCGCTATGGATCAGGCCTGGAAGCGCTAAGCGGACCGGGGTATGACGCTCTATGCATTTCTCGCAGTAGGGATCGGCGCGGCGTTCGGCGCATGGCTGCGCTGGGGCTTCGGGCTATGGTTCAACCCGGCGCTGCCGGAATTGCCGCTCGGCACGCTCGCGGCCAACCTGGTCGGCGGCTACCTGATCGGGCTGGTGATCGCCTTCTTCGTCCAGCATCCGACCGTGTCGCCGGAATGGCGGTTGCTGATCATCACCGGCTTTCTTGGCGGGCTGACCACTTTTTCCACCTTCTCCGCGGAGACTGTCACCCTGCTGTTGCGCGGGCAGTATGCGTGGGGAGCGGGCATCATCGCGGCGCATCTTGGCGGTTCGCTGCTGATGACGGTGCTGGGTATACAGACTTTCAAGTGGCTTCAACATTAAGACAGCTTTTTAGGAGGACGACGATGAATCAGCTTACTTTTTATGTCACCGAAAAACAGCTCCATGCCGGTGTGCCTCTGCATGAATGGCTGCTGGAAGAGGCCAAGGGGCTCGGTATCCTCGGCGGTTCGGCATTTCGCGCCATTGCCGGGTTCGGGCGGCACGGCAGGCTGCATGAGGAGACTTTCTTCGAGCTGGCCGGGGAACTGGCGGTGAAGGTCGAGTTCATTCTGGATGACAAGCTCGCCGAACAGATGTTGCAGCGGGTGCGCGCGCAAAACCTGAATATCTTCCATGTGCGCTACAAGGTCGAGTCCGGGATAGTCTGAGAAGCTGTTTATAAAAGTGCTGCGCGATCGTGATGCAGGGTCGTGCGGTGCTCGGAATCCTCATGTACTTCTGTGTACATTCCGGTTTGGCTACGACTAACCTGAAGGTAAGTCTTCACCGCAACTGCGTTGTCTGCGCTCCGGACTCCCTTACCTGACGACCGCTCGGTGATTTTTCTAAACAGCTTCTGAAAGGGGGACTAACGTCATGAGCTCACCAATTTCGATGCGGCTGCTGTTGTCTGTAGTGGTGCTGGCGTTGCTGCCATCCTTTGCCTATGCCCATGTCGGTATCGGAGAAGCTGGCGGTCTTCTGCATGGCTTCACGCACCCAACCAGCGGCCTGGACCATGTCTGTGCGATGCTGGCCGTCGGGCTGTGGGCGGCGCAGATGGGCGGACGTTCCGTGTGGGCGGTGCCGCTCACCTTCGTCGGCGTGATGGCGCTGGGCGGCGCATTGCCGCTGCTGGGCATCGGCCTGCCGTTCGTCGAGCAGGGCATCGTGCTGTCCGTGCTGCTGCTGGGCGTCTTGATCGCTGCGGCGATACGTCTGCCGCTCTGGCTGAGCAGCGGCATGGTCGGGTTGTTCGCGCTATGGCACGGCCATGCGCACGGCGCCGAGATGCCGGCGGCAGCCTCCGGAATCGAATATGCGCTGGGCTTCATGCTGGCGACGGCGTTGCTGCATGCCATCGGCATCGCGTTCGGCCTGGGGATGCAACGTCTGATGCATGAGCGCATTATTCCTGCGGCCGGCGCAAGCATCGCGCTGTGCGGGGTATATCTGGTAGCGGTATGAGAAGCTGTTTAAAAAAATCAGCGAGCGGCTGTCAGGCGGGGGAGGCCGGAGCGCAGGAACCGGAGTGTACGCAAGAGTACATGAGGATTCCGAGCACCGCACGACCCCGCATCGCAGTCGCGCAGCATTTTTTTATCAGCTTCTGAGGCTGCGATGCGCCTGACTGTGCTGGGCTGTTATGGCGGGATCGGCGGTTCGCGGCGCACTACCGCGCTGCTGCTGGACGATGACATTCTCATCGATGCGGGCAGCGGCGCGGGCGATCTCACGCTGGAGCGCATGGTGCTTCTGGATCATATCTTTCTCACCCATGCACACCTCGACCACAGCGGGTTTGTGCCGCTGCTGGCGGACGCCGCCGCCTATCTGCGCCAGCGCCCGCTGAATGTCCATGCGTTGCCAGAGACCATTGCCGCGCTGAAGAAGAATATGCTGAACAGCGAACTGTGGCCGGACTACAGCGTGCTGCCGAGCGCGGATGATCCTTACATCCGTTTTGTCCCGCTGGCGTGCGGCGCAACGCTGCAGCTCGGTGAGCGGCGCATCACGCCGCTGCCGGCCTGCCATTCGGTGCCGGCCGTGGGTTATCGCTTGGACAGCGGCGCCGCCAGTTTCGTCTATAGCGGCGACACCACGGACTGCGAAGAATTCTGGGCTGCGTTGAACCGCATCGACAACCTGCGCTATCTGATGGTCGAGACGACCTTCCTCAATGCCGCCAGCCAAGCCGCCGCCAGGTCCGGCCACCTTACCGCCGAACTGCTGGCGCGCGGCCTGGCGCGGTTGCAGCGCCCGGTGCAATTGCTCATCACGCACATGGAACCGGGCAGGGAAGAGCGTACCATGCAAGAAATCATGGCTGCCTGCGGTGCATTCCAGCCGAAGCAGTTGCAGCAAGGGCAGCAGTTTGTTTTTTAATATGACGTCAAGATTGAAGTGGCAATTTCTGAAGCCGCTCGTGGTGAGCTTGTCGAATTATGAATGGCCGACGGAAAGGCTGTTCACCCTTCGACAGGCTGATAAAACAACTAGCCATTCCACTTGGTTGTCAAAAAAACGACAACCAAGTAGCTGGTTATCAGGGCGAACGGTTGTTTATGTGGCATTGTTTATGTCGTTACGTTTAAACAACAGGGAGGACGTTATGAAAAAGTTCATGATGCTGGTTTCGCTGTTTTGTTTGGCTGTTCCGGCGGCACAGGCTGCAGTGCAGGGCAAGGAGGTGAGCTATCAGGCGAATGGCACGACCCTCAAGGGTTATCTCGCCTATGACGCTGCCATCAAGGGCCGGCGCCCGGCGGTGCTGGTGGTGCATGAGTGGTGGGGGCACAACGGCTACGCGCGCAAGCGCGCTGACATGCTGGCGGGATTGGGCTATACCGCGCTGGCGGTGGATATGTATGGCGACGGCAAGCAGGCCAATCATCCGGACGAGGCGGGCAAGTTCGCCACCGAGGTGAGCAAGAATATGCCGCTGGCCAGGGCGCGTTTCGAGGCTGGCATGCAATTGCTGCGCAAACAGAAGACCGTGGACGCCGGACGGATGGCGGCGATCGGTTATTGTTTCGGCGGCGCTGTGGTGCTGAACATGGCGCGCATGGGAGTGGACCTGAGAGGCGTGGCGAGTTTCCACGGTTCGCTCGGCACGGGCAATCCCGCGCAGCCCGGCAAGGTCAAGGCGCGCATCATTTCTTTCACCGGCGAAGACGACCCGATGATCCCGGCCGATACGGTCGCCGCCTTTAGGAAGGAAATGGAAAGCGCAGGTGCGGATTTCAAGGTGGTCACCTATCCCGGCGTGAAGCACAGCTTCACCAATCCCGATGCGGATGAACTGGGTAGGAGATTCAATTTGCCGCTGGCTTATAACGCCGCAGCCGACCAGGACTCGTGGCAGCAAGCCACGGTGTTCATGCGCGAAATATTTGCCACGAGGTGATTCCAGCGCAATGGGCCAAGTTGGTGAGTATCTGACTATGAGCCTTTCGGATTTCATCGCGCAGTACGGCTACGCCGCGCTGTTCCTGGGTACCCTGCTGGAGGGCGAGACGCTGCTGATACTGGCCGGGTTCGCGGCGCATCAGGGTTATCTGCAACTGCACTGGGTAATAGCCATCGCGCTGTTCGGTGGCTTCCTGGGCGACCAGATCTATTTCTGGCTGGGAAGGCAGCGCGGTCCGTGGGTGCTGTCCCATTTTCCGCAGCTTGTCCCCGCGTTCGGACGAGCCAATGCACTGATAGATCGTTATCACGAGGTGCTCATCGTGGGCATGCGGTTCCTCTACGGCTTGCGCACGGTAGGGCCGATGGCACTGGGGATGAGTGCCGTGCCAGCGTGGCGTTTTGTGTCGTTCAACCTGCTGGGTGCGGCTGTCTGGGCGGCAGGGATTGGTGGAGCTGGCTATCTTTTCGGGCATGCATTGGAGCTGCTCTTTGATGATTTAAAAAAGCTGGAAGAGATATTGCTAATCGCCATCCTGTTCGGAGGCGCAGTCGTCTGGGGCTGGCGACGCTGGAGGTTTCGCAGGAAATTCCGCCAGTAAGTGCGAATAGGATTGGCGGATTCAACTCTGAAGTGCAACTTTTCTAAGCGGGCAGCGGGCGTAGGGTGCATTCCATGCACCATGGCGCGCATAGCGCACCCTACAAAGCTATAGTCTCAGCGGTTTGACGGTTGCCACGGCAGCCGGATTGTCGCGCCATAGCCTGGGGTCGGCATCCACGTACAACTCGATCTCGATGCCGTCCGGGTCCTTGATGTAGAGCGACTGGCTGACGCCGTGGTCGCTGCTGCCGAGTATGGTAACGCCATGCCGTTCCAGATGCGCCTTGCATTCGCGCAATTCGTCGAGCGAGTCACCGACCTTGAATGCGACGTGATACAGGCCGAGGCTGTGCGGGCCGGGCAGTTCGGCCTGTGCGCCGAGTTGCAGCAGGCCGAGGTCGTGGTGGTTCTGCCCGAGCGAAAAAAACACCATCGCGTCCCGATAGCGCGCGACTTCCTTCATGCCGAGGAGGTCGCGGTAGAAGGCGACCGAGCGTTCCAGGCTGCGCACCTTGAGTACCACATGGCCGAGTGCTTTGATCTGCATGGCGGACTCCAGAAACAGTTGGGAGACTTAAGACGTGAGTCGTAAGCAAAACCCGGAGTGGTTTTAACTTATGTCTTACGTCTCCAGATTTGCGTCTAAAGCGTTACTGCCCAAAAAAATCCTTTACTTTATCCATCCAGGATTTGGCGCGCGGGTTGTGGTGACCGCTGTCGGTTGCATTGATCGTTTCAAACTCGCGCAGCAGTTCCTTCTGCCGATCGGTCAGGTTCACCGGCGTTTCCACGATGACGTGGCAGTGCAGATCGCCGTGGCTCGAACTGCGCACGCCCTTGATGCCCTTGCCGCGCAGGCGGAATTGCTTGCCGCTTTGCGTTTCGGCGGGAATCTTGATGCGCGCCGCACCGTCCAGAGTGGGGATCTCGATCTCGCCGCCCAGCGCGGCGGTGCTGAAGCTGATCGGCATTTCGCAATGCAGGTCGTTGTGGTCGCGCTGGAACACCGCGTGCGGCTTGATGTGGATCACCACATACAGATCGCCGGGCGGCCCGCCGTTCATGCCATGCTCACCCTCGCCGGACAGGCGGATACGGTCGTCGTTGTCCACGCCTGCCGGGATCTTCACCGACAGCGTTTTGTGCTGCTTGATGCGTCCGTTGCCGCTGCAATCCTTGCACGGCGAGGCGATTATTTTGCCGCTGCCGTGGCAGCGCGGGCAGGGTTGCTGGATGGAGAAGAAGCCCTGCTGCATGCGCACCTGGCCCATTCCGCCGCAAGTGGTGCAGGAGGTCGGGCTGGTGCCGGGCTTGGCGCCCGAGCCGTGGCAGGTCTCGCATTCCGCCATGGTCGGCACGCGGATCTGCGTCTCGGTTCCGCGCGCGGCCTGCTCCAGCGTGATCTCCATGTTGTAGCGCAGATCGGCGCCGCGCTGCACGTTGCTGCGCCCGCCGCCTCCGCGCCCGCCGCCGAAGATGTCGCCGAAGATGTCGGAGAAATCGAAGCCTGCCGCGCCCGCGCCACCCGCGCCGAACGGGCTGCCGCCGCCCATGCCGCCCGCCTCGAACGCAGCATGTCCATATTGGTCGTAAGCCGCGCGCTTTTGCCCGTCGCTCAGCGTCTCATAGGCTTCCTTGGCTTCCTTGAAGTGTTCCTCCGCCTTCGGGTTGTCCGGGTTGCGGTCGGGGTGGTGCTTCATCGCCAGTTTGCGATAAGCCTTCTTGATCTCTTCGTCCGAGGCGTCGCGGTTGACGCCCAGCACTTCGTAGTAGTCTTTTTTCATAGTCGTAAGACGTAAGTCGCAAGACGTAAGTTGAAAAGCATCCCGAAGGTTTTGCTTACGACTTACGTCTTACGTCTCCGTGCTTATTTTTTATCCTTTACTTCCGTAAACTCCGCATCCACCACGTCGCCTTCATCCCTGGCGGGTTCCGCGTGCGTTTCACCGCTTGCGCCGGCCTGCGCTTTGGCCTGTTCGGCAGCGTACATCTTCTCGCCCAGCTTCTGCGCGGCAGTCGCCAGTGCTTCGGTCCTGGCTTCGATGGCTTCCTTGTCGTCGCCTTTTACCACTTCTTCGGCTTCCTTCAGGGCGGCTTCGATGGCGGCCTTTTCCTCGGTATTCAGTTGCTCGCCATATTCCTTAAGCGACTTGTGCGTCGAGTGGATCAGCGAGTCGAGCTGATTGCGTGCGGTCACCAGTTCCAGCGCCTTGCGGTCGTCTTCGGCATGGACTTCGGCATCCTGCACCATGCGATCGATCTCTGCTTCGCTCAAGCCGGAGCTGGCCTGGATCTTGATCTTGTTCTCCTTGCCGGTCGCCTTGTCCTTCGCAGACACATGCAGGATGCCGTTTGCGTCGATGTCGAAGGTCACTTCGATCTGCGGCATGCCGCGCGGTGCGGGCGGGATGTCGGACAGGTTGAACTGCCCCAGGCTCTTGTTGCCGGAAACCACTTCGCGCTCGCCTTGCAGCACATGGATGGTCACCGCGCTTTGGTTGTCGTCGGCAGTGGAGAACACCTGCGACGCCTTGGTCGGGATGGTGGTGTTCTTCTTGATGAGTTTGGTCATCACGCCGCCCATGGTCTCGATACCCAGGGATAATGGTGTCACGTCCAGCAGCAGCACGTCCTTCACCTCGCCTTGCAGCACGCCGCCCTGGATCGCCGCACCGACTGCGACGGCTTCGTCCGGGTTCACGTCCTTGCGCGGTTCCTTGCCGAAGAACGCCTTCACTTTTTCCTGAACCAAAGGCATACGCGTCTGGCCGCCGACCAGGATCACGTCGGCGATGTCAGCATTGGACACGCCCGCATCCTTCATGGCGATCTTGCACGGTTCGATAGTGCGTGCGACCAGGTCTTCCACCAGGCTTTCCAGCTTGGCGCGGGTGATCTTCACGGCCAGGTGTTTCGGACCGCCCGCATCCGCGGTGATGTACGGCAGGTTCACTTCGGTTTGCTGCGCGGAAGACAGTTCGATCTTGGCCTTTTCCGCCGCGTCCTTCAGGCGTTGCAGCGCCAGCATGTCCTTCTTCAGGTCGATGCCGCTTTCCTTCTTGAATTCGTCCACCAGGAATTCGATCACGCGCATGTCGAAGTCTTCTCCGCCGAGGAAGGTATCGCCGTTGGTGGACATCACTTCGAACTGGTGCTCGCCTTCGATTTCGGCGATGTCGATGATGGAGATGTCGAACGTGCCGCCGCCCAGGTCATATACCGCGATCTTGCGGTCGCCTTCCTGTTTGTCCAGGCCGAAAGCCAGCGCGGCTGCGGTGGGTTCGTTGATGATGCGCTTCACTTCCAGCCCGGCGATGCGCCCCGCGTCTTTGGTGGCCTGGCGCTGCGAGTCGTTGAAGTAGGCGGGCACGGTGATGACCGCTTCAGTGACCGGCTCGCCGAGGTAGTCTTCGGCGGTCTTTTTCATCTTCGCCAGCACTTGCGCGGAGATTTCCGGTGCGGAGATATCCTTGTCGCGCACCTTGATCCACGCATCGCCGTTCTTCGCCTTGACGATGTTGTAGGGCACCATGCCGATGTCCTTCTGCACCATCTTCTCCTCGAAGCGGCGGCCGATCAGGCGCTTCACGCCGTACAGCGTGTTCTTCGGGTTGGTCACGGCCTGGCGCTTGGCCGCCGCGCCGACCAGTATCTCGCCGTCTTCCATGTAGGCGATGATGGACGGGGTGGTGCGCGCGCCCTCGGCGTTCTCAATCACCTTGGTCTTGCCGTTTTCCATGATGGCCACACAGGAGTTGGTCGTGCCCAGGTCAATGCCGATGATTTTTCCCATGATGCTTTTCCTTTCAGTTGAATGTGTTGAATTCGTAAAACTGCTGCCGCTTAAAGTGGGGCGGGTAATCCATATTTCAAGTGGTTGATTTGGAGAAGGGAGAAGAGGGAAGGGAGAAGGGTAAACCCGCGCCTTTTATTCGGAGAACAGGCTCTCACCCTTCCCCCTTCCCGGTATTTATTCCTTGCCCTTCGCCACCATCACCAGCGCCGGGCGCAGCACCCGGTCATTCAGCGCATAGCCCTTCTGCATCACGCTGACCACGGTATTGGCGGGCTGGTCGCTGTCCAGCATGCCGATCGCCTGGTGTTTGTGCGGGTCCAGCTTTTCGCCGACCGGGTTGATCTCGCTGATGTTGAATTTTTCGAACACACCTGACAGTTGCTTGAGCGTCAGTTCCATGCCGCTCTTGAAGCTTTCCACGTTCTGCGTGGTGACCGCCAGGCCGGCTTCCAGGCTGTCCTTCACCGCCAGCATCTCACCGGAAAAACGTTCCACGGCGAACTTCTGCGCCTTGCTTGCGTCATCGGCAGCGCGGCGGCGGATGTTCTCGCCCTCGGCCTTGGCGTACATCCACGCGTCATAATGCTCCTGCGCCTTGCGCTCGGCCTCCTTGAGCATCTCCTCCAGGCTGGGCATGACTTCCGGCGCGCTGGCCGCGGCGGGTTCGGCGCTTGCCGGGGTTGCCTGCTGTTCAAGTTGCGGGTTGGTTTCGTTTTGTTCCATGCTGTATCTCCCTAGATCGACTCGCGGTTCAATTGGGGCGAAGTTTCCGTTTTCAAGAGCAGAAGCAATATTATTTTTGCGGCATGAGATAATGCGCGCCGTTCGTAAGTTGCATCGTCATGTCCACCACCAAGAACTACCACTGGCGCATCGCTGGCTTCTATTTCTTCTATTACGCCTTCGTGGGGATGTTCGCGCCCTATTGGAGCCTGTATCTCCGATCCATCCACTTCGATGCCATCGAGATCGCCATCCTGATGTCGGTGCAGCCGGTGATGCGCATGATCGCGCCGAACATCTGGGGCTGGCTGGCTGACCGATCCGGGAAACGCAGGGAGGTGGTTGTCGCGGCTGCGAGTCTGAGCGCCGTGTTCTACCTGGGTGTGTTCGCCACCACCAGTTTCTGGGGCATGTTGCTGGTGCTGGGGCTGATGAGCTTCTTCTGGAGCGCGTCGATGCCGCTGGTGGAGGCGACCACGCTCACCTGGCTCGGCAAACATACCGCGCATTACGGGCGCATCCGCTCGTGGGGCTCGATCGGATTCATCGTTGCGGTGGTGGGGCTGGGCTACGCCTTCGACTATATCGCCATCGCCTGGCTGCTGTGGGCCGGGCTGGCCTGCGAGTTGGGCATCCTGCTGTTCGCGCGGCAGATCCCGCCCACCGAAGTGCTGGCGCACCATACTGACAGCCAGTCGATCCGGAACATCGTGCTGCAGCCGCGCGTGCTGGCGCTGTTCGGCGCCTGTTTCCTGATGTCTGTCGCGCACGGCCCTTATTACACTTTCTTCTCGATCTACCTGGTCGAACACGGTTACGCCAAGAGCGCGGTCGGCGGGCTGTGGGCGCTCGGCGTGATCTGTGAGATCGGCGTGTTTTTCCTGATGCCGTGGCTGGGGCGGCGCTTTGGGTTTACGCGCATCCTGGTTGTCAGCCTCGGCTTGGCCGTGCTGCGCTTCATGCTGATCGGCTGGGGCGTGGATTTCCTGTTGCTGCTGCTCGTCGCCCAGGTGCTGCACGCCGCCACTTTCGGCGCGTATCACGCCGCCTCGGTGGGGCTGGTGCATGAGTTCTTCCAGGGGCGGCATCAATCGAAAGGCCAGGCCATGTTCGGCAGCCTCACCTACGGCGCGGGCGGCATGCTGGGCGGGCTGGCGAGCGGCCCGATCTGGCAGCACTACGGCGCCAGCGTGCTGTATTCGTGCAGCGCGGGCATGGCGCTGCTGGGATTGTTGCTGATGGGGTGGAAACTCGGCATGGCGCGCCCGGCGGTGTGATCGGCGGCGTGCCTCGTGCCATGCCGCCCCCGTTGTGGCATAATCGTGCGCTCTTAAAATGAGTATCAAGCAAGCGAAACAACATGAACGCACAAACTCTTTACGACAAACTCTGGAATGCTCACGTGGTGCGGCAGGAAGCCGACGGCACCGCGCTGATTTATATCGACCGACATCTGGTGCATGAAGTAACCAGCCCGCAGGCATTCGAAGGATTGAAGCTGGCCGGACGCAAGCCGTGGCGCACCGCTTCGATGCTCGCGGTGGCCGACCACAATGTGCCGACCGCCAACCGTGCTGCGGGCATCGCCGATCCGGTTTCGCGCCTGCAGGTGGAGACGCTGGACAACAATTGCGCCGAGTTCGGCGTGACCGAATTCAGGATGGATGACGTGCGCCAGGGCATCGTGCATGTGATCGGGCCGGAGCAGGGCGCGACCTTGCCGGGCATGACGGTAGTGTGCGGCGATTCGCACACCAGCACGCACGGCGCGTTCGCCGCGCTGGCGTTCGGCATCGGCACCTCCGAGGTCGAGCATGTGATGGCGACGCAATGCCTGCTGATGAAAAAATCCATGGCCATGCAGGTGGTGGTGGACGGCGCATTGGGCAAGGGCGTGACCGCCAAGGACATCGCGCTGGCGGTGGTCGGCAGGATCGGCACGGCGGGCGGCACCGGCTACGCGATCGAGTTTGCCGGCAGCACGATCCGCAACCTTTCCATGGAAGGGCGCATGACGCTGTGCAACATGGCGATCGAGGCGGGCGCGCGTGCCGGCATGATCGCCGCGGACGATACGACGATTGCTTACCTCAAGGGCCGCCCATTCGCGCCGCAGGGCGCGGCATGGGACCAAGCGGCGGCCTACTGGCGCACATTGCACAGCGACGACGGCGCGCGGTTCGACAAGGTGGTGCATCTCGATGCCGCCGAAATCAGGCCGCAGGTGACCTGGGGCACGTCGCCGGAAATGGTGGTGGCGGTGGACGGGTGCGTGCCCGATCCGGCTGCCATGGCCGACCCGGTCAAGCGCGAGGGTGCCGAGCGTGCCTTGCACTATATGGGGCTGGCGGCGAACACACCGATCACGCAGATCAAGATCGACAAGGTGTTCATTGGTTCCTGCACCAATGCACGCATCGAGGATATGCGCGCCGCCGCGGCAGTGGCGCGCGGCAAGCATGTCGCCCCGAACGTGAAGCTGGCGATGGTGGTGCCCGGCTCCGGCCTGGTAAAGCAGCAGGCCGAGCAGGAAGGCTTGGACAGGATATTCGTTGCGGCGGGTTTCGAGTGGCGCGACCCGGGTTGCTCGATGTGCCTGGCGATGAATGACGACCGGCTCTCGCCGGGCGAGCGTTGCGCCTCGACTTCCAACCGCAACTTCGAGGGGCGGCAGGGTCAGGGCGGGCGTACCCATCTGGTGAGTCCGGAGATGGCGGCGGCCGCCGCGATTGCCGGGCATTTTGTCGATGTGAGTGTTGATTAAATAGGAGATGACGATGAAAGCAGTTGCATTGTTTTTGGCGGTGTTGATGTTGGCGGGTTGCAATGCCATGGAAGGCTTGGGCAAGGATATCCAGAAGGGCGGCGAGAAATTGGAGAAGGCAGCGAACAAGTAATGCAAAAATTTACCTTGCTTGATGGCTTGGTCATGCCGTTGGATAGAGCCAACGTGGATACCGATGCGATCATCCCCAAGCAGTTCCTGAAGTCGATCAAGCGGTCCGGATTCGGCCCGAATGCGTTCGACGAATGGCGCTATCTGGATCACGGCGAGCCGGGCATGGACAACGGCAAGCGTCCGCTCAATCCGGATTTTGTGCTGAACCAGCCGCGCTATCAGGGCGCGCAGATCCTGCTGGCGCGCGAGAATTTCGGCTGCGGCAGTTCGCGCGAACACGCTCCCTGGGCGCTCGAAGACTACGGCTTCCGCGCCATCATCGCGCCGAGTTTCGCCGACATCTTTTTCAACAATTGCTTCAAGAACGGGCTGCTGCCGATCCGCCTGACTGCGCAACAGGTGGATGCGCTGTTCAAGGCAGTGGAGGCGACGCCGGGGTACCGTTTGACGATCGACCTGGAGCGGCAGAGCATCACCGCGCCGGACGGTACGGTGTATCGGTTCGAGGTGGAGGCGTTCCGCAAGCATTGCCTGCTGAACGGCCTGGACGATATCGGCCTGACCTTGCAGCATGTGGGCGAGATCAGGGAGTTCGAGGCGAAGTATCGCGCGGAACAGCCGTGGCTTTAAGAGGCGGGGAGTGGGGAGTAGGGAGTGGGGGAGGGCGGGTTTCCCACTTCCCACTGAGACGCGAAGCGTCGATCCACTCACCACTTACCACTTCCTGTGTTTCACGTATTTATAGGAATTTGAAATGAAGATTGCAGTTTTGCCAGGTGACGGGATAGGCCCGGAGATCGTCGCGCAAGCGGTGAAAATGCTGGAAGCGTTGCGCAGCGACGGTTTGAAGATCGAGATGGAATACGCGCACCTTGGCGGTGCGGGATATGACGCGGCGGGCGATCCGTTCCCGCCCGCGACTGAAAAATTGGCGCATGCCGCCGACGCGGTGCTGCTCGGCGCGGTGGGTGGTTACCAGTACGATATGCTGCCGCGGCCGATGCGCCCGGAGCAAGGCTTGCTGCGCATCCGCAAAGGCCTGGGGTTGTTCGCCAACCTGCGTCCGGCGCTGGTGTATCCCGAGCTGGCCAATGCGTCCAGCCTGAAACCGGAACTGGTTGCCGGCCTGGATATCATGATTTTGCGCGAGCTGACCGGCGACATCTATTTCGGCCAGCCGCGCGGCATCCGCATGCTGGACAACGGCGAGCAGCAGGGCTTCGATACCATGATGTACAGCGAGTCGGAGATCCGCCGCGTGGCGCATGTCGGCTTCCAGATCGCGCTGAAGCGCGGCAGGAAACTGTGCTCGGTGGACAAGGCCAACGTGCTGGATACCAGCATGTTCTGGCGCGAGATCGTCATCGATGTGGCCAAGGAATATCCGGCTGTCGAGCTGTCGCACATGTACGTGGACAATGCCGCGATGCAACTGGTGCGCGCGCCCAAGCAGTTCGACGTGATCCTGACCGGCAATATCT
This sequence comes from Candidatus Ferrigenium bremense, assembly GCA_019449635.1. Classification (GTDB taxonomy): domain Bacteria; phylum Pseudomonadota; class Gammaproteobacteria; order Burkholderiales; family Gallionellaceae; genus Gallionella; species Gallionella bremense. The sequence goes on from JAGRPI010000004.1 coordinate 16,282, forward strand.
TCGGCGACATCCTGTCCGACGAGGCCTCGATGCTGACCGGCTCGATCGGCATGTTGCCGTCCGCTTCGCTGGATGCGCACAACAAGGGCCTGTACGAGCCATGCCACGGCTCGGCGCCGGATATCGCGGGGGCGGACATCGCCAATCCGCTGGCGACCATCCTGTCGGTGGCGATGATGATGCGTTACACTTTTGCGCGCGAAGACATCGCGCAGCGCATCGAAACGGCGGTGCGCAAGACGCTGCAACAGGGACTGCGCACGGCGGACATTGCCGAGGCAGGCATGCAGAAGATAGGCTGTGCGGCGATGGGCGACGCGGTGGTCGCGGCGCTTTAATATATTAGGAAGGGGAAAGAGGGAAGGGAGAAGGGTAACAGTGGTGAGAGATTTTCACCCTTATCCCTTCCCTCTTATCCCTTTCTCCAGATTTATCGAGTTTAGTCGGGGAAAATAATGGGCAAGCAATACGACGTATGCATATTGGGCGCGACCGGCGCGGTGGGCGAGGCGATGCTGTCCATCCTGGAGCAGCGCAAGTTTCCGGTGCGCAATCTTTATCCACTGGCCTCCAGCCGTTCGGCGGGTTCGACGGTGCGCTTCAACGGCAAGGAACTTGCCGTCATCGACGTGGAAGGTTTCGATTTTTCCAAGGCGCAGATCGGCCTGTTCTCGGCGGGCGGCAGCGTGTCGGAAAAATATGCGCCGCTCGCCGCGGCAGCCGGCTGCGTGGTGATCGACAACACCGCGCACTTCCGTTATGACAAAGACATTCCGCTGGTGGTGCCGGAAGTGAATCCGCATGCCATCGCGCAGTACAAGAACCGCGGCATCATCGCCAACCCGAACTGCTCGACCATCCAGATGGTGGTGGCGCTCAAACCGATCAAGGATGCGGTGGGCATCACGCGCATCAACGTGGCGACTTATCAGGCGGTGTCCGGCACCGGCAAGGAGGCGATCGAGGAATTGGCCGGCCAGACGCGCGCGCTGTTCAACCAGCAGGACGTGACAGCCGAAATCTATCCGAAGCGCATCGCCTTCAATGTGCTGCCGCAGATCGACGTGTTCATGGAAAACGGCTACACCAAGGAAGAAATGAAGATGGTGTGGGAAACCCAGAAGATCATGGAAGACGAGTCCATCCTGGTGAATGCGACCGCGGTGCGCGTGCCGGTGTTCTACGGGCACTCCGAAGCGGTGCATATCGAGACCCGCAGGAAGATCACCGCCGCCGAGGCGCGTGCCTTGCTGGAAAAGGCACCGGGCGTGATCGTGATGGACAAGCGCGAGCCGGGTGGCTACCCGACGCCGATCGAAGCGGCCGGCAACGACGCGACCTACGTCGGGCGCATCCGCGAGGATATCTCATGCCCGTTGGGTTTGAATCTGTGGGTGGTAAGCGATAATGTGCGCAAGGGCGCGGCGTTGAATAGCGTGCAGATTGCGGAAATTCTGATTGCGAAATACCTCGATTAAGACATAATGCGAAAAATATTATGAGCTTGTGCTTATAACTCCATGATGTTATTTTACTTGTTCAATAAATAAACATAAGGTGATAGCGTGCGAAAGTCACTACTGAAACTGCTCGGGGTCGTTGCTGCTTTAACACTATCCACATGTGTTTCCGCCGTTGGCATGGGCGGAATCAAAGTGTCTTCCGCTTTGGGGCAGCCGCTGAAAGCCGATATCGAATTGGTGGCAGTCAACAAGGCCGACAAACCCAGTCTGGTTGCCCGTCTTGCGTCGCCAGATATCTACCGGGGAGCCGGACTGGAATACCCGTTTGGTACCAAGTTCAAGTTTCAGATCGAGAGCCGCGCGAGCGGCGAGTCGTATATCAGGGTAAGCAGCGCGCAACCGATCAATGATCCTTTCGTGAGCATGCTGGTCGAGTTGACCTGGGCGTCCGGCAAACTGCTGCGCGAATATACTTTCCTGCTCGATCCGCCTGACTATGTTGCGGAACAACCCAAGCCGGTTGAAGTGCAAGCCGTCGCACCGGCAGTGCAAGCCGCGCCGCCGGAAACTGCCGCCAAACCTCTTGAACAAGCCCCGGTAGCTGCAGCGCCGGTTGAGAGTCAGCCTGCCGAGAAACCAGCCAGCAAACCGGCGATTGCAGAGCCGGCCAAACCGGCCGCAGTCGCGCCAACGGAAAAGAGTATCGCGACGGGTAACATTACCGTCCACCGCGGCGACACACTGAACAAGATCGCCATGCAGAACAAACCGGCTGAAGTGAGCCTGGAGCGTATGCTGGTCGCGCTATACCGTGCCAACGCCGATCAATTCGACGGCAAGAACATGAACCGCATCAAGGCCGGCAAGATTCTGCGCCTGCCCGACCAGAGCGCGTTGATGAATGTGGCGCAGTCCGATGCGGCAAAGGAAATCCGCGCCCAGACAGCCGACTGGAATGCCTACCGGCAAAAACTGGCTGCTGCCCCGGCCGCCAGCCAGCCACAGGAAGCCCAGCAAGTTGCCACCGGCAAGATCGCTAGTTCGGTTGCAGACAAGGCTCCTGTCGCCAAGGAGTCCGCCAAGGAAGTGCTGAAATTGTCCAAGGGCGAAGCTCCGGGAGACAAGGCCGCCGCCGGTGCGGCAGGCAAATCCGCGACTGCCCAGGACAAGAAGAATGCCGAGCAGGAAGATGCGATCGCCAAGGAAAAGAGCCTGAAGGAAGAGCAGGCGCGCGCCGCATTGCTGGAAAAAAACCTCAAGGACATGGAACGCCTCGCCCAATTGAAATCCGAGGCTGCAGCACTGGCGGCGCAATCGCCTGTCGCGGCATCCCCAAGCGCGGTATCTGCAGTCGCCGCCGCTTCCGGGGTTGCTGCAGCCAGCGAAGTCAAACCGGCAGCCGTTGCCAAGCCCAAACCCAAGCCACAACCGGTGGTTGTGCCGCAACCTTCCCTAGTGGACCAGATTCTGGGCGAGCCGCTTTATCTGATTGGCGGAACGGCGATTCTGCTTGGCTTGGGCGGCCTTGGCTTTATGTTGAGCCGCCGCAAGCAAACTGCAGCAGTCGAAGGAAAAGATGAGGATGCCGGCTCGGTAACCGGCCAGCTTACCGCACCGGTCGCTCCTTCTCCCGAGACTGGCGATTTCACCAGTGCGACAGGAGGGCATCCCGCAGCGGCTCCCGCCTCGGATGAAGTCGATCCGATCAACGAGGCGGACCTGTTCCTGAATTTCGGCCGCGATGTGCAGGCGGAGGAAATATTGAAGGAAGCCTTGCAGAACACGCCCAACAATCATCAGATCCATCTCAAGCTGCTGGGTATTTACGCCAATCGCAAAGATGTAAATTCCTTCTCGGCCATTGCGCGTCAGTTGAAGGATGCGGGCGATGAAGAGGCATGGCAGCAGGCTGCGGCAACGGGGCGCAAGCTCGAGCCGAACAACCCGATGTACGGAGGTGCCGGAACCATCGAGGATGACGGCAGCGCGACCAGGCAGGTGACCGCCGCGCACGATGCGGCCGCAGCACAGGGAGCATCGGCACCCGATGTGGATTTTGATTTGGGTGGTGCTACGGAAAAAACCGCGACTCTGTCAACTGACGACAGGGCTGCGGCTAAAGCAGAAGCCATGGATTTTGATGTGACTTCCACTGGCCCATCGCTCGCTGCCCCGACAGGCATGGATTTCGATATCACTTCGACCAGCCCTTCGATGCCGGCGGCTGTTGGAGAGAAGGAAGCCGCGCTACCTAATCTGGACGACCTGATTTTTGACGTGACATCCACCCATCCACCCATGCCGGCGGTGCAACCGGAGGTCGAACCGGCAAAAGCCGCGCAAGCCGACGAGGGCGGCATGGAGTTCACGCTCGACTTCCCGATTGAAGAGGCGGTTGCGAAGCCTGCACCTGCGGCGCAACCAGCCGAGGCCGGCTTGGCGGGCATCAGCCTGAATCTGGACGACATCGGAGCGCCGGGAGAACCGGCATCGGATGACAAGGACGAGCATTGGCATGAGGTTGCCACCAAACTCGATCTGGCCAAGGCCTATCAGGAAATGGGCGATGCGACCGGCGCGCGTGAAATCCTCGAGGAAGTCTTGCGCGAGGGCGATGCGGGGCAGCGTGAGGCAGCGCAGTCCATGCTCGACCAGCTCGGCTAATCATGGCTTTGTATAGCCATCTGACAAGTTGGTAAACGCGTTGCATAGCCATTCTGCTAAGTCACCAAAAGACGATGACCAAGCCGCTGGTTAGCTCTGCATGGCCATTCAACTAAGCTGGCAAAAAACGCCAGCCAAGTTGCCGGTCAACGCCAACAAAGTCATTGGTTAACGGCAGTCCGCTTCCGGGCTGCCGTTTTCTTTTGGAGTGAAGATTGCAATTCCATCCAGCCGCACAAATCCTGACCTGGTGTCTGCTGGTTGCTGCCATGCAGGTATTGGCGCCCGGCCGGTTGCTGATTGCCGCCGGTTTGATCCTGCTGTGCGCCTTCGCCGTTTCCAGGCACAAATTCATCCAGCTGGTGCGCCGCACCCGCTGGATCATGCTGTCGCTATTGCTGATCTACGCCTACAGTACGCCCGGACAAACGGTGTCGGCCGAGTTCGGCATGTTCGGCCCGACCCGCGAAGGGCTGGCCGATGGCGTGCTGCAATTGACCCGTTTGCTGGCCGCACTGGCCGGCTTGGCGATACTGCTGGACCGCCTGCATCGCCAGCAGCTGGTCGCCGGGCTATACACACTGCTTGCACCATTGCAATGGCTGGGGCTGTCGCGCGAACGGTTCGCGGTACGGCTGGCCTTGACCTTGCACTATACCGAGGCGGCGATGCTGCGCGAGACGCATGATTGGCAAGATGCCTTGCGCAGCCTGTTCGAGCCGCATGGCGAGGCTACCCGGTACATGGAATTGCCGCTGTACCGTTTCGGCATCGGCGATGTGCTGCTGCTGAGTTTTGCGCTGCTGCTGTTCCTGGGGGCGCTGCGATGAGGATAGCTCTTGGGGTCGAATACGATGGCCGCCCGTATTCCGGCTGGCAGAGCCAGGCGGATGGGCACACCGTGCAGGACACGCTGCAGCGCGCGTTGACCCAGATTGCCGGCGAAACAGTCTCGGTCATCGCCGCGGGACGCACCGACACCGGCGTGCATGCGCTGGAACAGGTGGTGCATTTCGATACCAGCGCACAAAGGCCGCTGACTGCCTGGGTGCGCGGCGCGAATGCCATGCTGCCGGACAGCGTCGCGGTGCGCTGGGCGCATCCGGTACCCGATGAATTCCATGCGCGCTTTTCCGCGCACGGGCGCAGCTACCGCTACCTGCTGATCAACCGGCCGGTGCGCAGCGCCATCCATGCCGGCAAGGCGGGCTGGTTCCATGCGCCGCTGGATGTCGCGGCGATGCAGGCCGCCACGCAATGCCTGCTCGGCAAACATGACTTCAGCGCGTTCCGCGCGTCCGAATGCCAGGCCAAATCGCCGGTCAAGCATTTGCGCCAACTGGACATCCGCCGCGAAGGCGAGATGCTGATCTTCGATCTGAGCGCCGATGCGTTCCTGCATCACATGGTGCGCAACATCGTCGGTTGCCTGGTGTATGTCGGCAAGGGCAAGCATCCGCCGGACTGGCTGGCAGAAGTATTGGGCGGCCGCGAGCGCAGTCTCGCCGCGCCGACTTTCGCGCCGGATGGCTTATACTTGCGCCGCATACAATACGAGGCGAAGTGGGGGTTGCCGCACATGGATAAGGAAACAATGCTGGGAGAATTGCTGTGACGCGCGTCAAGATCTGCGGCATCACCCGCGTGGCAGATGCGCTGGCGACCGTGCAGGCTGGCGCGGATGCCATCGGGCTGGTGTTCTACGAGCGCAGCCCGCGCCGCGTGGATATCGCACAGGCCGCGCAACTGGCCACCGCGCTGCCGCCGTTCGTTTCTGCAGTAGGATTGTTCGTCAACGCCGAAGCCACCCTGGTGCGCGAGGTGCTGGCGCATGTGCCGCTCGACCTGTTGCAATTCCACGGCGACGAATCTCCCGAGTTTTGCGCGCAATTCGCCCGACCCTATCTCAAGGCGATCCGCGTCAAGGCCGGGGTGGATTTGCTACAATGCGCGTCCGTTTTTAGCAGCGCCAAGGGCTTGTTGCTCGACGCCCATGTGGAAGGGGTGCCGGGCGGCACCGGAGCGACCTTCGACTGGAGCCTGATCCCAAAGCATTTGCCGTTGCCGGTGATCCTGTCCGGCGGGCTGGATGCGGAAAATATCGCGGCGGCGATCGAACAAGTGCGGCCCTACGCGGTGGACGTATCCAGTGGCGTGGAGACGAGCAAGGGAATCAAAGATGCGGCGAAGATCGCCCGCTTCATACAAGAGGTTAAACGAGCAGATGTACGACTACCCGGATAAGAACGGCCACTTCGGCCCGTACGGCGGCATTTATGTCGCCGAGACCCTGATGGGCGCGCTGGACGAGTTGAACCAGGCCTACGAGAAATACCGCCGCGACCCGGAATTCATCGCCGAACTGGATGCCGACCTCAAGCACTATGTGGGGCGCCCCAGCCCGATCTATCACGCCAGGCATCTGTCGCACCACCTCGGCGGCGCGCAGATCTACCTGAAGCGCGAGGACCTCAACCATACCGGCGCGCACAAGGTGAACAACACCATCGGCCAGGCCTTGCTGGCCAAGCGCATGGGCAAGAAGCGCGTGATCGCCGAGACCGGCGCTGGTCAGCATGGCGTGGCGACGGCGACCGTCGCGGCGCGCTACGGCATGGAGTGCGTGGTGTACATGGGCGCGGAGGATGTGCAGCGCCAGTCGCCGAACGTATTCCGCATGAAGCTGCTCGGCGCGACGGTCGTGCCGGTGGAGAGCGGCTCGAAGACGCTCAAGGACGCGCTGAACGAGGCGATGCGTGACTGGGTGACCAACATCGAAAACACCTTCTACATCATCGGCACCGTGGCCGGCCCGCATCCGTATCCGATGATGGTGCGCGATTTCAATGCCGTCGTCAGCAAGGAATGCGTGGTGCAGATGCCGGAGCTGGCGTGCCGCCAGCCGGATGCGGTGATCGCCTGCGTCGGCGGCGGCTCCAACGCGATGGGCGTGTTCTACCACTATATCGATATGCCCGGCGTGAAGCTGATCGGCGTGGAAGCGGGCGGACACGGCATCGGCAGCGGATCACACGCCGCACCCTTGACCGCCAACAGCCCGGTCGGCGTGCTGCACGGCAACAAGACCTACCTGATGCAGGATGCGGACGGCCAGATCATCGAGACGCATTCCATTTCGGCGGGACTGGATTATCCTGGAGTCGGCCCCGAACATGCCTGGCTGAAGGACAGCGGGCGCGCTCAATATGTCGCGATCGACGACGACGAGGCATTGCGCGCCTTCCATGACCTGTGCCACTTCGAGGGCATCATCCCGGCGCTGGAATCCAGCCACGCCCTGGCGCACGCGATGAAGATTGCGCCGACCATGGGCAAGGACAAGGTGCTGCTGGTCAACCTGTCCGGGCGCGGCGACAAAGACATCAATACCGTGGCCAAACTGGCGGGGATCACGCTGTAATCAAGGGTAAATATGAGAAGCTGGTTTTTCAGATACTGCACGGAATGTCGGATGCCAATATCGGGTTTGATGAACTTTGCAGTTTGCTGAGCCACTTGGGATTCGAAATGATGGTTCGCGGGAGCCACCATGTTTTCCGCAAACAAGGGGTGCCGGAGAAGATAAATCTTCAGCGCCAAGGCTCACAAGCTAAGCCCTATCAGGTAAAACAGATCAGGGCCATCATCCAGAAGCACAAACTTGCCAAGGAGGAATAATGGATCGCTACGAAATCATTCTTTACTGGAGCGCCGAAGATGCGGTGTTCATCGCTGAGGTGCCTGAATTGTCGGGCTGCATGGCGCATGGGGATACGCAGGAAAAAGCATTGTCCAGCGTAAAAGAGGCGATGGGCTTGTGGATAGATACCGCGCGTGAGTTTGGCGATCCTGTCCCCGAGCCGCGCGGACGCCTCATATATGCCTGAACAGAATTTAAGATGGGACACCGAGCAATGAGCCGCATCCAAACTACCTTCGATAAACTCAAGCAGCATAAACGCAAGGCGCTCATCCCGTTCTTCACGGCGGGCGATCCCAATCCGGCGCTCACCGTGCCGCTGCTGCACGCGCTGGTGGAGGCGGGTGCGGACGTCATCGAGCTGGGTGTGCCATTCTCCGATCCGATGGCGGACGGGCCAACCATCCAGCGCGCTTCCGAGCGCGCCCTCAAGCACCATGTCGGCCTGCATCACGTGCTGGATATGGTCGCCGAATTCCGCAGCAGCAACAGCAGCACGCCCATCGTGTTGATGGGCTACGGCAATCCGATCGAGGCGATGGGCTGGGAGACCTTTGCGCAGCGTTGTGCCGAAGTCGGCGTGGACGGCGTGCTGACCGTGGACTTCCCGCCGGAAGAAGGCCATGAGGCATTTGCGCACCTGACCAGGCACGGCATCGACCCGATCTTCCTGATCGCGCCAACCAGCAGCGATGCGCGCGTGGCGCGCGTCGCCAAACAGGCGCGCGGCTATGTGTATTATGTCTCGCTGAAAGGCGTGACCGGTGCGGGACATCTCGACCTGGCCGCCATCGAACAGAAGATCCCGCAGCTGCGCAAGCATATCCAGTTGCCCATCGGTATCGGTTTCGGCATCCGCGATGCCGCGACCGCGCTGGCGGTGGCGAAGCTGTGCGACGGCGTCGTGGTGGGCAGCCGCATCGTGCAGGAAATCGAAGACTCGACCGGACAGAATGTCGTCGCCAACGTGAGCAAACTGGTCAAAGAACTGAGACAGGCTGTCGATCGAGCCTGAAAAACAATGTAGGTTGGGTTAGCGTAGCGTAACCCAACGTTTGCAATGTTGGGTTATGCGATGAAGCCGCTAACCCAACCTACGACTGAGACAGGCTGTCGATCAGGCCTAAGGAGAAAAGAGCATGAGCTGGTTCCAGAAATTATTGCCGCCCAAGATCAAGCGCCGCGAGAGCGAGGCGAAGAAGAGCGTTCCGGAAGGCCTGTGGCACAAATGCCCGAACTGCCAGGCGGTGCTGTACCACTCCGACCTGGAGAAGAACCAGAGCGTCTGCCCGAAGTGCCATCACCATCACCGCATCGGTGCGCGCACCCGGCTGGATCTGCTGCTCGACGGCGAGGGGCGCTTCGAGATCGGTGCGGAAGTGCTGCCGATCGACACCCTCAAATTCAAGGACAGCCGGAAATATTCGGAACGTCTCGTCGCTGCCAGGAAGAGCACCGATGAGGAGGACGCGCTGGTGGTGATGCAGGGCAGCATCCATGCGGTGCCGGTGGTCGCCGCCGCATTCGAATTCGACTTCATGGGCGGCTCGATGGGCTCGGTGGTCGGCGAGCGCTTCGTGCGCGGCGTGCAGGTCGCGCTGGAGCAGAAATGCCCGTTCATCTGCTTCGCCGCCAGTGGCGGTGCGCGCATGCAGGAAGGTTTGCTGTCGCTGATGCAGATGTCCAAGACCTGTGCCGCGCTCACGCAACTCAGCCAGGCGCAACTGCCGTTCATCTCGGTGCTGACCGACCCGACCATGGGCGGCGTGTCCGCCAGCTTCGCCTTCGTGGGCGACGTAGTGCTCGCCGAACCCGGTGCGCTGATCGGCTTCGCCGGCGCGCGCGTGATCCAGCAGACGGTGCGCGAGACCCTGCCGGAAGGCTTCCAGCGCGCGGAATTCCTGCTCGAGCACGGCGCGATCGACATGATCGTCGACCGGCGCGAGATGCGCAATCAACTCGCGACGCTGATCACCTTGCTGACCAGGCAGTCGGCGGTGGCGGAGATTGAAGCGGCTTGATGTAAATGTTTTACTACGCGCTGAAAATTGGTATTTCCGCATTAGTCATTGTGGCGATAACGGAAATCGCCAAGCGCAGTAGCGGTTTCGCCGCGCTGCTCGCCGCACTGCCACTGACCTCTTTGCTGGCGTTCATGTGGCTGCATATCGAGGGGACAGAGCCTTTACGTATCGCCGAGCTTTCCAGCCAAATCTTCTGGCTGGTGCTGCCCTCGCTGGTTTTGTTCTTGCTCTTGCCGTTGTTGCTTAGACAGGGCTTTGGATTCTGGCTTAGCCTGGTACTTTCAATTTCAATTACCGCTGCTTGTTACTTTGCCATGTTGCCTTTACTGCGCAAGTTCGGGGTGCAGTTGTGAGGGTTTAATTTTCGACATGCCGAACACCCTGGCAAGCGTAGGACGCAATAATCAACGGGCATGGCGCCAGATGTTTCAACGAGATTTGGTGCAATGCGCTTTGCTTATTGCACCCTACAAAACCCAATGCCCACGACTCTTGCCGACTGGCTGACCTACTTTGAATCCCTGCATCCCGAGACCATCGCACTCGGCCTGGAGCGCGTCGCGCAGGTCAGGCAGCGGCTGAATCTTGATCCCGGTTTCCCTATCATCACAGTAGGCGGCACCAACGGCAAGGGCTCGGTATGCGCGATGCTGGAAAGCATGCTGCATGCCGCCGGCTACCGCGTCGGCTGCTACACCTCGCCGCACCTGCTGCATTACAACGAGCGCGTGCGCATCGGAAAAAAGCAGGCGAGCGATGCGCAGCTGTGCGCTTCCTTTGAAAAAATCGAGCAGGCACGCGGTGATATTTCACTCACATACTTCGAGTTCGGCACGCTGGCCGCGATGCAGTGTTTCATCGAGCACAAGGTGGAGATCGCGATCCTGGAAGTGGGGCTGGGCGGCAGGCTGGATGCGGTGAACGTGTTCGGCAGCGATTGCGCGGTAGTGACCAGCGTGGATATCGACCATACCGATTACCTCGGCGACACGCGCGAGGCCATTGCTTATGAAAAGGCGGGCATCTTCCGCACAGGCAAGGTGGCGATCTGCGCGGATAGCGATGTGCCGCAGGCGATCCGTGCACATGCACAGCAGATAGGCGCGCAGTTATGGTGCATCGGCAGCGAGTTCGGTTTTACAGCCCACCAGGGGCAGTGGGACTACCGCAGCTTGATCGGCACGCGCAACGCGCTGCCATATCCGGCGTTGCGTGGCGCATTCCAGTTGAGCAACGCCAGCGCGGCGCTGGCGGCATTGGATGCGCTGAAAGGGCGTTTGCCGGTGAGCATGGAGGCGGTGCGGCGCGGGCTGGTCGAGGTGCAACTCGCCGGGCGCTTCCAGTTCGTGCCGGGCAGGCCGACGCTGATCCTGGATGTGGCGCACAACCCGCACGCGGCGCGCTCGCTGGCGCAGAACTTCGCCGGCCTGCCGCCATGCCCGCATACCTGGGCGGTGTTCGCGATGCTCAGGGACAAGGACATGGCAGGCGTGGCGGCGGCGCTCGACCCGTTTATCGATACCTGGCTGGTGGCGGGCATCGCCGTACCGCGCGGCGCGACCGCTGCGGAACTGGCGCAAGTGCTGCAAAACACTGGCGTGCGCGGGGATATTCAAACCTTCCATGATGTCGGCGAAGCGTTGCGTTATGCCTGTAACGCTGCGGGCGAAAATGATAGAATTGCGGCCTTCGGATCGTTCTATACCGTGGCGGAAGCGATGGCCGCAAAAGGACTGAAATTTCAAGATTCGCTGAGGGTTCCCTAACGTATGGCAAAACAGTTGACGGATGACGAGCTGAATCTCAGGCGCAATGCGCGCCGCCGCCTGATCGGGGCGATCGCGCTCACGCTGGCGGTGGTGGTGATCCTGCCGATGGTGCTGGACAGCGAGCCCAAGCCCACCGGGCAGGACATCGAGCTGCGCATCCCGGCTCCCGACAAGGCCGGCGAGTTCGTTCCTGGGGTGGCGGTTTCCGAAGTGGCGGCAGCTTTGCCACTGGCATCATCCGCAGTCGGGGCCGTTTCGGCTCCGGCTGCCGCTCTCGCCGTGGCGCAAGCCAAACCGGCTAGCGCGCCGGCTGTTGCAGCACCGGGCAAGCCTGCCGCAAACAATCCCAGGAGTGAAGCGCAGGGCAAGATACAACCCGCCGCCAATAAACAGCCGGAAGCAAAGGCTGCGGAAGTCAAGAGCCCTGAATCAAAGAGCCCTGAATCCAAAAATACGGGCAAGCCGGCCAGCGGCGAAAGTTTCGTTGTGCAGGTCGGTGCCTATGCCAATCCCGATACCGCAAAACAGGAAGCGGACCGGCTGAAGAAACTGGGCTTCAAGGCTTACACCGAAAAAGCCGGCGACAAGGTGCGCGTGCGCGTCGGGCCGTATGCGGAGCGTGACAAAGCCGAGAAGGTGCGCCAACTGCTGGAGAAGCATGGGCTGCACCCGGTAGTAACTACTGCCAAATGACCGGATTTGATTTTTCCGTCATAGCGATATTGCTGGTTTCGCTGACGTTCGGTGTGTGGCGCGGTATGGTTTACGAAGTGTTGTCGCTGGCGGGTTGGCTGGTCGCGTTCCTGTTGAGCAAATGGTTCGGCGGCAGCGTCGCCCCGATGATGCCGGGGGCGCAGGAGACGGTGCGCCTGGCACTGGCCTACGCGGTAGTGTTCATTGCTGCATTGATCGTGTGGGGTGTGCTGGCCTGGCTGCTCTCCAAACTGGTGAAAGCGGCCGGGCTGGGCTGGCTGGACAGGATGCTGGGCGCGTTGTTCGGCTTGCTGCGCGGTATGCTGGTGATACTCGCGCTGGTGTGGCTGTCCGGATTGACGCATATTCCGGAGCAGCCGTTCTGGCGTAGTGCGCAGACGAGCAGAGCGGCGGAGAATGTCGCCTTGCTGACCAAGTCATGGTTGCCGGACGACATCGCGCGGCGCATCCGTTACGGCGCTCGCAGTTAATTTTGGGATAAAAACACATGTGCGGCATTCTCGGAGTAGTCTCGCAAACACCGGCCAACCAGTTGCTGTATGACGGCCTGCAGGTTCTGCAGCATCGCGGGCAGGATGCTGCCGGCATCGCCACGCTGGACGGGCGCACTTTCCACCTGCACAAGGGCAACGGGCTGGTGCGCGACGTGTTCCGCACGCGCAACATGCGCGCGCTGACGGGCAATGCGGGCATCGGCCATGTGCGCTACCCCACCGCCGGTTCCGCGGTGGATCACAACGAGGCGCAGCCGTTCTATGTGAATTCGCCGTTCGGCATCATGCTCGGGCACAACGGCAACCTGACCAATGCCGAAGAATTGAAGCGGCAGTTGTTTGTGGATGACTTGCGCCACGTCAATACCAACTCCGATTCTGAAGTGCTGCTGAATGTGCTGGCACACGAACTGCAGGCCAGATCCAAAGGGTTGCGCCTGGATGTGCCGACCATTTTTGCGGCGGTATCCGGCGTGCATCAGCGTTGCCGCGGTGCCTACGCCGTGGTGGCGATGATCGCCGGCTACGGTTTGCTGGCGTTCCGCGATAGTTACGGCATCCGCCCGCTGGTGGTGGGTGTGCACGAGACCGAACAGGGGCCGGAATATCTGGTCGCTTCGGAAAGCGTGGCGCTGGATACGCTGGGCTTCAAATTCCTGCGCGATGTTGAACCCGGCGAGGCGGTATTCATCGATTTCGACGGCAACCTGCACAACCGGCAATGCAGCGATAAATCCAGCCTGAATCCGTGCATCTTCGAGTATGTCTATCTGGCGCGCCCCGATTCGGTGATCGACGGTGTGTCGGTCTATGAGACGCGTTTGCGCATGGGTGAATACCTCGCCGACAAACTCAGGCGCGAGTGGGACGGGGTGGATATCGACGTGGTCATCCCGATCCCCGATTCCAGCCGCCCCAGCGCGCTGCAATTGGCGAATCGACTCGGCATCCCGTTCCGCGAAGGATTCGTGAAAAACCGCTACATCGGACGCACCTTCATCATGCCCGGGCAGGCGATGCGCAAGAAATCGGTGCGCCAGAAACTGAATGCCATCGGCATGGAATTCAAGGACAAGAACGTGCTGCTGGTGGACGACTCCATCGTGCGCGGCACCACCAGCCGCGAGATCGTGCAGATGGCGCGCGATGCCGGTGCGCGCAAGGTGTACTTCGCCTCCGCCGCACCGCCGGTGTGTTTCCCGAATGTATATGGCATCGACATGCCGAGCCGCGCGGAACTGATCGCCACCGGGCGCAGCGATGAGGAGATATGCCGCGAGATCAGTGCCGACCGGCTGATCTATCAGGATCTGGACGATCTCAAGAAAGCGGTGAGCGAGATCAATCCGGGCATCACGGGTTTTGACGCCTCGTGTTTCGACGGCAACTACATCACCGGCGATATCACGCCGCAGTATCTGGATGTGATAGAAGCACGGCGCGGCGGTGGAAAAGCCGACCAACCGATAGATGAAGACCAGATGGAGCTGGATCTGGTGATGAGCCTGTCGTCGATGTGATGGGCGGGATTCAGAAATCGGGATTCAGGATTCAGGATTCAGACGAGATTATGAGGGACGAGATGAGCGAGCAAAATTATCAGCCGGAAACCCTGGCGGTGCGCGCCGGTGCGGTGCGCAGCCAGTTCGGCGAAAACAGCGAGGCGCTGTTCCTGACCTCCAGCTTCGTGTTCGAAAGTGCCGCGCAGGCCGCCGCGCGTTTCATCGGCGAGCAGCCGGGCAACATCTATTCGCGCTTCACCAACCCGACCGTGACGATGTTCGAGGAACGGCTCGCCGCGCTGGAAGGCGCGGAGCAATGCGTCGCCACGGCCTCGGGCATGTCGGCGATCCTGGCATGCGTGATGGGCCTGCTGAAGGCAGGCGATCACATCGTCGCCTCGCAAAGCATTTTCGGCGCGACGGTCAACCTGTTCAACAACGTCATCAGGAAATTCGGCGTGGAGACGACTTATGTCTCCGCCACCGATGTGCCCGAGTGGCAGGCGGCGGTGCGCCCCAACACCAAGCTGTTCTTCCTCGAGACGCCGTCCAATCCGCTCACCGAGATTTCGGACATCGCCGCGATCGCCGAGGTGGCGAAGGGTTGCGGCGCGCTGCTGGCGGTGGACAACTGCTTTTGCACGCCGATCCTGCAGCGTCCGCTGGAACTGGGTGCGGACATCGTGATCCAGTCCGCGACCAAGTACATCGACGGGCAGGGGCGTGTGCTGGGCGGTGCGGTGCTGGGCAGCAGGAAGAACATGGAGGGCGTGTACGGTTTCCTGCGCACTGCCGGGCCGACGCTGAGCGCTTTCAACGCCTGGGTATTGCTGAAGGGCATGGAGACGCTCAAGCTGCGCATGGACGCGCACAGCGCCAATTCACTGGAGTTGGCGCGCTGGCTGGAGGCGCAGCCCAATGTGGCGCGGGTCTTTTATCCGGGCTTGCCGTCGCATCCTCAACATCAATTGGCGATGAAACAACAGAAGAGCGGCGGCGGCATCGTGTCGTTCGAGGTCAAGGGCGGCAAGGAGGCCGCGTGGCGCGTGATCGACAATACGCGGCTGATCTCCATCACCGCCAATCTGGGCGATACCAAGACCACCATCACCCATCCGGCCAGCACCACCCATGGGCGCATTTCGCCGGAGGCGCGCGCCGCCGCAGGCATTACGGACGGCCTGATCCGCATCGCGGTCGGGCTGGAGGCTGTCGTGGATATTCAGAACGACCTCGCGCGTGGGTTAGGTTGAATTCAGGTGCGATGATTAGCCACGGATTAACACGGATGTCCACGGATAGAACCATGGTTTTGTCTGTGCTAATCCGTGTATATCCGTGGCTAAATTGCCTTTCTGGCGAGAACTGATGGACATCCTGGCCGCTCAAGTCGGTGGTTTGCTCAAGGCGCACGGACTGAAGCTGGCGACGGCGGAATCCTGCACCGGCGGCGGCGTGGCGCATGCGATCACCGATGTGGCGGGCAGCTCGGCATGGTTCGAGCGCGGCTTCATCACTTATTCCAATCTTGCCAAGCAACAGATGCTGGGTGTGAGCGAAGCGACGCTCAGCCAGCATGGCGCAGTATCCGAGGCGACGGTGCGCGAGATGGTGACGGGCGCGCTGGCCAACAGTGCGGCACAAGTGGCATTGGCGGTGAGCGGCATCGCCGGTCCGGATGGCGGCACGCCGGACAAGCCGGCCGGCACGGTATGGTTCGCCTGGGGGCTCAAGCACGGCGCGACGCACGCGCAACGCCATCAGATCGGCGGCAGCCGCGCCGAAGTGCGCGCGCAGTCTGTGCATATCGCCTTGCAGGGCGTGCTCGACCTGCTCGGGCGGCGCACGGAACTGGCTTGATCCCAAATAATCCATTAGGCCGTCTACCGGCGAAGGCCGGTATCCAGCAATAAAAGATAGGCCGCGAAGCGGACAAAACATGAAGTTGTCCCACTTCGTGGGGGTTTATTAAACAACTGGATACCGGCCTTCGCCGGTATGACGTAAATTTTTGCTAATGGATTATCTCGGTTGATTTTTCATAGGGTGTGCCATAATCCGCGCACTATTTTTTGGGGAGAAAACGATGGATGACAACAAAAGCAAGGCGCTCGCGGCGGCACTGAGCCAGATCGAGAAGCAGTTCGGCAAGGGCTCGATCATGCGCCTCGGCGAGAGCGAGGTGGGTAAAGACATCCAGGTCGTGTCCACCGGTTCGCTGGGGCTGGACATCGCGCTCGGCGTGGGCGGCCTGCCGCGCGGACGCGTGGTGGAGATCTACGGGCCGGAATCCTCCGGCAAGACCACGCTGACCCTGCAGGTCATCGCCGAGATGCAGAAGCTCGGCGGTACGGCGGCGTTCATCGATGCGGAGCACGCGCTCGACCCGCAGTACGCGCAGAAGCTCGGCGTGAAGGTGGAAGACCTGCTGATCTCACAGCCGGACAACGGCGAACAGGCGCTGGAGATCGCCGACATGCTGGTGCGCTCCTCATCGGTGGACGTGGTGGTGATCGACTCGGTCGCCGCACTCACGCCCAAGGCGGAGATCGAGGGCGAGATGGGCGATGCGCAGATGGGCCTGCATGCGCGCCTGATGTCGCAGGCGCTGCGCAAGCTGACCGCCAACATTAAGCGCTCCAACACGCTGGTGATCTTCATCAACCAGATCCGCATGAAGATCGGCGTGATGTTCGGCAACCCTGAAACCACCACCGGCGGCAACGCGCTCAAGTTCTATGCCTCGGTGCGCCTCGATATCCGCCGCATCGGCGCAATCAAGAAGGGCGACGAAGTGATTGGCAACGAGACGCGCGTCAAGGTGGTGAAGAACAAGGTGGCGCCGCCGTTCCGCGAAGCGTTGTTCGATATCCTGTACGGCGAAGGAATATCGCGCGAGGGCGAAATCATCGAACTGGGCGTGCAGCAGAAACTGGTCGAGAAATCCGGCGCCTGGTACAGCTACAAGGGCGAGAAGATCGGCCAGGGCAAGGACAACGCACGCGAATACCTGCGCGAACATCCTGAAATCGCCTTTGAGATCGAAAACAAGGTGCGCGGCGCATTGGGTGTAGCGCTGCTGGAGGGCGGCGAAAAACTGGCGGCAAAGGCAGGCGAAAAAGCCGGCGCGAAAGCGGGCGCCAAGGCGAATGCCAAGCCCGATGAGGAAAAAGCCTGAGTTAAGCCTGCGCGCGCGCGCCCTGCAATATCTGGCGCGCCGCGAATACAGCCGCGCCGAGCTGCGCGGCAAGCTGTTGCCGCACGTGAAAGCAGGTGAAGATTTCGGGCAGTCATTTGATTCCTCTGGGCCGGTCAATTTGGATGCGCTGCTGGACGATTTGACGGCGCGCGGCTGGCTGTCTGATGCCCGCGCCGCCACACAACTGGTACATGCCAAGCGCAGCCGTTTCGGCACCCAGCGCATTGCCCATGATCTGCGCCAAAAAGGTATTCCGGAAGAGTTAGTCAGTGCCGCATTGCCCGCATTGAAGGAAAGCGAGTTGGAAGCCGCGCGCAGTGTGTGGCAAAGGAAGTACGGCGCAATGCCGCAGGATGCCGGAGAAAAAGCCCGGCAAATGCGCTTCCTGCAATCGCGCGGGTTCGGGTTCGAGGTGATTTTTCAGGTGTTGCGACTGGCAGAAGAAAACTAGTCGTTTTGTTTTGGGAATGTGAAGATGAAAAGCAGTGATATCCGCCAGAAATTCCTGGATTACTTCGCCTCGAAAGGGCATACCGTGGTGCCGTCCAGTTCGCTGGTGCCGCACGAAGATCCGACGCTGCTGTTCACCAATGCGGGGATGAACCAGTTCAAGGATGTGTTCCTCGGTTTCGACAAGCGCCCTTATACGCGCGCCGCGTCATCGCAGAAATGCGTGCGCGCCGGCGGCAAGCACAACGACCTGGAGAACGTCGGCTATACCGCGCGCCACCATACCTTCTTCGAGATGCTCGGCAACTTCAGCTTCGGCGATTACTTCAAGCGCGATGCGATCAAATATGCCTGGGAACTGCTGACGGTGGTGTTCAAACTGCCCAAGGATAAGCTGTATGTCACCGTGTATGCCGAGGACGACGAGGCCTACGACATCTGGGTAAAGGAGATCGGCGTGCCTGCCGGGCGGGTGATCCGCATCGGCGACAACAAGGGCGCGCGTTATGCTTCCGACAATTTCTGGATGATGGGCGATACCGGCCCGTGCGGCCCGTGTACGGAGATCTTCTACGACCACGGCGAACATATTCCGGGTGGCCTGCCCGGCACGCCCGAGGAAGACGGCGACCGCTATATCGAAATCTGGAACAACGTGTTCATGCAGTTCAACCGCGACGAGCACGGGGTGATGCACCCGCTGCCCAAGCCGTCGGTGGATACCGGCATGGGGCTGGAGCGCATCTCGGCGGTGTTGCAGCACGTGCATTCCAATTATGAGATCGACCTGTTCCAGACGCTGATCAAGGCCGCAGCTCGCGAGACCCACTGCACCGGTCTCGATTCTCCTTCGCTTAAGGTGCTGGCCGATCATATTCGCGCCTGCTCGTTCCTGATCGCCGACGGTGTGATCCCCGGCAACGAGGGGCGCGGTTACGTGTTGCGCCGCATCATCCGCCGCGCGATCCGTCACGGCTATAAGCTCGGCGTGCGCGATGCGTTCTTCCACAGGCTGGTGCCGGATCTGGTCGCGGAAATGGGTTCTGCCTATCCCGAACTGACCGCGGAAAATGTGCGCGTGAAGGGAATCCTCAAGCTGGAAGAGGAGCGCTTCTTTGCCACCATAGAGCACGGCATGGCGATACTCGAGGCTGACCTGGCGGAGATGGCAAAGGCTGGCGGAAAGGTGTTCAACGGCGAGACCGCATTCAAGCTGCACGATACCTACGGTTTTCCGCTCGACCTGACGCAGGACGTGTGCCGCGAGCATGATGTTGCGGTTGATGTTGCGGCCTTCGACAAGGCGATGGCGCACCAGAAGGAGCAGGCGCGCGCGGCGGGCAAGTTCAAGATGGCGGTGAATCTCGAATACGATGGCCCGGCGACCATCTTCCGCGGCTACGACACGCTGGAACACAAGGGCAACATCCTCGCGTTATACAAGGACGGTGTGCCGGTCAACGAGCTGAATGAGGGCGACATCGGCGTGGCGGTGCTGGACGATACGCCGTTTTACGCCGAATCCGGCGGGCAGGTCGGCGACTGCGGCGAGCTGCGCAGCGTGCACGGCATCTTCGCGGTAGAGGACACGCAGAAGATTCAGGCCACGGTGTTCGGCCATCACGGCGTGGTGAAGACCGGCAAGCTGACCGTGGGCAACGGCGCCACCGCGAGGGTGGATGTTGCGGCGCGCAATCGCACGATACGCAACCACTCGGCGACGCACCTGATGCACAAGGCGTTAAGGGTAGTGCTTGGCGGCCATGTGCAGCAGAAAGGTTCACAGGTGGATGCGGACAAGACGCGCTTCGACTTCGTGCATACCCAGCCGCTGAGCGACGCGGAAATCCGCAAGGTGGAGAGCATCGTGAATGCAGAAATCCTCGCCAACGCAGAGTGCCGGGCGCGCGTGATGTCCATCGAGGACGCGCAGAAGACCGGCGCGATGATGCTGTTCGGCGAGAAGTACGGCGACGAGGTGCGCGTGCTGGACATCGGTTCGTCTCGCGAGCTGTGCGGCGGTACCCATGTGAAACGCACCGGCGACATCGGACTGTTCAAGATCGTCGCGGAGATCGGCGTGGCGGCGGGGGTGCGGCGCGTGGAAGCGGTGACCGGCGAGGGCGCGCTGGCGCTGGTGCAGCAGCAGGAGATGCAATTGCAGCAAGTGGCGGATGCGGTTAAGACACAACCGCAGGAAGCGGCGTCGCGCGTCGCGCAAATCCTCGACAACGTGAAGAATCTGGAAAAAGAACTGGCGCAACTGAAATCCAAACTCGCTTCCGCACAGGGCGACGAGTTATTGAGCCAGGCGGCGGAGATCAACGGCGTCAAGGTGCTGGCTGCGCTGCTGGAAGGCGCGGATGTCCAGATGCTGCGCGAAACGCTCGACAAGCTGAAAGACAAACTCAAATCGGCCGTCATCGTGCTGGCGGCGGTGGACGGTGATAAGATAAGCCTGATTGCCGGTGTGACTTCCGACCTTGTTGCGAGAATCAAGGCCGGGGAACTGGTGAACATGGTCGCGCAACAGGTCGGCGGCAAAGGCGGGGGGAGGCCGGACATGGCGATGGCAGGCGGCACGCAACCGGAGCATCTGGCTGTTGCGTTGGCTTCCGTTCCAGCTTGGGTGCGGGCGAAGTTGTAGGGCACCTCTAAAAATTCAGATTTCGTCGTTCCGGCGAAGGCCGGAATCCAGCAATAAAAAACAGGCCGCGTAGCGGACAAAAATATGAAGTTGCCCCACTTCGTGGGGATTTATTAAACAACTGGATACCGGCCTTCGCCGGCATGACGTAAATTTTTGCTAATGGATTATCTCGGATAAAGGCTCACACATTAAGGAACGATACAGGTGAACACAGGCCGTTATAACGTGTTGCTGGTCGAGGACGATTTACTGACCACGGATCTGGCGCGCCGCGCCGCTGCCGAGTCTTGTCCAGAGATCAATCTGACCATGGTGGGGAGCGGTGATGCCGTGCTGGATTGGTTGAGCGACAGCGTCGCGAAAAAAGAACAAATACCGCATATCATCCTGATGGATCTGAAGCTGCCGAAACTGGATGGTTTGGCGGTGTTGCGCACTCTCCGCAAGCATGATGCCATGCGCGATATTCCCATTGTGGCATTTTCGGCGGAATACACGCAGGCCGACGTGTTGATGAGTTATCAGGTCGGGGCAAACAGTTTTGTGGCCAAGCCGGCCGACCTTGAGCAATTCACCGGATTTTTCCGCGAGCAGCTGGCCTACTGGATGCAACCGCGCCAACGCGAACTGGCCTTTGCCCCGGGGAAGGGCGCAACAGGCCGACCCTGATCGTTGCGGTCATCAATCTCGGCTACACCACGTAGTTCGGGCTCTCGACGATCTGCTGGTAGATCATGCTTTGCAGGATGATCATGTCATTCGGTTGCAGGCTTTGGAATTCGATGCTGTGGCGGATGGTCTCCGGATCGGAGATATCGTCCTCGCCGCTGCGCATGGCGCGGATGATTCCCCTGATCGACAGGAATGCATCGATCTTGTGCAGGTTTACACGGAACGCCAAGTTGAGGATGTCGCCCTTTTTGCCCAGGGGACGCTTGCTATCAAGCGCCGCGCCGTTGGCGCTGAGGTTGGAAATGAGCGCCGGAGTCTGCTCCCCTGCGGTGCGCGAATTGCCGTTCTGCACTGCCGCGATGATGTTGGTCTTGACCCGGGCCGCCTTGCGTATCACGATTCCCTGTATGGTATCGGGAAATGACAGGTGCAGGTATTCGTAAGGCAGTCTGCATGCACGTTCCACGGTGCAGGCGAAGGCGAACGCATTCTGTCCAGAGAAGGAACGCATAACGACCTTCTCTCCCTCCATGAGCTGCAGCCGGACGCCATTGGCCGTGGCAGGCGCGGTGACCAGCAGGCTGACACCCCTCAGATAGCCGATCACCTTGACCAGGATGCGTTCGCTCCCCAGCTGTTTGGGAGGTTCGAGTTGCAGGCGGCCTTCCGCCTTCAGCTTCATGTCGTCAAAGGTGAACTGCGTGCCGAGTTCGTCTGCGTTGCTTTGGTCGGGAGTCATCTGGGCAGCGGAAAGGTGGTTGCCGCCGTTCTTGTCGCTGGGCGCTTCCCATGACAGTTCGCGGTAGACACCGTTGGCCAGCAGGAGGTCCAGATGTTCTTTGTCACGGACTATGCCTCCTTGTTCTACCAGGACCTGGTGTCCTTGGTCATACAACTGCCAAGGCAATGGTTTGCCGAGGGCAATATCGTTTCTGTTGACAAGAATCAGGCTCATAGCGCCAATCGCTCCCTTGGGTTATTTCGAAGATTATAGGCAACAAGCCTTGCCCGGCATAAAATTTTTTGTGTCAGCCTCATTTAGAACGGCAGTTGCAAATGTGGTGCTGCTTGCCGGAACATCCCGCGGAAATCGTCCTGGATGCGCTGCAGCGCAGCCTCGCTGTCTGCCTCGAAGCGCAATACGATCACCGGCGTGGTGTTACTGGGGCGCGCCAGCCCGAAGCCGTCGGCATACTCCACGCGCAGCCCGTCCAGCGTGATGATCTCCCTTGCTTCAGTAAACATGGGCGCATCGGCAAACTTTGCGGTTTGCTGCAATTGTGCGAGCAGCGCGTGGTTCTCGCCTTCGGCGGTGCGGATGTGGAGTTCCGGGGTGCAGATTGCATCCGGCAGCGCGTTCAGCGCCGAGCTCGGGTCTGCCACCTTGCTGAGGATTTCCAGCAGGCGCGCGCCGGCATAAAGCCCGTCGTCGAAGCCGTACCAGCGTTCCTTGAAGAACATATGGCCGCTCATCTCGCCGGCCAGCAGCGCGCCGGTTTCGCGCATCTTGGCCTTGACCAGCGAATGGCCAGTCTTCCACAGCACCGGCTTGCCGCCGTGCGAGCGTATCCAGAAAAAGAGATTGCGCGTGGATTTGACGTCGAAAATGATTTCCGCGCCGGGGTTGCGGCTCAGCACATCGGCGGCGAACAGCATCAGCTGGCGGTCCGGATAGATGATCCTGCCGTCCCTGGTGACCACGCCGAGCCGGTCGCCGTCGCCGTCGAATGCCAAGCCCAGCTCGCTGTCGTTATCGCGCAGCGCGGCAATCAGGTCTGCGAGGTTGTGCGGGTCGGACGGGTCGGGATGGTGGTTGGGAAAATGGCCGTCCACCTCGCAGTACATCTCCGTTACTTCGCAGCCCAGCTGGCGGTACAGATTGGCGGCATAGTCGCCCGCCACGCCGTTGCCGCAGTCCACGGTGATCTTCATCGGGCGCGCCAGCCTGATGTCGGAGACGATGCGCGCGAGGTAATCCGCGCCGATGTCGCGTTGCACGTAACTGCCGGAGCCATGCGTGAGATCATTCCGCTCGATGCGCGAGCGCAGTTTCTGTATGGTCTCTCCGGACAGCGTTTCTCCGGCCAGCACCATTTTCAGTCCGTTGTAATCCGGCGGGTTGTGGCTGCCGGTGAGCATCACCGCGCAGTGGGTCTGTAACTGGTAGGCGGCGAAATACACCATCGGCGTCGCGACGCGCCCCACGTCGATCACGTCGATGCCGCTTTTCCGGATGCCGCGCGCCAGGGCGGAACTCAGTTCCGGGCCGGACAACCTGCCGTCGCGGCCGATCGCAATCGTGCGCTGTCCGCGCGCCATGGCTTCCGAGCCGAGCGCATGGCCGATGGCCTCCACCACTTCTGGTGTCAGCGTCCGGCCGACGATGCCGCGAATGTCATAAGCCTTGAAGATTTCTTTGGGCAGGTCCTGCAGCATGATGGGTATCGGTTTCAATGAAGTTGGGCAAATTAAATGTTTTTTGAATCATGCCGATCTGCCGGCCTGTATCCAAGGATAGTCAGCTGGTGTCGGAGATCATTAGTGCCGAATCGGCCAATAGCGGAGCTTGAAGCAGTCCGGTACAGGCTGCATCCTGATGCAAGGTTCATTATGCGTTATGCTCCCGAAGGTATTCGGCAAATCGTTCCGCCGCCAGGGGCTTGCTGAAATAATAGCCCTGGATCGTGTCGCATTGCCAGCCGCGCAGCAGGTCGAGTTGACCCTCCGTCTCTACGCCTTCCGCCACAACGGATTTGCCCAGGGTGTGTGCGAGTGTAACGATCACCTCGGCGATGGCGCGCGCGTTGTCGTCGTCGACCATGTCATCGATGAACGACTTGTCTATCTTTATGCAGTCCATGGGCAGCCATCTCAGGTAAGACATGGACGAATACCCGGTGCCAAAGTCGTCGATCGTCACTTTCAGCCCCATTTGCCGTAGCTCATTGAGTACCGACGTCACATCGCAGGTTTCGTCCATGAAAAGGCTCTCGGTGACTTCGATTTCCAGTGCGCTGGACGGTGTGGACGTTGTTTGCAGCGCTTCGTTGATGATCTGGATCAGGTCGCCGCGCCGGAACTGCCGCCCGGAAACGTTGACGGCTATTCGCGGGGCATCGACACCCGCAGCCCGCCATGCCGCGTGTTGGGTGCAGGCCTGCCATATCACATTCCTGCCGACCTCCTCGATGATTCCGGTGTCCTCGGCGACGCCGATGAAGACATCCGGATAAACCAGGCCGCGGGTCGGGTGGTTCCACCGCAAGAGGGCCTCCGCCCCTGTGACGCTGCCGGTGCGCAAGTCTACCTTCGGCTGATAGTGAAGCAGGAACTCATCGCGAAGCAAGCCTTGCCGTATCTCGCGTTCCAGGTTCATGTGCTCGGTTGCCTCAACGTTCATCTGCTCTTCGAAATAGACGAACCTGCCGCGCCCGAGAGCCTTGGCACGGTACATGGCCGTGTCGGCCTTTCTGAGCAGCTCTTCGCTGTCATTGCCGTCCACGGGGGAGATGGCGATGCCGATGCTGGCACTGATATGGTTCTCCTGGCCGGCAATCTCGAAAGGCTGCGAGAATGCTTGCAGGATGTGCTCCGCTACCGTGGTGGCGCTGCGTATTCCCGGGATGGCCGGCAGGATGATGGCAAACTCGTCGCCGCCGAGGCGTGCGACGGTATCGCTCCCGCGGTTGCAGCGGCGCAATCGCTGGGCGGCTTCCTTCAGCAGCTCGTCGCCCGCCGAGTGACCGAGCGTGTCATTGATACTTTTAAAGCGATCAAGATCGACGAACAGTAACGCCATGATGCGCCCCTCGCGCTGGGCGAAGGATATCTCGCTGGAAAGCTGTTCCTTGAACAGGAGGCGATTCGGCAGGCCGGTCAGGTCGTCGTGGCGAGCCTGAAAGATCAGCTTCTCGTCACGTGCAACGGCGGACATGGCGACACCGATACGATCGCCAAGGTCGCGCAGATGGATCAGCGTGTGCGGCGGCAAGTCACCGGCGTTTTTGAATGCAAGGCAGATAAAGGCACTCAGGGTCCCTTCGGCGAGGATGGGCAGTATGAACAATCGCCCGTCTATCTGAAACCCCGGCTGGTGGATGTAATGCTGAAGGCTCGCGGCGTCATCCAGCCAGAAGCCCTGGTCCCGCCCGGCAAATTCCTGCAGCCTTCCGGCATTCACCCGGATCCGATTCGATTCCATGTTGGAGTCAGGCCCGGCTTGCATAAAATAGATCCGTGCTTCGCACGCCGCCGGCTTCTCCAGCACGACGATGCCCGCAAAGCCGGCGGAAGTGAGCTTGCGGATGCGCTCCAGCACGATGCCGAAAACAGGCTCGATATTCAAATCGGACAAGATCACCCGGTCGATATTGGATAGCACCTTGAGGGTGTCGAGCTGACTGCCAAGTCGCCCGGCCATGTCGTTGAACGAAGCGGACAGTTCTCCGAATTCGTCGTGGCCCACCACGTCGACCCGGTGGTCGAACTTCCCGTCAGCAACGCGCCGGGTACCATTGATCAGCTTCTCCAGCGGCCCCATGGTCCGGCGGATCTGGCCGACGCTCAGGAGCGCCGCCAGCAGCAGGGCCAGCACGATGACTCCGATGAAGATTCGACTGAATTTTTCGGCTTGGCGCAAGCCGATCGCCATCGGTTGCGCAGCGACCGCAGTCCAGTACGGCTCGTGAAACTTGGGTTTCAGGAAGAGCTGCCATTGCCCCATGATCCAGGGTTCGCCGCTGATCTGCATCTGGGGCTCAGCCGGGGCGCCAATCTTGTTTGTCAGCATGGCGGACTGTGTTTCAAGTTCGCGTTTCGAGCAGAACAGCATGACGCCGGTACCGGAATACATGCACAAGCCGGTCATGAACGGATAGTTCTCCTCACCTCCCCAGATTTGCGCAGGATTAAGTTCCGCGACCATAGCGGTGCTATCCGGCTGGCCTGCATCGACCGCGTGCAGGAGCAGAATCCGGGGTGACGCGCCGAAACCTGGTTGAACGACCAGAACAGACTCACCCTTCGCCAGGTGGGCGCGCTCTGTCTCTCCGAGCTCCGGCCAGGCGAGAGCCTCGCCTATGAGCGGGGTGCTCCGTGTACCGGCCTTGACGAGGGTCAGGCTGGAAAACAACCCCCTGAGGGACGCCAAGACTGGAGTGCTTGGCATTAAATGGTCATCGTGTATATCCAGTGCGGTTCGCGCGAGGCTGCCCTGCATCAGCTGCAGCCGTTGATTGACGGACATGGCGAAATCCTTGCCGGTTTCGACCAGTCTGGAGCGGGTCTGCTCGGCAATGATGCTGCGCACCTGGCTGTAGGTCAGCACGGCCATCACCACCATGGGAAGGAAAGCGGACAGGACAAACAAGGCAAAGATACGGCGCGCCACGCCGCCACGCATGAACGTCGTTTCGATCCTCATCTACAGCCCGCGCTCAAAAGTCGACCGCATAACCCAGGAACTGGCCGTTGCGCGCCCGAATGATATCGTCCCGGCTCGCCTTCGCGGTCAGCGGCGTTTTACTGTCGCGATCCTTGCCCATGCTATAGAGATCGAAGTCGGAGTTGAGCGGGTGCAGCGATTTGTCCTTGCGCGTCGTGCATGCAGATGTTCCCGACGCGAGTTCGCAGTACTGATAGGGTTTTCCCCAGGGGTCAAGCAGGGTCCCCGCGCCCACGGTGCCCAGTTGCTGCGGGTAAGCCTTGTTGTCGGCATAGTATTGTGCGATTGCCGTTTCGATTTTTTTAATGTCGGACTTTGCTTGGGCGAATTTGACTTTATCCTGATAGTCACCATATTGAGAAGCCGCTAATGCGCCAAGCACGCCTAGAATGGCTGCCGCCAAGATCAATTCGATCAGAGTGAAACCCGCGTAGTGTCGCATCGCGACACGCCGGAACGGGATTTGTGATCCGGCCAAAGAGGCGATCAGCTGGCGAAGAAATATTAGTTTCATGATATCGGCAGGAACAGGCTTGATTTTGGAAGTAGTCCGCTCGATTGAAGCAACCGGGTACGAATTTTCCACGAATTCCTTTTGTTTTAAACGGCCGGCCGGTTTGTGTAAGCCTGTCTGTGCTGCATTCTAAGCGGTTGACTTGCGCCATACAATAGACCGAAATGCCTATATATTTCGGTCTAGGTGGTACTGAAAGAGTACTTGGCGATTCTTTGGTTCTATTTCGTGTGCCCTGTGGTCAAAGGCGGTCGGTTTTCACCGAGGGTGCGTTGCAATCTCTCCCACACCAGATCGGGTGTGAGTCGCGTCATGCAATTGAAATGCCCGAGCGGGCATTCGCGTTTGAAGCACGGGCTGCACTCGATGTCGAGCTTGACGACCTGCGCCTGCGCCGACTGCGGCGGGGTGAACTGCGGGCTGCTGGAACCGAACAGCGCGAGCATTGGCCGGTCCAGCGCGGCGGCCAGGTGCATCAGGCCGGAGTCGTTGCTGATGACCAGTTGCGCGCTCGCCAGTAGCGCGAGCGCATCGCCCAGGTCGGTGCTGCCGCACAGGTTGATGCATTGGCCTTCGGCGAGGCGGTCGATTTCGTCCGCGACCGGCTTGTCCTTGGCGGAACCGATCAGCCAGACCGCATAACCGCGTTGCCACAGGCGCTGTGCGATGTCCGCATAATAGGCTGCCGGCCAGCGCTTGGCGGGGCCGTATTCGGCGCCGGGGCAGAATACCGCGACGGGTTGGTCCAGCGTCAGGCCCAGCTTGTGCAGCGTAGCTGCGCGCTGAGTTTCGGAGATCGCCAGTTTCGGGTTCGCCAGGGGGCGCGGAATTTCGCCTTGCACATCTTCGGCGAGCTGCGCGAAGCGTTCCACCATCAGCGGCAGTTTCTGCTTGTCGAGTTTGCGCGCATCATTGAGCAGGAGGTAGCGCGACTCGCCGACAAAACCGGTGCGCAGCGGGATACGCGCGAGGAACGGCACGAGCGCGGATTTCCATGAGTTGGGCAGCACGATGGCCTGGTTGTAGCACGCAACGCGCAGTTGTATGCCGAGCAGGTAGCGTGCCGTCAGTTGCAGTGCGCCGTGCGGGAACGGGTTGATGATGACGTCATGCACTTCAGGCATCTGGCGCAGCAGCTTCTCCGTCCATGGCGGGGCGAACACGTCGATGCGGCAGCCGGGATGGCGTTGTCTGAGGCGCATCAGCATCGGCTGCATCAGCATGCAGTCGCCCACCCAGCTCGGGCTGATAACCAGAATTTTGCGTATCGCGGTTTTGGGCATCAGCAGGGTTGCGTACCTTGGTGTGCTGTAGGGTGCATTGGGTTAATGATGCGCCTTGGGCAATTCACCCTTGAATTTATACAAGGTGCCGCAATACGGGCAACGCGCTTCACCGCCGTGGTTCAGCGGGATCATCACTCTCGGGTGGGCATTCCACAGGCTCATGTTCGGCATCGGGCAGGTCAGCGGCAGGTCGTGCGCGGTCACTTCGATGTAGCGCTGGGTGATGTTTTCGTTGCTCACGATGTTTTCCCCTTAGATGTAGGCCAGCCAATCGGTGTGTTGCGGATGCTTGCCCGCCACGCAATCGAAGAACGCCTGTTGCAGCCGGGTGGTGACCGGGCCGCGCGAGCCGCAGCCGATGGTGCGGTGATCGAGTTCGCGGATCGGGGTCACCTCGGCGGCCGTGCCGGTGAAGAAGGCTTCTTCGGCGCAATAGATCTCGTCGCGGGTGATGCGCTTCTCGATCACCTCGATGCCCATTTCCCTGGAGAGAGTGATGACGGAATCGCGCGTGATGCCTTCCAGGCAGGAGGTCAGGTCGGGCGTGTACAGCTTGCCTTTCTTGACGATGAAGATGTTCTCGCCGGCGCCTTCCGCGACGTAACCGTCCACATCGAGCAACAGGGCCTCGTCGTAGTTGTCGTTGGCGGCTTCATGATGCGCCATTATCGAGTTGGTGTAGGTCGCCACCGACTTGGCGCGGCACATGTTCACGTTGACATGATGGCGGGTGAAGCTGGAAGTCTTGACGCGGATGCCTTTTTGCATGCCTTCCGCGCCGAGATAGGCCCCCCACGGCCAGGCGGCGATCGCGACATGGGTGGACAGCGTCGTTGCGGCGATGCCCATTGCTTCCGAGCCGTAGAACACGATCGGGCGGATGTAGCAGGATTCCAGCTTGTTGGCGCGCACCACTTCGCGCTGTGCTTCCAGTATGGTCGCCTTGTCCCAGGGCATTTTCATCTGGAAGATATGCGCGGAATTGAACAGCCTGTCGGTGTGTTCCTGCAGGCGGAAGATCGCCGTGCCTTTGGCGGCCTTGTAGGCGCGCACGCCTTCAAACACGCCCATGCCGTAATGCAGCGTGTGGGTCAGCACGTGGGTGGTGGCATCGCGCCACGGCACGAGCTTGCCGTCATACCAGATAAAACCGTCGCGGTCGGACATCGACATGATGGGGGTTCCTTTGATGGGTCGGTTGCAAAGCGCGGATTCTAGCGTTTTCTGGCCGGTTTTTGAAGAAGCATGGCTAAATTATCCGGCCCGAATGGGCGAGTGAAATGATAATGCCTGCCGGCTCGGTAGCCAGCCTTATTTTTTACTTGGTAATTCGGGTATGATGACCGGGTTTGCCAGATAATGTCCCAGATAATGTCTTAGAGCCATAACCGAATGGCAACTGCACCGATGATCAAACTGTCTGAAATCACTGCGGAAACAACGGATACGCAAGAAGAGAAGTTGCGCAAGAGCCTGTTGATCCTGGCCTGTGCCTTCATGAACCTGGGAGTGGTGTTGTGGCTGGCCATTTACTGGCTGATGGGGCTGCAATTCTCGGCGAATGTGCCGTTGATCTATCAGTTGATCTCCGTAGTTTCACTGGTCCACTATTTCAAAACCAGACGGTTTGGACCGTTCCGTTTTGTCCAGTTGTGCCTGTTCCTGTTTGTGCCGTTCATCATGCAATGGAGCCTCGGCAGCTCGGTGACATCGAGCGGGGTGATGCTGTGGGCATTGCTGGCTCCGATCAGCGCGCTGGTCGTGTCGGGTTGGCGCGATTCCATCCCCTGGTTTGTCGCGTATATCGTGATGACGGTCGTATCCGGGGTATTCGATTATTTTCTCGGTTTTGGAAGCGTTTCCGGGATGCCGGCGAAGGCCATCGGCGTATTCTTCGCGCTTAATTTTGGCGGGATTTCATCCATCATTTACTTTCTGATGCGTTATTTCGTCATCGAGATGGACAAGATCAAGAGCCAGCTCGACCAGCAGCACCGATTGCTGGCCGAGGAGCAGGAAAAATCCGAGCGCGTGCTGCTCAACATGTTGCCAGGCAGCATCGCGCAACGGCTGAAGAACCATCAGGGCCTGATCGCGGATGGACATGCGGATGTGACGGTGATGTTCGCCGACCTGGTGAATTTCACGCAACTGACCGAGTCGCTCCCTCCCGGACAAATGGTCACTTTACTCAACATTATTTTCTCCGGTTTCGACGAGCTGTGCGAAAAATACGGCGTGGAGAAAATCAAGACGATAGGCGATGCCTACATGGTGGTCGGCGGGCTGAACCGCGACAGGCCGGACTACACCTGCGATATCGCGGATCTGGCGCTGGAGATGGGCCAGTTTGTGGCCAACCACCCCGAGCTGTCCAGATTCAAGTTGGGTATGCACACCGGCATTGCTACCGGCCCCGTGGTTGCCGGGGTGATCGGTACCAAGCGATTCGTCTATGACTTATGGGGCGACACGGTCAACATCGCCAGCCGCCTGACCAACGAGGCGGCGCCGGGCGTGATCAAGGTGGACAAAACAACCTACAACCGGATCCGGCATGAGTACGCCTTCGAACCGCCCGCCACGATCTGCGTCAAGGGCAAAGGCGAAATGGTCATGTATCGCCTCACCGCACGCCTCGGCGGTTCCACGCGCCGGGCGAATGCGCCGTTGCCGGGGGCGGTGCCGGAAGTTTAGGCTTCCTCCAGCTAGGCATTCTCGAAAAGCAATCCCCATAACTTCCGGCACGCGGTAACTTCGATCTGTCCGTGTTCAACGCGGCACGGCAACTGGCTGTTAAGCCGGATGCGGTGTTGCGTCTGGCGCAATATGCGGTACAGCGTGCGGGTCTGTTCGGCAAGCTCGGCAGGAATCAGGCCAAGTTCGCCCGCCAGCTTGAGCAGCGCCAGGTTGCCGATATTGCCGGTCAGTTGCGGGTGTCGATGGGCGTAGGCGAGCACCAGATATTGCACCATGAACTCGATGTCCACCATGCCGCCCCGGTCGTGCTTGATGTCGAACAGGTCGGTATCGTTGGGATGGCCGTCGAGCATCTTCTGGCGCATCTCCAGAATCTCCTTGCGTAAGGCCGCCAGTTCGTGCGGCTGGCACAGTACCTGTTTGCGGATGTCCTCGAAGGCGGCGCCGACCTGTGCATCGCCCGCGCAGAAACGCGCGCGCGTCAGGGCCTGGTGTTCCCATACCCAGGCTTGCTTCTGCTGGTATTCGGCAAACGCCTCAACCGTGCTGACCAGCAGGCCGCTCGCGCCGTTCGGGCGCAGGCGCAGGTCTGTTTCGTAGAGGCGGCCGGAAGAGGTGTAGCTGCTCAGCATGGTGTTGATGCGCTGCCCCAGCCGCGCGTAGTTTTCCTGCGCATCGGGGTGGTCGTCATCGTAGAGGAAGATCAGGTCGAGGTCGGAGGCGTAGCTCAGTTCCTTGCCGCCCAGCTTGCCGTACGCGATGATGGCGAATCTCGGTTCGTCGCGATGCCGTTTGCGCGCGGTCGCCCAGCTCAGCCTCAGCACATGGCGCAGCAGCAGATCGGCCAGATCGCTCAGGTGGTCGCTGAGTTTTTCCAGCGGCAGCAGGCCTTGCAGGTCCATCGCCAGCAACTGGAAGGTCTGTTCCTGCTGGACCAGGCGCAACACATCCAGTTGCCGTTCGGCATCCCCGGCGCAGTCATCCAGCCGGCTTTGCAGATTGCGGTCAAGCTGCTGCCACTGCGGCGGCTGGTACATCTCACGCGCAGCCAGCAATTCGTCGAACAGTGCCGGGTGCTGGGTCATGTATTCGCCCGCCCAGCTGCTGGCGGCGACCATCCGGGTCAGGCGCTGCATGGCCTGCGGGTACTCGGCCAGGAAGGCGAGGTAGGAAGCGCGGCGGCTGATGCCTTCCACCAGGGTGAGCAACCTGGACAATGTTTCGTCCGGATTGGCTTGTTGCGCGCACAGGGCTATGAATTGCGGGACCAGCTTGTCCAGCCTCTGCTTGCTGAGTTCGGGCAATTGCTGGTAGCGGTTGCCGGCTTGCAGTTGCAACAGGCGTTGCGCACTGTCGCTTGCAGTGCGGTAACCGAGTTTTGCGAGGCGGGCCTGCAATTCTTCGGCGCTGACCCCTTCATGCCAGAATTGCCCGTCGTCCTGCCCTTCCTCAGGCGCGCCGAAAATCAGCTCGAATTGCTGGTTGACCAGAGCGCGATGGCGATCGAGCTCAATCAGCAGTGTGGCGTAATCCGCGTAGCCCATCGCATCGGCGATGATTTCCCGGTCTTCGGTTTTTTCGGGCAGTTCCTGGGTCTGCTGGTCATCCAGATATTGCAGGCGGTGCTCGAGGTTGCGCAGGAATACATAGGCCGTATCCAGGTCGGCGACGACCGGCGCGGGCAGCTGGCCGTTCTTTGCGAGTTGCTGCAGCGCAGCCTGGGTGGGGCGGATGCGCAAAGCGGCGTCGCGCCCGCCGCGGATCAACTGGAATACCTGCGCGGTGAATTCGATCTCGCGTATGCCGCCGGGGCCGAGCTTGATGTTGTTGAGCCGGTCGCGGCGCAGTACTTCCTGGCGTATTTGCGCGTGCAGCTTGCGCATCGAATCGATCGCGCCGAAGTCGAGGTATTTGCGGAACACGAACGGCTGCGCGAGCTGCATCAGTTCGTTAACGTAAGACTCGCGCAGCGATTCGTTTGCCTCCTCGCCCGCAGGAATCAACAATTGCTTTTCTCGTTCGCCTCCTCTCCCGCTTGCGGGAGAGGATTGAGGAGAGGGCATCGGGAGAGGGGAACGGGCATGATGACTATTCGCGGGAGAAACGACGCGCGCCTTGATCCAGGCGTAGCGCTCCCATTCGCGCCCCTGGCTGACCAGGTATTCCTCCAGCGCGGCGAAACTCACCACCAGCGGACCGCTGTCGCCGTAGGGGCGCAGCCGCATGTCCACGCGGAACACATAGCCGTCGCCGGTCGGCTCGTTGATCAGGCTGATCAGGCGGCGCCCCAGCCGCGTGAAGAACTCATGGTTGCTCAGCTTGCGCGGTCCATCCGTTTCGCCGTCTTCCGGATAAACGAAGATCAGGTCGATGTCGGACGAGACATTCAGTTCGCCGCCGCCCAGTTTGCCCATGCCGATGACCAGCAATGGCTGCGGCGTTGTGCCGTTTTCGCCCAGCGGTGTGCCGAATTGCGCCTGCAGGACCTCCATCAGACAGGCCTGCGCCTGCTGGATGCATACTTCCGCCAGTGCGGTCATGGCTTGCATCACCTCGTCCAGACCGGCCAGCCCGTTGAGGTCGCGCAGGATCAGCTTGGCCATCACCTGCTTGCGCAGCCTGCGCACGGCACGCGCCAGGCCGGCTTCGTCATCAGGGCCGAGGCCGTATTGCTGCAACAAGGCCTGCATTTCCGCGCGCTCGCACGGCGTGAGGTAATTTTCCTGCAACCAATTCAACAGCGGCGGGTCTGCTTCCAGTACATGCCTGGCATAACGGCTGCAGCGCAGCGCCTTTTGCAGCAGGCCATCGAAGGGCCTGTCCTGAGCCAGGTCGAAGGGCGGCAAGTTTGCGGTATTCATAGGCGGGGCTTCAAGTTAAAATGCGGATGATTATAAGGCAGTCGTAAGTCGTAAGACGTAAGTTGAACAATACCCGCGCAGCAGGCAGCGCCAGCTTGCGTCTTACTCCTTCCAGCTTACGTCTTCCAACTAACGACTACCAACTGAACTTCATGCTGAATTCTCTTCCCATCCGCCTGCTCTGGCACAGCCTCAACTGGCTGACGCGACTGACCATCGTCGCGTCGGCGGTGCTGGCCGTGCTGACGGCGCTGGCGATCCTCATGTTGCGCTATTGGCTGTTGCCGAATGTCGAGCAGTATCACGACCGGATCGCCGCTTCTTTGGCAGGCGCGATCGGCAATCCGGTCACCATCGGCAGGATCGAAGGCGATTGGATGGGGTTCCGGCCGCGCCTGAGCTTCGCCGATGTGCATATCCTGAACGAGCAGCGGCAACCCGCACTGGTGCTGCCCCATATTGACGGCAGCGTGTCGTGGATGTCGCTGTTCACCGCGGAACTGCGGCTGGCCAGCCTGGAGGTCGACAGGCCGGAATTGCGGATACGCCGCGATGCGCAAGGGAAGATTTTTATCGGCGGCGTGGAACTCTCCAAACAGGGCAGCGGTAACGATCTGGCCGACTGGCTGCTGCGCCAGTCGCGCATGGTGGCGCGCGATGCGCTCATCATCTGGGTGGACGAACAGCGCGATGCGACACCGCTGGTGCTGCAACGGGTCAATCTGCGCATCGAGAACCTGTTCAGCCATCACCGCTTCGCCTTGCGTGCTGTGCCGCCAGCCGGACTGGCGACTCCGCTGGACGTGCGCGGCGATTTTGACGGGGCAAGTTTCGATGGCCTGGGCGCCTGGCACGGCCAGGTTTATGCCAGGCTCGATTACACCGATGTGACGGCCTGGCGGACCTGGCTGGATTTGCCCGGCGAATTCAGCCGGGGCCGCGGCGCGCTGCGCGGCTGGCTGGACGTCGAGGGTGGCAGGGTGACGGGGATCACCGCCGACCTGGGCTTGCGCGATGTGGCGACCAAGCTGGCCGAGGATGTGCCGGAAATGCTATTGCTCGATTTGCGCGGACGCGCCGCATGGAAAGCCGTGGCGGGTGGCATGGAGGTTTCCACCAAGCGCCTGGCGATGCGCTTGCATAACGGCATCGAGCTGCAACCGACGGATTTTTATTTCCGCACCGCAAAGGCTGCCGATGGACTATCTGCTACCAGCGAGATACGCGCCAATCTGCTGCAACTGGAAAGCCTCACCGGCCTGGCCAATTTTCTGCCGCTGGAAGCCGGCCTGCGCGCCAAACTGGATGCCTATGCGCCAAGAGGAAAGGTGTCCAACCTGAATGCGCAATGGCAGGGCATGCTCGAAAAACCGGATAGCTACAAGATCACGAGTTACAAAATCAAGGGGCAGTTCGAGAACCTCGCGCTGCGCCAGGTCGGCGGGCTGCCCGGTTTCTCCGGCCTGTCGGCTGAGGTGGACGGCAGCGATGCGGGCGGCAGACTGCATATCGATTCACGCCAGTTGGCGGTGGATGCGCCGGGGGTGATGCGCGAACCGCTGTTTTTTGCCACTTTGACCGGTCAGGCCGGCTGGCAGCACAAGCGCGGGGAGTTGCTGGTCAAAGTCGACAATGTCGCCGTCGCCAACGATGACCTGGCGGGCAACCTGTATGGCAGTTACCAGACCAAGGCGGGCACTCTGGGGGTGCTGGACCTGACGGTCAGCCTGACGCGCGGCGATGTCCGGCGCGCCGCCCGCTACACCCCGCTGGTTGCGCTGGACAAGGAAGACAACGACTGGCTGAACGGCGCGATGCTGGCGGGACATACCGAGGATTTCCGCGTGCGCGTAAAGGGCAACCTGAGCGATTTCCCCTTGAAGGAGGGAACGGAAGATGCGCTGCTCGAGGTCGGCGGGCATGCGCGGGATGTGTCCATGGAATTCGACAAGGATTGGCCGCGCATCGAAAACATCTCGGGCGAATTCTGGATACGCGGCAACAAGATGGAAGTGAAGTCGCCGTCTGCGACCATGCTGGACGCACATTTGCAGAACCTCACCGTCTCCATAGCGGATTTGCAGAGCGATGATCTGCCGCTGGAGATAAAGGGCAGCGCGGCGGGTGCGAGCGATACCTTTTTGCGATTCATCCAGCAAAGCCCGGTGCGCGGCTACATAGACGGATTTACCGACGGCATGAGCGCCAACGGCAACGGGCATCTCGGCCTATCCTTGCATATTCCGCTGGGCGGTACGACACGGTGTGCGAAATCATCCGGTGCGGGAGTGCCGCCCACTCGCCTCCTCCCGCAAACGGCTGGCTGCACCAGTAACGTGTCGGAGGCGGGGGGTGACAAGCCGGTCAAGGTGTCCGGCACGTTCCGCGTGCAGGATAACGATATCAACCTGGGTGTAGGGGTGCCGCTGTTGCGCAGGACGCGCGGCGAACTGTCGTTCACCGAATCGGGCATGCATGCCAGCGGCGTGTCGGCGGAAATACTGGGCGGAGCGACCAGCATCAATGTGCAGACCGCCGCAGGCGGTGTGGTGCATGCCTCCGTGAAAGGGCGCAGCAACCTCGATGTGTTGCGCAAGATCGATCCGCATCCGCTGCTGAACTATCTGTACGGGAGCGCGGCATGGGATGCCGACATCAGCGTGGTGAAAAAATCCGCGCAGTTGACCATCAATTCCAATCTGCAGGGGATCGGCTCAAATCTGCCGGAACCTTTTGCCAAGCCTGCCGATGAAGTGATGCCGTTGCGCCTGGAGAAGAAGAATGTCGCCGAAGGGCAGGACGTCATCATCGTGCAACTGGGCAAACTGCTCAGCGCGCGGTTGGCGCGGCGCGATGAAAACGGTGCCATGGTCATCAGGCGCGGCACCGTCAATTTCGGCGCAGAGAATATTCCCGGCAATCAGGGGAGGCGTTCGGGTACCCGCCGGCTGCAGGAACAGCTTCTGGGTGCCGGGGCCACCGGTGCAGCTCCGCGCAGCAGGGGTGGCCCTTCGACTGAGCTCAGGACAGGCATATGGCTGAGCGGCA
Organism: Candidatus Ferrigenium bremense; assembly: GCA_019449635.1. Lineage (GTDB taxonomy): Bacteria > Pseudomonadota > Gammaproteobacteria > Burkholderiales > Gallionellaceae > Gallionella > Gallionella bremense. The sequence goes on from JAGRPI010000004.1 coordinate 53,435, forward strand.
GCTTGCCGGAGCTGTCTTTGCAGGGCTGGGGCGGCCTGCTCGGTGCGTCGGGCGGTACGACTGGCGTGTCGGAGGTGGGCGGCTTGCCGATTGCCGGTGCGGATCTCGTGATCGGCAGGGTGAGCGGGTTCGGCATGCATATCGATAACCTGAAGATCGATGCCGGCAAGCGCGGCGACGGATTGTTCGCGCATTTGTCCAGCAGCGCGCTGAATGGCGAAGTGGATTGGCAGCCGCGCGGGGAAGGTAAATTGACGGCGCGCTTGCAGAACCTGCTATGGAGCGGCAATGGCCATGCGGCAACCCCTCCTGTCAAACCAGTTCAATCCGCACAATCCGCATCGGTGCCGCCCGGCAGCCTGCCAGCCCTGCAGATATCCATCGAGAATTTGCAGGTGGAAGGCAAACAGGTCGGGCGGCTGGAACTGGTGGGGCATCCGGACGGCGATGATTGGCGGCTGCGCCGCTTGAACATCGTCAACCCGGATGGCAGCCTGGTCGGGGACGGGGTGTGGCGCAACGCGCAGACCCAGGCCAATCTGTTGCTGCAAATCAGCGATGCCGGAAAAATCCTGGCGCGTTCCGGTTACCCCAATACCGTCAAGGGCGGCAGCGGGAAACTGGCGGCGGATCTGTCATGGGCCGGCAACCCCGGCGAATTCAACTATGCGACGCTGGATGGTTCGCTCAAGCTGGATACCAGCAAGGGGCAATTCCTCAAGATGGATCCGGGCCTCGGCAAATTGCTTGGCATCCTCAGCCTGCAGGCATTGCCCAAGCGCATCACGCTGGATTTCGCCGATGTGTTCAGCGACGGTTTCCAGTTCGACAATATCAATGGCAATGCGGCCATCAAGAGCGGCGTGATCGACACGCAGGATTTTCACATCGACGGTTCGGCCGCCAAGGTGACCATGAAAGGCAGTGTCGACCTGAACAGCGAAACCCAGAATCTGCGCGTGCTGATTCTTCCCGCGCTGGGCGACAGCGTATCGCTGCTCGGCGCCTTTGCTGCCGGTCCGGTGGCGGGTATCGGTTCGCTGCTCATCAACAAGGTATTGGGCGATCCGCTCGATAAGTTGGCGTCGTTTGAATACAATGTCAGCGGCACCTGGAGCGATCCCAGGGTGGTCAAGGTGGGCGAAGCGCCAGTCAAGGCAAATAATAAGCGTAAATAGAAAGCAATCCATGCCGCAAGGAAATTTCACACAGCAGCCTGCACCGCGAGTCAACGCATTCAAGGTGGCCGCCATCCAGATGGCTTCCGGCCCGAACGTCACGGGTAATTTGAACGAGGCACGCCGCCTCATCGCCAAAGCCGCCGAACAGGGGGCGCGCCTGGTGGTGTTGCCGGAATTCTTCGCCATCATGGGCATGTCCGAACAGGACAAGGTCGTGGCGCGCGAGCAGCCGGGTCAGGGGCCGATCCAGTCGTTCCTCAGCGAAACCGCGCGCCAGCACAAGATCTGGCTGGTGGGCGGCTCGATCCCGCTGGCGGCCGGTGCGCCGGACAAGGTGCTGAACAGCTGCCTGGTATTCGATGAGCAGGGCGAGCAAGCGGCGCGCTACGACAAGATCCATCTGTTCAATCTGGAATTGGGCAACGAGCGTTATGACGAAGCCAGGACCATCGAACCTGGCAACCAGGTCGTGGTGGTGGATAGTCCGTTCGGGCGTATCGGTCTGGCGGTTTGCTACGACCTGCGTTTCCCCGAGCTGTTCCGCGCGATGAAAGACGTGGATATCATCGTGCTGCCTGCGGCGTTCACCGAGACCACCGGCAAGATGCACTGGGAAGTGCTGGTGCGCGCCCGCGCCGTGGAAAACCTGGCGTATGTGGTGGCCGCCGCGCAAGGCGGCTATCACGTCAGCGGACGCGAGACGCACGGCAACAGCATGGTCGTCGGCCCGTGGGGCAGCGTACTGGACAGGCTGCCGCGCGGTTCGGGCGTGGTGATCGCCGAAGTGAACCCGTCCTATCAGGCCAGCCTGCGCGCCAGCCTGCCGGCGCTGACGCACCGCGTCTTGTTTTAGCTGCGCGCCGAGCAGAGAAAAAAGCTTTACCACGAAGAACACGAAGACTTTATCGAGGAATGAACAATATTGGGATTTGACTACAAAGCGACTGTTACTTTGGGGCGGTATATCGCTTTTCTTCGTGGCCTTCGTGTTCTTCGTGGTTCAGTGGTTTAATAATGGAATTTGAGTTTATGCATACCATGCAACAAGACCAGTCCTTCGATACGCTATTCGCCACGGCTCAGCAATCGCTGCTGGCTCCGCATTCCGTCGAGACGCGCCATATCGAACAGGTGTTCGCCAGCATGATGGCGCATCGCCTCGATTACGCCGATCTGTATTTCCAGTACAGCCGTGCCGAGAGCTGGTCGCTGGAGGAGGGTATCGTCAAATCCGGCAGTTTCAACATCGATCAGGGTGTCGGCGTGCGTGCGGTGAGCGGCGAGAAGACCGCCTTTGCCTATTCCGATGACATCAGCCTGAACGCGCTGGAAAGCGCAGCGCAGGCCACGCGCGCGATCGCCAAGCAGGGCGGCACGCAGACCGTACCGATGTTGTATCAGGGTTCACGGCGCGAGATCTATCTGCCGCACGACCCGATCGCCAGCCTCAAGGATGCCGACAAGGTGGCGTTGCTGGAGCGGCTCGAAGGCTACGCACGCGCACGCGATCCGCGCGTGAAGCAGGTGATGGCCGGGCTGGCGGGCGAATATGAAGTGGTGATGGTGGCGCGCAGCGACGGCCTGATGAACGCCGACATCCGCCCGCTGGTGCGCCTGTCGCTCACGGTCATCATCGAGAGCAACGGCAAGCGCGAACAGGGTTCGGCGGGCGGCGGCGGGCGTTTCGATTACGCCTATTTCGACGACGCGCTGCTGCGCAAATATGCCGCGCAGGCGGTGCATCAGGCGGTGACCAACCTGGATGCCGCACCGGCTCCGGCAGGCAACATGACCGTGGTGCTGGGCAACGGCTGGCCGGGCATCCTGCTGCACGAAGCGATCGGGCATGGCCTGGAAGGCGACTTCAACCGCAAGGGCAGCTCGGCGTTTTCCGGCCGCGTCGGCGAGCGCGTCGCGGCACCGGGCGTCACCGTGGTGGACGACGGCACGCTGGTGCGGCGGCGCGGTTCGTTGCAGATGGACGACGAAGGCAACCCCGCGCAATGCACCACGCTGATCGAGAATGGCATCTTGCGCGGTTATTTGCAGGACTCGCTCAATGCTCGGCTGATGGGCGCGGCTCTGACAGGCAATGCGCGTCGCGAGTCTTATGCGCACCTGCCGATGCCGCGCATGACCAACACTTACATGCTCAATGGCGACAAAGATCCGCAGGAGATCATCGCCTCGGTGAAACACGGCCTGTACGCGGTGAATTTCGGCGGCGGGCAGGTGGACATCACCAGCGGCAAATTCGTGTTTTCCACCGCCGAGGCCTATATGATCGAAGACGGCAGGATCACCCATCCGGTCAAGGGCGCGACACTGATCGGCAACGGCCCCGACGTGCTGACACGCATCTCGATGATAGGCAACGACATGGCGCTCGACCCCGGTGTCGGCACCTGCGGCAAGGAAGGGCAGAGTGTGCCGGTCGGCGTGGGGCAGCCTACGGTCAGGATCGACGGCCTGACGGTAGGCGGAACGGCATAGCATGATGCTTCGTTTACATAACTAATCTATTCGATGACATGAACCAAATCTCGCCGGAGCTGGCAAAAAAACTCACCCTGGCCGTGGAAAAGATGCCCGCCTTTCCCAAGAGCGTGCAGAAAATCCTGGAGTTGACGAGGAATCTGGACTGCGAGCCGAAGCAACTGGTGCAGGTGATCGAAAAAGATCCGGTGATGACGGTCAAGATCCTCAGGGTGCTCAACTCGGCCTATTACAACCTGCCCAGCAAGATCACTTCGGTCAATCACTCGGTGGTTTTCCTCGGCTTCAATACCATCAAGAACCTGGCGCTCAGCATCGCCTCGGTCGGCATTCTGCCCAAGTATAATGCCGCCGGTTTCGATATCCAGCATTATCTGCTGCATTCCCTGACCACTGCCGGCATCGCCAAATCGCTGGCCGGCAAGCTGGGGGGGGCCGACCCGATGGATTGCTATATCGCCGGGTTGCTGCACGATTTCGGCAAGGTGGTGTTCGCCCAGTTCATGCCCGACGAATTCAACCAGGCGATGCAGAAAAGCCGCAGTGAAAATATATCGCTGCATGTGGCGGAAAGCCAGGTGATCGGCGTCGATCATACCGTCGTGGGCTCGATGCTGGCGGAGAAATGGCAATTCCCCCAAACGCTGATCGATTGCATACGCAACCATCATTCCGCGGATAGCGGTGAAGGAGGGATGTGGGCCAGCGTCTATGCCGCCAACCAGATCAGCAAGAAGCTGTCTTTCGGCGACAGCGGCAATCCCTGCATCGAGACGCTACCCCCGGCAGTCTGCAACTATTTCGGCGGTGATATCGATGAAATCATCGCCTCGCTCAGAGACCTGCCGAAAATCGTCGAGGAAGCGCAGTTGTTTTCCCAAGTCGGAGCCGACGCATGAAAATCAGATTCTGGGGTGTGCGCGGCTCGATTCCCTCTCCCGGCCCCAACACCGTCAAATATGGCGGCAACACCACCTGCATCGAGATACGCACCGACGACAACGAACTGATCATCCTCGACGCCGGCACGGGGATTTTCGCGCTGTCGCAAGCGCTGCTCAAGGAGATGCCGGTTGCCGCAAACGTCTTTATCACCCACACCCATTGGGATCATATCCAGGGCTTACCGTTCTTCATCCCGATTTTCATTCCCGGCAATACCCTGCGCCTGCATGGCGCATTCGATCCCGTTTCCGGACGCGGCATCGAGCAGATCATGGAAGTGCAGTTGCAGTACAGTTATTTCCCGGTGCGCGAAGCCGAAATGAAGGCCAAGATCGAATACGAAACCCTGATGCCGGGACAAAGCGTGCAGATCGGCTCGGCCACGATCACGCCGACGCTGCTCAATCACCCGGTCATCAACTTCGGTTACCGCATCGATTGCAACGGCAAATCGGTTTTCTTTACCGGCGACCACGAACCCTATTACAACATCTATGCTCCCGGCGACGAAGGCTACGAGGAATACCGGATGCTGATCGAGGACAAGGAAAAATCCATCATCGAGGCGATGCGCGGCGTGGACGTTCTGATTGCCGATTCGTCCTACACGACCGGGGAATACCCGTCGAAAAAAGGCTGGGGGCATGGCACATTCGATTCCAGCATCGCCATGGCAAAAAAAGCCGGTGCCAGGATCGTGTATTGCACCCACCACGAACCCACCCGCAATGACGAGGCATTGGAACGGGAATTCGAGAAAGTGCTGGCACTTCATCCCCGGGAGGGCTGCGGCCCGGAATGCCGACTGGCGCGCGAAGGCGAGGAAATCGAGATATAAGTGTGCTTACGGTGCAATGACCGGCAGGCATTGCACCAGGTGTTTCAACGATCAATGGCGCAATGCGCTACGCTTATTGCGCCCTACGGTATAATCCGCGCCCATGTTGATTCTACGCGGCCTCTATTCTCCAGATACCCAGCCTGTTGCGCTCACCATCGGCAATTTCGACGGTGTGCATCTGGGCCACCAGGCGTTGCTGAACGAACTGCGCACAGTGGCGCAGGCACGCGGGCTGCAAACAGCGGTGGTGATTTTCGAGCCGCATCCGCGCGAGTTTTTTACGCCGCTGCAGGCGCCGGCCCGACTGACCAGTTTGCGCGAGAAGCTGGAACTATTCGGCGCCATGGGCATCGGCCACGTGCACGTGTGCCGCTTCAATGCGCGCTTCGCGCAGATAACTGCGGACGGGTTCATTCATGCGCTGCATGAAAGACTGTCGGCGAAGTTCGTGCTGATCGGCGACGATTTCCGCTTCGGCAGCGGGCGCGCCGGCGATTTTGCGCTGATGGAAAAAATCGGTATGCAGCACGGCTTTGCGGTTCAGGCGGTGCGCAGCGTGACGCACGGCGGCGTGCGCATTTCCAGCACGGCGGTGCGCGCCGCGCTGGCGGAGGGCAACATGCGCGTGGCGCAGTCCTACCTGGGGCGGCCATACAGCATCAGCGGGCGCGTGGAGCATGGCGACGGCCTGGGCAAGAAGCTGGGTTTTCCGACCGCCAACATCCAGTTGAAACACAATCGCCCGCCGCTGTCCGGGATTTTCGTGGTGCGCGTGCATGGCGATGGCTTGCCGCCGATGCAGGGCGTGGCGAGCCTGGGCGTGCGCCCGACGGTGAGGCAGGACGGCAAAGCGGTGCTGGAAGTGCATGTGTTCGATTTCTCGGGCGAGATTTACAACAGGCATATACGCCTGGACTTCCTGCACAAGCTGCGCGACGAAGAAAAATATCCCGATGTGGAAACGTTGACGCGTCAGATCGCGTTGGATGTGGAAAATGCAAAGCAATGGTTAAAACAACATGACTGATTTCAACGCTTCGTCATTCCGGCGTTATATAGATTTTGTTTTGGAAAAACTATGACTGACTATAAAAACACGCTTAATCTGCCCGATACCCCGTTCCCGATGCGCGGCGACCTCGCCAAACGCGAGCCGCAGATGGTGGCGCGCTGGCAGGCGCAGCAACGCTATCAGAAGATCCGCGCGGCCAGGCAGGGCAAACCGAAATTCATCCTGCACGACGGCCCGCCGTATGCGAATGGCGACATCCACATCGGCCACGCGGTGAACAAGGTGCTCAAGGATATCATCGTCAAGAGCAAGACGCTGGCGGGTTTCGACGCGCCCTATGTGCCGGGCTGGGATTGCCATGGCCTGCCGATCGAGTTGCAGGTGGAAAAGAAACACGGCAAGGCGATCCCCCCCGCGCAGTTCCGCGAGTTGTGCCGCGAATACGCCAAGGAACAGATCGAGCGGCAGAAGAAGGACTTCATCCGTCTCGGCGTGCTGGGCGACTGGGAGCATCCCTACCTGACGATGGACTTCAGGACCGAGGCCGACATCATGCGCTCGCTCGGCAGCATCTACGAGCGCGGCTACCTCTACCAGGGGCGCAAGCCGGTGAACTGGTGCCTGGATTGCCAGTCGGCGCTGGCCGAAGCGGAAGTGGAATACGAGGACAAGACTTCGCCCGCGATCGATGTGGGATTCGAGGTCAAGGACAGGCCGGCGCTGGAAAAGGCATTCGGCGTGTCGCTGCCGATCGACGCGAAAGTATATGCGGTGATCTGGACCACCACGCCGTGGACATTGCCCGCGAACCAGGCGGTGAGTGTACATCCCGAAATGGAATATGCCTTGGTTAAAACGGAGAAAGGTTATTTGATTCTGTGTGCGGAGTTGGATACGTCACCGCAGTACGTTAGATCATCGCCTGCAGATGGAAAGCCCCATGTACCTGAATTTCAGATACCCCCAAAGTATGCGGCCATTCTTCAGAGGTACGCTTTAGAGAATCAGGGTGAAGTGGGGCGTTGTAAAGGAGGTGCGCTGGAATTGTTGGCGTTGCAGCACCCGTTCCATGAGCGCAGCGTGCCGATCATCTGCGGCGAGCATGTCACGCTGGAAGCGGGTACCGGGCTGGTGCATACCGCCCCGGCGCATGGCCTGGACGATTACTTCGTCGGCCAGAAATACAATCTGCCGACCGACAACCCGGTCGGCGACGACGGCAAGTTCATCGCCAGCACGCCCCCGGCGGGAGAAAACGCTTTGGCGGGGCTGTTCGTATGGAAAGCCAACGACGTGGTGATAGCCGCGCTGCAGGCCAGCGGCCATCTGCTGCACATGGAGAAGATGCAGCACAGCTATCCGCATTGCTGGCGGCATAAGACGCCGATCATCTTCCGTTCCACGCCGCAGTGGTTCATCGGCATGGACAACGCCGCCTATCCGATGGCGGCAGAGGCCGAGAGGCTGGTGCGTGAGGGCCGTTCCCATGCGAAACATGACGGCACAACCCTGCGCGACCTCGCCAACCGTGCGGTCGAACATACCGAATTCTTTCCTGCCTGGGGGCGCGCGCGCCTCGAGGCGATGATCAGGAACCGTCCGGACTGGTGCGTGTCGCGCCAGCGCAATTGGGGCGTGCCGATGCCGTTCTTCGTGCACAAGGAAACGATGCAGCTCCATCCGCGCACCCCGGAATTGCTGGAACGGGTTGCGCAGCGCGTCGAGCAGGACGGCATCGAGGCATGGTTCGACCTGAACTCGGTGGACCTGCTCGGCGAGGAGGCGGCGCACTACCGCAAGCTCACCGACACGCTGGACGTATGGTTCGATTCGGGCGTCACGCACGTGTCCGTGTTGCAGCGCCGCATGGAACTGCATGCGCCCGCCGACCTGTACCTGGAAGGCTCCGACCAGCACCGCGGCTGGTTCCAGTCCAGCCTGCTGACCGGCTGCGCGATCAACGGCCATGCGCCCTTCAAGGCGCTGCTCACGCACGGCTTCGTCGTGGACGGGCAGGGCCACAAGATGTCCAAGTCCAAGGGAAATGTGATCGCGCCGCAGAAGGTGCTCGACACGCTCGGCGCCGACATCCTGCGCCTGTGGGCGGCCCTGACCGACTACTCGGGCGAGCTGACCATCTCCGACGAAATCCTCAAGCGCGTGGTGGAGAGCTACCGGCGCATCCGCAACACCCTGCGTTTCCTGCTGGCCAACATCTCGGATTTCGAACCGCAGCGGCATGCGCTGCCGGTGGAACAATGGCTGGAGATCGACCGTTATGCGCTGGCGCTGGTGGAACGGTTGCAGGATGAAGTGAAACAGGATTACGCGCGCTATGAATTCCATCTGATCGCACAAAAATTACAGACCTTCTGTTCCGAGGATCTCGGCGGTTTCTATCTCGACATCCTGAAAGACCGCCTGTATACCGCCGGGGAAGATTCCCGGGCGCGCCGCTCCGCACAGAATGCGCTGTACCACATCACCCACAGCCTGGTGCGCCTGATGGCGCCGATCCTCAGCTTCACGGCGGAAGAGGCGTGGGAGGTGCTGGGCGGCAGGGAGGATGGCAGTATTTTTATCGAAGAATGGTATGGTTTGCCCGATGCGCAACTGGATGGCGAGGCGATTGCCGCATGGCTGAAGATCGGAGCATGGCGCGCCAAGGCGAACAAGCAACTGGAAGAGGCGCGCAGCGTCGGGCTGATCGGCTCGGCGCTGGCCGCCGAGGTGGACGTGCATGTGGCCGGGCAGGACTACGACGTGCTGGCGCGCCTCGGCGATGACTTGCGTTTCGTGTTCATCACCTCGCGCGCCACGGTGCATCGCGTGGCGACTGAAGCCGAACAGCACCTCGATGTTGCCGCGAGCCTGCACGACAAATGCGAACGCTGCTGGCATTACCGCGAAGACGTGGGCAGGGATGCCGACCATCCGACTATCTGCGGCCGCTGCGTGAGCAACCTGTTCGGCAGCGGCGAGGCGCGAAAGTATGCGTAAAACCCCTCCCGGCCTCCCCTTGTCAGGGGAGGAGATAGGCTTCCCCACTGATAAGGGGGGAGAGCTTGCGAGGGGGCAGAGGGGGGGCAGATTTACTCTCTTCAAATGGCTCTCCTTGAGCGCGCTGGTGATCGCGCTCGACCAGTTGAGCAAGATTTGGATCACCGGTCACTTTGTCTTCGGCGAGAGCCTCCGCGTCCTCGGCGTGTTCGATCTGGTGCTGGCGCACAACACCGGCGCGGCGTTCAGCTTCCTGCACGACGCGGGCGGGATGCAGCGCTGGCTGTTCAGCGGCATCGCCATCGTCGCGTCGCTGTGGATCGTCTGGCTGTTGCGCGGGCACGGCGCGCAAACGCTGTTTGCGCTGGCGCTGAGCCTGATCCTCGGCGGTGCGCTCGGCAACCTGATCGACCGCATCGCCTACGGCTATGTGGTGGATTTCCTGCATTTCCACTGGAACGAACATTACTTCCCGGCATTCAATATCGCCGATTCCGCAATCACCTGCGGCGCGTTTTTATTGATCCTGGACAGCCTCACAGGCAAGGTAAAATGACATTCATGATGATGCGATTACTCTTGCAGGGTTATTGGCGTTGGGCAGTAACCTGCAAAGCTGCGCCTGTTTCCCCCTCCCTATCCCTCCCCCGCAAGCGGGAGAGGGGAGGAAGGTTTCGCTACGCGAGCTTTACGTTTACCGAGCGCAAGCATGGATCTGCTGCTGGCTAATCCGCGCGGCTTCTGCGCCGGTGTGGATCGCGCCATTACCATCGTCGAGCGCGCGCTGGCATTGCACGGCGCGCCGGTTTATGTGCGCCACGAGGTAGTGCACAACAAATTCGTCGTGGACGGCTTGCGCAAGAAAGGCGCGGTGTTCGTCGAAGACCTGGCCGATGTGCCGCCCGGCAGCATTCTGGTATTCAGCGCGCACGGCGTACCGCAGTCGGTGCGCCGCGAGGCCGAAGCGCGCGGTCTGACGGTGTTCGATGCGACTTGCCCGCTGGTCACCAAGATACACATCGAAGTAGCGCGGCTGCGCAGGCAGGGCAAGGAGATCATCGTGATCGGACATGCCGGGCATCCGGAAGTGGAAGGCACGATGGGGCAGAGCGAGGGCGGCATGTATCTGGTCGAATCGCCCGGACAGGTCGCCGATCTCAAGGTGAATGACGAAGGCAATCTCGCTTTCGTCACGCAGACCACGCTGTCGGTAGACGATGCCAGCAGCATCATCGCCGCGCTCAAGGCGCGCTTCCCCAGCATCATCGGCCCGAGAAAAGACGACATCTGCTATGCCACGCAAAACCGCCAGGATGCGGTCAAACTGCTGGTCAGACAATGCGATGTGGTGATCGTGGTGGGTTCGCCGAACAGTTCCAATTCCAACCGCCTGCGCGAAGTCGCGGCGAATGTCGGCGTGCCGGCCTATCTGGTGAATGATGCCGACGGATTGCGGCCGGAGTGGATTGCCGGAAAAACGCGTGTCGGCATCAGCGCCGGCGCATCCGCCCCGGAATTGCTGGTGCAGGGCGTGGTCGCGCGCCTGCGCGAGATGGGCGCGGACAGTGTCACCGAGTTGCAGGGCATCCGGGAGAACGTCGTGTTCCCGCTGCCCAGAGAACTGCAGCCCTGAATATCCGACCTCAGTTAGCCACGGATTTTCACGGATAAACACGGATAGAATATTGTGCTGCGAGGAGTTGCATGCCATCCGAACGGTATGAAAAAGCTGATGCAGGCTGTTTTTCATCTGTGTCAATCCGTGTTCATCAGTGCCTCACGCGTTTATGTTTCCTTGTTATGGCGTGTCCTTTATAATCTCCCCCGTTTGCGCTGGAGTAGCTCAGTTGGTAGAGCAACGCACTCGTAACGCGTAGGTCGGAGGTTCGATTCCTCTCTCCAGCACCATCAAAAGCCCAGTAATCATTGGATTTCTGGGCTTTTTTAATTTGCTCGGCTTTGCTTCGTTTTGCTCCTTTTTGGCACAGTGATTGTGCCAAAATTGTGCCAAGGCCTGACGGCATGGGGAGCTTGGAAAGTGGGGCTGGCACAGCGCGGCAAAAAAAAGTAGCGCACCCACTTGACAGGGACAGCCCAAAGCAATAAATTCCGTATACGGCTTGCCGTCGCCAGCGCTGTGTGGGCGTAAAAGGAACGCAGACTCTCAAACTCGGCCTTACGGCCGCCCCGGTCGGCCTCGCGAAATTTGCGGGGAAGATCCCCCACCCTGAATCCGTCCGGAATTCGGGGAAACTCCCAAAACAGAACTCGCCGCACCTTTGCGGCACTCGTGTCGGCCTTCGTGCCGACCGCACGACCCCGATGGCGCATGGATCCGGGGCGAGCGAACCATCCGCCCTGTGCGCCCGCATTCGTGGGCGCGGGGTGCGCCTTTCGAAATCGAAAGGCAATCGATGTTTCAACCCATTCTTGAGATAGCGGAACCGGAACCAGTGGCCGTGCTCTGGGACATCGACCAGCTTGCAGCATTCCTGCACAAGCGTCGAAGCACCATCTACAGCGATCTGATTCGCCGTCCTCACACTTTGCCGCCGCGCGTGGCGATTCCGGGTAGCAATCGGGTTCTGTTCCGCGATCCGCCGCGCTGGGCTGCCCAGTTCGTCCGCCAGCCGACGACACCTTCTGCGGATTCAGTCGCGCCTGCTCCGCAGTCACGCCGTCGCGGGGCTCCCACGAAGGCTGAGCGCCTGCGGAAGCAGGCAGGGGAGGACAAATGAACCCCGATCAAGAAGTGGGTTTTGAGCTGATTCGGGAAGGGGAGATTCCTCAGGCGCGTCAGTTCCCACGCGCGCTGCTGCGGGATTCGCGGCTGACCTTTTCAGCGAAGGGGCTCTTCGTTTTCCTCTGGGACTTGCCGACAGGGTGGCGGGTCAGGGCCACCCACTTGGCGAACGTCGGCCCGCAACGGCGTGACGCCATCCGTGCCATCCTCAAGGAACTGGAGGCAGTCGGCGCATTGCGGGTGGAGGCTGTGCGCGCGGAGCGAGGGCGCCTCTCCGGGAAAAAATGGGTTTTGAGGAGCCCCCATTTGTGGGCGGTCGAGGCTCCGCTTTCGCGTCGCGAACCGATGGAGCCCGCACCAGCAAAGGATTCCACCGAAGGCCGGGAAACCCGACTTTCGGGTTCCCCGAAGATCGGGAAGTCCGCAGCTAAGGTTTTAACCAAATCCAAGGTTTCTTCTTCTTCGGCTCCTCGCGAAATTTTCGGGGTTTTCCACGGCCTCGCAACTTGGTCAGCTTCCGACCGCGCCGCTGCCGTCGCGCTCGCGGCGGAAACCTCCGCCGAAGAGCTTGCCGCGGCGATAGGGGCAGTCGAGGCGACTGGAAAAGATCCGCTCCCTGGCCGCGTTCGACGAGAGTTGGTGCGCGCCGCGCGCGCCAAAAGAGCCGCCACGCGGCTAGCAGAGGCCGCAGCCCGCCTTGCGCCCGCGCCCCTCCAGCTCGACCCTGCCGCCCAGGCTGCCGGAGCGGCCATCCTGGAAAAAATCCGAAAAAAACAATCCATCGACCAAGGAGTCACGCCATGAAAAAAATCATCGATCTCAAGCTGGCCCGCGATCTGCGCGCCAGCATCAACGCGCAGATATTGCAGCTAGAAAGCATCACCGACGAACTCGCGCGATGCGACATACGGCACAACCAGGAAGATCAACTGTCTGATGCACAACTTATAAATGACCATGTCGAGCGCGCAACTGAGGCACTTGCACGCGCCGATGCGCTGCTGGCAACTTATATCCCAGTTAGATTGATTTTCGGTTCACCTCCCGCACCTGTCGCTTGGCTGATGCGCCAACTGCAGCGCATCCGGGAGCGCGCATGAGCAGCAATCTCATCCCGCACAGCCATGCTGCGCGCATGGCACGGCGCGACGACAAGCGTCGGAAAATTCTTGGCTTCCTGCGTAGTGAAATTTGGACTATCCCGGAAATTGTTGGATTGGTGGCTGGTGTACATGACCGCCGCACGATCGAGAGCACACTGACGGGCATGGTGCGCGATGATCTGATCGCGCGCGAGGAATGCGCGTTGCCAAGTGGCCGGTGCGTCGTTCTGGTCGGCATCACCATGGACGGGCAGGCGCAGATCGCGCAACAGCTCAGCAAGCCACTAACCGACCGCGCGTTCGAGCGTGGGCGTGCAGGCCTCACGCAAGTCGATCATCGCTGTGACCTGCAGCGCCTGCGCATTCAGACCGCGCAGTCTGGTTGGACAGGCTGGACGTACCCTGACCGCGTGCCGGTTGCAGAAAAAACGCAACGCGACACGCACAGGCCGGACGCTATCACAACTACGCCGGACGGCTTGGTCGTTGCGCTCGAGGTCGAACGCAACGTCAAAACCGGAAAACGCTATCGCTCCATTTTGTCGCACCACCTCAGCGCGCTCGCGCGTGGTGATTATTCACAGGTGATCTACACCTCACCGAACACTGCGACTGCGCACGCCGTGCGCAGCCTTGTGACCTCAATCGACCGGGCAGTTGTCGCCGGACGCGACATTTCAGTTACTCCTGAAATGCTCAAAAATTTTCAATTTCTGACTTACTCCGAACTCATCGAAGGAGCCGCAAAATGACCAAATCAAAAACAAAGGCCGCAGCCACCATCACAGCCGAGCGGCTAGACGAAATCGCCGCGCGTATCGTCGAAGCGCCTGCACCTGTTGCGCCGCTCAGCGTTGCCGATGCAGTGCGCAAGCTCGCGCCGACGATCGGCAAAATGCGACGTACTGGCCACACTTTAGACAGTGTCGCCACCCTGTTGCAAGCCGAGGGCTTGCAACTTTCGCCGCAGGCCTTGTCGCGCCACTTGCGACAGGCGAGCGGCAAGCGCCGCGCACCTGCCGCGAGCAAGTGAGGCACATATCGTGTGCACCTCACTTGCCATGCCGCCGACATCCGATGAGCACTCCATCGTGCACATCGGTCGTCACGCCGATTGTGCTGGCCGTTTAAGCGGCCAGCTTATGAAAACCATGCGTCCCATACAGGGCCGCATATTCCCCTCGCATAATGCGCGAGGGGCGCAGCAAAAAGACGGCCACCGGAAAATCCCTCATCGCTGCGCGACCGCTGTACGCGGCCCTGCGGGTGGGGTTTTCCTTGCCTCGCTGAACGCGAGTCATGACCGCTTTTTCCTGCCTACATTCGCTGCGCTCATTCCGCACTTCCATAACCGCCGCGCTTATGCGCGTCGGTTATGTACGTTTGGGGCCGGCATGCGCGCCTCGCGGCGCGCGCCCCCCGGCTTTGCCGGGCTCACGCCTCCCCGGAACGGGGAGGCCCGCGCGATTGCATGCAATCGCGCGGCTGCGGTTCGGTTGCGTGGCAACTCGGGCTGGACGCCCGACCCGGAAAGCCGGGGGGCGCGCGCCGCTACGCTCTCTTGCCGGCGGGGCATTGCCCCCCACTTTCCGACCGCCGCTGGGGCGGCTGGAATCGCTGGGGCGATTCCTCGGAAGTGGCTCCCCCCGCGCCTTCGCGCCCACGCTGGGGCGTGGTCGCTGTGGCGGACTGCTGGCGCGCCTGCGCCAGCGTCCCATCGCACCATCCGTAGGCTCACCCCGCGCTTATTGCGCGGTCTCGCCAACGGCTGGGGCGACGGCTCCCCTCCGCTTGCCCCTGGCATCGCTGCGCGCTTTGCTTGCCTGCCCTCGCCGCTGCAATCGGCGAGGTGCGGAGCGCATCCTTTCCAATTTTTTTCAGTGAGGTGAAAAAATGACGCTCGCAAAAAATCAAAATTCCAGTGCCGGTGCGCTGGTTTGGCTTTCCTGGACATCCGCTGCGCTGGTTGCGGCTTGGCTTCTTTGGACGTTCCCGACCTTCATGCGCTACCTGCTGGCCGACGGCTGGACCGGCGGCCAGACCGTGCTCCTTGTTTGGGCCGGCATCGTTTTCTTCAAAATCGTTAAATTCGGGTTTTGGTTTGCCTTGGCGACCGCACCCGGCATCGTCACTTTCGCGGCCAAGACCGACTCTGCGCTGCGCGCGCCAGCCCTCGCCATCGCTGCGCTCGGCTTGCTGCCGCTGCCAGCATTTTTCCTTGGCAACTTCTGCGCCGATATGGTTTTTGTTGAACGCATGCGGCCGACGGATTTGGGCTGGTGGACTGGCGGAATGCTGGCCGCTGCCGCGGCCGCATTCTGGTGGCTTCGCCACGGCCAAGATCGCGCCGAGCGGCTGCGCGCTCGGCTGACCAAGCGGTCGTCACTCGAGCGCAATAAACGCACCGACGTTCGGGAGATCGATTCGTTCCTTCCTGCACAGATCGGCTCGTTCGATCCCCTCAATTTCGTGCAGCCGTCGCGCGGTCTTTTCGTTGGGCTCGATGAGAACCGGATGCCGGTCTACATTGATTCCGAAACTTGGCGGCTCAGCCACGTCCTGCTGAGCGGGCGCACCCGCTCGGGCAAGGGTGTGGCTGCGCAGATACTGCTGTCGCAGGCGATTGGGCGCGGCGAATTTGTGGTCGTGCTGGATCCCAAGAGCGACTCCCATATGCCGCACGTGTTCCGGGCGGCCGCGCTGCGCGCTGGCCAGCCCTACGTGTTTCTGGACCTGCGGCCGGGCAAGCCGGCGCAGGTCAATCTCTTCGCCGGGTGCGACGAAGAGACCTGCGAAAATATGCTCATTGGAGCCTTTTCCCTTGCGGAGAAGGGCGAGGCGGCAGACTTCTATCGCCTCGCTGATCGCAAGGCCGCCCGCGAGGCGGCGGCCTTCATTGCCGCTGGCCATACTGCTGCCGAGGCTCTCGCCGAATTCGGTTCGACCTGGCTGAACTCGGCTGTCGGCTTTCACGCCGCACTGGAAGAAATGGTCGACCTGCAGCCGGTCAATGCCGCCTCCGGCGGCATCGATATCGAGGCGCTGGCGCGCACCGGCGGGTGTTTTTACGTCGTGGGCGACATGGGGAACACGCGGGTCATCCGGATGCAGCGCATGATATTGATCCGGCTGATGATGCTCGCGAAGCAGGGGCGCGCCGAGCGGCTGATGTCGGTACTGGCCGACGAGTTCAAGGTCCACATCTCGCGCCCGTTCATGACCAGCCTGGGCGCTGCCGCAGGCTGGGGGATGCACGTCATTTTGGCCTTTCAGTCCTTGCAGGACTTGGCCGACGTGCCGGCCGATCTGGACAAGGATTCGGTTCGCGGCGCTGTGATGGAGAACTGTGCGATCCAGCTCTCCTACCGGATCAAGGATCCGGAAACGGCGGAGTGGCTTGCAAAATCAACCGGGACGATTTTGGTCGATGACGAGACGCGGCGCGTTGAGCGGAACATCGCCTTGGCCGAGACCGTGCTGCCGGAGCGCACTATCCGTCAGGCCGAGCGTGCCTTCATCGACACCAACATGCTGATGAATCTGCCCGCCGGCTGCGGCGTGCTCACTGGCGCGACGAAGCTGCCTAGCTTTTGCTACACATCTCCAGTTATTTCGCCGAAGGACCTCAAGGCCACCGCGCCGATGCCGGCGGCGTCGGCTGCGCTAAGCGCTGCCCAGCCGGCCGCGCTAGCAGTCGTGGCCACGGCCAAAGAGGATTTCGTCTAGGCCGCTCCCATGGATAACTTGCAGCTCCCGAAGAGGCAATCGCCGTCACGCCTGCGGCGACACGGCTCACGAATCAAAAGCGGGTTGTCATCGCCACGGCTACGCCGTCGCGATGGCTGTTTTGAAAAAGGCGTGGCGCTGCACGCAGCGCCGATTTGCTGGAAGGATTGGAAGCCGTTTGTTGTGCTCGCCCATTCGTTTGCGAACATCAGTTGCGGAGCCACCCTTGCGCCGACATGCCGGGCAGCCGGGGAAAAGCGCACAAGTCACGCCAAACCGCCTGCGGCGGGCGCAAGCGACCGTGGCAGTGCTCGCCTTCGGCTCCGCGCTGGCCGCACCACTCGCTCGCTTTTGTCATGCCTTGTGCCCCCGTCTAAACGCCCGTCAGATCGTCGCGGACAGGGTGAGGCGGCTCCGAACCGATGTAAACCACAAACGAAAGGGCAAATCATGAGCACAACAAACAACCAATCCATCCAGCAAATCAACACCGCCGCCCTTCGCGGCACCCGCGAGGCTCACCAACCCGATGAAATTAAACCCACCACCATGAAAGGAACGAGCATGAATGCAGACCAATTCGCAACTGAAATTAAACGTCTCCGCGATGCGATCAACAACTCTACAGAAAATGGAGAGCTGCTTTGTGACGAGTTGGCCTGTCGGCCCGACATTGCTGAGGCTGCGATAGAACTTGCAAGTGTGTTGTGCTTGATCGCCGGCATAACGCCCAACCAACAGGCATAAAAAAAGGAAACGCAAATGGAAATGAAGATCAGTGGAATAACGTTCACCCGTGACGGCTACGGCGCCGACGATTGCTGGTCCGCGAAGGCGGAGAACCATTATATGGAGGTTTCCAGCAAACCTGACGGCGATGGGGAATGGGCATGGAGTGCCTGGGCAGATTCAGGTGCAGAAGGCGTGACAAATGGCCGTCTGGTCTGCTTTTGCGTGGATGGCAAGGCCGACTCCATCGAGGACGCTATGCGTATGGCTGCTGGCGCTCGGAAACGCTGGCTTCGTGATTTGCTGGAGCTCGCTGCGCTGGCAGAGAAAGGGAGCTGTAATGAGCCTCATTCAAAAATTCAGAGCCTGGTCTAAACGATTTTGGTACGAGTGGTTCGTGGAGCCGCAGCCAGAGGACAACGAGCCTCGCCGACGGCGAGGCCGTCGCCGGAGGCTGCACGAGTGCCGTCATGGTCGCTATCTGGATGCCTGCCCTGTGTGTGGCAACGAGCGGCTGGACGATACGACAGGGCTCTGGAACGACTACTAGTCGCATTCTCAATTAATTTTTTGAAAGGACCTGAAATGCAATCTTCTCTTTCCCCCAGTATTCTGTTCATGGCCCGAGGGGAGGCCCTTGATAAGTTCGAGCAGGCTTCGCGGGATTCTTTCCTGCGCACCGTTACGCTGCTCCTCCAAAGCGGTATGGAGCTCCGCGAAATCGGTAAACGGCCACATCAACCCGCGGCTGTTGCAGAGCCGCGCATTCGTCAATTGCTCGACAGCATGCTGGATGCATCAACCGTCGGAACCGGTCAGGTCTTCGAAGCCGGCGAAATCAAGTTTTCCGGCATGGTAGATGCACACTTCGCCGACGAAACTCCTGAGATTCGCGAAATGGCCATCAAAATCGCCCGCGAAGAGTACATCTACCAGTCTCCTTCGGAAATTCAACAGATGCTGTCCGAATGGGCGAATGAGGGCTGCTGTCAACACGGCCTCGACAGCCAAACCTGCCCCCTCGGCTGTTTCGAACACCATTTCTGAAGGGGGGCGAGATGAAAATCAAACTGATTGTCGCCGTACTTTGTGCCTCGCTCGCGTTTTCGCCTGTCGCACAGGCGGTGTCCATGCAACAGATGTTCAACAACAACGCAATTACCAATAGCACGCCGGCTGGCGCGTATCACGGGCAGACGCAGAACGTATACTCCGGAGGATCCTTTTCTGTTCGCGTCCCCCAGAAAAATTACCAGATGTTCTCGTTCTCCCCGCCATCGATTTCCGGTGGCTGCGGCGGCATTGACGCATTCGCGGGTAGCTTTTCATTTATCAATTCTCAGCAGCTTGTGACCGTGCTGCAGAACATCGGCTCTGTAGCGCTTTCGCAAGCATTTTTTATGGCCATCGATGCGATGTCGCCAATGGTCGGCGTAAACCTGAAGCAGATGATGGACAAGCTCCAGAAAGCTACCAACCAACAGATAAATTCGTGCATGGTAGGAAAGCAGCTTGCCAATACCATGATGGGCGACACCCCCAAAAAAATCCAAACCTGGGCGACGGAAAATGCCCTGGATTTCGCGGTGGGTAACGGCTCATTTGATGACCGCGAGGAGGCGCGGCTGAATATCGCGAAGAGTGACCAGGAACTGACTAACTACATCAATGCGGCGGCAGCATCCGGGGAATTTCCCCTCGGCAACCTCATCTGGAACGCCCTGGCAGAACAAAACGCGACTGCGATCGGAGACGAAAGGGTCACGGAATTCGAGACGCGGCTGATTATCAGCTTGGTCGGGACGACCATCATCACAAACTCGCCATCGGTTGCGGCGAGTGGTCGCCAAGCCCAGAAAACCATCACCGTCACGCCATTGGTGACGACCGAGACCTTGGCCAACTTCATCGGTTTGGATCCCAGCCAAGGCACGATCCTTGCGGGATTCCAAATTTACACATGCCAAGACGGCGATGCAGACCAGCAACCGACCGGTGGCGTTAGCGGCGATCCGGATCCGGCGCGAGTCTCGAATATCGGCGCGCTCCAATGCATAAAAATGACTCCGACCGATGTTAGCACGGCCGGTGGAGCATCGCTCATGAGCATGCGCGCCCTGGTCCACGAGCGACTGATGTCTATCAACGATGCGTTGCTCGCCGATCAGCCAATCTCGCAGACCGACAAGAATTTTATTAACTCAACCAGCGTTCCGATCTACAAGATGCTCGCAGTAGCGAATGCCCTGAGCAAGAGCGGCCTTGGCATCGTGATGATTAACAGCCATGAAACTCTCATCGCAGCCCAATATGCGGACGGCTATATCAATGGCCTGTTCGATGTTCTCAACCAAGCTCTAACGAAGTATGCGCCGAAGGCCGGCGACGGCCTAGCCAGCTCAATCAAGGACGTGCAGCACAACATGCGAGAGGTACGAAAGAGCTTGGCCCAGCAAATCGCGAATGCCAACGTGCAGCAGACCAATGTCAACGCGATCGCGCAGCAGGTCCTCGCGATGGAGCAGTTGATGATCGCAAACCTCCCGAACAACATTTCTGGGGCGATCTCGATGCGTCGGATGAAGGGCGGCAGGTAAGGGAGCGCCCAAAAAGTTGCAACATTTTTGAAGTTGGAGGGGTAGATGGCTTTTGCTTACGAGGTGTACTGTTATTACAACGTGGACATGCTGGAGGCGGTCTTTAACGGCGTCGCCATGATTGTCAACGGCGGAGGATATTCCAATCTTATCAAATCCGTTTTGACGCTCGGTGTCATCATCATGGCAGCGGCTTCCTTGGCGTCGCAGCGGTTCGAAGGGATGAAATGGCTGGTTGTGGCCAGCATTTTCTACATCGGCTTCCTGGGGCCGAAAGTGAACGTCATGCTGGTCGATAGGATCGCTGCGCAGCCTCCCAAGGTTGTCGCCAACGTTCCCGTCGGTCTTGCCTTCATGGCGCACTTCACGAGCAGCGTCGGCGACTGGATGACGACGACCATGGAAAGCGCGTTCACCGTCCTGCCGAACAGTTTGAAGTTCGGTGCGGATCCCGCCACGGCTTCGCCTGGCGAGACCCGAGGCCTGCTGTTCGGCGCTCGGCTGCTGGATGAGAGCCGCCGAGCCGTTATCAGCGATCCCGTGCTGCGGCAGGATTGGTACAGCTTTATCCGAAACTGCACCATTTACGACATCGCGGCAGGCCGCATCGATCCGGCTGCACTCCAAACGTCCACAGACGTGATTGGTATGCTCAGCAATACGTCTGTTTCCCGCATGACCACGCAAACCGAGACCGGCAAGCCGGCACAGGACTCCTGCAACCTGGTCTATCCGAATCTGGTCCGCCGTCTGAATCTCGATACCATCAAGGAAGCAAACGCGCTAGGTCGATTCCTCAATCCCAACTTCAAGACCACGGATCCGAATGCGGCCGTTCTGGCCGCGTACAACACGCAGGCGGCCGATGCTACCCAGCTCATGCTGGGTGTCTCAAAAAGTGCGACCGAAACCATCACGCAGGCGATGGCGATCAACCTGATGGACTCGGCTGGCGCTGTCATCGGTCAGCAGCTCCAGGATCCTGCTGCCGCCTCAATTGCGTTAGCCCAGGCACAGGCAGAGGCATCGGCGAATTCCAGCTACGCCACCATGGCAAAGGTCGCGGAGAGCGCGATGCCGAAGATTCGCAACGTCATCGAGGTCGTGGTGTATGCGACGTTCCCGATTGTTATGCTCATCATTCTCGTGGCTGGTCATCGGGCTGGGGCGCCGCTCAAGGCGTATTTCATGACGATGATTTGGCTGCAACTGTGGCCGCCACTCTATGCCATCCTCAATCTCGTGGTGACGATGGAGACCGCCAAGCAGACAGCGGCGATTGCCGCTGCTGCAGGCGGAGGACTCACCATCGCCTCAGCTTCCGATATTGGCTCGGTTTCGCTTTCTTCCCAGGCGATTGCTGGCTATATGGTGATGCTCATCCCAGTCATCGCCGGAGCCATCACGAAGGGGGGAGAACAGGCGATGACATCGCTGGCCAGTTCGCTTACCGCGCCATCACAGCAAGCCGCCAGCAAGGCAGGCGAGCAGGTTGCGACCGGTAATCTCAGTTATGGCAACACCAGCCTGGACAACCACTCCGCGCACAATACGTCGATGAATAAACACGACACCAATTTCGCATTTAAGTCCGGCATGATGACCACGCAGACGCCGAGCGGCGGCAGCGTTAATGTCGGCTCGGACGGTACGACTTGGGGCGCTGAGGCGAAAAACGATCTCCTGGTGCGCGGTGGCCTTGCGAAGTCGGTCAAGCAATCGCATGAGGCAGCTCACGAATCTGCGGCGCGTGTTTTGCAATCTGAGCGCGCAGCGCTCACGGATGCGACGAGCGCGGTCCTTGGCCATTCCAGCATGTTCACGATGGACGCTAAAAACGGCGTCCAGTTGAGCAATGAAGCACGCAAGGGCATGACGGCAGAGGCGGTCGAGTCGTATTCAAAGACGGCGACACTGGCCAACACCCTGCGCGAGCGCGCGGGTGTCACCCAAGAAGAGGCAGTCTCACTGTCTGGCGCGGTGGCCGCTGGCGCATCCATTGGGGATGCCAGCAAGGCTCTCCTCGGCAAGGTCGGCGGCAAGGCGTCGAAAGCGCTGCGCGGCCTGGCTGACGACGTGGACACCGGGGCGCGTATGGGGGGCTCGATCCAGGGCCGCAAATCTCTTGCCCAAGAAATCGACCAGTCCAGCGTTGCCCAGGAAGCCCGCGAGTCTGGCCAGCGCTTTGCCAATAGCCTCAGCAAGGGCGAATCGGCCATCTATACGCACGGCAGCGGCGCTGCAGGCGATCGGAAACTGTCCGCATCGCTGGATCGCGTGAAGTCCGCGCAGCACGGTGTCGAGGTCGCGGCAAGCAAAGAAACCTCCGCACGTGAATCAATGAAGCGGGCGGAAGAAACTGCAAACAAGTTTGAGGCCGAAATACTTGCGGATCCGAAGAAGTTCGAGAATCTGGCTCAGGAAAATCCTTGGATCGATGCGGATGGAAGGGGGCATGAATGGACCCTCGGCACATATCTGACAACTCAGCACGTTGGAATGAAGGAACGCATGAATGAGGCGTTGATGCGAGGCCTTGGCATCGAGACACCGAAGGCCGACGCGGCGACCGCCGGCGTGATCCAGACTCCCGACCAGTTCCACGCCCAGGGCGTCGAACAGGTGCGTACCCAAGCAGCGAAGGACACCGCCGCCGCCACGGCGCAGGGCGGGGCGAATACCGGGGCCGTGCGAGCGGCGCAGAATGCCCACGGGGTCGAGCTTGGCGCGGCTGGCTCGGCCGACCGCAAGGAGGCGGCGGCACTGCATCGACAAGTGGGCGGCGGCCAGATCAAGATGCAGGGCGATCTCACCAACGCCGGCTTGGCCCTCGGCCAGCACCGCGAGAAGTTTGAGGCGGGCGTGCGCGAGGGTAATGCACGTTCGGCTTACGAGTCCTTCCAGGCTGGCGTTGCAGCCAATCCTGAACTGGCTGCTGCGCTTGCAGCTTCGCCGGTGCTTGCGAGCCTTAGCAGCGCCCTTGGTGAAGCCGTGATGGGAGGCAACAAGGATGGAGGAAAGGGAGGTGCCGGAAAGGTCGCCAAAACCGCCGCAGAAGCCGCGTCGCATGTCGATGATGCTGCTGATATAGCCAAGCTGGAAAAGGTCTTGCAGGCCGCGCGCGGCGTTCGCAATGTATCGGCAGCGGTAACCGCAGGATCTGGTGTTGGCCTGCCGGTTGCTGCTGCTGAGATGGCGTTAACCGAAGGGCTGTTTATGCTGGCCGATAGTGTCCTCGGCAATCTTAAAGCGGAGAGGGGACTGGCTGACATGCCCCCACCTGGTGATGGGGGTAGGGGTCTGCGTCAAAACGGATAAGGCGACCTCATCGGAAGCGGCAAAAGCGTCTGGGATTATTGTGCTGCAACTTATGCCGCAACAACAGGTCGTTGCGCCGCTATCAAAGTAGTAGATATCTACTACTCTTTGGCGGGTTTCCGGGAAAAAACAGCTGAAAATGCACTTCTTTTTTTCACAAAATGCACCACCGGTAATATGCTCGCAAAAAAGAGCTAAAAATGCAGTGCTTTTTTTGTAAAATCGTACCGGCAGGAATAAAAACGGCTACGGATGAAAAAAAAGAGCTAAAAATGCAGTGCTTTTTTGTGCATCACACAAAAGGAACGCCGCACTCGCCAAGCTTGAATAGTAGTAGACATCTACTACTCTTTGCCGAGTATCCGGGAATTTACAAAGGATTCCCTGAGCGGATCGTTTGACTGGCAATTGATGGGTGTTAAGATTTTGCGTCATTCAGACAAACCAACAAAAGGAGAATCAAGATCGTGCCCAAAAAATCATTACTGACCTTGTTTGTATTGGCGCTTTCAATTTCCACCGCAAATGTTCTTGCAGCAGACCTTGAGAAGATGCCCATAATCGCGCAATGGAAAGGGGGATTCAGCCAAACGATAATCACGAAGTATGCCGACTTTTCCGATGGTGTGGCTTGTTACGTTTTAAGTCCTACGGTGATGGGCACGAATTACGGGTCCGGGGATGTTAAGTTTGACGCCAATAATGCCGGTTCTATTAGCTGCGTGAAGGTTCTCGACTCAAAACAGAAAGGCGAGTCCGGCCACAAATCAGAAAAGGGGAAGTAGGAGTCGCCTCAGAATTCGGAAAAAAATCGTACATACATGTTGTCGTTTTTGACAAAGTACCCCGTGCTATTTGCGGAAAGAGCGTGAGTTGATGTTCTATCAAATATGGTGCGATAATACATCACAACGATGAAGCCCAACTATAAACCCCCGTTCTGCCGGTTTGTGAAGAAAGCTCACAAGCCCCTGCAGCTTGCCATCGAGGACGCTGTGAGTGAGGTTTGCGGCAACCCGGAAATTGGAGAGGCCAAAGTTGGGGACTTGGCCGGGATATGGGTCTACAAGTTCAAATTCAATCGTCAGGAGTACCTGATCGCGTATCGCCCGCCAGCAGCGGAGGTTCGCCGGCAGGGGGTAGATGTGGAATTGTTGATTATTGATTTCTACCAGGCGGGTTCGCATGAAAATTTCTATGCCGAACTCAAGCGGTATCTGAAATCGGAGGGGTAGAAATGGCACATGCGATGACTGCAGAGGATCTGTTCCAGGATCTCAAGAAAATGCCGACAGTCGAGCGGCAGAAGTTTTTCGTGATCCTGTCGACCAATGCTTTCCGTGGCGATGATATGAGTCACGAGGAGCTGTTCGGCCATCTGGCCGGCGATAATTTCACGGCTCAGGAGGCAGCCGAATATCTAGAGGTCTCAATGTCAACCTTCCGGCGATTTGTTCTCGGTGGGCGTTTGACTCCAAGCTCGACAGTCGGACGCAATCAAATGTTCGCAGTTCCGGATATGAAAGCTTTCAAGAAGGCTCTGAAAGCAGCGAAGGGCTGATAAAAATCAAAAGCTCTTAACCCAGCTTACGCGCCAGATCCTCGGGCCGGGGGTGATAGTATCTTGCCAGCATTTTTGTGTCCTTGTGCCCTGTGACTTTCATCAACTCATGCAAGGCGAGTTTCTCGGCCATGCGACTCGTTGCCTCGTGGCGCAGATCGTGAAACGTCAAATCCGTAATTCTGGCACGCTTGCAGGCGCGCGCCCAGGCCTGTACAACCGCGCTTTGCGTAGTGCCAAGCACCTTACCATCAATACTGCGCGGCAACGCCTCCAAGGTGGCTTTAGCGCGGTTTGAGAGCGGCACATCTCGTGCTGTTCCGTTCTTTGTGTCGGCAAGGTGAACGTATGACTTTTTCAAGTCCACGTCTTTCCACTGGATTTTCAGCAGTTCCCCTTGCCGCATGGCCGTCTCGATCGCAAGCACAGCGAGTGGCTGCATCCAGTGGTTTGCCAGGGCGCCTTTCCCGCTGTTACTGAGCGCATCCAGCAGGCGCTGTTCCTCATCACCCTCCAGCCGTCGATCCCGCGCATTTTGGATGGACGGCTTGCGGATGTTTTGCAGTGGATTGGTAACCGCGATCCCCCATTCCTTGTTGCAGATCGAGAACAGGTGAGAAATGATGCTCAAGTCTCGATGCAGCGTGGCCGGTGAAACACTTTTCAGTCTTGCGTCGCGCCACTTGGCAAAGTCGGTGCTTTTCAAAGATGCCAGCGCACGGTTGGCCAGCGGGTCGGTCAACCATTTATTGATCCGCACAATTTCTTGGGCACACCCCTTTTTCGACGGGCTTATTTCAGCCGCATACCTGGTAAGCGCATCCCGGAGGGTTGTAGCCTCGGCTTCGGCACGGCTGACAAACACGCCGCGCCCCATTTC
Source organism: Candidatus Ferrigenium bremense (assembly GCA_019449635.1). Lineage (GTDB taxonomy): Bacteria > Pseudomonadota > Gammaproteobacteria > Burkholderiales > Gallionellaceae > Gallionella > Gallionella bremense. The sequence goes on from JAGRPI010000004.1 coordinate 79,567, forward strand.
GCTTTCGGTCGTTTTGGCCCATAATTCGGCAGCGGCTTTTGTTTCGAACGTTTTGGTGAGCGGTGCAAAACCCTTTTTGCGGATCTGCACGTGCCACTGGTAATCGCCTTTTTTGCGTATAGCTGCCATGGTATTTTTGCCTCGTACTGTGCCAAAATTGTGCCAAAAATGTTTTTTTGCAGTGTAAATATACAGCAAAAGCCGCATAGAACAAAGGTTTGGTGATTTGGATAATTACGCACTCGTAACGCGTAGGTCGGAGGTTCGATTCCTCTCTCCAGCACCATCTTGTCAGGGTTGAAAGCGCCCTGATTCCCTGTCAGCACCGCTGACCCAGCACTTGGGGAATTTGCATGACATTGTCCCGGCAGCGCGAACAAAACTTCTTCCTGAAATACCTCCCATATTTTGTGGTTCTGCTATCGCTGGCGGTCGCGGCCTGGTACTTCACCCGCCCCGAACCGGTTCGCGTGCAGTTGGCCAAGGTCGAGCGCGGGATGGTAGAGGCGACGGTGAGCAATACCCGCGCGGGGACGGTCAAGGCCTGCCGCCGCGCCAAGCTGGCGCCGCCCGCGGGCGGGCAGATCGCGCATCTGCTGGTGAAGAAGGGCGAGCGGGTCAAGGCCGACCAGATATTGCTGGAATTGTGGAACGACGATTTGCAGGCGCAGGCGCGGCTCGCGGAGCAGCAGCTCAACACGGCCAACACCCGCGTCGAGGAAGTGTGTGCCGTCGCCGACATGAGCAGCAAGGAAGCGGTGCGCGCGCGGCAATTGCGCGAGCGCGGTTTCATTTCGCCGGAGGGGCTGGAGCGCGCCGAGGCGGACGCAAAAGCCAAACAGGCCTCCTGTATGGCGGCGCGCAGCGAGATCGCGCAAAGCCGCTCGCGCATCGCCGTGGCTCAGGCCGGCTTGCGGCGCATGGTGCTGCGCGCGCCGTTCGACGGGGTTATCGCGGACATCAGCGGCGAACTGGGCGAGTACGCCACGCCTTCGCCGCCCGGCATCCCGACGCCGCCCGCGATCGACCTGATCGATGACCGCTGCATGTTCGTCAGTGCGCCGATCGATGAGGTGGATGCGGCCAATATCAAGGCTGGGCAGGAGAGCCGCATCGTGCTGGATGCCATCAAGGGCAAGTCGTTCGCCGGCAAGGTCAAGCGCGTCGCACCGTATGTGCTGGAGCTCGAGAAGCAGGCGCGCACCGTGGAGGTGGAGGTGGACTTTATAGAACCTCCCACGCAGGAGAATCTGCTGATCGGCTACAGCGCCGATGTCGAGATCGTGCATGCCGCACATGAAAAAGTGCTGCGCATCCCCACGCAAACCTTGCTGGAAGGCAAGCGCGTGCTGCTCTACCGGGAAAGCGACGGTGTGCTGGAGGAGCGCACGGTGGCAACCGGCCTGGCCAACTGGGAATACACCGAGATCACCTCCGGGCTGAACGAAGGCGACCGGGTCGTGGTGTCGCTCGACCAGGCCGGGGTGAAGGCCGGTGTGCGCGCGCAGCCGGAAGCCGTGAAGCCCGCAAAATGATAGAAGTGATCATCCTGGCAGTGGCGCTCAGTATGGACGCCTTTGCAGTTTCCATCGGGTTGGGTGCCAAGAAAAATACGCCCGGCCTGGCACTTAAAGCCGGCTTCTTCTTCGGTATTTTTCAGGCCTTGATGCCCTTCATCGGGTATTTGGGCGGCAAGGGCATTCTGGGCTGGATAGACGCCTATGCTCATTGGATCGCTTCCGGGTTGCTGGCGTTGATCGGCGCAAAGATGATTTACGAAGGCATCCACGAAGGAATAGAAGAAGACATCTCCGATATCACCAACAAGATGATGCTGATACTGGCCATCGCCACCAGCATTGATGCGATGGCGGCCGGATTCAGCCTGACGCTGCTGGATGCGAATCCTTATATCGCCTGCCTCGCCATCGGGGCAATAACTTTTGCCTTCAGTTGGGTGGGCGTTTTGATCGGTAGAAAGAGCGGCACCTGGCTCGAAAGCAAAGCGGAGATTTTCGGCGGAATAGTCTTGATACTGATAGGTATTAAAATACTGCTTTTCTGATTCGCAAACCAAAGGGCCAGGCGGCATTGCTTGCGTCCCTCTTTTTACCAATGAATTCCAACGGGAGCGGTATTTGAATGATTGCGCTTAGCCAGGTCAGCCGCATCTTCGCCGTCGGCGATCAGCAGGTTGCCGCGTTGCGCGACATCGACCTGAATATCGCGGCGGGCGATTATGTTTCGATCATGGGACCGTCCGGCTCCGGCAAATCCACGCTGCTCAATCTGATCGGGCTGCTGGACCGCCCGAGTTCCGGCACATACCGGCTGGACGGCGGCAACGTCACCGATTTGACCGACGAGCAGCAGGCCAGGGCGCGCAGCGAAAAAGTCGGCTTCGTGTTCCAGGCGTTCCATCTGGTGCCGCGCCTGACTGCCGCGATGAACATCGAACTGCCGCTGATCCTGGCGGGGATTCCCGCCGCCGAGCGCAAGGCGCGCGTCGCGCAGTTGCTGGATAACTACGGCCTGGCGGATCGCGCCGACCATCGCCCCGACCAGCTCTCCGGCGGGCAGCGCCAACGCGTGGCGATCGCACGCGCCACCAGCATGCATCCTGCCGTGCTGTTGGCCGATGAGCCGACCGGCAATCTCGATCAGGCCACCGGCAAGGAGGTGATGAACCTGCTCGAGCAACTCGTCGCGCAGCAGGTCGCGCTGATCGTCGTGACCCATGACCCGGCCATCGGCGGGCGGGCGACGCGCCAGGTGCGCATGGTGGATGGGCAGATTATTTCCGATACGCGTGGCAGTTCTTCGTAAATACATTCAGCCACGGATTAACACGGATGAGCACGGATGATTAAGCAGACAAAACCAGGCTCATGCATCGGCAAGGCGGATGCGGAAAGGCATCGGAATGGGCGATGGTTCAATCCGTGTCTATCCGTGTTCATCCGTGGCCAGCTGCGGTTTTCGGAATGAAGCTCCCTGACATCCTGCTTTTCGCCTCGGGCAGCCTGCGCGGCAGCCGCACCCGCACCTTGCTGATGATGCTGGCGATGTCCATCGGCGTGGCGGCGGTGGTGGTGCTGACCGGCCTGGGCGAGGGGGCGCGCCGCTATGTCATCAACCAGTTCTCTTCGCTGGGCACCAACCTGGTCATCGTGTTGCCGGGGCGCACCGAAACGGCGGGGCTCGGGCCGGGCATGCTGCTCGGGCAGATCCCGCGCGAACTCAGCCTGGACGATGCGCAAGCCTTGCTGCGCAGCCGCGCCATCGGGCGCATCGCTCCGCTGACGGTGGGTTCGTCGGAAATCTCCCAAGGCGCGCTCAACCGCGAAGTGGTGGTGCTGGGTTCGACGGCGGAATTGCTGGAAATACGCCACATGAGCCTGGGGCAAGGACAATTCCTGCCGGCCGGCGATGTGCATTCCAGCGAATCGGTGTGCGTGCTGGGCGCCAAGATCAAGCGCGAGTTGTTCGGCCAGCAACAGGCCATCGGCGCCCGGGTGCGGCTGGGAGACCGGCGCTTTCGCGTGATCGGCGTGATGGCGAGCCAGGGCGAATCGATGGGCTTCAATACCGATGACCTGGTCATCATCCCGGTCGCTTCGGCGCACATGCTGTTCAACACATCCGGCCTGTTCCGCATCCTGGTGGAAGCGAAAAGCCGCGATGCCATCCAGCGTGCCGTGAGCGATGCCGAGCAGATCCTGTTCCAGCGGCATAACGGCGAACGCGACGTGACGGTCATCACGCAGGATGCCGTGCTGGCCACTTTCGACCGCATCCTGCGCGCGCTGACGCTGGCGGTCGGCGGCATCGCCGCGATCAGCCTGGCTGTGGCCGGCATCCTGATCATGAACGTGATGCTCATCGCCGTTTCGCAGCGCGTCAAGGAAATCGGCCTGCTCAAGGCGTTGGGCGCACCCGCCGCGCAAATCAGGAATCTGTTTTTTGCCGAAGCGATCCTGTTGTCCGGCATCGGCAGCGTGGCGGGCCTGGTGCTCGGCGAAATCGGCACAAGGGTGATCGCGCAAATCTATCCGTCGTTGCCCGTCGCCGCGCCGTGGTGGGCAGTGCTGGCGGCATTCGGCACTGCGCTTGGCACCGGCATCCTGTTCAGCGTGTGGCCGGCACGCCGCGCGGCGCGGCTCGATCCGGTGATGGCGCTGGCGCGGTCATGATGAATCCAGTGGTTTTAACTTCAGGTTATGGTACTTGACGCCATAAACAACCGGTGCCCATAATCCGGACATGAAAAAGGCCGATCTGCTCTATCGCGAGAAACGAGCCTATGCCGGGGGCATCATGGAAATGGTCGTATGGCGAGTTCCGAAACCGGTTTCGCCGTCCGAACATCCATTCAAGTACCGGCTGGTGTTTGTGCGAGACGGAAAACGGGTGGTCGGTTACGACAATGAGCGCGGCAAGGGTGACCACAGGCATGTGGGCAAAACCGAAATGCAATACATATTCGTGAATGAAAACCAACTGCTGGAAGATTTCTGGCGAGACGTGAAGGAGGCAACAAATGAAGACCGATAACACCGTGCTGCACCTGACCGTGGGCGAGCCTGTATCGGCCAGTCTTGCGCGCGCCAGCGCCGCCATGAAGGCAGCCCGGCAGGGCAAGTCTGCGCAACCCTATTTCGGCGTCGGCTTCGACGATGTCGGCGAACTGTTTTCCGTGTTCACCCCCAAGCGCTGGGAACTGATCGGTGCGCTGCGCGAAGGCGGAGCGATGACAGTTGCCGAACTCGCACGCCGACTCAGGCGCGACTACAAGAATGTGTACAACGACTGCGAGCGCCTGATCGAATGGATGGCAATCGAGAAGGACGAGAACGGCCTGGTCTTTGCGCCCTACGACGAGATTGTGGTGGACATGAAATTGCCGGACAGGCGCGCGGCGTAATAAACTGAAATGAAACCGGATTTGTCATTCCGGCGAAGGCCGGATCCAGCGGTTTTATCCAATATGCCTTTGAGTCTTGTTTCGTGCTGCGGGAAGTTTTTATTAACTGGATTCCGGCCTTCGCCGGAATAACGCGCCCATGCTCTTCCCCGACCTGATCCGCCTCACCACCTCCAGCTTCGTTGCCTACCGGCTGCGCAGCTTCCTCACCGGCCTGGGCATCGCCGTCGGCATTGCGGCGGTGATCCTGCTGACCTCCATCGGCGAAGGCCTGCACCAGTTCGTGCTGGCCGAATTCAGCCAGTTCGGCACCAACCTGATCGGCATCCAGCCGGGCAAGACCCAGACGCATGGCGGGAACGCCGGTATCTTCGGTTCAGTCCGTCCGCTCACGCTGGAAGACGCCGAGGCGCTGCGCCGCCTGCCCTACGTCGAATACGTCAGCCCCAGCGTGCAGGGCAATGCCGAGTTGCGTGCCGACGGCAAAACGCGCCGCACCACGGTGTACGGTGTCGGCCACGAGATGCCGCAGGCGTTGCGCATCTATGTGCGCACCGGCTCCTTCCTGCCTGACGAAGACCCGGAGCAGGCGCGCGCCTTTGTGGTGCTCGGTTCGAAGATCGTGCAGGAACTGTTCGTCGGGCAGAACCCGCTCGGCAGTTATCTGCGCGTCGGCGGGCAACGCTATCGCGTGATCGGTGTGATGGAATCGAAAGGGCAGATACTCGGCTTCGATCTGGACGACGCGGTATACATTCCCGCCGCGCGTGCGATGGAATTGTTCAACCGTCCGGGGCTGATGGAGATTCACGTCACTTACCGCCCCAGCGCCGAACTCAGCCGGGTCGAGGCAGGCATCCGCAGTATCCTGACGGCGCGGCACGGGCGCGAGGACTACACGCTGATCCCGCAGGAAAAGGCGCTGGAAGTGCTTGGTTCGGTGCTGGACGTGATCACTTTCGCGGTCGGGGCCTTGGGCGGCATTTCCCTGCTGGTCGGCGGCGTCGGCATCCTGACCATCATGACCATGGCCGTCACCGAGCGCACTTCAGAGATCGGCCTGCTGCGCGCGCTGGGCGCGCGCGAACGGCAGGTGCTGGCGCTGTTCCTCGGCGAGGCGATGCTGCTTTCGGCCTTGGGTGGCCTGGGAGGACTGATGCTCGGGGTAGGCGTCGCGCAGGCGCTGCACCTGCTGTTCCCCGCACTGCCGGTGCACACGCCGTGGCTGTTCGCCGCGCTCGCCGAACTGAGTGCGGTCAGCATAGGCCTGGCGGCCGGCGTGATGCCGGCGCGGCGCGCGGCACGGCTCGATCCGGTGGAGGCGCTGAGGACGGAATGAAAATACGGACTCACGGAAAAGAAGGCCTGTCGCCGGGGATTCATGCAGGATTTTGCAACGGGGCGCATATGGCAATACAATCGCAACTGACAATGGCCTTGGGCGGCATGCGCCTGCTGGCGGGTTATGGTTTTGATGCGGTCGCTCCATGTTGAATGACATACAGAAGAATAATTGAAAGCTGAAAGATTGGAAGGCTAATGACTCTGGCTCAGGGCATCGCAAAACAGACGATATTCGTAGTTGATGACACACCAGCCGACATTGATGCGATCGAGGCCGCTCTTTCAGGCACTTATCTTGTCACAACCGCCGTTGACGGCGAAACGGCCTTGAAGGCCATCGAAAAGAAGAAACCGGACCTGATCCTGCTCGGCACCATGATGCACGGGTTGGATGGGTATGAGGTCTGCAGGCGCCTGAAGGCCAATGTTGATACGCGCGATATTCCGGTGGTTTTCCTGACCGCGAAATCCGCGGCTGACGATGAAGCCCGAGGGCTCGAGATAGGGGCTGTCGATTACATCACCAAGCCGGTCAGCATCCCCATCCTGCTGGCGCGTATCCGGACTCATTTGGCCTTGCATACCGCAGTTTGCCAATTGGAAGAACTGAACCAGTCGCTTGAGCTGCACGTGGCCGAAGGTGTGGCAAGAATCGAGCGCCTTGATCAATTGCGCAGGTTTTTTTCGCCGGCGGTAGCCGACATCCTCCTCACGGGTCAAGCCGACGTTTATCTGAAGCCGCGACGCCGGGAAATTGTCGTGGTATTCCTCGATCTCCGCGGGTTCACGGCATTCACCGAATCCTATGGGCCGGACGACGTCATGCGCGCCCTGAATGAGTTTTACAGCGCCATGGGTGAAATCATCATAGCCTATGACGGAACCGTGGAGCGCTTTACCGGGGATGGCATGATGATTTTTTTCAATGACCCGATCGAAATCCCGGATCCCGCCCTGCGCGCGGTCAACATGGCAGTCGACATGCAGGTGCGCATGGCCGAGATCGACAGGGATTGGCAGCAACGCGGGCACGATCTGAGAATGGGCATCGGTATTGCGCAAGGTGAAGCTACCATAGGCGCAATCGGTTTCGAGGGACGTCACGATTATGGCGCCATCGGCAGCGTGGTAAACCTTGCCGCGCGGCTATGCGGCCAGGCAAAGGGCGGCCAGGTTCTCTGTTCCGGAGCGGTCGAGGCCAACCTGCATGGCAAGTTGAAAGCAACCCCGATTCACGGCCTGGTATTGAAGGGCTTCGCTCAGCCAGTCAAGGCGTTTGAGATCAGCAAGGACTGACCTGTTTCCCGACTTCAGCGCCAGTGCAAAGCCGGTGAAACAGGCTCTGCATGGGCAGCCTTGAAATGTCTGACCCGACTACACCAGAACACCCGACATGATAAAACGCAACCATGGGAGAACAAACGTGTTTTCCTGTCACTTGGCAAATGCATTGTATGCAGAGTGAGTGCGAGATGCCGCGCGATTGCGATATCTTCTGCAATGTCATCGACAACTACGGCGACATCGGCGTGTGCTGGCGGCTGGCGCGGCAACTGGCGCATGAGCATGGCATCTCAGTCCGGCTGTGGGTGGACGATCTGGGCAGTTTGGCAAAGCTGTGCCATGCGACGGATGCTGCGCAGGACACCCAGCATTGCCGGGGCGTGGAAGTGCGGCGCTGGGCCGAGCCATTTCCAGAAGTGCAGCCCGCCGAACTGGTGATCGACACGTTCGCCTGCAAGTTGCCGCAAAGCTACATCGAAGCGATGGCCGCGCGGCAGCGATCGGTCTGGATCAGTCTCGAATATCTGAGCGCCGAAGACTGGGTGTCCGGCTGTCATGGCCTGCCTTCGCCGCATCCCAGCCTGCCGCTGACCAGATATTTCTTCTTCCCCGGCTTCACCGGGCAGACCGGCGGGCTGTTGCTGGAGCGCAATCTGTTTGCGCGGCGCGATGCGTTCCAGATGGATACCGTGCGGCAGCGGGCATTCTGGCAGTCACTCGGCATGGAAATGCCGGGCGCAGAAACGCTGAAAATTTCGCTGTTCGGCTACGAGAATGGCGCGCTGGCACGGTTGTTCGACGTCTGGGCAAGCGGCACACAGCCGGTGCTGTGTCTCGTGCCGGAAGGGCGCATCCTGCCGCAGACCGGGCAATATTTCGGCGATGCCGCGCCGCATGCGGGCAGCAGCTATGCGCGCGGCAACCTGCAGGTACGCGTGCTGCCGTTCGTCGAGCAGGAACGCTACGATGAACTATTATGGGCATGCGATGTCAATTTCGTCCGTGGCGAGGACTCCTGCGTCCGGGCACAGTGGGCGGGTAAGCCGTTCGTGTGGCAGATTTACCCGCAGCACGATGCGGTGCACTGGCAAAAACTGCAAGCCTTTCTGAACCTGTACAGCGCGTCGCTCAGCACGGCGGCGAGCGAGGCGATGCAAGGCCTGTGGCTGGCATGGAACGGCGGCGGCGAGGCGGGTCAGGCCGCTTCGATAAATTCAGGACAGGCATGGTCGGCTTTCGCCGCCGTTCGCAGCGAGTTGGACCCCCGCGCCCAAGGGTGGGCGCGGGAATTGGCAGCAAACAATCTGGCGTTGAATTTACTGGATTTTTCCCAGGAAATCGGTAGAATGCGCGCCTTCAAAATTGAGGGGCAGTGAACATGAAGACAGCACAGGAACTCCGCGCAGGTAACGTGATTATGGTTGGCGCAGACCCGATGGTCATTCTGAAGGCGGACTACAGCCGTTCCGGTCGCAACGGTTCGGTGGTCAAGATGAAGATGAAGAATCTGTTGACCGAGGCCGCCAAGGAAACCGTGTATAGCGCCGATGACAAATTCGACCAGATCATCCTGGATCGCAAGGAATGTTCCTATTCCTATTTTGCCGATCCGATGTATGTGTTCATGGACGGCGAATACAACCAGTACGAGATCGAAGCGGAATGCATGGGCGATGCGATCAATTACGTCGAAGACGGCATGCCGTGCGAAGTGGTGTTCTACAACGAAAAGGCGATCTCGGTCGAGCTGCCCAACACCATCGTGCGCGAAGTCGTATATACCGAGCCGGCCGTGCGCGGCGACACCTCCGGCAAGGTGATGAAGCCGGCCAAGATCAACACCGGTTTCGAACTGCCCGTCGCGGCTTTCATCGAGATCGGCGACAAGATCGAGATCGACACCCGCACCAACGAGTTCAAAAAACGCGCTTGATCACGACGAATCATTTCAACGGAAGGGCCAACCGGAAGGTTGGCCTTTTTGTTTGCGCGCCTATTCCGTGGTGCGCCAGACCAATTTCCGATGGTAAGATACTTGCGTGGGCGGCACGATATGCCTGCTGTGCGGATAGTGCCACACAGAGGCGGGCCACAACCTGGATAAAACGAATGACATGGCGGATTCGGAATGGCGCAAGACAATGACGAACTGATCCTTGCTCAAGCGGAGCTGCTTGATTCCAGGCGCACAGTGGTTGCTTTGCGCCGGGAGTTGGAGGCTGCTCACGCGGAAACGGACGAGCGGCTGCGCGCCTCGGTCATCGCCGCCAACGCCGATATCGCGCAACTGAAAACCACCGTGGTCGCGCTGCGCGAGGAGCTGGAGAAGGCGCAAGTGGAACGCGACAAGGCGGTCCAGCAAGCCGCAGCCGCCAATCATCACGAGCTCCTGCAGTTGAAGGAAACGGTCGTCTCGCTACGCGACGCTCTCGAAGCCGCGCATATCGACAAGGACACCGCCGTCAGGCAGGCGGTCAGCGGGGCAAGTGCCGAAATCGCCCAATTGAAAGTCATCATTGCCACCTTGCGCGAAGCCATCGAACTTGCCCATACCGAGAAGGATAACGCGCTGCGTGATCAGTTTAACCAGCACCAAGGCGAGCTCGCCCAGTTGCATGGCACGATCCGCATGCTGCGTGAACAATTCGAAATACAGCCCGCAAAAAACCTGACCTGAATCTGCCGGGATGAAGATGGAACAGTCAAACGTCAACGCATCACGCAAGAAGCTGAAGCCGGACGCCGAGCAGAACGGCGCACTGCAACGCCGCCGTTTGCACATGGCCGAGTTGCTGCTTGAGGTTTCGCGCAAGATGGCGGAATTCGACACGCTCGACGAGGTACTCAACGCACTGGTGGAGATGACGACTGCCCGGCTCAATGCGGAACGCGGGTCGCTGTTCCTCAACGATCCGGAAAGCAATGAACTCTATTCCCGCGTCGCACAAGGCAACATCCAGCGCGAGATCCGCATGCTCAACAGCAGTGGTATTGCCGGTTACGTGTTCACCACCGGCGAGCCGCTGATTATCCACGATGCCTATTCCGATCCGCGCTTCAACCGCTCCATCGACGAGCAGACCGGCTTCGTCACGCATAACATCCTGTGTGTGCCGATCAAGACGGTGAAGGGCGAGGTCATCGGTGTCGCGGAGACGATCAACAAGCGTAAAGGCAAATTCAACCGGCATGACCTGCACCTGCTCGAAGCGATGACCGGTCAGGGAACGCTCGCGCTGCAAAGCGCCCAGTTCATCGAGCGCATGAAGGTGCTGCACAAGCAGGAGATGGAATTCATCGACATCGTCTCGGAAGTCACGGCCGACATCAAGCTCGGCTCACTGTTGCAGAAAGTGATGGGCGAGGCGACGCGCATGCTCAATGCCGAGCGTTCGACGCTGTTCCTCAACGACGAGAAGACCAGCCAGTTGTGGTCGGAAGTCGGGCAGGGGCTGGAATCAATGCAGATCCGCCTGCCCAATCACCTCGGCATCGCGGGCGCGGTGTTCACTTCCGGAAAATCCATCAACATTCCCTATGCCTACGCCGACCTGCGCTTCAATCCGTCATTCGACAAGCAGACCGGCTTTTTCACGCGCTCGATCCTGTGTGTGCCGATCGTCAACAAGCACGGCAAGACCATCGGCGTGACCCAGGTGCTGAACCGCCACGGCGGGCCGTTCACCGGCGACGACGAATCGCGGCTGCGCGCCTTCACCGCGCAGATTTCCATCGCGCTGGAAAATGCCAAGTTGTTCGCCGACGTGCAGGCGATGAAGAACTACAACGAGGCTATGCTGGAATCCATGTCGAATGGCCTGATTACGCTGGACGAGAACGAGCGCATCGCCACCTGCAATGCGGCCGGCCTGCGTATCCTCAAGGCGCGCGCGGAGGAAGTGCTGCATAAAGCGGTGGCGGAATTCTTCACGGACGGCAACGCATGGGTGCTGGAAAAACTCAGGCAGGTGGCCGAAAGCGGGCAGCAGCAGACTTCCATGGATGCGCCGCTGCAAGTGGCAGGCGAGACCCTGTCGGTCAACCTCACCGTCCAGCCGCTGCTCAATGCCGACCAGAAGCGTATCGGCTCCATGTTCGTGATCGAGGATATCAGCAGCGAGAAACGCATCAAGTCCACCATGGCGCGCTACATGGATCCCGGCATTGCCGACCGGATGGTGGCCGCCGGCGCGGAAGTGCTGGGCGGCAAGAACGTGGAGTGCACCGTATTGTTCTCCGACATACGCGGCTTTACCACGCTGACCGAGCAGCTCGGGGCGCAGGGCACGGTGGCGCTGCTCAACGAATATTTCACGCTGATGGTGGAGTGCGTCCAGCGCGAGGAAGGCATGCTGGATAAATTCATCGGCGACGCCCTCATGGCGGCATTCGGCATCCCGGAGGGGCACACGGATGATGCCGATCGCGCGGTACGCGCCGCCATCGCGATGATCCGCACGCTGGGCGAGTGGAACAGGCAGCGCCAGACGCATGGCAAGCTGCCGGTCAATATCGGTGTCGGCATGAATACCGATAACGTGGTGTCCGGCAACATCGGCTCGAAAAAACGCATGGACTTCACCATCATCGGCGACGGCGTCAATCTGGCGTCCCGCCTGGAGTCGGCCTGCAAGCAGTACGGCACGCATATCCTGGTGAGCGAATCCACCTACAAACGCCTGCGCGGCACTTACCAGGCGCGCGAACTCGACCTGGTGGTGGTCAAGGGCAAGACCCAGCCGGTGGCCATCTACGAAATCCTCGACTACCACACTGACGAAACCTATCCGAACCTGATCGACGCGCTCGGCCATTTCCACAACGCGTTGACCAAGTACCGCCAGCGCAAGTGGCAGGATGCGACCCGCCTGCTCAATGAGGTGCTGGCGCTCAACCCGAACGACAAACCCGCCCAACTCTATATCGAGCGCTGCCGCTATTTCATCGACAATCCGCCCGGCGACGACTGGGATGGCGTGTGGGTGATGGAATCGAAGTGAGTGGCGGATATGCCGCTACCGTTTCATGTCATGCCGTATAATTCCGTCCGCCGCAGCCACGACAACTTGAAGGCGCAATTTATCCGCCAAGGCACCCAAGCCGATATTCGGCTTCGAGATTCAACTTGATAAAACCAACTATGAGTAACGCAACAATGAAAACTTTTCTTGGCCTGATTTTCACAGTATTTTCCCTGATGGCTGGCGCAAGCGCGCAGGCCGGTTTGCAGGAGGGGGTCTCTGCTTTCAAAAGAGGCCATTTTTCCGTTGCGCTCAAGGAGCTGACACCCCTTGCGGAGAAGGGGGATGCGAAAGCGCAGGCGATCCTCGGGCAAATGTACAGCAGCGGCAGCGGCGTACCGCAGAACCACGCGAAAGCGGCATTCTGGTATCGCAAGGCGGCCGAGCAGGGGGATGTGAAGGCGCAGACCTCCCTGGGCGTGATGTACGAAATGGGAACCGGCGTCCCGCAGGACGAGAGGGAGGCCGCCGCGTGGTTCCACAAGGCGGCCGAGCAGGGTCATGGAGAGGCGCTGTATACCCTCGGCGGGATATATGAAAGAGGGCGAGGCGCAATACCGAACGACCTGGTGCAGGCGCACAAGTGGTTCGAGATAGCCGTGGCGGCCGGTTTTGACATAGCCCAGGATGACCTGCATGGGATCGAAGCGAAGATGAGCCGCGAGCAGATCGAAACCGCGCGTGCCATGGCCAAGGAATGGCTGGCGACGCACAAGCTGCCCACCCATAGCGGCCCGCTGAAATAACTAGGGAAACACTGAATAAGTCCGTTCGCCCTGAGCCTGTCGAAGGGCGGGCTTTACAACTTATTGATTGCATACCGTCTCCCGTTCATGGTTCGACAGGCTCACCACGAACGGAAGACTTGTTCAGCGCTTCCCTAGGGTTTCCGCCTGTCCGGCCGGTCGCGCGACGGGATGCGGTAGAGCCAGGTGACCATCGTCAGGCCGAAGAAAGCCAGCGCCAGCTGCAGCCAGCCGTCCCGGATGAAGAAAACGATCGAGCTGCCAAAGGTCAGGGTCATCGTGGCCACTGCCACCAGCTTGATCCGCCAGGGAATGCTCCGGTGGGTGCGCCATTCGACGATCAGCGGCCCGAGAGCCGGGTGGTTCATCAGCCAGTTATAGAAACGGCGCGACGAGCGCGCATAGCAGGCAGTGGCCAGCAGCAGGAAGGGCGTGGTCGGCAGGATCGGCGTGAAGATGCCGATGATGCCGACCAGCAGGAACAGCGTCCCCAGCGCGGCGAAAGCAAGTCGCACCAGCAAAAAGCGATGCTTGCGTACCTCGTGGCTGTAGTCTTGACGCTGCCTTGACTTGTCCCGGCTCAATCTGTTCCCCTTAACATCCCGATGAATCGATTGATCTCCTGGCGCGACATCTGCCGCGAGGTTTCGAATTGCGCATGGGCTTCCGGCTGTTGCATATCCAGACGGATGCCCCACAGCGGGCGCGTGCTGGTGGGCAGCATCGCGTAACGCACATCGCCGAGCAGGCCCGGGTCTTCCGGATGCAGGGCCAGATAGCCGTCCGAGAAGAAGTCGAAGCGCCGGATATCCCGGTGCAGCATCGAAGCGGGAGAAAGCGCAGGCAGGTCGCGGCTCAGGTCGAAGGCGCGCACGGTATTGCCCGGATAAATCCTCGCAGTCCCACCCAACCGCACTGCATCGACATAATAGATGCCGCTGGAGCGGTAGATCGAGCGCCACAGCAGCAGATTGCCCATCGTCGGCTTGACGGTCAGCTTTTCGGCCTCATGCCCGCGCTGCTGGATGGTGGCGCGCATCGCCTCCTCGGCGCGCTGGTGCTGGAACCAGCCGACGGACAGGTACGCCGCCGCCAGCAACAGGCCGATGCGTGCCGGCAGCGTCTTGCGCCAGCGCAGGCCGGCCAGCAGCGCCGCGCCGAGGATCAGCGAAAGCAGCGGGTCGAAGATCGGGACGATGCTCCAGGCGATGCGCTCCCCGGTAAACGGCCACAGCAGGTGCGTGCCGTAGCTGGTGCAGGCATCGAGCAGGCCGCTCGTGGCGCAGCCCAGCAAGGCATACAGATAGATGCGCCGGAAACCGAGCGGGCGCCCGGATAGCTTGAACGCGGGCCACAGGATCAGCGAGACCAGCAGCGCCCCGACAGGGATGAAGATCAGCGCATGGGTGAACTGGCGGTGGTATTCCAGAACCAGCAGCGGGTCGGCGTCGGAGCGGATCAGGGCATCGGCATCCGCCAGCAGCGCGGCAAGGAAACCAACCGCCGTCGCGGCGCGCGTCTCGCTCTTCCGGCTGCACGATTGGGCGAGGGTTCCGCCCAACAGGCCGTGGGTCAGGATATCCATCTATTGATCCGGTGCGAATCCTTCATGAATCCGTTCGCGCTGAGCTTGTCGAATTGTGAATGGATTCATGGCCTTCGACAAACTCAGGCCGAACGGCAGTATTTTTGTCCGCACCTGATCGATAGCCGCGTCCCGCCCATGGGGGCAATAACCCATTCCCGGTGCGGCGGCATGGGAATCGGGGCAGTGTTTCCATGGGGCATGGCCTCGATCGAGGCAGCGTTCGGCAAAGGTAAGCAGGGGCATGATTCGGCGGGTCGATGTCCGGCATGATGCCGGGGCGGCGAGTTTATCAATTGCCCGTATGCATGTCCATTAAGAGCACCGGCGTCCGCTAAATCGGGCGCCTCTGTGCGGCCACAATCCCCTGTGTGCTAGACTTAGGCACGCATTCAGTCGAGTTTCTGGCTGAATTTCACTCTTAAACCACGGGAATGATCGTCATGAAAAAATTGCTGCTGATTTTATTAGTGCTGGCCAGTGCAAATGCTTTTGCCGGACTCAGTAAATGGGTGGATGCGGACGGCAAGGTGCATTATTCCGACCAACCGCCTCCTGCCAATGTGACAGCGAAGACACTGCGTACTACCTCGGATACCGCGGCTCCCGGGATTACAGCCGGTGCGGCCGCCGCGAGCGCGCCTGCCGCGCCAAAGACCGTTGCAGAACGCGAAGCGGAATTGAAAAAAGCCCAGCAGGCGAAAAAGGAAGCCGCCGACAAGGCCGCCAAGGAACAGGCCAGGATCGAAGGGGAAAAGACCAATTGTGAAGCCGCGCAGCTGAGTTTGCGCGCCCTGCAGGAGGGGATGCGCATAGTGGAGGTCGATGCAAAGGGCGAGCGCTCCTATCTGGATGACGAGCAGCGCCGGCAACGCATGGAAAAAGCCCAACAGAACATCAAGACCTATTGTAGATAACTGGGTTCTGGTGGACTGTCCTTCAACCCCGATTTTCCGGGGGAAGGTCAATTGAGACGTTCTGGAATTGAACCGGCGTCTCGCAAAAGTGAAATCAGCGTAGTTCGTACCAGACACCCCGTCCGCTTCCGTGCTGGTTCAGGTGCCCGCGTTCGATCAGCGTACGGAAATGTTGCTTGAGCGTGTTGCGGCTCGCTCCAGTCAGTTTGATGGCCTCGCCGATGGTGACGCGACCATGTTCGCGGGCAAATTCGACGATTTGCAACGAGAGCTCCGGCAAGGTGGCCAGCACAAGTTTTTCGCGTTCCACTTTCTTTTCAAGCCGCCTGAGCTGTTCGGCGAGTGATCGCAGGAAGAATGCCAGCCACGGTTGCCAGTTTGGGGCATCGGTGCGGATCGTCCCTTGGGTCTGACGCAGTGCCAGATAATAGGCTTCCTTGTTCTGCTCAATGACACTTTCCAGGGAGCTGTATGGTACGTAGGCATAACCCGCCTGTAATAACAGTAGCGTCGTAAGCGCGCGGGAGAGGCGACCGTTGCCGTCCTGGAACGGATGAATCTCCAGAAACACCACCACCCACAGTGCAATGATTAACAAGGGGTGCAAGTGCCCGACAGTGCGTTCCTCTTGTACCCAGGTGACCAACTCCGTCATCAGGCGTGGCGTATCGAAGGGCGATGCCGTCTGGAACACAATGCCGATTTGCTTGCCGCTATCATCGAAGGCGGCGACGCTATTGGATGTAGTCTTGTAGTTGCCGCGATGCCATGCATCCTTCTCGCTGTAGACGAGCAGATTCTGATGCAAGTGCTTGATGTGGTTTTCGGTGAATGTGATGTCTTGCCACGATGAAAATACCAATTCCATGACTTCCGCGTAGCCAGCCACCTCCTGCTCGTCGCGACTGGCGAGGTTCTTGATTTGCAGGTTGGATAGCAAGCGTTCGACATCGCGGTCGGATAACTTGCTTCCCTCGATTCGGGTGGATGAGCCGATGCTCTCGATGGTGGCGACGCGAAGCAGGGCTGACAGCCGACCAGGCGCCAACGTGCCCAAGGCACGCCACGCTCCCTTGAACTCATCGATCCTGGCGATCAGTGACAGGATGTCCGGGGTGATCTGGATTGTATCGGCTCGAATCATGGAACCAATAATACACCCAATTACACCCATTTCAAGACCGTTGCCCAGAAACATACCCATTAACATCCAAAAAACAGAAGAATGGGCAATAAATGCGCCGCAACGCTAAGAAAAACGCCGTCTCTGGGACGGCGTTGTACCCCGTTGGGGAGGGTATTGTTGGTGGGACGGCGGGAATTGAACCCGCGTCCAGCGAAGCCGCATTAGTGCTAGATATTAGCCACTAGATATCCGGTGCGATTTCTGCAAATACCCCCGATAATACCCCCAGCGTGATTGGATGGTAATGGACATTGAGACGTTCTGGAATTGAGCCGGCGTCTCGCAAAAGTGAAATCAGCGTAGTTCATACCAGACACCCCGTCCGCTTCCGTGCTGGTTCAGGTGCCCGCGTTCGATCAGCGCACGGAAATGTTGCTTGAGCGTGTTGCGGCTCGCTCCGGTCAGTTTGATGGCCTCGCCGATGGTGACGCGACCATGTTCGCGGGCAAATTCGACGATTTGCAACGAGAGCTCCGGCAAGGTGGCCAGCACAAGTTTTTCACGCTCGACTTTCTTTTCAAGCCGCCTGACCTGTTCGGCGAGTGATCGCAGGAAGAACACCAGCCACGGTTGCCAGTTCGGGGCATCGCTACGGATCGTCCCTTGGGTTTGCCACAGGGCCAGGTAGTAGGCTTCCTTGCCGTGCTCAATGACACTTTCCAGGGAACTGTAGGGTACGTAGGCGTAGCCCGCCTGTAATAAAAGTAGTGTCGTAAGCGCGCGGGAGAGGCGACCATTGCCGTTCTGGAACGGATGTATCTTCAGAAACACCACCACCCACAGCGCAATGATCAGCAAAGGATGCAGATGTCCGGTAATACGCTCCTCTTGCACCCAGGTGATCAACTCCGCCATCAGGCGTGGCGTGTCGAGGGGCGAGGCCGTCTGAAACCCAACGCCGAGCTGCGCGCCGTTTTCATCGAAGGCGGCGAGGCTATTTGATCTTGTCTTGTAGTTGCCGAGATGCCATGTATCTATCTCGCTGTAGACGAGCAGATTCTGATGCAACTGCTTGATGTGGTTTTCGGTGATGGTGTTGTCTTGCCACGACGAAAACACCAATTCCATGACCTTCGCGTAGCCAGCTACCTCCTGCTCGTCGCGGCTGGTGAAATTCCGGATTTGCAGATTAGATAGCAAGCGCTCGACTTCGCGGTCGGAAAGCTTGCTGCCCTCGATTCGGGTAGATGAGCCGATGCTCTCGATGGTGGCGACGTGAAGCAGGGCTGACAGCCGATCAGGCGCCAGCGTGCCCAAGGCGCGCCATGCCCCCTTGAACTCATCGATCTTGGCGATCAGTGACAGGATGTCAGGGGTGATCTGGATTGTATTGGTTCGAATCATGGAACCAATAATACACCCAATTACACCCATTTCAAGACAGTTGCCCAGAAACACACCCATTAACACCCAAAAAACAGAAGAATGGGCAATAAATACGCTACGACACTAGGAAAAACGCCGTCTCTAGGACGGCGTTGGATCTCGTTGGGGTATTGTCAGGTAGATTGTTTTCGCGGCAGATCGATTTCAATGCACTCAGTTTTTACAGCATGCGCTGCTTTTAGGGCAAACCTGCTCGCCTGTCGAAAATATATTTTTCTGCAAAATACAATACGCTGAATCGCATGACTCTCTGACAGGGGCGATCGAACAATCCCTTCTGTTGAAAATTATCGCGAGAGCGAGGATATGGCTCGTTTGTAAAAAACATCACATAAACAATGTGTTGTATAATAAATCCGGTCGTGGTAACGTTCTGCTTGTTCGGTCGCCCCTAGTCAATTTTTTGCACATTGACTAGGAGAACTTATGAGTAATTCGATAAAAATTGGCGTTTTACGCCTGCCTGCAGTGATTCAGTTGGTTGGACTGAGCCGATCGAGCATATATCTGCTTATCCAGCAAAACGCTTTTCCGAAGCCAGTTCAGTTGTCCACCCGTGCAGTTGGCTGGCGGCATTCCGATGTCGAAACTTGGCTGGATAGCCGCGCAATTGCTGGAAAGAAGGAGGGTGTATGAACAAACCTCCGCGCACAGATGCTGCCAGCGCAGCAGCAAAAGAGCTGATTTTCATGGGCGTCAATCGGCGCAAGTTGGGAGAGAGTTCCCTGTTGCTGCTGACTGGCTGGGCGGCACTGAATGGATTGACAACGGAACCAGAAGCCAAGATTCTTCTTGGCAGGGCAGGGAGCCTGAAAAAATATTCCAAGCAGGGATATTTCAAGCAGATTTCTTTACCGCCGGGTCTGAAGTCGGCACCGCACTTCCCTCACCAGCATTACTACCATTTAACTGAAAAGGGGTTCATGTTGCTTGCCATGCATACTCCTGAGTTGGCTGAATGTGGGAATCTTGATTTGCGGCAGAGGACATATTTGCATGACTTCATCGGACGTATCGAGGCGGCGTACCGCGTCAGGTTTTGCAATATTCAATTCTACGTTCCGGAAATCAGGTTGCCTGACCTCGCATCACCCAACCAGAAGCAGCACGATGGCCATTATGTATTGCACAGCGGCGAGCGGGTTGGTGTTGAAGTCGAGGCGGCGGATTTTAAGAGTAGTGACAAGCTGGCACGCTTTGTGGCGCAGTGCCTGAACTCGATCACCAATAATCGCGTTCAGCAGATCCAAATTCTGGTTCAGACGGAGTCGGCACGATGCCATTACGCCAAACCATTTATGGCGGGACAGACATACTGTCCGGTATGGGTGAAGGAAAATGGCAAGTGGTATCCGCGTCAGTCGTCAAAAACTGTCATATCTCCGGGTTTGGCAACCAAGGTGAAAGTTGACCTGATTATTTCCGAGAAGGAGGTTGTGGAGAAGTTGTGTCGCGAGCCAACCATATGGCTTCCGTCCTCAGATGCATGGGAGCACTGAAATTGTTTCGCATCTGCCCAGACGAGCTCGGGTGACTCGATACCAGGATGGCCGGTACGGATAAAGCGCATTGCAGGAGGGTGGTTTGACACAATGGATCGGATTTCTGGAATCGCTGGCAGAAGCAGGTCGGTGTGGAAACAAGTCGGCTGCTTCGCGCACCCGTTTTGTTTTTTGCAGTATCCCTGCATTGTGCTGGCTATCGTCAACCATATCGTTATCGGTATGACGATATTCGATAACGATATCTGATGGCGATATCTGATGTGAAAATCATATTTTGTGTTTGTCACCATCAAACACGGCGGAACGCCAGCAATGACGCCCTGTACGGGCTATTGCAGGCTCGGTGCTAGGGCACCGTCCTTGGTTTGTTGGTGGGGCGCGCCTCGCTTTGCTCGGCTAGGTGCCTTTTTGACCCCTCCCGCACTAAGCGTGCGCGATGGGTCGGGCTGCCCCTCCATGTGCCGCTGCCGCAGCACACGGAGCCTCTGGCATCCCTCAAAAACGCACCTAGCCGAGCAAGTCGGCGCGCCGGGGTGCAAGCACCCCCCACTAATCGACCGCCGGTGGGCCGGCTGAATCCGCTGGGGCGGATTCTCGATAAGTGGCTCCCCCCGTGCCTGAGACAGGCGGCGCAAGCGTCACCTGTCTCAGTGGCTCGGGCTGGACGCCCGGCCCCACCGCTTCGCGGCGGCACCCTTTTCGCGGCGATGCCCTAGTGTGTGTGGGTCGGCCATGCAAAATATATAGGCCTTTTGATAGGCCGTTCGGCAACGACTCAAGAATGAGCTGGTGCATCATCGCAAGTTCGAGACTCGGCACAAGGCAAGACAGTAGATCAGCGAATACATCGAGGTCTTCTACAACCGGCAGCAGGAGCAGATAAGACTGGGGTATCTGTTACCAGCGAAATTTACGCAGCGATACTGTGCAACACTGCGCGCTGCTTAACCCGTTGGACTCTACGATTGACAGCAAAGGTCAATTTGACTTGATTGCTTTTCAGAAGGCATTTCATCTGGGATATGTTCAACCAGCTGCTCGATGCGGCAGCCAAAGTAACTACATAGCCGGTCGAGATTCTTTGTCACAGTGCTGTAACCGCGCTGGTTGGCCATCTTTGACAACGTCACACGATTGATTTTCGTGGCTTTGGAAATCACAGTCAGGGTTACCCGTTTCCCATCCTGAAACTGTTTTTCGGCTATCAGCTCTTGTAGTCTAAATCGCAACATTGTGCGTGGATAATAACATTTGTTAAGAAATGTTTGCAATCACCTCCTTTATGTGTTAATATATATTTACGTTTGGTTCTGTGCAGGTTCAAACGAGTCATATTTATTAACACTTATGGAGGTAAGCATGAATTGCAAACGCAAGCGCAACAACATGGATCTGGTCAACCTGCTTCACGGCACATTGAGGTTAAAGGGATTGACGCTGGCTGATATTGCCCGGCACTTGAAGGTCAGCTACATCTACATGGCATCGCTCAGTAACGGTGCGCGCCCGCTCAGTGGGCTCAAGCTCGAAAAGCAACGCAAGCTGGCGGCATTTCTCGGCATATCCATGATCGACTTCTTGCTTATGATCGGCGTACTGCGCCGGGAAGACCTGATCAACCGCTGATTCTTTCCTCGTCACATGTCGGCTGCATGCGGTCATCACTGGTGGCCGCCGCAGAATTGCCAGGAGTTCTGGAAACTAAACAGAAAGGAAGGATAAATGCCATTATTCAGCAAGAAGGGCAACGTACTGACCCTCGTCAATGCCCGGCAGGCCGAGTCGGAAAAGAGCGTCCAGCGTTTGATCGAGCAAAACCTCAAGGCCGTACTCGACATGCATCTGCTGGCGAGCGAATACCGGACACAGGGCGGCAGGATCGATACGCTTGCCGTCGACAGCCAGGGTGCGCCGGTCGTAATCGAATACAAGCGAAAAAGGGACGACAACGTCATCAATCAATCATTGTCGTACCTCAAATGGTTGACCGGCCAGCGCCCTGAATTTTTCGAGTCGGTAATGCAGAAGCGGCTCCCGGAAGAGGTGATGGAGAACATCCGGCTCGACTGGCAGCATCCGCGCGTTGTTTGCATAGCGGAGTCGTTCAGCAAGTTCGATATCGATACGGTCGAGATGGTGCCGCTGCGCATCGAGCTATTCAAATACCGCCTTTACGAGGGAGGCCTGTTGAGCCTGGATCCGGTCCATGGCGAGAAACAGTGCGCCACCAGGGAGACTATGTCGCAGGGTGCCGGTGATCCAGACCTTGCGGTGATCGAGGCAATGAAGGAGCAATCGCAGGCATCTCACCTGATTCGTACTCTGTTCGACGAGTTGCGGGAAAGGATCATGGCGCTGGACCAGTACATCGTCGAGAAAGCGGGCAAGCGCAGCATCTCCTATCGGCTGTCCAAGAACTTCGCCGAGATTCTCATTCGCAAGGACAGGCTGGTCATCAGCTTGCGTCCGATTATCTACAACGATCCCAGGGGCATGGTAAAGGAGATCGCCGAAGGTTATGTGGTCACCATGAATCGGCGTATCACGCTGACTTCGCCGAGTGATCTCGACTATGCGTGCGGCATTATCGAACAGTCGTACAAGAACGTGCTTTGAACAGAAGTTAGAAAGGGCAGGAAATGGATAAGGAATTGCTAATGGTTATGTGCGTGTTTGCCGGCCTGATCGTCAGCCTCATCGGCATCGCTAATGTTTCCACGTCTGACGTCAACACATACAGGCTCATGCTGACCACGGAAGGGTGCGCCTACGCCAGCTCGATCGGCCTTCCGATCGAAACAGGCGATTCATGTGCGGTCGCTGTGCGATTCAGGCCAAACCAGGTCGGCAGCGGCGGTGTCATTTTCATGGATAACGACAAGCGACTCACGATCAGCGATTCGATGCTGCTGGCCAGCGAACGAGTACCCATCGATCTGCCATCGACGCCGGAACTCAGTGCAAAGGCGAACTGGGGATTGGTCTGGCTTGCCGTCGGCGGCCTGATGTTAATGTTTGGATTGTTTATCGGGTGCGGCAAGTCTCGTGCTGGGCAAAAGGGAGGCGGGGAGTGAATTCCCGGGTATGTAATTGCCGCAAGGAAATTCCAAGCACGTTCCATGCCCGCCTTGTTGTCGATGATTGCAATCTTCTATCCGATGTACGCATATGCTTGCCTACAGGGGGTGAAGGAGGGGTACAGGGGAACTGCGGCCGCGAATGAGGCTGCGGTTCCCTTGTGACAAGCCCCTCAGGGGCGCGTCAGCAGGTGGTTTCCTGATTGTTCGGGCTGCCGGCTGGCGGGCACTTTCAAAGTGCCCGAGAGGCGAAGTTGAAAAGAGAACGACTTCTCTGACTGGGCTTGAAATGGCTGCTCTCATATTCGATGCTACCGAAGCTGCGGGCGCGACGATCAAATTACAATAAGGTATTTGGGATGAACAATTTGCACGCTGACAGTGCAGGTGCGACCGCACAAGGCATCAGACTCGGGAGAATCGTCCGTCGCAGCATCGCTGGCTATTTCGCACCGCTGATAGCCGCTCGCAGATTTTTCAGGAAGCCGCGATGGGGCTATGCCAAGCAATTGCGGGTCGTGTATCGGTATGCATTTGGAAGATAGGTGATGCCCATATTGGGTTAGGTAGTCCTGCTGTTCCCAATGGCTGCTTGGGGGGGATGATTTTTGCGGCTTGGCTGACGGAGTTGTGCCATGAGCCGACGGTCAATGATGTAGCTGCGACAGGCAGCTATTCGGTGCGGATTCAACCGGTCGATGCAACACACTAGAATCTGCGTAAGCAGAATAAGGAGTGTTGCAGATGAAGCAAAGACCACGGATCTATTACACGGAAAACCAGAAAGCACTAATGTGGGATCGCTGGCAGAAAGGTGAGTCCCTCCAGCAGATTGCCCAGTTGTTTGATCGAAACCACTCATCGATACAACGCATCCTGGCTGAAAGCGGCGGGATAAGACCGGAGCCACGATGCCGTTCGAGATTGGCGTTAACCTTGTCTGAGCGTGAAGAGATATCGCGTGCATTGGTGGCGGGTCATTCGATCCGCTCGATAGCAACGCTGCTCGGTAGGGCGCCATCCACCATCAGCCGCGAACTCAAACGCAACGGTGGCCAAGAATGCTATCGGGCGAGTCAAGCCGACCAGGCGGCCTGGGATCGGACACGCCGTCCCAAGACCTGTAAACTGGCCGATAACCGTGCGTTGGCGCACATCGTGGCAGATAAGCTCCAACGGCAGTGGGCGCCGGAGCAGATTGCCGGATGGCTGAAGCACACTTACCCAAGCGACGAGAATTACCAGGTGTCACACGAGACAATCTATCGCAGCCTCTTCATTCAGGCCCGTGGGGTACTGAAGAAGGAGCTGGTGCAGCATTTGAGGCGCACACGAGTCATGCGCCGCTCGCGCCATCATACGCAGAAGACAGACAATCACGGCAGAATTACTGATGCGGTATCGATCAGCGAGCGTCCGGCCTCCGTGGCAGATCGTGCTGTACCCGGCCACTGGGAGGGGGACCTGTTGTGTGGAAGCAAGAATAGCCAGATTGCGACCCTCGTCGAACGTCATACGCGCTATGTGAAGCTGGTGAAGGTCGCCAGC
Source organism: Candidatus Ferrigenium bremense (assembly GCA_019449635.1). GTDB lineage: Bacteria > Pseudomonadota > Gammaproteobacteria > Burkholderiales > Gallionellaceae > Gallionella > Gallionella bremense. The sequence continues at coordinate 104,090 of JAGRPI010000004.1, forward strand.
AAAGACACCGAAACGGTCATCAATGCGTTGATCAAAAATGCTCGCAGATTGCCGCAGGAACTCTACAAATCGCTGACTTGGGATCGGGGCAAAGAGATGGCAGACCACAAGCGATTCACGTTGGCGACTGATATTAAGGTCTACTTCTGCGACCCTCAGAATCCCTGGCAGCGAGGGACTAATGAGAATACGAACGGGCTATTAAGGCAATATTTCCCCAAGGGGATAGACCTTTCCGCTTACTCGCAAGCGGAGCTAAATGCAGTAGCGAGGAAATTAAATACCCGCCCCAGGAAAACACTTAACTACGAAACACCCGCTGAACGATTCAGCCAATCCGTTGCATCGACCGGTTGAATCCGCAGGCCAAAGCGGTCGTTTCAATAAATCTAATTGGCTCTATAACAAAAGGCTGCTTACGGGAGATGTCGATCTGAATTTATGAGGCTGATGAACTGATACGACTATGGATAGAGAGTGGTACACACTGTCACAATTTGATACAACACTGAAATCCCTGTGCAATGTTCACCCCTCATTATGGCCACATCAGGAACGCGACCTGATCTAGGCAACATAATCTAATTTAACTGACAGGAGTACATGATGAACAGCAGAAACTTTTTTTATAATGCCGCACTGATTTTTGGCTTGGCCACCACGGGAATAAGTTTTGCGGATGAAGTTACTACGGTAGACCCTTCCAGCATGACCCAGCAGGAGCGTGAAGCCTATCGCGCCGAAAGACAGGCCAGCATGACCCCCGAGCAGCGCGCCGAAAGGCAGGCCTCCCATAGCCAGGGCGGCAGCGCCCAAGGACAGGGCACAATGGCACGCGACGGTTCCGGGTCGGGTGGGCAATATGGGCGTAGCGGCGGGCAGGGCAACGGCATGGGAGGTGGTCGTGGTCGGGGCGGGCGCTGATAGCAACCTTTGATGTGGAGATCACCCTGGTGGCGTGAGCGTGGTCTCCGTGGTTTTGTTCCAAGGCTCTAACGTAAAACTCACGAAGCGAGCCTGATACTCTCTCCCTTTGAAGGAGTATCAGGGGAAAGAAAAGCAGACATGGCGTATCACCACCTCGGCTATTGAGGCAGTGATACGCCATGCTCGTTAGGTTAGTGTCAGCCATGCCTCCGTGCCGCCGCCTTCACGCGGTAACAGCTCGTTTCCATCCATTGGCTCAGCAGTTGACGTGCAATTGCGAGCCCCAGTCCGGTACTGCCGGTGGTGGATGCTGCGCGAGGCTTCCAGACGGTAAAAGGGGCGAATACGCTTTCAAGCTGATCGGGTGACCGAGTGGGTTTTTGTCGTGTGGCATATTGCTTCCTGATTGTATGAGCCATACTGTTATTGAAAGCTCACTTTAAATAGTTACAGCCTAAGTCGCAAATCTTCTTGCACCGACTACGCACAGCGCAACTGCCAGTGCTGAAACGATCATCATCGCGCTGACGTGTTCCCCCAACAGCAGCGCTGCCATGGCCAGCCCAAAGAACGGTTGCAGCAATTGCAACTGGCTGATCGACGCGATGCCGCCAAGCGCCAGGCCGTGATACCAGAAAAAAAATCCAAGCAGCATGCTGAACAGCGAGACGTAGCCGAGACTTAGCAAAGCGGGCCAAGCGGCCTGCTGAAAATTGCCGGGCAGCATCCACAGGCTCAGCGGCAACATCAATGGCAGAGCCAATACCAACGCCCAGCAGATAACCTGCCATCCGCCCATGCTGCGGGCCAGACGCGCGCCCTCGGCATAGCCCAAGCCGCACACGATAACCGCAGCCAGCATCAGCAGATCACCCGATACCGAAACGTCGATGCCTTGCCCCATCGCAAATCCTGCCACAACGAGACTCCCCGATAAGGAGAACAGCCAGAACAAGCCGCACGGATTTTTGTCGCCGTGCAGTACGCCGAATATTACCGTCGTCATCGGCAGCAACCCGACGAATACGGTGGCATGCGCTGCACTGACATGTCGTAGCGCCAGAGCCAGCAATAGCGGGAAGCCGATCACCACACCGAGCGCCACCAACAGCAAGGCGCGCTTGTCGCCACGCGCAGGGCGCGGCTGGCGTAAAGCCAGTAGAATCAACGCGGCGAGCACGCCGGCAATGGCTGCTCGCGCAAAAGTCACAAAGATCGGGTCGAAGGTGATGACCGCTACCCGCGTGGCGGAAATCGTTCCGCTGAAGATCAGCACGCCCAACAGCCCGCTGGCCCATCCCTTGAATGCCTTGTCCATGTCCATGCCCGCCATTTCTTATGAAGAGCCTGCATCTTCCCCTGAAAGTGTCTGGACAAACAGGGATGAATGGGTACAATTAAAAGATACTGTCCAGAAAGATTGTGGGTACAAATTGTGCGAAAAGCATCTGACCAAACAGACGGCACCCGCGTAAACGCGGTGATGCAGGCCATACGCGAGCAACTGGCCTCCCGCATGCTGGTGCCGGGAGAAAGGCTGCCCTCCATCAGGCAGCAGGCCGAGCGCATGGATGTCGCAAAAAACACCATCGTCGAGGCCTATGACCGCCTGGCTGCCGACGGCGTGATTACGGCGAAACGCGGTTCGGGGTTTTACGTGAGCGGACACCTGCCGCCGTTGTCGCTGGCAGACGTGGGTGCAACGCGGGATCGCAGCATCGATCCGCTGTGGATCATCCGCCAGTCGCTCGAAGCGGAAACAGATATGCTCAAGCCTGGCTGCGGCTGGCTTCCTCCCTCCTGGTTGCCGGACGAAGAAATCCGCCGCACCCTGCGCCGACTGGCCAGAGATCCGCAAACCGGATTGCTGGAATACGGGCATCCATATGGGCACTTCGCCTTGCGCGAACAACTCAGCCGCCGCTTGGGCGAACGCGGCGTGGCAGCGTCAGCCTGCCAGATCATCCTGACCGATTCCGGCACACAGGCTATCGACCTGATCTGCCGGTTTTTGCTGGAGCCGGGCGACACGGTGCTGATAGACGATCCGGGCTATTTCAATTTCCAGGCTTTGCTGCGCGCGCATCGCGTGCAACTGGTCGCCGTTCCCTATACCGAGCAGGGGCCAGACGTGCAGGCAATGGCCGAACTGCTGGCGCAGCACAAACCACGCCTGTACCTCACCAATACGGTTTTCCACAACCCGACTGGAGCCGTGCTGTTACCCATCGTCGCACACCGCGTGCTCAAACTGGCGGAAGACCACGATTTATTGATTATCGAGGACGACATCTATGCTGAGTTCGGGCACAACACCTCGCCCTTGCTGGCCTCATTCGACGGCCTGAACCGCGTCATCCACGTTGGCAGTTTTTCCAAGGTGCTGTCGGCCTCGGCGCGCTGCGGCTACATGGCTGTGCGGCAAGACTGGGCGGAACAAATCGTAGATATGAAACTGGCTACCACGCTGAGCAGCAACGGCTTGGGGGCCGAACTGGTTTACTCCATGCTGCGTCAAGGCGCGTATCGCCACCACGTCGAAGCACTGCGCGGCCAATTGGCCGACGCCATGGGGCGCACGTTGCACCGGCTGGAAAAACTTGGCATCACCCCCTGGATGAAACCGCAAGGCGGTATGTTCCTCTGGATGCGCCTGCCGCACGGGGTGGATTCCGCCAAAGTATCGCGACAAGCCCTGCGCGAAGGCGTGGTGCTGGCCCCCGGCAACGTGTTCAGCCTGAGCCAGACGGCGGCGCCATTTCTGCGCTTCAACGTGGCGCAATGTCAGGCGCCAAAGATTTTTGAAGTGCTGGAAAGAGCGATGGGGAGGATGTGAAAAGGGAGGCTCGCTTCTTGTCAGGCTAGACCTTGGTTTTGATACCTTCTCCAAGGGTAAGGCTTGTGGATCAATGGAGCGCCTGTTGGAACAACTGTTACTCAAATGCCCGACCCTCTCCCTCTTCCTCAAAAGTCCGCCCGTCGCGGATGTGGTAGATCCGCTTGAAGGTGGGGATGATTTTCTCGTCATGGGTCACGACTATGATGGCGGTCTGATACTGGCGGGCCATCTGGTTGAGGATGCGCATCACCGTCAGCGCCCGCTGGCTGTCCAGCGGCGCGGTTGGTTCGTCGGCGAGGATCACCGGCGGCCGGTTGGCCAGTGCGCGAGCAATTGAGACACGCTGTTGTTCGCCGCCGGAAAGTTCGGAAGTTTCTGCCCGGGCACGGTGTGCTACGTCGAGTGCCTGCAATAGTTCCAGTGCCCGTGTACGAGCTTCTCCGTTGGGCCGCCCCGCCAGCATGGGCAACAGCGCAACATTGTCGGTCGCATCCAGAAACGGGATCAGATAGGGAGCCTGGAAAATGAAGCCGATGCGATCCCGGCGCAGCACCCGCAGGTCGGAAATCTTCCAGCCGTTGTCGTAAATCACCTCACCGCCCAAGGTCATGCGGCCCCGCGTCGGTTCGATTACCGCTCCCAGGCATTTGAGCAGAGTACTCTTGCCAGCGCCGCTAGGGCCGACAAGGCCGACTACTTCGCCAGGAGCAACACTCATGTTCACTTCCTTGAGCGCATCGACGGCAGTATCGCCCTCGCCGTAACGCTTGCTCAAGCCTTCGATGTGTATGCCGATGCCTTTGTCCATGTCAGCCACCTCAGCCTCCTATGGCATTGGCCGGATCGACCTTGAGCGCCGCGCGTATCGCCAGCGTGCTGGCGAGGGTGCAAACCACCATCACGGCAACGAAGCCGCGCACTGCGTCACCCGGTTCGAGCAGGACATATTTTGGGAACGCCGGCGCCCATACGGTGGCGGCAATCTTGCCGACGACGAAACCGATCAGTCCCAACCCCAGCGCCTGTTGCAGGATCATGCTGGCGATGGTGCGGTTGCGGGTACCGATCAGCTTCAGCACAGCAATCTCCCTTATCTTGCCCAGAGTCATGGTGTAAATGATGAAAGCGACAATGGCCGCGCTGACGATGGTCAGGATCACCAGGAACATACCGATCTGCTTGGCAGAGGTGGCAATCAGCTTGGCGACCAGAATTTCTTCCATCTGGTCTTGGGTAAAGACCTGCAAATGTTTCCAGCGGCGAATGTCCTGCGCCACGGCTTTGGCAGAGCGGCCCTCGGCCACCCGCACCAGCACGGCATTGACGTTGTGATTGCTGGACTGCGACGCCTCGATTGCATTCAGCAGGCCCGGCACACCGGGGCGGTTGAGGGCGGGGTTGGCGGCAGTGCGGGCGCGATCGTTGACAATGGCGTCATTGTCCTTGAGAAATTGCGCCTCCTGTGCATCCTTGAGCGGAATGAATACCATCGGGTCGCCACCTGAGGAAACCATACGCCGGCTCAGGCCGACCACGGTGTAATCATGGCGGCGTATGCGGATATGGTCGCCCAAGGCGAAGCCGGTTTTGACGTCTGCCACAGCCTCATAATGGCCGCGAGTAATACGCCGGCCTGCCACCAGATAGCCGGGCTCGCCCGGCTGTCCGGGCTCAAAACCCACCACCATGGCGCGCACGTCGGTATTGCCTTTACGCACCTGCATGGTGAAATAAGTGACATTGGCGGCCTGTGCCACACCTGGCATGCCGAGGATACTGCGATAGACATCGTCGTGGATGCTGGACGACTCTGCATAGGGACCTTGGGTATCCTTTTGCACCACCCACATATCGGCGCCGCTATTACTGAGCAGCACTTTGGCATCATCCACCATGCCGCGATAAACCCCCGCCATGGTGAAGGTGACACCGATGAGCAGCCCGAGCCCCAGACCGGTCAGGACAAACTTGCTCCAGGCATGCAGGATGTCGCGGCCTGCCAGACTGATCATTTTGATTTTCCAATCAATGAAGAAACTACCTTGATGCGGCTGTCATCATCAAGGTCGCGTTCGCTGTAGACCACTATTTCATCGCTAGCTTTCAGACCTTCAATAATTTGTACCTTGCCGTCCGGATCCTCCGCTCCTGTTTTCACCGAAGCGAATCGCAGATGTCCGTCTTCGCGCAGCCAGACACCTGCTTGGGCGCCGCGATAGCGCAAGCTGGCATTGGGAATGAATAGCGTATCGTTGATGGTGGGCAAGTGCAGTGTCACCTCGGCCATCTCGCCAGTGGACACGCCTTGCGGCACGAGGTCGAAAGCCACTTGGGCGATACGCTCCTCGGTTACGCTGTCGCTGTTCGGCTCGACGCGGACGACTTTGCCCGCAATGGATTTACGGGGGTTAGATCGGAGCGTGATTTCAGCCGGCAGTCCCGCCTGGAGACCGGCGGAGCGTCCCTGATCGAGTCTCACCGTTACCCATAGACTGTCTGGCCGTATCAGTTTGAGCACCGCCTGCCCGGTCACGACGGTAGTGCCTGGTTCTGCATCGCGCGAGGTTACAACGCCGTCGGTAGGCGCAACGAGGCGGATATTCACCCGTTGTTGATTAACACCCTCGCGGTCGGCATCCAGACGCGCCAAGTCTTGCCGGGCGCTTGCCAGAGTGGACTCGGCGGCGGCAAGCTGGGCATCCGCCGACTGTTGTTGCTGCAACCTGCCATCCACAACGCTCTGGCTGACGAAACCCTTGTGCCCCAGGTCAACATAACGGCGCGCCTCGCTGGCAGCCAATGTCTGGCGGCTCTGTGCATCCCGCAACTGGGCTTGCGCCGTTGTCACGGCACTTTTGGCGCGAGCCGCAGCCGCAGCCGCAGAGTTCATCCGCGCATCGAGATCCACCGGGTCCATTTCCGCCAGCAACTGCCCTGCCTGAACCGTATCACCCACATCAACCAGCACACGCCCGACCCGACCGGCGATAGTTGGCCCGATGAGATAAGCGCGTCGTGCCTCCACCGTGCCGATGCCGAACAGGGCAGGAGAAACCTCCCCCTTGGCGACCTGGGTTACGGTCACCTGTATCGGTGCGAGCGGCCCACTCTTCAAAGCCACCCAGATTAGGGCAAACAGCAACGCAATACCGAAGACGGCAAACCAAATTTGTCGTAGCAGAATCATGGGAATCTTCATCATTTTTCTTGAATATGAGCTAGATAATAAATTTTTAGTTTAGGCATAATGTTAGTGAAGTGCCTGATTAATTTTAGCCAATTCATCCTCGCCCAATGACCCCACCGCCGCCTTCAGACGCAACTGGCTGATGAGATAATCGTACTCGGCCTGATACAGATCGCGGCGTGTCGAGTAGAGTTGTTGCTGCGCATTCAGCACATCGAGGTTGGTGCGCACCCCGACATCCTGCCCCAGCTTGCTGGCCTCCAGGACGCTTTCGCTGGAGATGAGGGCTTGCTGCAACGCCTTGACCTGGGCGATGCCGCTGACTACGCCGAGATAGGCCTGGCGGGTTTGCAGCGCGACGCTGCGGCGAATGTCTTCCAGCTCCTGTTTAGCGCGCTCATGATTAGCTTCCGCTTCGCGCCATTTGGAATTGATCGCACCGCCTTGAAACAGGGGCATGTTCAGTTGCACACCGATACTTTTATTAGTGTTGTCGCTGCCCACGCCGAAACTGCCACCATTGGCATTGCTGTTGGAGTAGTTCGCCACCAGATCCGCTGTTGGGTAGTGTCCGCCACGGTTGCGCGCCACTTCTTTTTCAGCGATTTCCATGCCCGCTTGCGCGATGGCAAGTTGCAGGCTGTTCAATTGGGCATCGTCCACCCATTTTTCCATGTCGGCGGGTTGCGGGGGCTCCAGCTTGAATTCCTTGCCGAGGTGTTTAAGGTTCTTTGGCATCGTGTTGATCAGTTGCTGCAATGTGCGTTTCTTGATTTCCAGTGTGTTCTGCGCGGCGATTTCCTGCGCCACGGTCAGGTCATAACGCGCCTGCGCTTCGTGGGTATCGGTAATGGTGGCGCTGCCCACCTCGAAGTTGCGCTTGGCCTGTTCCAGTTGTTCGGAGATGGCTGTCTTCTGCGCCTCGGCGAGCTGCACGCTGTCATGTGCGATCAGCACGTCGAAGTAGGCCTGCGCGACGCGCAGGATCAGGTCCTGTTCGGCAATCCTGAATTGCGCCGCTGCTTGCGCGACCTGCAATTCGGCCTCGGTATAGGACAGCCAGTTTTGTTGGCGGAACAGCGGTTGCGTCAGGCTCACGCCGTAGCCGTGGCTGTTGTAGCGGTTATTGCCGCTCGGAAATGGGGCGGTGCCTTGATACTGCGTGGTCTGATCGTTGAAGGTGCTGTTTGCGTTGAGGCTGATGCTGGGCATCAACAGCGAGCGGCCTTGCGGCAGCTTTTCCTGTCCGGCCTGCAGTGTGGCGCGCGCAGCGGCAAACACTGGATCGTTCGCCTGAGCGGCGCGGAAGGTGTCCAGCAGGTCGGCTGCATGCGCCCAACTGCTCGCACCGAGCAGTGTTGCTAATAGAAGTGATAATGGCTTGGGCTTCATCGGGTTTTTGCACGGTTTTAATATCAATTTTTCAAATGCTATTGCTCGCTCGGCAACCAAATCAGGTTTCTGTTGAAACAGAGTCAGTGTTTGTCCAGCCATGATGGCGCCGAAAATTCCCGGTGCGCATCAATATAAAACTGAAGGTCATTGCCCTCGCCCCATGCCACCTCTTCCCTGCATTCCCTGCCCACCCCCCTGGCTTTTTTTTTGCTCCCGCATTTGGTTGCGAAATTCCTCTTTTTCCGTAGAGCTCATGTTTGCGGTACGTTTCTGCATTTCAGCCCGAAAGGCATTGCGGTCTTCCTCATCCATCTCATTGGGCCTCATTTGCGTCAATTCCTGCAGGCTTAACGCTGAAAAATCCTGCGACGAAAATGCGTTCAAGCTAACGAGGCACAACGCCACTGTAGCCACCTGCATCAATTTTTTTACGTACATTTCGTACTCCTTTTGTTTGAAGTAACCATCGGCCGGAGTGCTACTGCCCGGTATTTAATAATTGCTCGCCAAGCAATCTTCAGAACTGCATCGGCATGTTTTGGCCGAAATGGGCATCCAGTATTTCTTTTTGCTGCGATGTCAGCACGGCATACAGCTGCTTCATGGCCGCCGCCACGGTTTCCATGCCGGCCAAACGCTGCTTCATGAGCTGGGTACGCTCGCTGATCCAGTCAGGCGCGTGTTGTGTCGATTGCGCGCTGCTTGATTGTTGCATCCGTTCCTGCATCGCAGACATCATTTCCGTTTTTTGCTGCTTGATGGTTTTGGCGAATGCCGCCCATGCTGCATCCTGTTTGGAACCAATGCTCAGGTCTTTTTTCAATTGGGCAAGATGGTTATCTACCTGATTTGCGTTGGCAGTTATATTATCTGGCATCACGCATCCATCTTTCGATTCCATACCTATGCCGGTTGCGTAGGAGGAAGCCATCGCGCCAATGCCGATGGTGGTGATAATGGCCAATACCATTTTCTGGGTGCGTTTCATAATTGAGTCTCCATGTAGAAGGGGTTAATTGTTTTGCAGCGAAGCGTATTTAACTCCTGTGGTGTAAACGGCTTATGTCAAAACCGCTCTTTTTTGTAACTTACTGTGACAAGTTGCTGGCCTTACCGTGACGCAAGCCCGTGAGGGCCGGTGCCCGCCCCAAAAAACTCGCGTATCAAAAAATCTTCCAACCCTTCGTTATCTTCCATGCGCGCAGACAGGACGACCACTCGATCGAGACGCTGCGACTCCCAATTAAAATAATCTTTGTAATATCTGCGGATTAGCGTAATCATGCTGCGCACTATTTCACGCTCCACATCACCATTTGGCCCGGCATCGACTTCGATCACTTCACGACGGGCGCTACTCGCATCTTTTGTCCAGCCGCGAAACGAATATTTGGCCGTCCTGTCACCCACACTGATAATCTGAAACACGCCGTTCGTGCCTTGCGGCTGGAGATTGCGCATGATTTTCGCCACCCTGATCTCGTCGGCCGAGGGTACGCGTTCTCTAGCTCTTGCCTCTGCATATTCGCGTTCGGCGGACATCTCGGCGGCACGGTGACGCTCTCTGGCGGCATTGATATAGGCCATCAAGTCTGCCGGTGCCGCCGAGTTTGGTTCGGGGGCGGGATCTGCTTGGGCCACAGGTTTGGTGGCTGCGATATCAGCACGACGTGACGCATCAGGACGAGGTGTTATTCTGGGCGGGCGGGCTGCCTTGGGCAGGGATTTGGACCGAGCTTCCGGGCTTTTGGCCGGAAGGGTTGGCGCCACTTCAGGCAATTCCACAAAGCTTGCTTCGATGGGTGCAGGCGCTGCCATTTCGACCTTGGGAGAACTCAGGAAATAGCCAAATTTCCAGATAACCGCAAGCCAGATGATTAGCGCAAGCGGGATCGGCCACCACAGCCCGATCTCTCTGGAACGAAAATCGGGTACATGGATGCGTACGATCTCGCCACAATGACTGCATATGGCCTGCTGAATACCCCCCGGACGGAAAACTGGCGCGCTTATGGCGTCACTCATGTTTTACCGCGATCAGGAAATTCCTGGCGCCGGCTGCACGGGCCTGCAACATCGCCTGCACCACGATGCCCTGTGGAGCCAAGTTGTCTGCCGACACCACCACACTTTTTTGGGTATCATTTAGCAGCGGCGCTAGCGTGGCGGCCAAGGTTTGCAAAGTCACCGGCGTGCTGTTGACCAAGATTTTGCTCTCTGCAGTCAGCGTCAGGGTGGCCGGCGTATCTGTTTTGAGCTTTTCGGCTTTTCCCTGGGGCAGGTTCACCTGTAGCGAATCGAGGTTCTGCATTGACAATGAAGATAGCATAAATGTCGCCAGCAAAAAGAACATCACATCGATCATCGGGATGATTTCGATGCGCCCCTTGCGATACGTCCTGGGTTTACGTAGCTTCATGGGTGTCACCCTGCTGATCCAGACGGATGTGGTCGATCATGCGTGTGCCGAGGCGCTCCATTTCGTCCATCGTTTGCGATTGCACACGCGAGAAGTAATTGAATCCGAATAAGGCAATCAGCGCGATCAATAGGCCGATTGCTGTTGCAATAAGTGCTTGCGCCACGCCGCCCGTTACCCCCGTGGGATTTACAATGCCACTGCCGCCGATGATCTTGAAGGCATCCATCATGCCGCCTATGGTTCCCATCAGCCCGAGCAAGGGCGCGGCGGTAACGATGGTTTCCAATACCCACAATCTGCGGGCAAGGGATGTTTCGATCAACTGAGCTTCGTCCGCCGCACGGGATTCGGTCCACCATGCGGGACGTCCACGATTGGCGATGACTATCTCGAAAAACCGTCTGAAATAATGGCGGTCATTCAAGCCGTAAAGCCTTTTCTCCAGCTCTTCCCAGGCGAAACCATAAGTCTCGGCAAGTCTGAGCAAGTCAAGCGGCAGGCGGGTATAACGCCAATAGATAAACGCTTTCTCAAGCATAATGGATAGGGCGATGATCGCAAGCAACGACAACGGCACAATGATCATCCCACCGAGTTTTATTGCGATCCAGGTTTCTTGTAGGTCTTGCATGGTTGTCTCCGAATTGGGATAGGTTTGAAAATAGGGTAAGGCGCTAACTAACCTGGGAGCAGAATGGCACATCCAAAATTCGCCATCAGCACCCCAGAAGAATTTTTTACGGGAACGAGCACATCGGTACGCAATGCGCTTTTAGAACTCAAGGCTCAGCGCGACAGAACCATAAGCCTGGCTTGGCCCCTGCTCCTCGAATTCCCGCGATCGGTAAACACGCATCACGGCCAACTTGACGCCGTGTCCAGCCACCAGACCATGTGTGCTGACCCCGACAGCAGCCTGGGCAACCCATGGCCGGCGAGTGACGCTGTGGCTTGATCGAAATAGATTGCCGTCGAGCGAAAAATCATGCGCGACGAGCTTTGTTTCCATCGTCCCAAACAGGTGAACACCTGGTCGTGGCTTGGCGACTACCGAAGGGGCATCGTCTGAACCGCTGTGAATGGAGGCTGCCGATGGTGGACGATTTTCGGCTCCAGGCCTGATCGGGTAGGTGCCGAAGTCATTCGGTAGATTCCAACCGATACGCCCTTCGATGCCCAAGGTGGCAGAGGTTTCGATGTTGCCTAGCCGCAGCCCCAGCGAGTGAATCGAGTCAGCAGAGAAACCGGGCATGATCGCACCCGTTCCGCGATAATCCTTGAATTTGCGATCCATGGCCAATTGCAGCGCAGGCTCATTCTTCAACTGGTGTTGCCAACCGAGAAATCTATCTACGCCGATCGCATCGTGAAACAGGTTTTGTGACTGTTCCGCGAGAGACAACGGGCCGATGACGCCCAGGGTGATCTCGCGTGTATCGAGCATTTCCGAGTTGCTTTGTGGTTCATGTTTCCGGCGGTTCCACGACATGCCCACATACAGCAGACCAGCATAAGGCCGATCGTCCACGATCAGATCGGTCCTGGCAGGATCTTTCGGTGTGAACATGGATTGGCCAAACTTTACTACTACGTTCTGCGTGTGTGCGGGGTTTTCCGCATCTGACCAAAAAACGGGATCCAGAAACTTGATAAATTCCGCATGTAGTCGCGCTGGCGTGGGAAGGCACTCTGTTCGAAGCCTGCCGGCGATGTCGTGCGAAACAGCGGTGAATGCCACGCCATTCGTGTAGTTTTGGTCGGTCCCGGTAAAAAGGTCGTTCTCCAGTCTCGCTGTACCACCACGGAATCTGACAACCTCATCTGCCTTGCAATCATTGATGCCGGAGATATTCTCATTAGCGGCTTGCGCGTTGGCAGGCACGATAAATAAGAACAGCGCGAATACCCACGCGTGTGGCCACAGGAAGGTGAGTTTCACGCTGCACCTACACCCGCTGTCGTTGTCTCATCAAGGGTGGCCGCCAGACGACCAAGCAGTTCCTGCATGGCGAGATTGATGGTGTCGAACCGGCGTGTGTCCGCAAGCATCACCTGTGGCGTTTGGATGTAGCGGCCTTCGACGATCTCGCCAGCGCTGTGGGCAATGATTTGCTGGGCGCTGACCGGAGTCGTTTCCAGGTGAAACTGCAAGCCGACGACCCGTTCATCGTAAACGAATGCCTGATTCGCGCAACCTGCGCTACGTGCAACGTGCAACGCGCCGGCCGGGATGTCGAAGGTATCACCGTGCCAGTGGAAGGCATCGAGTTGCTGGGGGAATGTAGCGAACAGGCTGTTCCCGGACGCAGCTTCGGTCGTTTCGACCGGAAACCAGCCAATCTCCTTGTCGGTATTTGCATACACCTTCGCGCCAAGCGCGTCGGCGATGAGCTGCGCGCCAAGGCAAATGCCGAGTGTGCGCCGGCCGGCGGCGATGACCTGCTCGATGAAGCGTTTCTCGCCTACCAGCCACGGGTAGCTGGCCTCTTCGTAAATGTTCATGGGCCCGCCCATCACCACCAGCAGATCCAGCGTTTCAGCCGCCGGCAGGGGGTCGCCGTCGTAGAATCGCGTCACGCTAAGAGTATGCCCACCGCGTCGAACCCAGTCCTCGATGCTTCCCAGCCCTTCAAATGGTACATGCTGCAGGTAGTGTATGTTCATCGTGTTTCTCTTTAGCTATGTCGTTTTCGTTCATGCCATATCAGCCGCTCAGTGATCCCCATGCTCCGGCTCGGGCTTAAGCTGGTCGTAAACAAGGCGGAACTGAGCCGGTTGCATTTCCGTGAGATGAGCAGATGTAGAAATCATGAACTGGCCCTTTGGGGCGTCAATTTGAAAATTCTGAATCAGCTTTGTGCCACTACTCAATGTTGTCTTGACCACCAGCACAGTACCCTCCCAGCCAGCAATGGTCACACGCTGCTGCAAATCGCCGTTGGCGGAAACACTGGCGCCGCGAAAGTCGGTGAAAATGGACTGACGTCGAGCATTTTCATCTGTGATTAGCAACAGCGGATCCTTATGGGCGATATCGAGTTTTTGCGCAGTCGCGATCAGTGAAGGCATGTCACCGGAGGGCATCTTGTTGCGCCTCTCCATCCCCTCTGGTGAACCGCGCCCCTGACGTCCGCTTCCCATACCACCACCACGACCCTGTCCACCAGAACCGCCTTCCACCCCGCGCCCGGCACTCCTGGCCTGCTTCATCGCTTCCTTTATCTTTTCCTGCGGGTCATCACTTGCCTTGGTGTTGAGAATCCATAGGCCGGAAAAATCCGGCTTGGATTGCAGCTCCACAACAGGAGTCGGCGAGGCCACAGGCACATCCGTATTTATGCCCGCCGTCCCCGTAATGTGACCCTTGGCACTGCCATCGGCATGAGCTTGCACCGGGTTAGAGGACGATGCCAGTGACGGGCTGGCACTGGCTGCCAATACCAGGAATATACAAAACAGGGGGGTAAAATACGCATTCAAGCTCATCGTGTGGCGCCTTCTGGTCTCCCCAGCTTCGCGCGCAACACTCTGCGCCATGCAATGGCCGCGATCATCACCCATACCAGCGATCGCAGGTTCATGGCGATCACGGTGCGCTGCTCGTAAGCACCGCCGGAATAGACGTGCACGCCGAATGCCGCGAACGTGAGAACTGTCGCCACGGCGATGGCAATGGCCAGCCAAACCGCCCAGTGCTGCTGCATCCACAGCCCGGCACCGGCGATGACATAGGCGAAACCCGCCACAAAGTTGAACCACAGCACGAACGGCACATAGTTGCCGGCTGCAGCGCGCGCCGCCTCGTTGCCAATCAGAGTCATGCCACCTTCCTTGATGGTCAGTAGTCCGAATCCGGCTGCAATCAAGGAAATTGCCCAGATAAAGGGGCCGCGTTGTTGTTGGTTCTTCATGAAATTACTCCTGTAATGTGGAAACGGAACCAAACTGGATCACCGGACAGCATTTTTTTTACCATAGAAATGCTCCACAAACGGTTTGCGGAACTCGCTGTGGCAGCTGTAGCAACTGGTCTGGAGTTTCTGGAATGCAAGGATGACGCCTTGGCCATCCCTGGCTTTTGCCGCATTGCCTGCCGCCTGCGCATGTTCGTGGGTTTCGCCGTCATGTGCCTTGAACTTGCCCATGTTGGTGCCCATGAAGCCCATAATGCGCATTTTCTCGGAGAAGGGTGGCTGGGGATGATCGGCGATCAGGGGCGCGGTTTTTTCCACCAGTTCCCAGTCTTCGCGGGAAATCCCGTCGATGATGACCTGCATGTTTTTGCCCAGATCCTTCATGATTTGCTGCAAGGCGAGCGGTTCGACCGCTTGCGCGCCGGTTGCAGCGAATAGCAGGCAGGAAGAGGTGAACATATTGAAGACGAAATTGCGGTTTCTTTTCATGTCGGAACATCCTTTGGTAAACAATCCAGCAAATGGGGCGCAAAACTCGCGCCCCCTTGGTTCAAACAGCCGTTGAGATGGCGCTGCCTCTGGTTTGCACGTCTTGGTCGAATGCCCCATAAGTTGCCATCAAATCCATTATTCGAGCCATTACCCTAGCCTCGCTACTCTGCACATCGCTTGTGGATGAGCTGGTTTCGTTCGACGCCCGATAAGCCATTAGCTCCTGCGCACTGACATTTCCGTCCTGGTTGGTGTCCGCTGCATCAAAATTCTCGGCCAGATCAGTCAATTTTTGCGCTGCGCTGCCAGTGGCACTTTCTGCCATGCTACTCACATCGCTCTTCGACATGCCACTCATACCGCCGCCCTTGCCGCTCATTCGCATATTTTGTAATTCGCCTATGAGTTGATCTGCAAGTTTCTGGACACTGTCGGACATTTCCTGCTTGGTAACTTTGCCGTCACCATCCCCGTCCAGTGCCTTGAAGATGTCGTCCACACTGGGAGTTTTCGATGAGGCCTGATCAAACGCACCTTGAAGATCGCTTTTCTCGATATATCCCTGACCCTTGGTATCCAGCTTCGAAAATAACTTGTCGACCATTTTCGACGGATCGGGACGTTGCATCCCATTCATTCCGCCCATCATTGCCGAAGAACATCCTCCTGCGCCACCGATTGCACTGCTCATATCAATACTCCCTGTAAAGTTGGTGTATCCCGCCGCCGGAATACGATTTAACCAAGCCAAGCATGGCGGCATGCCCGTTTTATCTCTATGCGGATAATGATGCCCGTCAAAAGCGGTATTTGATGCCGACGCTTGCTGACGCCTGGTCCCTGCTGCCGAGGCTTGCAACAATGGGGCTGTCGGCCGCGCCACCCAGAAGCTGCTTGTAACGGATGGTCGCAAAGCCTGACCAATCGCGGGTTATCGCATAATCGGCCATGACACTCACGCCTGCATCCTTGAAGCCCGAACCGGCTTCATATTGGGTGATGCCCGATTGCGCCGATTGCAATGCGTCAATGCCGAAGAAGGTTTTCATATAGCCCGCTGATGCCCAGGTAGTTTCAAGATTGGCACGGAGCTTGAATTTTTGGCCAAGAGGTATGCCATGACCTGCGGAGAATTTCATCGTCGCACCTTGGCCGCTATTCGTGACGTTTTGCCTGATATCGACGGAAGCATGCCAACCTTGTTTGCGAAAGCGGACAAAACCGCCCGCATCAAGAGCACGATCAATATCCCCCAAGCCGTTCAGCGCAGCATTTTCATCCTGGTCGCGACCACGGCGCAGGGCCAGAAGCGGCCCGGCAGTGATGGCAATGCCCTGTTCCGTTTTGAAACGCAGGAGATTGGCGCCCGCCGTCATGCTGGTGAAAAACAGGCTGTCACCGTAGAACAGATTGATATTCGGCATGACCCTCGTCTTATGATCCTTCGAACCTTCATACTCGGGCATCACGGCTACCCCCATGACGATGCTGCCATGCAGGCCTGCGGACGGAGCCTGCATATCCTCGCTTGCTGTGGCCTGGTTTATGGCAAAACCCAGCAAGGCTATTCCCGCCACCACCGCACTCGTTATCCCGGTGAGAGTCATTTGGCGCACCCTCGGCAACAGGGTTTTGCGGTGATAATAGTCAAGGCGATTTGCCGGGCACGCTTCATGATTGAGCCTCCATGTAAAATGAAAAGTTGCTTTGCAGCGGAGCGTATTTAACAGCCAAGGTGTAACCGGCATATATCAAAGCTGTTCTTTTTCGTAACGTACTGTGACAAGCTGCCGAGCCGTTACACTGCTTTACAATTTTCTTGCATCCAAATTGGGTTATCGGGGTATAAAAACGTCATGACAACACCAGAACATATTCTGATCGTGGACGACGATGCCGAGATACGCAGTTTGCTGAGCAATTACCTGCAGAAAAACGGCTATCGGACCACCGCCGTGGCGGAAGGCAAGGGCATGTTGGCGGTGCTGGATAAGGTAAGAGCGGATTTGATCGTGCTCGACCTGATGCTGCCGGGAGACGATGGCCTGGTGTTGTGCCGCAATCTGCGGGCGCGCTCCGGCATCCCGGTGATCATGCTCACAGCCCGCGGCGAGGACATGGACCGCATTCTCGGTCTGGAAATGGGTGCTGATGATTACCTGCCCAAGCCATTCAATCCGCGGGAGCTGCTGGCGCGCATCAAGAGCATTTTGCGCCGGGCAAAGGCTTTGCCAGGGAACATGGAAACCGGCGATGCGGCCAGGGTTCACTTTGCCGGATGGGAGTTGGACACGATCTCTCGCCAACTGGTCTCGCCGGAAGGAGTGGTAGTTTCGCTGAGCGGCTCCGAATACCGCCTGCTCCGGATATTTCTCAATCACCCCAACCGGATTCTCAGCCGTGACCAACTCATGGATATGATGCGCGGGAGAGAAACAGATCCTTTTGATAGAAGCATCGATGTTCAGGTAAGCCGACTCCGTCATCGCTTGGCGGACGATGCCAAGGAACCCACCATCATCAAGACGGTGCGGGGCGAAGGCTATATCCTGACAGTGCAGGTGGAAGCGGGGAAATGATGCGATTCCTGCCGCAATCCCTATTCAGCCGAATGGTTCTGATCCTGCTCGGCGGCCTGATTCTGGTGCAATCCATCAGCGTTATTTTCCATTTGCGCGAACGTGACCGTTTACTGTTTCGCTCAAACAGCATGGAATCGGCGCAACGCATCGCCGATACCATCCGCCTGCTGAATTCGCTTGCCCCCGCCGATCGTCATAGGCTTGTGACAGCCCTCAATTCTCCAACCCTGCAAATTTCCCTTGGCGTATCGCCCTCAATCGCGCCCCATCATAATCCAGACAGCGCAAACCAAGAGGCTAGTTTCAATATGTTGCTGCGCGACCTGCTCGGAGAAGCGCCATCCATTGATGCCACTGTTTCAGAAATGAGGTGGCCCACACAGCAACTCGAGGGCAATGCACCCCGTCCTGCCATAAATATCTACCCGCAGCAAAGAACCGTCTTCACCGTGTGGACACGATTGCAGGACGGTACAACGGTGTCAGTCGATGCGATCCCATCCGGTGGAGCTTTCCCTACGCCCCCCCGCCTGCTGTTCAATCTGCTGATCTTGTTCGCTGCAGTGATCTTTCTTTCACTTCTCGCCGTGCGCCTTGCCACGCGCCCCCTTAACACACTCGCCAGCGCCGCCGAAAAACTGGGCAACAATATCAACAGCCCACCCTTGGCTGAAACAGGCCCGACCGAAGTACGTCGTGCGGCACACGCCTTCAACACCATGCAATCACGCTTGGCCAACTATATACAGGAACGTACGCGGATTCTCGCTGCCATGTCGCACGACCTGAAAACCCCCATTACCCGGTTGCGGCTGCGGGCCGAACTACTGGAGGATGACGATCTCAGGGCGAAATTCACAAAAGACCTGGAAGAAATGGAATCCATGGTAGCCGCTACCTTGGATTTCATGCGCGGCGTGGACAATCCGGAGCAGGTGCAACCCGTGGACATCATGGCATTGCTGGAAAGTCTCCAGGCAGATGCAGCGGAAATTGGCCAGGAAGTCAGGCTGGATGGCATCGCTGCCCGGCCTTATCCGTGCAAGCCTGCGGCCTTGAAGCGATGCCTGGGAAATCTGATCGACAACGCCGTCAAATACGGAAAAAGCGCCACCGTCATCGTGAACGATTACGACAAACAACTACAAATTCACATTCTGGATCAAGGCCATGGCATTCCAGAAACTGAGCTTGAACGGGTATTCGAACCTTTTTATCGATTGGAAAGTTCCCGTAGCCGCGATACCGGCGGCACCGGTTTGGGCTTGGGCATTGCGCGTAACATTGCACAAATGCACGGTGGCGACCTCTTGCTGCGCAACCGCCCGTGCGGCGGGCTTGAGGCAATCTTGACGCTGCCACGGAGACCATAAGTACGTGTATGGAATGAACAAGAAACCGCAACCCAATGGTGGGTTGTCGCCATTTACAACCTGTGAAGATTGCACTCACTCGATTAGAAAAAAGGAAGGCAGGATGAGGTCGTATGCATTCCACATTTAAAGACCATGCCCACCAAAAACTCATCAGTATGTAAGTTGCATTCAACAAGAACCAAGAAACCTTGAACACCCTGAAAATTTAGCCTTGCGACTGGCAGCGATCTGCTTTCAGGCGAGGTGAGTGACCGAAATGTGTCGGGAACAGCACTTCGATGTTCAAATAAGCAGACGCTCGTTGCCGACAGAAGATTGACCTTCCACGAGCGACCGGTATGGCCGAGTATCGGGCAGTCTGTGGAGTGAAAAATGGGGAGCCACCGAAGTAGCTCCCATAACGTCAGCGAAATTCCCTGAATATCAGTCCTTGAATAAATTCCGGAAATTTCTCGACGAACCTTAGTGCAGCACGCTGTTTGGCCAGATGTTTCTCTGGAATTACGTGAGCCTTGTACCAAGCAGTAAACGATCCGGCTGCTCTAAATGCGTCGGCTGCAATCTGGGGAACTTCCACAGTTACTAGCCCCTGTTCTTTTTTCTTTTGACGGTGTCGAGCAACGCACTCAGCATTTGATGAACGCTGCTTTTTGTTATCTCGGACATACACAGTCTTTTTGACTAGGCGGTGTTCTTCTTCCAGATGTATATCTTCATCATTTTTTTCCATGGGCATCTCCTTTTTGGTTGTCGTTGCACAAGGAGATGTATTTCACGGAATAATAAAATTTATGCGGATAAAGCATTACCGTAATGCATACGGTAATGGCTGTTGCTGGTGTCTACATGGCGGCAGATGGATTTCTTGTTGTGGCAGGAATGGGGATTTCAGGGGCGTCGGCGTTACAGTAATGTTACTGTAATGCGTTAGAAATACAGGGAGTTCGTGTATCGGCTCTTAATCTCGCTTCGTCGCCCCAGCGAGGGCGGCGCATGGTTGTGTTTTGCTTTTCCGGTGCCCAGCCTACAGGGGGTGAAAAGGGAGGGGGTATCGTAGGGGAGGGAATGCGGCCGCGAATGAGGCTGCATGCCTTCCCCTCGGAAGTTGGATGTTGGGGCTGGCTGCCGCCGGGGCGTTTCAAACGCCCCAAGAGGCGAAGTTCAGTAGTTGAGTCGCGAAATCAGGTTTCAAGTAAGCCTCGCTAGTTGCCAATTTGGTCAGGCTGCCTTCGATGGAAGAGGAATAACTTTTGCGCCATGTTGTGCGGCAGCAAGTTGTTTGCCCCACCAGTTGTACAATTTCACGCGTTCGTTGAATCGCTCTCCTCGGTCATAGGCGCGGGCGACCTCGTTGTCGTGGGCATGGTCAAGTGATAGTTCTACTACGTCACGCGCAAAGCCGTGATCGCGTGCCAAAGTTGAGAACGCGCTTCGCCAGCCGTGTGGACAATGCTTGCCATCCAGTTTTAAGGTTACTCGATAAGCTTTTTCGATGGACTCGCACCTGATGTGTTTGCCGCCTTGTGGCGATGGGAATACAAAGCCGCGCCCACCGAACATTTCGCGCCACTGACGTAGCTCGGAGGTAATTTCTGGTGACAGCGGAACACGATGATCTATATCACGCGTTTTGACCTTCATCTTTTTCCTGGGGATGACCCAGACGGGCTGGGCATCATCAAGGTAAAACTCGCGCCATTCCGCGTCTACCACATTGCCGATGCGCATGGCTGTATAGGCGCAGAGGCGCTGTGCCATACGTACCGAAGGTGATAGGCGGGAAGCTTCCGCACGGCGCAATACATCTCCCAGTGACGGAAAGTCGAGCAAGGCAGGCATCCGACCGGCGTTTTTCTTGCGCGGGAGCAGCTCGCGGGCGGGAAGGGCGGGATTGTCGCGGCACAGCCCCTTGGCCTGGGCATAGCGAAAAACGCCGTTCAGGTGCTGGAGGATGCGGGTGGCGGTTTCGAGCACGTCGCGCTTGTGGATGTCTTCGATGGCTTTTGCCACGATGGCGGGGGTGATGCTGGCGATGGGCAGTTTGCCTAGGGCTGGGTAGATGTCTCGCTCAAATGCCCGCGCCGACTTGGCATAATGGCCCGCGCTCCATTCTTTCTTTTTCATGGACAACCATTCGGCTGCTACATATATAAAGGTGTTGTCGCTCGCCGCGCTGGATTCAGCCCGGCCAATGCGGCGCTGGGTGACAGGATCCTTGTTTTCCCGGAGGAGAGCTTTGACCTCGGTCAGCACAACGCGCGCCGCTGCCAAGGAAATGGCAGGATAGGCGCCAATGGAATAGGTCTTTTCCTTGTCTTGGATTCGGTACTTGATCCGCCAACTAGCCGAACCAGCAGGTGTGATAAGGAGATACAGCCCCCCACCGTCTGAAAGCTTTTTGCCATGCGCCTTTTGAGCCATGAACGCCTTACAAGCCTTATCTGACAAGCGATTAAAAATACCCCCAGACATGATTTTTCTCCAGTTCGATTTTATCGAGATACCCCCAATAATACCCCCATTCTGGCCGGATGCAACTGGATTTTGTGAAACCTTGCTGGACTATGTAATGGCGAAAAGCCTAAGAAAAACGCCGTCTCTAGGACGGCGTTGGACCCCGTTGGGGGTATTATTGGTGGAGACGGCGGGAATTGAACCCGCGTCCGCAAGCACTCTACAGGCAGTTCTACATACTTAGCCTGGCTGTTTGATTTGATCCCGGACACGCCAACCGGCGGGCTGGTACGGGACGAGTCACCTTGGTTTTAGCTTCGTGCAAAGTGACCCTGCACGACACGATTCCATGTAATTTACCTCACTCATCTCAGCCTTGCGGCTTTGAGCCCCTCCATGGACAGCAGGGTGTGAGGTTCAGCCGACTAAGCGGCTAAAGCGTAGTTTTCGTCGTTTGCGACTAGTTTTTTCCAGCTGATTTACGAGGTGGCGGGTCCTCGGTATGCCCTACACTGCTTTGCAACCCACGTCGAAGCCAAGTCGTCCCCTGTGGTGATACTACAAAACGGTACGGATTGTAGCAGACTCAGAGGCCGAGATAGCCGAGAAGTTCCGTTGGCTTGTCCACGCTGCCGGCGGCGTTCCAGTTTGTTACCGATACGTCACCGCTGACATAGCCGTAGCTGGCGATGATGCCGCCCATGCCGCTGGCGTTGGCGGCCTGCATGTCGCGCAGGTCGTCGCCGAGATACAGGCATTGCTCCGGCAAGACGCCGAGGAACTCGCAGGCTTTGAGCATCGGCTCGGGATGCGGCTTGGCGTGCGCGCAGGTGTCGCCGCTGATCAGGCAGGAGGCGCGGGAGGCCATGCCCAGCGCCTGCATCAGCGGCAGGGTGAAACGGTGCGGTTTGTTGGTGACGATGCCCCACTTGACGTTGCGCCGTTCGAGTTCGGCGACCAGTTCCGCCATGTCGCCGAACAGCCGTGTGTGCACGCAGATGTGGTGTTCGTAGTAGTCGAGGAAGATGTCGCGTAGCGCGTCGTAGTCCGGCGCGTCCGGCTCGATGCCGAAGCCGAGTTTGAGCAGGCCGCGCGAGCCGTGCGAGGCCTGCGGGCGGATGACATCCAGCGACAGCGGGGGCAGTTGGCGGGCGGCGCGGGTGTGGTTGAGCGCGGCGGCGAGGTCGGGCGCGGTGTCGGCGAAGGTGCCGTCGAGGTCGAACAGGACGGCTTTAACATTACCCTCTCCCGCGCTGTCGCGTTCCCCTCTCCCGCTTGCGGGAGAGGGGTTGGGGGAGAGGGTGCTAATCACGACGACAGGCGATCATGTAGTTCACGTCCGTATCCTTGCCCAAAGAATAAACCTTGCTGAGCGGGTTGTAGCTCATGCCGGTGATGTCTGCCAGGCTCAAGCCTGCATTGCGGCAGAATTGCGCCAGTTCGGAGGGTTTGATGAACCTGGCGTAGTCATGCGTACCCTGCGGCAGTAGCTTCAGCACATATTCTGCGCCGACGATGGCGAACAGATAGGATTTCGGATTGCGGTTGAGTGTGGAGAAAAACACCCAGCCGCCCGGCTTGGCCAGTTTTGCGCAAGCCGCAACCACGCTTTGCGGGTCGGGCACATGCTCGAGCATTTCCAGGCAGGTGACGACATCGTAATGGCCGGGGTGCTCGGCGGCGAGGTCTTCCACGGCAATCTTGCGGTAATTGACCCGCTGGCCGCTTTCCAGCAGATGCAGCTTGGCGATTTGCAGGGCCTTGTCGGAAAGGTCTATGCCGCTGACGTTCGCGTTCAATCCGGCCATGCTTTCGGACAAAATGCCGCCGCCGCAGCCGACATCCAGTGCGATCTTTCCGGCCAGGCCGGCGTGGCGGTCGATGTAGCCCAGGCGCAGCGGGTTGATATCGTGCAGCGGCTTGAACTCGCTGTTCGGGTCCCACCATTTGTGGGCCAGTTGCGAGAATTTTTCCAGTTCGGTGGGGTCGGCGTTGGTCATGGCATGGAGCCTGATGGGTAAGGGGGCGACTTTAGCAAAACTTGCCGCTTCAGCCAAATGGTATCGCCGTATATGCAGGTGGCTTGGGGTAGCGCCGCTGTGCTAAAATGCGCGCTTTGTTATACGTCGATTGCCTTAGGTCAAAGCAAAATCCATGGAACAGAAATTCGCCAAAGAAACCCTGCCGGTCAGCCTTGAAGAAGAAATGCGCAAGTCCTACCTGGACTACGCGATGAGCGTGATTGTCGGCCGCGCGCTGCCGGATGTGCGCGACGGCCTGAAGCCGGTGCACCGCCGCGTGCTGTTCGCCATGCACGAGCTGTCCAACGACTGGAACCGTGCCTACAAGAAGTCGGCGCGTATCGTCGGCGATGTGATCGGTAAATACCACCCGCACGGCGACACGGCGGTGTACGACACCATCGTGCGCATGGCGCAGGATTTTTCGCTGCGCTACACGCTGGTGGACGGGCAGGGCAACTTCGGCTCGGTGGACGGCGACAACGCGGCGGCGATGCGTTACACCGAAATCCGCATGGCGAAGATCGCCCATGAACTGCTCGCCGACCTGGACAAGGAAACAGTCGATTTCGGGCCGAACTACGACGGTTCCGAGCACGAGCCGCTGGTGTTCCCGTCACGCTTTCCCAACCTGCTGGTGAACGGCTCTTCCGGCATCGCGGTGGGCATGGCGACCAACATCCCGCCGCACAACCTGAACGAGGTGGTGGATGCCTGTCTCGCGCTGCTGAAGAACCCCGGCCTGGATATCGAACAACTCATCGAATACGTGCCCGCGCCGGATTTCCCGACGGCGGGTTTCATCTATGGCCTGTCCGGCGTGAAGGAAGGCTACCGCACCGGGCGCGGCCGCGTGGTGATGCGCGCGCGCTGCCACTTCGAGGACATCGGCAAGGGCGAGCGCCAGGCCATCATCATCGATGAGCTGCCGTACCAGGTGAACAAGGCCAACCTGCTGATGAAGATCGGCGAGATGGTGCGTGAGAAACGGCTGGAGGGCATTTCGGAGATCCGCGACGAATCGGACAAGTCCGGCATGCGTGCGGTGATCGAGTTGAAGCGCGGCGAGAATGCCGACGTGATCCTCAATAAACTGTACAAAGATACCCAGCTGCAGGACAGCTTCGGCATCAACATGGTCGCCATCATCGACGGCCAGCCCAAACTGCTCAACCTCAAGCAGGTGATCGACGCGTTCCTGCGCCATCGCCGCGAAGTCGTCACGCGCCGTACCATCTTCGAATTGCGCAAGGCGCGCGAGCGCGGCCATATCCTCGAAGGCCTGGCGGTGGCCTTGTCCAATGTGGATGAGATCATCGCCCTGATCAAGGCTGCGCCGACGCCGGCCGATGCCAAGCGCGAACTGATGGCGCACGCCTGGCGTTCGTCGCTGGTGGAAGACATGCTCAGCCGCGTCAGCGACGCATCGCGTCCCGAGGGGCTGGCACCCGAGTTCGGCTTGGTGGGCAAAGGCAATGCGCGCGGCTATCACCTTTCCGATGCGCAGGCGCAGGCGATCCTGGAATTGCGCCTGCAGCGCCTGACCGGCCTGGAGCAGGACAAGATCGTCGGCGAATATCGCGAAGTGATGGACAAGATCGCCGACCTGCTCGATATTCTCGCCAAGCCGGAACGTGTCACCCAGATCATCGGCGATGAGTTGGCCGCGGTGAAAGCGCAGTTCGGCGACAAGCGCCGCAGCGAGATCATCACGCATACCCAGGATATGAGTATGGAAGACCTGATCGCGCCGGAAGACGTGGTCGTCACGCTGTCGCACGGCGGCTACATGAAGGCGCAGCGCCTCGACGAATACCGCGCGCAGAAACGCGGCGGGCGCGGCAAGCAGGCCACGGCGACCAAGGAAGACGATTTCATCGACAACCTGTTCATCGCGAATACCCACAATTACATCCTGTGCTTCTCCAACCGCGGCCGTGTGTACTGGCTCAAGGTCTATGAGGTGCCGCAGGGCAGCCGCATCTCGCGCGGCAAGCCGATCGTGAACCTGCTGCCGCTGGAAGAGGGCGAGAAGATCAATGCGGTGCTGCCGGTGAGCGAGTTCGTCGAGGATAAATATGTGTTCTTCGCCACCGCCAACGGCACGGTGAAGAAGACCCCGCTGAACGATTTCTCGCGCCCGATGAAGCGCGGCATCATCGCCATTAACCTGGATGAAGGCGATCATCTGATCGGCGTCGCGCTGACCGACGGCAAGCATGACGTGATGCTATTCTCGAACGGCGGCAAGGCAGTGCGCTTCGATGAAGAGGATGTGCGTCCGACCGGACGCGCGTCGCGCGGCGTGCGCGGCATGAAGCTGGCCGCCAAGCAGCAGGTGATCTCGCTGCTGGTGGCCGAGGATGAGCAGCAAAGCGTGCTGACCGCGACCGAGAATGGTTACGGCAAGCGCAGCCCGATCGTCGAGTACACCCGCCATGGACGCGGCACGCAAGGCATGATCGCGATCCAGACTTCGGCGCGCAACGGCAAGGTGGTTGCGGCGACACTGGTGAATGTGGAAGACGAGATCATGCTGATCGGCACCAGCGGCGTGCTGATCCGCACCCGCGTCAAGGAGATCCGCGAGATGGGGCGCACCACGCAGGGCGTTACGCTGATGAACGTGGAGAAGGGCGAGAAACTGGCCGGCCTGAGCCGCATCGCCGAGCCGGAAGAAGAAGGCCAGGATTGAGGAGCGAGGAAAATCCTCTCTGTGCTTTGAGCTCAACTCTCAATCCTGATTGATCAATATTTGAGTTGTCATAAATGACTATCTACAACTTCAGCGCGGGGCCGGCTGTATTGCCGAAAGAAGTCCTGCTGCAGGCGCAGGCGGAATTGCTCGACTGGCGCGGCAGCGGCATGTCGGTGATGGAAATGTCGCATCGCGGCAAGGAATTCACGGGCATCCATGCGCAGGCCGAAGCCGACCTGCGCGAGCTGATGGGCATCCCGGCCAACTACAGGGTGCTGTTCCTGCAAGGCGGCGCACATCTGCAATTCTCGATGATCCCGTTGAACCTGTTGTGCGGCAAGGCTTCTGCCGACTATGCGAATACCGGAGAATGGTCGAAGAAGGCGATCGGCGAGGCGAAGAAGTTTGGCGCGGTCAATGTCGTGGCGGACAATGCCGACAGGAACTGCACTTATGTCCCGGCGTTCGACACCTGGAAATGCGATCCGGACGCGGCCTATCTGCATTACACGCCCAATGAGACCATCGGCGGCGTGGAATTCAACTGGATTCCCGACAGCGGCGACGTGCCGCTGGTAGCGGACATGTCCTCCAACATCCTGTCGCGCCCGATCGACGTATCCAGGTTCGGCCTGATCTATGCCGGCGCGCAGAAGAACATCGGCCCCGCCGGGCTGACGCTGGTCATCGTGCGCGACGACCTGCTCGGCCAGGCGGCGGCGAACACGCCGACCATGCTGGATTACAAGACCCATGCCGACAACGGCTCGATGTACAACACGCCGCCGACCTACGCCATATACATCGCCGGGCTGGTGTTCCAGTGGCTGAAGCGAAATGGTGGCGTCGCCGCGATGGAGAAGGTCAATATCGCCAAGGCCGACCTGCTGTATGCCGCGATCGACGCCAGCAGCGGCTTCTACAATTGCCCGGTGGCGAAGAGCGACCGTTCGCGCATGAATGTGCCCTTTACCCTGAAAGACACCCCCACTTCGATAAGCTCAGGACAGGCTTCGACAGGCTCAGGACTGGACGGCGAATTCCTGAAGCAGGCCGACGCGCGCGGGCTGCTGCAACTCAAGGGGCACCGTTCGGTGGGCGGGATGCGCGCCTCGATCTACAATGCCATGCCGCTGGCGGGCGTGCAGGCACTGATGGAATTCATGAATGAGTTTGCCGGGCAGCATGGCTAACCTTGGGGCTGGGACGGCATGAGCGATAAATTAAAACAGCTCCGCGCACAGATCGATCACCTGGATGACGAGCTGCTGAAGCTCGTCAATCGGCGCGCCGCCCTGGCGGAGCAGATCGGCCACCTCAAGCAGGATGGCGTGGTGCTGCGCCCGGAGCGCGAGGCGCAGATATTGCGGCGTCTGCAGGGCAGCAACGAGGGGCCGTTGAGCAATGCCGCCGTGGCGCAGTTGTTCACCGAAGTGATGTCGCAATGCCGTGCACTGGAAGCGCCGCTGACGGTGGCCTACCTGGGGCCGGAGGGGACCTTTACCGAAGCGGCGGCGCGCAAGCGTTTCGGCAGCGCCATCCAGCAGTTGCCGTGTGCGACCATCGACGAGGTGTTCCATGCGACGGAAAGCGGCGCGGCCCACTACGGCGTGATCCCGGTGGAGAATTCCACCGAGGGCGCGGTGGGGCGCACGCTGGATATGTTGATGCACAGTCCGCTGCAGATATGCGGCGAAGTGATGCTGGCCGTGCATCAGTGCCTGCTTGCCCGGCAGTGCGATCTGGCTGCGATCAGGACCGTCTACTCGCATTCGCAGTCATTCGGCCAGTGCCAGAACTGGCTGAACAGGAATCTGCCGAATGTCGTGCTGGTGCATGTCTCCAGCAACGCCGAGGCGGCGCGGCTGGCCGCGGAGAATCCGGACAGCGCCGCCATCGCCGGCAGTCAGGCGGCGGCGCTGTTCGGCCTGAACGTCTGCGTGGAAAACATCGAGGACGACCCCAGGAACACCACGCGCTTCCTGGTGCTGGGCAAGCAGCAGGTCGCGCCCAGCGGCAACGACAAGACCTCGCTGGTACTGTCCGCCGCGAACCGCCCCGGCGCAGTGCATGACCTGCTGGTGCCGCTGGCCAAGCATGGCGTGAGCATGACCAAGTTCGAGTCGCGCCCGGCGCGTTCCGGATTGTGGGAATACGTGTTCTACATGGACATCGAGGGGCATCAGCATGATGTCAAGGTGGCTGCCGCACTGGCCGGACTCAAGCAGGTCGCAGCGTTCATGAAAATTTTGGGTTCATACCCGGTTGCCGTGTAGGCGGCCGTTCTGGAGTAAATGCATGGCAATGCCGCAACTGTGCTGGGATATCGAGTTCCTGAAGGACAATCCGACGCTGAAGGATGAAAACTACGGCATCCCTGCCGAAGTGAAGCGCACCGCCTATCCGGTGCGCATGGTGCGCTACTGGTTCATGTACCACTTCCTGCGCGAAGACGCGGCGCGCAAGGGGGCGCTGGACGTGTGCGAGATCGGCGTGGATGTCGGGCAGATGCTAGGCTTCATGCACGCGGCCGCCGAACATGGCGGAGAGAAAGTTCCGCTGGCCAGCTGGGATGCGGTGGATGCGCTGATCCGTCGCGACACTCTCGAACGCGCCGGCTATGACCATTTTTACGAAGTCGACCTGGAGAGCGCCGAATTCAGGCTCGACAGGCAGTATGACGCGATGATCCTGCTGCATGTGCTGGAGCACCTGTTCAAGCCGGAAGATCTGATCGCGAAGATCGTGCCGCACCTCAAGCCGGGCGGCATGCTGATCGGCGGCTTCCCGTCCACGCCGGATTCCCTGGCGCAGTCGCGCGAGGACAAGATCCGCCCCGGCGCCAGGAAATACGGGCATGTCAGCGTGTTCTCGCCGAAGCGCGTGCGCGACATGGCGGCGGCGAACGGCCTGGAGGTGGAATTCCTGAGCGGCGCGTTCTTCATGCGCAAGAAGGGCTTCTTCCTGGAGAACTGCAAGTGGTGGTTGCGCTTCAACCTGTGGTTCGGCGCGCTGTTCCCGGGCTGGCCCGGCGAGACGTACTGGATATTGCGCAAGCCCGCATGAGAACCGCCAATAACCTACTGCGCGATTCGATAGCAGCGTTGCGCGGTGCTCGCACCCTCGTCTACCTTACAGGTATGCCTCGGCTGCTGTGCTCCGTGCGCCTTGCTCTCGAACCGCTCGCTACGGTTCTTGGCGGTTCGCAGAGTTATGTAGTAACCAAATGATTGTTGAGTTGAAATGAATTACGCAGAACTGGCACCACCTTACATCCGCGCCATCGCGCCCTACCAGCCCGGCAAGCCGATCTCCGAGCTCGAGCGCGAACTGGGCATCAGCGGCATCGTCAAGCTGGCGTCGAACGAGAACCCGCTGGGTTGCAGCCCGCTGGCCATGAAAGCGATGCAGGAAGCGCTCAAGACCATCGCGCTGTACCCGGACGGCAACGGCTTCGAGTTGAAGGAGGCGCTGTTCAAACGCTACGGTGTCGAGCATGCGCGCATCGTGCTGGGTAACGGCTCCAACGACATGCTGGAGCTGGCCGCGCGCGCTTTCCTCACGGTGGGCGACAAGGCGGTGTATTCGGACCATGCCTTTGCGGTGTATCCGCTGGCGACGCAGGCGGTGGGCGCGACCGGCGTCAGCGTGCCCGCCATAAATTTCGGCCACGACCTGAAGGCGATGCTGCAAGCCGCCGTGGCGCAGCAGGCCAAGCTGGTGTTCATCGCCAACCCGAACAACCCGACCGGCACTTTCCTGAGCGCGGCGGCATTGCTGGATTTCCTGCGCGCGCTGCCGGCGAATATCCTGGTGGTGCTGGACGAGGCATACAACGAATACCTGCCGCACGAGAACCGCTACGATTCGGTGGCGTGGCTGGAGGAATTCCCCAACCTGATCGTCTCGCGCACCTTCTCCAAGGCCTACGGCCTGGCCGGCCTGCGCGTGGGCTACGCCTTCGCCCATGCGCAGGTGGCCGATATGCTGAACCGCGTGCGCCAGCCGTTCAATGTCAACAGCGTGGCGCAGGCCGCCGCCGTGGCGGCGTTGCAGGACGAGGATTTCGTGCGGCGCACCAACGAGCTGAACCGGCGCGGCATGGAACAGATCACGCAGGGGTTGCGCAGGCTGGGACTGGAATACATCCCGTCGTACGGCAACTTCGTCAGCTTCAGGATCGGCGACGGGACAAGGATGTACCGCCGCCTGCTGGAACTCGGCGTGATCGTGCGCCCGATCGCCGGCTACGACATGCCGGATCATCTGCGCGTGAGCATCGGCACGGAAAACGAGAACGAAAGATTTTTATCCGTATTACAACAGGCGTTAGAGGAATCGAAATGATCATCGTAATGGGCAGGGACGTGACCGACGCCGAGATCGGCGCGGTGGTGAAGCGGCTGGAAACGGCGGGTTTGAAAGCGAACATCTCGCGCGGCATCGAGCGCACGGTGATCGGCGCGATCGGCGACGAACGCCAGCTGACCGAGGAGATGTTCACCTCGCTGCCCGGCGTGGAATCGGCGATGCACATCGCCAAGCAATACAAGATCGTGTCGCGCGAATCGCACCGCGCCAACACCGTGATCGATATCGGCGGCATCCCGCTCGGCGGCAGGCAGATCCAGGTGATCGCCGGGCCGTGCTCGGTGGAGACGCAGGAGCAGATGGACCTGTCTGCCAGATACGTGCACGAGGCAGGCTGCCGCATGATGCGCGGCGGCGCGTTCAAGCCGCGCACCAGCCCGTATACCTTCCAGGGCAAGGGCAAGGAGGGCCTGGACATGTTCCGCAAGGCGGCCGCCCCCTACAAGTTGCCCATCGTCACCGAGCTGATGGACGCACGCCAGATCGACCTTTTCCTCGAATACGACGTGGACGTGATCCAGATCGGCACGCGCAACATGCAGAACTTCGACCTGCTCAAGGAAGTCGGGCGCATCAACAAGCCGGTGATCCTCAAGCGCGGCATGTCGGCGACCATCTCCGAATGGCTGATGTCCGCGGAATACATCGCGGCAGGCGGCAACCACAACATCATCTTCTGCGAGCGCGGCATCCGCACCTTCGAGACCGCCTACCGCAACGTGCTGGACGTGACCGCGATCCCGGTGCTGAAGAAGGAGACCCACCTGCCGGTGATCGTCGACCCCTCGCATGCGGGCGGCAAGGCGTGGATGGTGCCGGCGCTGTCGCAGGCGGCGATCGCCGCGGGCGCGGACGCCTTGCTGGTCGAGATGCACCCGAATCCCTGCGAGGCATGGTGCGACGCCGACCAAGCGCTGACCCCGCAGGAACTGAAGAACCTGATGGGCACGCTGGGCGGCATCGCCAACGCGATCGGGCGCACGCTGTAATCGAAAATGTAGGGTGGGTTAGCGGTTTCTTCGCGTAACCCGCCATTGAATCATGTAAATTCCGGTGGGTTACGCTGTGCTAACCCACCCTACAAAATCCCCTCGCCCGGTGGCGGGATAACCAGCGACTTGGCCACAGTTTCTGGCGGCTTAGTCGAATGGCTGGGGGGTATCAGAGGGGCAGGGGGAGAGGGCTTTGATGTCCAAACCGCAATTCAAAAAGATCGTCATCTTCGGCGTCGGCCTGATCGGCGGCTCGTTCGCGCTGGCGTTGCGCAAGGCAGGGGCGGTGCGCGAGGTGGTCGGCTTCGGGCGCAGCGCGGCGACGCTGCAACAGGCCCGGCAGCTCGGCATCATCGACCGCATCGGGCGGGATGCGGCCGCCGAAGTCGGCAACGCGGATCTGATACTGCTGGCCACCCCGGTCGGGCAGATGGCGGAACTGATGGCGCTTATCGCGCCGCATCTCGGCGCGCACACCCTGGTCACCGATGGCGGCAGCACCAAGAGCGACGTGGTCGCCGCGGCGCGCGCGAACCTGGGCGGCAGGGTCGCGCAGTTCGTCCCAGCGCACCCCATCGCGGGTGCGGAGAAGAGCGGGGCGGGCGCGGCACTGGCCGATCTGTATGTCGGCAAGAAGGTGGTGCTGACCCCTCTGCCGGAAAACAGTGCCGAGTCGGTGGCGCGCATACGCCACGCATGGCAACTGTGCGGCGCGGTGGTGAGCGAACTGACCCCGCAACAGCACGACGCCGTGTTCGCGGCGGTGAGCCATCTGCCGCACCTGCTGTCGTTCGCGCTGGTGCACGACCTCGCGCAGCGCGGCGACCGCGACCTGCTGCTGTCCTTCGCCGCGAGCGGCTTCCGCGACTTCACGCGCATCGCCGCGAGCTCTCCGGAGATGTGGCGCGACATCTGCCTCGCGAACCGCGAGGCGCTGCTGGTCGAGCTGCATCGCTACGCCGACGAGCTGTATGCCCTCTATCAGGCGCTGGAGCAGTACGATGCCGCGAAGCTCGAAGAGGTGTTCAGCGAGGCGCGCAAGGTGCGCGGCAACTGGACGGGGCAATAGGAAATAATGAACGCCCTCACGATCAGGCAGGTAGGGTGGCTGCTTGCCGCCATTGCGGTCATCTGGTTCGCCAACCTCGAATACCGCACGCTGGTCAAGCCGGACGAAGGGCGCTACGCCGAGATTCCGCGCGAGATGGTGGCGAGCGGCGACTGGGTGACGCCGCGCCTCAACGAACTCAAGTATTTCGAGAAACCGCCGCTGCAATACTGGGCGACGGCCACCGCCTACACGCTGTTCGGCGAGCACCAATGGACCTCGCGGCTGTGGACCGGGCTGACCGGTTTTGCCGGCATCCTGCTGGTGTGGTTCGCCGGGTTGCGCCTGTTCGGGCGCGAGGCGGCGTGCTATGCCGCGCTGCTGCTGTCCAGC
Source organism: Candidatus Ferrigenium bremense (assembly GCA_019449635.1). Lineage (GTDB taxonomy): Bacteria > Pseudomonadota > Gammaproteobacteria > Burkholderiales > Gallionellaceae > Gallionella > Gallionella bremense. The sequence goes on from JAGRPI010000004.1 coordinate 137,201, forward strand.
AGCCTGCTGTACGTGCTGATGGGGCACATCAACACGCTGGACATGGGTGTGACGTTCTTCATCACACTGGGCATCCTCGGCCTGCTGCTCGCGCAGGCGCAGGCTGACGTCAAGAAACGGCGCAACTGGATGCTGGTCGCCTGGGCAGCCATGGCCTTGGCGGTGCTGAGTAAAGGCCTGATGGGTATCATCCTGCCGGGCGCTGCCTTGTTCATCTATTGTCTGGTACAGCGCGACTTCGGCGTGCTGAAGCGCATGCATTGGCTGCCCGGCCTCGCGGTATTTTTCGCCATCACGGTGCCGTGGTTCGTGCTGGTGATGAAAGCCAACCCGGAATTCTTCGAGCGCTTCTTCATCTACGAGCACTACACGCGCTTCACCACCAGGGTGCATGGGCGCTATCAGCCCTGGTATTACTTCATCCCGATCCTGCTGGCCGGGGCGTTGCCGTGGACGGTGCTGATGTTCGATACCATGCTGCGCACTGTTGTCGGAAGCAGGAGAGGGAACAGTAACAAACAATTTCCCGGGTCTAAGCGAAGTGATATAAATTCCGTTCGGGCTGAGCTTGTCGAAGCCTTTTCATGTCCTTCGACAAGCTCAGGACGAACGGCGGGGGTATTCAATACCGAGCGTTTCCTGCTGATCTGGGCGGTGTTCATCTACGTGTTCTTCTCCATTTCCAGCTCCAAGCTGCCGTCCTACCTGCTGCCGATGTTCCCGGTGCTGGCGTTGCTGATGGGCAAGCGCATCGCCGAAATGCGCGGGCGCGTGCTGCTCTGGCAGGTCGCCCCGGCGATCCCGGTCGCGCTGCTGTTGCTGGGGCTGGCGCTGAATGTGGACAAGTTCGCCGACACGCCGAACCAGGCCGAGCTGTATCCGCATTACGGCCCGTGGCTGGTTGCTGCTGCGCTGGTCTCGCTGGCCGGCCTGCTGGCGGGGATGGGGCTGCTGTGGCGCGAAAGAAAATCCGCTGCTGTAGCGGTGCTGGCGCTGGGCGCCCTGCTGTCCGTGCAGATCGGCCTGTCCGGTTATGAGACCGTGGCGCGCGAGCGTTCCGCCAAACATGTCGCCGAGGCGATACACGCCGAGGTAAAAGCGGATGTGCCGTTCTATTCGGTGCTGACCTACGAACAGACGCTGCCGTTCTATCTCAAGCGCACCTTCACGCTGGTGCAGTATCAGGATGAAATGGCCTACGGCATCCAGCAGGAGCCGCGACGCTGGATCCCCACCATCGAGGAATTCGCCAGGGTCTGGGCCTCACAGCCCGAAGCATTGGCCATCTTGCCGGTGTATGCTTATGCGCAGTTGCAACAACAAGGGTTGGCGATGAAGATCATTTTTGAAGATGCGCAACATATAGTGGTGAAGAAACCATGAAACCTCTGAATAACCTGCTGCGCGGCCAATCTGATGGAACCACTAGCCATTCCACTAGGTCGCCAAAAAACGGCAACCAAGTGGCTGGTTATGCTGCGTTGCGTGCTCACTCGCGCCTCGTCTATCTACCAGACATGTCTCGTTGCTCGTTGCGCGGCGTCTTGCATATTGGCCTGCTCGCGACGGTTCTCAGAGGTTTCAAATGAGCCTGGTCAGTTTTATCCTGATCTTCGTCGGCGTGATGCTTAACGCTGCCGCGCAGATACTGATGAAGGCAGGCACCAACGCCGTCGGACATTTTGAATTCAGCATGGAGAACGTCCTGCCTATCGGTCTGAAGCTGGCCACCGAGTGGCACATCGTCACCGCGCTGTTCTGTTATGCGTTCAGCGTGATCGTCTGGATCCTCGCGCTGTCGCGCGTGCCGGTCAGCATCGCTTTTCCGATGCTGTCCATGGCTTATGTGGTGAATGCGGTAGCGGCCTGGTATCTGCTCGGCGAAGCCTTCAATCCGACCAAGCTGGTCGGCATGGGCGTGATCATCCTGGGTGTGATCATCATTTCGCGGGCTTAACCGTTGACTGACATTCCCGCGCAGGCGGGAATCCAGTCGGAAAATATTTCTCCGCAACGCGGAGACAAAACCTTGAAGGCATTTTGAATAAAACCGCTGGATTCCGGCTTGCGCCAGAATGACAAACTTTTCGAGACACTTTTATGGGCACTTTCCTTCCTTTCTCCCGTCCGACCATAGACGAAGCGACCATCGCCGCAGTCGCCGAGGTGCTGCGTTCCGGCTGGATCACCAGCGGCCCGAAGGTGCAGGAATTCGAGAAACAGTTGTCCGCCTATTTCGGTGGGCGTCCGGTGCGCACCTTCAATTCCGGCACCTGCACCATGGAGATCGCGCTGCGCATCGCGGGCATCGGGCCGGGCGACGAGGTCATCACCTCTCCGATCTCCTGGGTGGCCACCGCCAACGTGATCCTCGAAGTGGGTGCTGTTCCGGTGTTCGCCGACATCGACCCGGTCACGCGCAACATCGACCTGGACAAGGTCGAGGCGGCGATCACGCCGCGTACGAAAGCGATCATCCCGGTCTATCTCGCGGGCAAGCCGGTGGACATGGACCGGCTGTATGCAATAGCCAACAAATACAAGCTGCGCGTGATCGAGGATGCCGCGCAGGCCATCGGCTCGAGCTGGCGGGGCAAGCCCATTGGTTCATTTGGCGGCTCGTCCGGCGACTTCGTCTCGTTCAGCTTCCAGGCCAACAAGAACATCACTACCTCCGAGGGCGGCTGCCTGGTGCTGAACAACGAGGACGAGGCGAAGCTCGCGGAAAAATACCGCCTGCAGGGCGTGACGCGCAGCGGCTGGGACGGCATCGAGGTGGACGTGCTGGGCGGCAAGTACAACATGACCGACGTCGCCGCCGCGATCGGCCTGGGGCAATTCGCCCAACTGGACGCCATCACCGCGCAGCGGCGCAAACTGGCAAAACATTATTTTGCGACGCTCGGCAGAGACTTCGAGAAGCAGACCGGCGCGCAACTGCCGCCAGAGGATTATGAGTCGACCAACTGGCACCTGTTCCAGGTCGTGCTGCCGGAGCGCATCACGCGCGCCGACTTCATGTCGCAGATGAAGGAGCACAACATCGGCGTCGGCTACCACTACGCGCCCATCCACCTGTTCAAGCTGTACCGCGCGCTGGGCTTCAGGGAAGGCATGTTCCCGATCGCCGAGCGCGTCGGCAAACAGATCGTCTCGCTGCCGATGTTCTACGCGATGAACGAGGCGGATGTGGAGCGGGCCTGTGAGGCGATGTGGGAAGTGCTGGCAAGCCAGCGTAGGGCGCAATAACCAACGGGCATTGCGCCGTATGGTTGCTACTAAACATCCGGTGCAATGCGCTACGCCCTTCGACTGCGCTCAGGACATGCTTATTGCACCCTACGATATTCCGGATTTCGCTAAACTCCGCCCCATGCGGTAAAATGCTGCCCTTATGAGCAATCCCCAACTTTCCGTTGTCATCCCCGTCTATAACGAAGAGCAGGGCCTGCAGACCCTGTTCGACCGGCTGTATCCGGCATTGGACAGGCTCGGCATCACGTATGAGGTCGTGTTCATCAACGACGGCAGCCGCGACCGCTCCGCTGCGATCCTGCGCGAACAGTTCCAGAAACGTCCCGATGTGACGCGGGTGATCCTGTTCAACGGCAACTTCGGCCAGCACATGGCGATCATGGCCGGCTTCGAGCATAGCCGTGGGCAGCGTGTGGTGACGCTGGACGCCGACCTGCAGAACCCGCCGGAGGACACCGGCCTGCTGCTGGCGAAGATGGACGAAGGCTACGATTATGTCGGATCGATCCGCCGGCAGCGCAGCGACAGCTGGTGGCGGCATGCCGCGTCGCGCGCGATGAACGGGCTGCGCGAACGCATCACGCGCATCAAGATGACCGACCAGGGCTGCATGTTCCGCGCCTACGACCGCCACATCGTCGATGCGGTCAACAGTTGCAAGGAAGTGAGCACCTTCATCCCGGCGCTGGCCTATACCTTCGCGCGCAACCCCGCCGAGGTGGTGGTCGGGCACGAGGAGCGCACGGCGGGCGAATCGAAGTATTCACTGTACAGCCTGATCCGCCTGAATTTCGACCTGATGACCGGCTTCTCGCTGGTGCCGCTGCAATGGTTCTCGATGGTGGGCATGCTGATCTCGGTGTTCTCCGGCCTGTTCTTCGTATTCCTCGCGATACGCCGCCTGGTGGTCGGCCCCGAGGCGGAAGGGCTGTTCACGCTGTTCGCGCTGATGTTCTTCCTGATCGGCATCGCGCTGTTCGGCATCGGCCTGCTGGGCGAATACATCGGGCGCATCTACCAGCAGGTGCGCCACCGGCCGCGCTATCTGGTGGAGGCGGTTTTAGAGAACAGCGGGAAGGGAGAAGAGGGAAGGGGGAAGGGCAGGCGCGCGGCAAAGGTTGCAGGGGAGCCGGATCCTTTTGCCGGTGAAGCCCGGAAGAAAAAAGCCAAGCCGCTCGACGAGGAGCACCCCTCATTGTTTTCGGATGGTCAAGAATGAGTAAAACCCCCTCTAACTCCCCCCTGTGCGAGCATCCGCTGCGCGGATTGCCTGCTTGCCCCACTTCAGGGGGAGAACAATGCCCCTCCCCTGTCAAGGGGAGGCTGGGAGGGGTTTTGGGTTCACTTTCCGTATGAGTCGCGCAGTCGTTTTTGCTTATCACAACGTAGGCTATCGATGTCTAAGCGTATTGCTCGCGCACGGCGTGGAGGTCGCGCTGGTGGTCACGCACCGCGACAGCCAGAAAGAGACCATCTGGTTCGACAGCGTGGCGGATCTGGCGGCGCTGCACGGCATTCCGGTGATCACTCCGGACAACCCGAATACGCCGGAAGTGGTCGGGCAGATCCGCGCGTTGCAGCCGGATTTCTTCTTCTCCTTCTATTACCGCGAGATGCTCAGGCGCGAGTTGCTGGACATCCCGAAACGCGGCGCGCTGAACATGCACGGCTCGCTGCTGCCGAAATACCGCGGCCGCGTGCCGGTGAACTGGGCGATCATCCACGGCGAGACGGAAACCGGCGCGACATTGCATTACATGACCGAGAAGCCGGACAACGGCGATATCGTGGTGCAGCAGGCGGTGCCGATCCTGCCGAATGACACTGCCTTGGAGGTGTTCCAGAAGGTGACGGTGGCGGCGGAGATCGCGCTGCATGGCGTACTTCCCGCGTTGCTGGCAGGCAAGGCGCAGGCGGTGAAGCAGGACTTGAACAAGGGTGCGTATTTCGGCGGGCGCAAGGCGGAGGATGGTGTCATCGACTGGTCGCAGTCATCGCAGGCCATCCACAATCTGGTGCGCGCCGTCGCGCCGCCGTATCCGGGCGCAACCACGCAGTTGCTGGGCAGACCGATGCGTATTCTGCAAACGCTGGTGACGGCTTGCACTGTTGCAGGTGAGAAACCCGCCTTTTATGCGAAGGAAGGCAAGGCGTATGCGATTTGCGGCAGCGGGGTGCTGCGCGTGGTGTGCTTCGAACTGGATGGTATCGGGATGAGCGCGGCAGAGTTCGCGGCGCAATATGGTACGGAGAAAATCGAATTTGTATAAGCGCTGTTAGGGTTTTGTCATTCCGGCGAAAGCCGGAATCCAGTATATGACAGACTGGACAACGGCCTTCGCCGGTGTGACGAGTGAATTTAATTATCAAAGGAACAGCAATGAAAAAAGTATTGATCCTTGGTGTGAACGGCTTCATCGGCCATCACCTGTCCAACCGCATCCTCGCTACCACCGACTGGGAAGTGTACGGCATGGACATGAGCGCAGACCGCATCTCCGACCTGATCGGCAAGCCGCGCTTCCACTTCTTCGAAGGCGACATCACCATCAACAAGGAATGGGTCGAGTACCATGTGCGCAAGTGCGACGTGATCCTGCCGCTGGTGGCGATCGCCACGCCATCCACCTACGTCAAGCAGCCGCTGCGCGTATTCGAACTGGACTTCGAGGCCAACCTGCCGATCGTGCGCGCGGCGGTGAAATACAACAAGCATCTGGTGTTCCCGTCCACCTCCGAAGTGTACGGCATGTGCCATGACGAGGAATTCGACCCGGAAAATTCCGAACTGGTCTGCGGCCCGATCAACAAGCCGCGCTGGATCTATTCCTGCTCCAAGCAGCTCATGGATCGCGTGATCTGGGGCTACGGCATGGAAGGCCTGAACTTCACGCTGTTCCGCCCGTTCAACTGGATCGGCGCCGGGCTGGATTCGATCCACACGCCGAAGGAAGGCAGCTCGCGCGTGGTCACGCAGTTCCTCGGGCATATCGTGCGCGGCGAGAACATCAGCCTGGTGGACGGCGGTCACCAGAAACGCGCATTCACCTACATCGACGACGGCATCGCCGCGCTGATGAAGATCATCGAGAACAAGGATGGCGTGGCGACCGGCAAGATCTACAACATTGGCAATCCATCCAACAACTACGCGATCCGAGACCTCGCCGACATGATGCTCAAGCTGGCGAAAGAATACGCCGAATACCGCGATCCGGCCGCCAAGGTGAAGATCGTCGAGACCACCTCCGCGGCGTATTACGGCAAGGGCTACCAGGACGTGCAGAACCGCGTGCCGAAGATCACCAATACCTGCGAAGAACTGAACTGGAAGCCGACCGTCAACATGGCCGACACGCTGCGCAATATCTTCGATGCGTATCGCGGCCAAGTGGCGGAAGCGCGCGGTCTGGTGGATTAAATATCACCCTTTCCCCGACCCTCCCCCATCAAGGGGGAGGGGGTAAGTTCCCTCTCCCCTCGCGGGAGAGGGTTAGGGAGAGGGGGCGAAAAAAATAATGACCCGACAACTTGCCCTCAAAATTGACGTCGACACCTATCGTGGTACGCGCGAAGGCGTGCCGCGTCTGGTGGAAGCGCTGCAACGCCACAATGCACAGGCCACCTTTTTCTTCTCGCTCGGCCCGGACCACACCGGGCGCGCCATCAAGCGCGTATTCCGCCCCGGTTTCATCGGCAAGGTGTCGCGCACCTCGGTGGTGGAGCACTACGGCATCAAGACCCTGCTGTATGGCACCTTGCTGCCCGGCCCAGACATCGGCAGGAAGTGCGCCGACATCATGCGCGGCGTGCGCGATGCGGGCTTCGAGACCGGCATCCATTGCTACGACCATATCCGCTGGCAGGATCATGTGACGGGCAAGGATGCCGAGTGGACGCGGTGCGAGCTGCAGCGCGCGGTGGATCGTTATACGGAAATCTTCGGCGAAGCGCCGCATGCCCATGCCGCCGCCGGCTGGCAGACGAACCGCCACGCATTGCGCCTGACGCAGCGCATGGGATTCGACTACAGCTCCGACACGCGCGGCACCCATCCCTTCATTCCGACATGGCAGGCCGAGATCATCGCCTGTCCGCAACTGCCCACCACCCTGCCGACACTGGACGAGCTGCTGAACCGCGACGGCATCACGCCGGACAACATCGCGCAGCACATCCTGCAGCTCACCGAAAAACCGCCAGCCACCGGCCATGTCTTTACCTTGCACGCCGAACTGGAAGGGGGCAAGCTGCTGCCGATATTCGAGCAATTGCTGGGAGGCTGGCAGGCGCAGGGCTATGAACTGGTGTCGCTGCGGCAATATCTGCAAAATCTGGATGCAGGTGCGTTGCCGCGCCACGAAGTGGTGATGCGCGAAGTGGAAGGGCGGGTCGGCAAGCTGGCGGTGGCGGCCGAGGCATTGTAGGAGAGGGCCATGCGTGCGATGGCTCTTTTCATTCGCGGGCATGGCCCGCTCCTACACAACCGCCTGTGCAACCCCGCAAATTGCTAGTATATTTGCCGGCAAAATAAAAATCGGGAGGGATATGCCGGAAAGCGGGAGGCTGGAGCATTGGGTTGCGGTACTCACTCGTGCGGATCTGCCTGTTCTGAAACAGACCGCACGCGATCTGTCCGCACTGCGTGAGGATGACAGGATGCTGAATACATCTTCAATCGCCGAGGTCATCGCGCGCGACCCCATCATGACCGTCAAGTTGCTGCGCTATCTCCAGCAGCACAAGCACAAGAAACAGACCGCCGAAGTCGTCCAGGTCGAGCAGGCATTGCTGATGCTGGGCATCGAACCTTTCTTCAGCAAGGTGCCGCCTGAGCCAGTGGTGGAGAATATGCTGAAACCGCATATCGCGGCGCTTCCTGCCGCGCTGCGCGCCGTGCACCGCTCGTTGCGTGCCTCCGAATATGCCAGGGACTGGGCGGTGCAACTGCGCGACCTGCGTTATGAGGAAGTGCGCATTGCCGCGCTGTTGCATGACATCGCCGAAATCCTGATGTGGTGTTTTGCCCCGGGACCGATGCTGGAAATTCGCGGCATCCAGCAGAAGGACAAAACGCTGCGCAGTCGTGATGTCCAGCAACAGCTGCTGGGATTCACGCTGCTCGAATTGCAAAGGGAACTCGCGGCGCAATGGGGACTGCCGCAATTGCTGTCGACCCTGATGGACGATTCCTGCGCGAACCAGCCGCGCGTGCGCAATGTGGTCCTGGCGGTCAACCTGGCGCGTCATTCCGCCAACGGCTGGGACGATGCCGCATTGCCGGATGATTTCAAGGAGATCGGCGAGTTGCTGCGCATGCCGGCGGAGCAGGTGATGATCATGCTGGAAGCGGATGAAGGCATCGTGTGCGATCTCAGCAAGCCGCATTGAAAATGGGCGGATGAATCCGTCCTGACCCTAACTCCCGCGTCCGTTGTATATGTGTTGCGTTTCCTTCATGCCTCGGGTCGTAGGCGGCAACCGTCGCATTTGTCTGTCTAGTCCTTGCCAAACAAATCACGACTGTAAACCTTGTCGGCCACGTCCCGGATGTCGTCAGTGATGCGGTTGGCAACGATGACATCGGACTCTTTTTTGAATTGCGCCAGATCATTCACCACTCTGGAGCGGAAAAACTCCGGCTCCTTGAGCGCAGGCTCATAAACAATGACCTCGATACCCCTGGCCTTGATGCGTTTCATGATGCCCTGGATGCTGGATGAGCGGAAGTTGTCAGACCCGCTCTTCATGACCAGACGGTGGATGCCGACTATCCTCGGGTTGCGTTTGGCGATGCTTTCCGCGATGAAATCCTTGCGCGTGGTGTTGGACTCGACGATGGCATGGATCAGGTTCTGCGGGACGTCCTGGTAGTTGGCGAGCATTTGTTTCGTGTCTTTGGGCAGGCAATAGCCGCCGTAACCAAATGAAGGGTTGTTGTAGTGATCTCCGATGCGCGGGTCGAGGCTTACTCCCTGGATGATCTGCTTCGTATCGAGCCCGTGGGTGGCCGCATAAGTGTCGAGTTCGTTGAAGTAGGCCACGCGCATGGCAAGGTAGGTGTTGGCGAAGAGCTTGATCGCCTCGGCCTCGGTCGCGTCGGTAAACAGCGTGGGGATGTCCCGCTTGATCGCACCTTGCTGGAGCAGGGCAGCAAAGGCTTCGGCACGCCTGGAGCGTTCGCCGACGACGATACGCGAGGGGTGCAGGTTGTCATACAGCGCACGGCCTTCGCGCAAAAATTCCGGCGAGAAGATCAGATTGCCGCAATTGAATTTGGCTCGGGTTTTGACGGTGTATCCCACCGGAATGGTGGATTTGATGACCATCACGGCCTGCGGGTTGATGCTCAGGACATCCTGAATGACCGACTCGATCGAGCCGGTGTTGAAGTAGTTGGTCTCCGGGTCATAGTCTGTCGGGGTCGCGATGATGACATAGTCCGCCCCGCTGTAGGCTTCGCGCTTGTCCAGGGTGGCCCTGAAGTTGAGCGCCTTGTGCCTCAGGTAATCCTCGATCTCGGCGTCTTCGATGGGTGACTGCTTGCGGTTGAGCATCTCGACCTTTTCGGAGACGATGTCGATTGCAACCACTTCATTGTGCTGGGCAAGCAGGACGGCGTTGGAAAGGCCTACGTAACCGGTACCGGCGATGGCAATTTTCATGGATTGAACGTTAGCGTGCTGTAAAAATCATGGCGCGCATTATGCCGCAGAATGAGCAGCGCCGTCAGCCGTCTATGCGTTGGCCAGTGCCCGCTCGATCTTCGCATCAGCCTCGCGCGCCAGTTCCGCGAGCCGGGTATCGCCGAGGATCTGCATCATCGCGGTCGGCTTGGCGAGTTCCAGCGAAATCCGCCCCGGCGCGACCTCGCGCACTACCGCGTTGCACGGCAGCAGGCTCGCCACATCGCTGTTCGCGGTGTAGGCCTCGTATGCCAGCATCGGGTTGCATGCGCCGAGGATCACCGTGGGGATGATCTCCTTGCCGGTCTTATCCTTGATCTTGCTGTGCATGTCGATGCGCGTGAGGATGCCGAAGCCCTCGGCGCCCAGCGCCTTGGTGATGCGTTCGATGGCATGGTCGACGGTATCGGCGATTTCGCGCTTGAAATTGATGGTGGTCATGGTTGGTCTCCTTGTGATGTTATGTAATCGAACAGGGTGCATCATGCGCACCTGTGGGCTAACTCATAGGTATTAGAGTATTATCAAATGCTAACACACCAATTTGCCGAATAATAGCGGGGTCGTTGAAATATCCAGAGCCGGGGGCGATCCTGTATGAAGCTGTCTTAAAATTTCGTGGGGATGGATGCAGGCCTGTCCTGAGCGGGGTCGAAGGGGTGCACGGAGCTTTGCATGGCCATTCGACTAAGCTGGCAACAAGCTATGCATAGCCATCTGACCAAGTTGGCAAACTACGCCAACCAAGTCATTGGTTAACGCCAGCCAAGTCGCTGGTCAACGCAGCAACCGGAATGTACACAGGAAGTGCATGAGGGTTTTGAGTGCTGCACAACGCCGCATAACCAGCCACTTGGCTGCTGTATTTTGGCAGCCTAGTGGAATGGCTAGTAGTTCCATCAGACGCTCTCCACAGCAATTTTTAAGGCAGCTTCCATAACTATATGGCAAGCCTGCGGTAGGCCTTGTCCAGTCTTGTGGAAAACGATTCGCTTTGCATGTTGCTGCAATGCACCATGGCCACTGTCCAGTTGCGGCGGTCAAACCCGATCAGCTCGTTGAATACTACCGCCTCTTCCCGGTCTGCATCGCCGTTTTCACGCCTGATGCCCATGCTGTCCAGGACTATCGGTACCCGGTCCAGCCGGAGATGCTGTCCGGGGTTCAGCAGTACCGCTTCGAAATCTTCCAGGTAGTTGTGCAATTCCAGTGAGCGGGTAGTGGTCTGGAGGGCAGCCATCATTCTGGACAACTCTTCTTCCAGGGCGGGCCGCCCCCCGGCATCTGTGCTGCGTAGACGGGCCATCAGCACATCCTTCTCCTGCAACAGTGACTGCTTGTCCTGCTTGCGTGCCTCGATCCGCTTTTTCACCTTGCGTGCCAAGCAGTCGAAAAAACTCCATGCCGCGCTATCTCTGGCCTGCTCCTCGCTCGGCGCGGGATCTTCGATGGTGTGGCTGGTGAAGTAGACCGCTTTCTGAACCACGTCGCGCTGTATCATCTCGCCGGACAGCTCCATTCCCATCATGGTCTTTTCGTAACGCCGCATGCCCATTAGCGCATACAGCTCATCTGTGGCGGGAAATTCGCGGTGGTAGTCCTGCAAGGCGCAACTGGTGCAGAGCGCTTCCACAACGAAATCCACAGACGGGAACAGGGCATGGACAAGGGCATCCCTGGCATAGGACTTCCGGTTGACCGCCACCGGGCCGGGAATGCTGGCTGCGAGGTTACGGGAATATTCCAGTGCGGTGCTGACGGGTTTGCGGTAACTTCCGGGATACCCACTAGTCTGCATGAGCCGGGGTTCGACTGCGGAGACGGCACGTTCGATTGCTGGCAGTAATTCGGGCACAACCTTCTCCCGATCTTGACCAAACAATTGCCCAAACAGTCCCATTATGTCTCTCCTAAGCGTGCCAATACATTACTTTGCGCGTTCTGCATCCATCCCTGCGGCAAGAGAGCATATTGCGGTGCAGGAACTGGGAATGGCGTGCTACAGCGCCTTGCGCATTATGGCAGATTGCCCGATCTTATCGAATATCGTCTGCGCAAGCTCGGGCGCAAGACAATCCTGCTCGAGATTGTCCGGCATGGAGCGCAACCAGGTGAGCTGGCGCTTCGCCAACTGGCGCGTGGCGGCGATGCCTTTGTCGAGCAGCTCGGCCGCGTTGATCTCGCCTTCGATATATTGCCAGGCCTGGCGGTAGCCGACGCAGCGCATCGAGGGCAGGTCGGGGTGCAGCGGATATTTTGCGCGCAGCGCGCTCAGTTCTTCCACCAGGCCGAGTTCGAGCATGGCCTTGAAACGCGTGGCGATGCGCGCATGTAATGCGGATCGATCCGATGGGACAAGGGCGATGGGGAGGATGCGGTAGGGCAGCTCCTGCCGTGTCTGCAGCCTGAGCAACGCCGACATCGGTTGCCCGGTAAGACGGTAGATCTCCATGGCGCGCTGGATGCGCTGCGTGTCGGCCGGTTTCAGGCGCGCGGCGGTCTCGGCATCCACTTCGGCGAGCCGGCGATGCAGCTGTGCTATGCCGTGCTGCGCGATCTCGGCATCGAGTGCGGCGCGCACTTCGGGGTCGGCCTCCGGCAATGCGCTGAGTCCTTCGCGCAGCGCCTTGAAGTACAGCATGGTACCGCCGACCAGCAGCGGGATCTTTCCCCTTGCGGTGATGTCCGCCATCAGGCGCAGCGCGTCGTGGCAGAACGCGGCGGCGGAATAAGCCTCGGTCGGAGCGATGATGTCGATCAGGTGGTGCGGCGCGCGGGCGAGGGTGGCGGCATCCGGCTTGGCAGTGCCGATGTCCATGCAGCGGTACACCAGCGCAGAATCCACGCTGATGAGTTCCACCGGCAGGCGTTGCGCCAGTTCCACCGCGACATTGGTCTTGCCGCTCGCGGTGGGGCCCATCAGGAAAATGGCGGGAGGCAGTGTATTCATCGCGGGGAAAATTTAGCCACGGATGGACGCGGATTAACACTGATAAAAACAAGGCACGTAGCATGTAGGGTGCAATAAGCGTAGCGCATTGCACCGGATGTTTTGCGAGTTGGGCGACAAGTCGCCCATCCCTGCGAACCCCATTTCATTCGGCGCAATGCCCGTTGGTTATTGCGCCCTACGCTATAGCTGCGGTTCATTTGCCGCGCATGAACATCTTGTCCAGATCGCCCAGCGAAAGTTGGAACCAGGTCGGCCTGCCGTGGTTGCACTGGCCGGAGCGTTCGGTCTGTTCCATCTCGCGCAGCAGTGCGTTCATTTCGGTGATGCTCAGGATGCGATTGGCGCGCACAGCGCCGTGGCAGGCGAGGGTGGCAAGCAGCTCGTTGCGGCGTTCGGTCAATACACGGCTTGCGCCGAATTCGCGCAGTTCGTCGACCACATCGCGCGCGGCGGCCTCCGCTTCGGATTGCTTGAGCATCACCGGCATCGCGCGCACCGCCAGCGTGTTGGGCGATAGCTGGGCGATGTCGAAGCCCAGTGTATGGAGCGCATCTTGTTCGGCATCGACGGTGGCGACTTCGAGCGCGCTGGCGTGGAAGCTTACCGGGATCAGCAGCGGCTGGGTGGCGAGCTGTTCGGTGTCCAGTGAGGTCTTGAGTCTTTCGTAGACGATGCGTTCGTGCGCGGCGTGCATGTCTACAACGATCAGGCCTTGGGTGTTTTGCGCGAGGATGTAGATGCCGGAGAGTTGCGCGAGGGCGAAGCCCAGGGGGTGTTCGTCTTGTGAAGCGTGAAAAGCAACCCCCCTCGATCCCCCCTTGTCAGGGGGGAAGATAGCTCCTCCACTGACAAGGGGAGGTTGGGAGGGGTTTGCGTTTTCCGTTTGCACTTCCCACAGGCGATATGCCGCCTGCTGTTGCGCGGCACTCAGCGGCATGTTTTGTTGCTGAAAGCTGGGTGTGCCGTCGTTCCGGCGCAGGCCGGAATACAGTTGATTAAAAGCGCTGGGTTCCGGCCTGCGCCGGAATGACGAATCTGATTTTGAGGTTTCCTTCACTTCTGTTCCCGCAATCGGTGAACTCAGCGCCTGTTGCAGCGTATGAAAAATGAATTGATGGATCCCCTGGCTCTCGCGGAAGCGCACCTCGCTCTTGGCCGGATGCACGTTCACATCCACCTGTTCCGGCGGCAGGTCGAGGAACAGCACGAAGGCCGGATGGCGCTGATGGTGCAGGATGTCCTGGTAGGCCTGCCTTAGCGCATGGCTGGCGACCTTGTCGCGCACGAAGCGGCCATTGACGAAGAAATATTGCGCATCGCGCGAACTGTGCGAATAGGCGGGCAGCGCGGCCAGCCCCTTCAGTGACAGGTTTGCCGCCTGGCGTTCCACTCCCACGGCGGCATGGCCGAATTCCTCGCCGAGGATCGCGGAGATGCGATTCAGTGCGCCTGCCCTCACTCCTGTCTCCTCCCCTGAAGTGGGGTAAGCAGGCAATCCGTGTAGCGGATGCTCGTACAAGGGGAGGCCGGGAGGGGTTGCGGGCAATTGCCAGATGGTCTTGCCGTTGTGTTGCAGCGAGAACGCGACATCGGGGCGCGACAGGGCGATGCGCTTGAAGGCCTCCTCGCACCAGGCGAATTCGGTGGCTTCGGATTTCAGGAACTTGCGCCGCGCCGGCGTATTGAAATACAACTCGCGCAGTTCCACGGTGGTGCCTGGTGTGTGGCTGGCCGGCGCGGGTTCGCCGACGAGCCCGTTGATCGCATCGACCTTCCAGCCGTGCGTCTCATGCGCGGTGCGGCTAATCAGGGTCAGATGCGCCACAGCCGCCATGCTGGCCAGCGCCTCGCCGCGAAAGCCCATGCTGGCGACCTTCTGCAGGTCATTCAGCGAGGCGATCTTGCTGGTGGCGTGGCGCATCAGCGCCAGCGGAAGCTCGTCCTTGGCGATGCCTCTGCCGTTGTCGCGCACGCGTAATAATTTGATGCCGCCGCCTTCCAGTTGCACCGCGATGTCGGTCGCACCCGCGTCGAGGCTGTTCTCCAGCAGTTCCTTGAGCGCCGCGGCAGGGCGCTCGATCACCTCGCCGGCGGCGATTTGATTGATGAGCAGGTCGGGCAACAGGTGGATGGCAGGCATGTCGGCGGACGAGTATAGTGACGGTGCGCTGCGGATTATAGCGGATGGGTCATCCGGCGACTGCCGGGCTATAATTTCTGCCACAAATTCAAGTGGGGGAAGTCGATGATTGAACCCGTAAAGATGGCTGATTTCTTCGCGACCTTTTTTTCAGCCGCTGCCGTCATCCTGTTTGGAGCGTTGTACGCTCTGCTTTTTGCCTATTCCCGGATAAGAAATGTACCGCGCCTGATGCCGCTGGCCTATGCGGCTTATGCCGTATTGTTCGCTTCGGTCATCCTGTTGGCCACAGTAGCGAACCTGTTCGGCAGCCTGTTCTGGATGTCCGTCGTGATGCTGATGCTGGCGGGTTATCTGGCCGCGCCGCATGCTGTCTGGCATTTGTGCGTGCATACCCATGCGGCAGCGCACAACGACGGTTCTGACGGCCATCAGCCGTCCACGCTTTTGGATGGCAGCGCTGCGGAAACTTTTCAACGACCCTGCAAGGAGAAAACGTCATGATTACCGACATCTGGTGGGCGTCCGGGACCTTTTGGCGGAAAACCGCCATCTGGGTGACGGCCGGCTCGTTTGTGGTGCTTGTTTTTCTGACCTTAGACAGCATGTCGCAAATCACGGCGGGCACCAAACGGGTGCCGGCCTACTCGGCGATCAACCATCGCATCGAATACCGGTTCGACGAGAAGCGCCATGTGCAGGCGCCGGTTATCGGCGCCGAGGAACCGCTGTTCGGCAGGAAGCTCACCGAGCAGGAAGCGGAGGCGCTGGTGGGGAAAGGCAAGCTGACCATGCAGGCAAAAAACTGCATGTCCTGCCACACGCTGTTGGGCAATGGCGCGTATTACGCACCCGATCTGACCAAGGCATGGCTGGACCCGTTCTGGGGTTCGCGGGAGGTGCGCGAGGAACTGATGGTCGAGTTCATCAAGGATCCTTCCGACAAGGTGCATAACAGCCTGGGCAGGCGCATGCCAAAGCTGGGGGTGACCGATGAAGAGGCGCACGCGATAGTGGCGTTCCTGAAGTGGATGTCCAGCATCGATACCAATGGCTTCCCGTACAACTTCAAACCACTTGACCAGGGGAATTGACATGACTGCGCTCGGGACTATCGATAGTACCAACCTGAATGGCGGCCAGAAGCTGGCAGTGAAGTATTTTTCCGTTGCTGCGATCCTGTTCGGCGCCCAGATCGCGTTCGGCCTGCTGGCCGGACTGCAATACCTGATACCGGATTTCCTTTACGGCGTGCTGGATTTTTCGATCAACCGCATGGTGCACATCAATGCGATGGTGGTGTGGATGCTGTTCGGCTTTATCGGATCGGTCTATTGGCTGCTGGAGGACGAGTCCGGCATTCCGGTGGTCGGGCTGAAGCTGGGGAACCTGGTCTTCTGGATATTTACCCTGGCGGTGGCCGTGGTGGTGGCGGTTTACCTGCTGGTGCAGGTGGGGCCGGGTGAGCAGAGCACGATCTGGCTGATCACCGAAGGTCGCGAGTATATCGAAGCCCCGCGCTGGGCGGATATCGGCATTGTGGTTTGCCTGCTGGTATTTTTCTTCAATGCGGCCGCCACTTTCAGCAAAGGGAAATGGACCGGTATCGGCGGTGTACTGGTGCTGGATCTGATCGCCCTGTTCGGCATCTATATGGCGGGCATGTTCTACACCACCAATATTTCCGTGGATCAATACTGGTGGTGGTGGGTGATCCACCTGTGGGTGGAAGCGACCTGGGAAGTGCTGGTGGGCGGCCTCATGGCCTACGGACTGATGACCGTGCTGGGGGCGCGCCGCAAGATCGTGGAGACCTGGCTGTATATCGAAGTGGCGCTGATGTTCGGCTCCGGCATCCTCGGCCTGGGGCACCATTACTTCTGGATCGGCACGCCGGAATACTGGCTGACCATCGGCGGCTTCTTCTCGGCGCTGGAACCGGTTCCGCTGGTCGCTATGGTGGTACATGCGGTGTTTGATTCCGGGGTAAAGCACATGCGCAGCATCAACCACCCCGCGATGGGCTGGCTGATCGCCCATGCCTTCGGCAATTTCTTCGGTGCCGGCGTGTGGGGCTTCATGCATACCCTGCCGCAGATCAATCTGTTCACCCATGGTACACAGTGGTCGGCCTCGCATGGCCATCTGGCATTTTTCGGCGCCTACGCCACCATCAATATCGCGTTCTTCTACATCGCCCTGCAGAAATGGCGCGGCAATGTCTGGATGAGCGGCGGCCTGATCGGCGGCTGGAAGTGGAAATGGTCCATGGTGCTGCTGAACCTCGGCATGGTCGGCATGACCATGGGTCTGCTGGTTGCCGGTTATGAGCAATCCCAGATCGAACGCGCGATCGAAGGCTCCAGCTGGGCCGGCTACTTCGCGGCGCAGTCGCATCCGTGGTTCCAGCAGGGCATGTTCTGGCGGATGATTTTCGGCGGGATGTTCGCGGCGGGCTATGCGCTGCTGATTCTGGACTTGGTGACCATCGGCAGGCGTGAAACAAGGCCCGCGTTGAGACCCTCGGCAGGCGGTTAATCCATGCGCAGGTTGATGTGCTGGGAAGATGGAGAAGCCACGGCGGCGCGCTGGCAGGCTGTTGAAAAACGTAGCGAGGATAGCCAGATGCAAGGCGCACGGAACGCAGAAACCGGAATGTACAAATAGTACATGAGGATTTCGAGTACCGCGCAACGCCGCAGATGGCTACCGCAGTAGTTTTTCATAGCCTGCTAGGCGATCCATATTCCTTCCACCCGCACCCGCATGCCGTTCTCCCGTTTGGCAAGCGCATTGACCAGGCCCGAGTGGCGCGACTGCAGCATGCACATGCGCGGAAAGAAAAAATAGCGCTGGCCGATCTGCAGCTCCCGGCGCGCATGCCTGACGATCCCCTCGTAGGCGATGATATGGTAGTGGCCGATCTCCCGGCCTCGCTCCCGCGCCGCCATCGGGCCGACGATGCACCAGACGATGACGCCGTTCAGGTAGTCAGGATCTTCCACCACCACCCCGACATGCGTCACGGGGCAGCCGGTCATCACCGGGCGCCCGTACAGCACATCGCCCTTCCTGACGGCGAGCCGCTCGACGTTCAGCGGGTTGAGCGGCACGATGGTCTCGCGCGGTCCGGGATCCTCGGGGAATGGCTCCAGCACGAAGTCGTACTCCCTGCCCAGCATGTCCTTCCAGGTGATGTCCTCGTCCGCAGGGAGCAGGGTGGCCGGCATGGCGGCCGGCATGGCGGCCGGCTGGCCAAGGTAGATGCAGCGTTTGAGCGCATCCGGATGGATGGCGGCGAATTCGGCCAGGCCCGCGCAGGTCTTGAAACCGCATTGCCCGCAGTCCTTGCCGGGGAGCCTTTCCAGGATTTCGTGCACACTCTCCGCCATCACTGCCCCCGGTAAAACAAGTCCGAATCCAGCGTGCGCAGCACGCCGAAATGGTGTTCCGAGCCGATCTGTCTTTTCCCGGCGCAGATAGTGCATACCGCCATCGGGGGGCTGCCCCTGAGTATCATCGGTTCCACAACCTCCTGCGCCCGTTCGACCCTCGCGGCGATGCGGTCGATGCCGATACCGTGCAACGCGTCGGTTTCCAGCACATCGATGCCGGCCGCATCGATGATATTGGCGCGGAACACTTCCTTCTCCGCCTGGGAGACCAGATCGATCTTGGTGACCACCGCGATATCCGCCAGCGTCAGCATCGCGCCGATCTTGCGCGGCAGGTTCATGCCGCTGGTCGCCTCCAGCACCACGATGCCGAGCGACCCTTCGATATACGGCGCGCAGCGCAGACACAGCCCGGCAGTTTCCACGAACAGCGTATCCACCCCTTCCTTGATAGCCCATTTCACCGCGTCGCCCAGCACCAGCACCCCCGCATGGTCCGGACACAGTTCGCCGGAATATACCTTGCGTGCCGGAATGCCGAATTCGGTTTTGAACAGATCGTCCTCGTCCGCGAACTGCACGTCGATCTTGAGGTAGGCGATCCGGCACCCCTTTGCCAGCAGCCTTCGGGTCACCTGGCGCAGCACCATCGTCTTGCCGCTGGTGGGCGGCCCGGCACACATGATGAGTTTCATTCCCCGCTCCTCATATCGGACATCCTTATATTATCCTCTAGGGAACCTCTGATTAAGTCCAAAACTGTGGTTCGATACATTTCCCGTCCGCCCCGAGTGCCGCGCCAACGCGGTGTATCGAGGGGTGAGAACGGAAAATACTGATGAAACTACTGGTGAAACAACTAGCCATCTGACTAGGCTGTCCAACGACGACAGCCTAGTCATTGGTTATAGCCATTCGACTAGGCTGCCAAAAAACGTCAGCCAAGTCGCTGGTTATCACCACGAACGGACTTAATCAGAGGTTCCCTAGCTTATATCGATTTCAGGTTCGCAAGCTCCATGATCACCCGGAGTTCCTCTTCGATCAGCAGCTCCCCGCCGCGAATCTTGTCGCGCAGATCGTCCATGACCTTGCCCATCTGGTCGATTTTTCCGGCGACCCGCTTCTCTTCGGCGCCGGTGGTGATGACATCCTGCATCGCGCCGCCCTTCATCACGATGCGGTAGTTCGAGAGCAGCGCGATGTGCGGGTCGTGGGTGACGAAGATGAAGATCTTTTCGTATTTGCGCAGCAGTTCGAGCGCCTTGGTGCGGTCGATGCCGGCGTTTTCGATCTCATCCAGCAGGATGATCGGGGAGTTCCCGATGATCACGGCATCCGCGATCAGCAGCGCACGACTCTGGCCGCCGGAAAGCTCGGTCATCGCGCTGTCGACAATGATCGGTTCGCCGGTCAACTGGTTGGCAAATTCGAGGGTATCATCGACCACCGTTCCGGTACGACCGCTGTGCCTGATGCGCGCGTGAATATCGAGGAATCTATGGACCGGCAGGTCGGAAAGAAAGCTGGTGTGCTGCGTGATCAGCGCAATCGGATTCTTGGAGGGGTCATCCAGGAATTCAGTGGAAGGGACCGTGTCATTGATCAGAACGCGCCTTCTGGACGGCGTATTTTCGCTGGCGAACAGGCCGATGTCGTTGATCAGGGCGGTCTTGCCGGAGCCGGTCGGGCCGACGATGCTGAGCACATCGCCCATGGCAAGATCGACCCGGTCGACCGGATCCCGGTTTCCGGCCCTGCCATAACCGCCCAGAATGGAAATCTTCCTGATCGTCATCGCCGCTACCTTTCCATCAACCCAGCATCAGTTAGCCAGGGATTTGCACGGATGAATACGGATAAAACAGCACCTCCCGCCTGACAATCCACCGCGCCGGTACGATTGTTTTCAGTATAGGCTCAATACCATGTCAGCGCAAAACTGTATTGTCGTGCGTCCAGTAGCGGCGATGCGTCTTGCGGTAGCGCTCCACCTGGATGTCCTGCGCGTCCATTTCGACCAGGATTGCGCCGTCCTCGTCCGAGCGCAACAGTTCCGCACCGCTGTCGGCGTAGCGTTGCAGCACTTCTTCCCTAGGATGGCCGAAACGGTTGCGGTAGCCGGCGGTGAACACCGCATAGTCCGGCAGTGTGGCGGAGACGAATTCGTAGCCCGATGAACTCTTGCTGCCGTGATGCGGCACGACCAGCAGGCTGGTGGATAGTTTATCGGCGTGCTGCCTGAGCAGGCGTATTTCGGAATTCTTCTCGATGTCCCCCGCCAGCAATACGCTGTGTTTGCCGACGCTGATGCGCAGCACGCAGCTCTGGTCGTTGTCGTGCGGCCTAGTGGTATTGGTGCCATCGCTGCGTGCGGGATGCAATATCTCGAACTGCACGCCGTCCCAGTTCCAGCTTTCGCCATCGTGACAGCGCCTTGACTCCCCTCTCCCGCTTGCGGGAGAGGGGCTGGGGGAGAGGGGTACCTGTTGCAGCAGCGGATGCGCGTCAGGCAGCGAAGACATGATCCAGCCGGCCGGCATGGCCTGCATGAGCGAGGCGGTACCGCCGGTGTGATCGGTGTCGTCGTGGCTGAGGATCAGACCGTCCAGCTCGGCGATGCCGAGCGCGCGCAACGTGGGGGCCAGGATGCGGTTGCCGCTGTCGGCCTCGCCGGAAAAATCCGGACCGGTGTCATAGAGCAGCGCGTGCTGCCGGGTCTGTGCGGCGACGGCCAGACCCTGTCCGACATCGAAAACGATCAGGCGCAACGCGGCTTGCGCGGGAGGTTCCGGTTTGTTCAGGAACATCGGCAGCAGCAACAGTAAGCCCAGCCAGCGTGCCGGGAAGCCGCGCGGCAGCAGGATCCACAACACGCCCAGCATCGCGGCGGCGATGCTCCAGGCGGGCGGCGCGTGCTGTGTCCACACCGCTTGCGGCAAGGCGTTCAGCCATTCGAGGAAATGCATCGCGCCATCCATCGCGATATGCGCCAGCCACAGCGGCGCACCCCCATAGCTGAAATCGGGCGGCAATGCCGCGCCGAGCAGGGCGAGCGGCACGACGACCAGGCTCACCAGCGGAATCGCGATGGCGTTGGCGAGCGGCGAGACCAGCGAGACTTGCTGGAACAGCCCGAGCAGCAGCGGTGTCAGGCCGATAGCCATCGCCCATTGCACGTTGGCGTATTCCCTCAACCAGTGACTGGAGCCGATGCGCTGTGCCGTGACATACAGGATGAGTGCCACCGCGCCGAACGACAGCCAGAAGCCCGCCGAGATCACCGCCCACGGGTCGGGGATCAATACGCCGAGCAGCGCGATGCTCAGGATTTGCCCGGGCGAAAAATTGCGGTTCAGCCACAAGGCGGCGGCGACCGCACCGACCATGTACACGGTGCGTTGCGCGGGTACGGCGAAGCCGGACAGCAGTGCATAGCCGAGGGCCGTCAGCAACGCGGCCAGTGCGGCGGCCTTGCGTGCGGGCAGGCGTAGCGTCAGGCGAGCACTGCGCCGCCACAGCCAGTAGGCGATGGCAAAGGCAAGGCTGGCGAGCATGGTGATATGCAGGCCGGAAATGCTCATCAGGTGATTTACGCCGGTGCGCGTGAAGATCTGCCACTGCGGCGGCGGGATACTGCTCTGGTCGCCGATCGCCAGCGCGCTCAATACACCGGCATAAGGCGCGCCGCCGAGCGTGGCATCGAACTTGTCGCGCACCGCCTCGCGCCAGGTCTCGATGCGGTAGCCGAAACCGTCTGCCAGCTCGTCGATGCGCCGGTTATCGCCCTTCGGGTGCCCGGCCAAAAGTTTTTCGGAGTTGTGCACATAACCTATGGCGCGGATGTTGCGCTCCAGTGCCCATGCTTCGAAATCAAAGCCGTGCGGGTTTGCCGTGCCGTGCGGCTGCTTGAGGCGCAATGTGAGTTGCCAGCGTTCCCCGGCCTTGAGCGCTAGCGGTTCTGCCTTGTCGTCGAAGTAGGTGCTGAGATAGATGTGCTGCGGCACGCTGGCTTGCGGTACGAAAAACTTTTGTCCGGGCACCCGCGTGACGGTCTGTTCCACATCGAAATTGAAGCGCAAGCCGCGCTCGTAATGGCGCGGCAGTTCCGCAACCACGCCGACCGCCTCGATGTCGCGCCCCTGCCATTCATCCGCAAGGTTCACGGCAAGGCGCTGTTCGGCCTGCCATGCGGCGTGATAGAAACCCGCCCCGCAGGCCAGGGCAGCGAGCAGTAAGAAGCGGAGGGAACGAATGATGAAATACCGAAAGCTGCGCTCTCTTTCAATGCCCCTCTCCCGCCAGCGGGAGAGGGGATAGAGTAGCGGAAAGCCGAGTAGCAGCCACGCCCACGCAAGATCAGGCAAAGCAGCCTGCTGTTGCAGCAGCCACACGCCCAGCGCGAAGAAGATGGCGAAGATGACCATGCGCTAAATTATCGGTCCGGCAAATAAACCCAAATAATCCATTAGGCCGTCATACCGGCGAAGTCCGGTATCCAGCAATAAAAGATAGGCCGCGAAGCGGACAAAAACATGAAGTCGCCCCACTTCGTGGGGATTTATTAAACAACTGGATACCGGCCTTCGCCGGTATGACGGTGATGCTGTTTGCTGGCTGGATCAATAGCCAGAATTCTTTCAGGCGATGCGGTCCAGATTCTGATCGAACAGGGATACGGGGTCTTCCTTGGGTTCGAGATGAGTGGTCACATGGGCGCGGGGTACTGCATGGATGATATCGGTCTCTATCCTTTCCAGCCAGTCGTGGCCCTGCTGCACCGTCCAGGCGCCGGGCACCAGCACATGCAATGTGACGAAGGCGCGCATGCCGGCCTGCCGGGTACGCAGGGCATGGAAATCCAGCCCCTGCCGGCGGTAGTCTTCCAGCACGGCTTCAACCGCCTTGATCTGTTCCTCGGGAATCGACTCGTCCATCAGACCCGAAGCGGAGCGGTGCAGCAATTGCCAGCCGGTCCAGACGATGTTCGCCGCCACCAGGAGCGCAATCACCGGGTCGAGCCAGAGCCAGCCGGTCAGCCAGACCAGTCCGACGCCGAGAATCACGCCCGCCGAAGTCCACACGTCGGTCAGCAGGTGGTGGGCATCCGCTTCCAGGGTGATGGAGTTGTGCTGGCGCCCCACCTTCATCAGGATGCGCGCGGTCGCGAGATTGATCAGCGAAGCCGCCACCGAGACGACCAAGCCGATGCCGACCGACTCGAGCGCCTGCGGATGGAACAGGCGATCCGCCGCCGCATAGCCGATGCTGGCGGCGGCGACCAGGATGAGAAACCCTTCGAAGGCGCTGGAGAAATACTCCGCCTTGCCGTGCCCGTGCGCATGGGTGTCGTCCGCCGGCCTTTCCGCCAGCGACAGCATCGCCAGCGCCATCAGCGCCCCGGCCAGGTTGACGAAGGATTCGAGCGCATCGGACAGCAACCCGACCGAACCGGTCAGCCACCAGGCCACGCCCTTGAGCAGGATGGTGGAGAGCGCGGCGGCAATGGAAAGGTAAGCGTAGCGTTTCAGTGAGGTGGAAAGCATGTTGGGCTATAGATGAGGCGGATGGTCTGCGTATTATTCCACATTTAACGAGGCAACCGCTTTTATGGAATTATGCAGCCGGAGCGGCTGGTAGAATGAAGCCATGCGCAAATTCTTCCGTCGCTTCCTGCCGCACCACGAAACGGTGAAAAGCCATCGCTGGCTCAAGCCGTTCGGCGGATTGTTGCATCATCCCAACCTGTGGCATCTGCATCGCCGTTCGGTGGCAGGCGGGGTGGCGATCGGCCTGTTTTGCGGCCTGATCCCCGGGCCGTTGCAGATGATTTCCGCCGCACTGCTGGCGGTGCTGTTGCGTGTCAACTTGCCGGTGGCGGCATTCACCACGCTTTATACCAACCCGTTGACCATCGTGCCGCTGTATGTACTGGCCTATGAGATCGGCGCATGGGTGAGCGGCACGCACAACGGTGCGCCGATAGCGCAACTGTCATTTTCTGAACTGCATTGGCATGACTGGCTAAGCGAGTTGTGGGGCTGGCTGACGATGCTCGGCAAACCGTTCCTGATCGGTTTGCCGCTGCTCGCCTTTGGCTTGGCGATCGCTGGATATTTCGCAGTGCGCGTGGCGTGGCGCGTGGCTGTAATATGGAAGTGGCGCGCCAGAAAGCAGCGGCGGATGCACAGAGAGTAGCGTTTCGGGATATACAAGGCGATACTTGGTTGCGAGAGGCATAGATATGGCTTACACAAGAGCGACATTCGATTTGCAGGAACTGCTGGAAGAGGTGCAGACGCTGCGCGCCGCGGTGGAAGAAACCCAGCAGGACTTGCTGCGCAAGTGGCGACCGCATCTGAAAAACCGCACCTTCATTCCCAGCGCGACCAATCTGGCCGCGTATGTCGGCCTGCGCCGCCATGACCTGCGCGCCTTGCAGCAACAGCTCGCCGCGCTCGGTCTGTCATCGTTGGGGCGTTGCGAGGCGCATGTTCTGCTGACGCTGGATTCGGTGATCCATGTGCTGCAGCACATGGTCGGCGATGTGTCCCCGGCGCGGCATATTCCCGATTCGGCGCGCGCCATCGGGCGCGACCAGGCATTGTTGAAACGGCACACCAGCCTGTTGCTGGGCGATGCGCCGCAGAAACGCTGGACGCGCTTCATGGTGACGCTGCCGAGCGAGGCAGCCGCGGAATACCTGTATGTGCGCGACCTGCTGGTGCGCGGCATGGATTGCGCGCGCATCAACTGCGCCCACGATAACGATGCGGCGTGGCGCAGCATGGCCGCGCATGTGCGCCGCGCGGGACAGGAAACCGGGCGGCCGTGCAAGATCCTGATGGACCTGGCCGGGCCCAAGATGCGCACGGCATTCATGACTACCGGTCCGGCCGTGCTGCACCTCGGGGTCAAACGCGACGAACGCGGACGGATGGTGCAGCCCGGCCAGGTGATCCTCGATGCGTCCGGCGCACCCGGCTGCGGTGCGGCGGTCAACAAGATCGGCCAGCGCGTCCCGGCGCGTTTGAGCGTTCCTGCCGCGTGGCTGGACAGAGTCAAGGCGGGCGACAGCATCCTGTTCGAGGATCTGCGCAAGCGCGAGCGCCGCCTGCGGGTTGCGCAGCGGCTGTCGCCCATCGAAGTGCTGGCTGTCTGCGAGGCGGGCGCGTATATCGGCATCGGCACGACCTTGCAGCATCAATCCAAACGCAACAAGGGCGCCGCTGCCGCTGCAGCGAGCGGTGATTTCATCCCGCAGGCGGCGAAGATACGCGTGTTCCAGGATGACCTGTTGCTGTTGACGCGCGAGGACAACGCGGGCAAGCCGGAAAAGCGCGATGCCGCCGGCAAGGTGGTCAGGGCGGCGCACATCGCGTGCAGCGAGCCCGGGGTGTTCGATTTTCTCAAGGTCGGACACAAGGTGTGGATCGACGATGGGCGCATCGGCGCGTTCATCGAAAAGCTGGACAAGCAGGGCGCATGGCTGCGCATCACGCGTGCGCGCCAGCAGGGCGAGATCATCGGTGCGGAGAAAGGGCTCAATTTCCCCGACAGCAGGATCGTGCTGCCGATCCTGAATGACGACGACCTGAACGCGCTGGATTGCGCCGTGGAGATCGCCGATATCGTCGGGCTTTCCTTCGTGCAAAGCGCGGAGGACATGGATAAACTGAGCACCGAACTGCAGGCGCGCGGTAAACTGGACATGGGCATCGTCGCCAAGATCGAAACGCCCGCCGGAGTAAGAAACCTGCCGGAGATCATCGCTCACGGCGCCGGGCGGCATCCGTTCGGCGTGATGATCGCGCGCGGCGACCTCGCGGTGGAGATCGGCTACGACCGGCTCGCGGAGATCCAGGAAGAGATCCTGTGGCTTTGCGAAGCGGCGCATGTGCCGGTGATCTGGGCGACGCAGGTGCTGGAGAGCATGGTCAAACAGGACATCCCGTCGCGCGCCGAGATCACCGATGCCGCGATGGCTGAGCGCGCCGAGTGCGTGATGCTCAACAAGGGGCCGTATCTCTTTAACGCACTGGATATACTGGACAGCGTGGTGAGCCGCATGCAGCATCATCAACTGAAAAAGACCGCGCAGTTCCGCGCGCTGCATTGGTGATATAGTTGTTACGAAGGGGGGGTGTTATGGGTCTGATCGAAAAAATACTGGGTCCGAAATCAAAGTACGACAAGAGCCTGCCCTATACCTATGAAGCCAGGGTGCGCCTGTTCGAAGGGAGCGAGGAATACAATTCCTACTTGGCTGACACGATCTGCGGCCTGGTGGAATACCTGCACCAGAAGGGTATAAAACCCGACGAGGTGCAGATCGTCGAGGTTTACCAGGATCAGGAATTCCCGATAGACTCGAAGCGTTTCACCACGCCCGACCAGCAGTGGCTCTTCAAGCCGTACATCTGCCGCGCGTTCGAGGATCATTACAAGGGGCACATCCAGGCCGACTCCTGTTCGTTCAACGACCGGGATCGCAAAGGCAGCGGCCCTTGAAGGGCACAGGTACGGGATCGCCTTGAAGTATTACTCTGAACCCCATTCAACCTTTGCATTCCGGCGCCCCATGGACATGGATACTCAAAATAATTATCTGGTGATCACCGCTTCAGGAGAAGACAAGATCGGTCTCGTCGACCGGCTTTCGAGCAAGATCGCCGAGAGCGGATGCAATATCGAAGAAAGCCGCATGGCCGTGCTGGGCGGGCAGTTCGCCCTGATCATGCTGCTTTCCGGGCCATGGCACGCGCTTTCCAAGCTCGAGGGGCAAATGGGGCTGCTGGGCGATCAACTGGGGCTCACCATCATCCACAAACGGACCCAGAAACGGGAACGCGCGCAAGCGGTGGTTCCCTATAGCGTGGAAGTGGTGGCCATGGACCATCCCGGCATCGTGCGCAATCTGTCTGCATTCTTTTCCAGGAACGGCATCAACATCGAGGAACTCCAGACCGACACCTACCCGGCGCCGCACACCGGCACGACCATGTTCTCCGTCAGGATGACGGTGGGCATCCATGCCGATGTCCACATTTCCACCTTGCGCGGGAATTTCCTCGATTACTGCGACGACCTGAATCTGGACGCGACTTTCGAGCCCGCACGGGTGTGATGTCCGGTCAGGCACGCTGAGCCTCAGGAAAAGCCGCAATTCTGTGCCCCTGCCGACTCTTCCGGGGAGGTGTAAACTCTTCTTCGAATCGTTTCGGTCAGCAGTATTGTTGTTCCAGACAGGAGGGCAATATGAAACACGTTTACGATTATGCGATTGTGGGCGGGGGGCTGGCGGGTGCATCGGCTATTGAGGGCATACGCGAGCTGGATGCGGCGGGGAAGGTACTGCTGGTCAGCGAGGAAAATCACTTGCCCTATGACCGTCCGCCATTATCCAAGAAGCTGTGGTTCGGCAATAAGAAGGTGGAGGACATCTTCCTCCATGACCGCACGTTCTACGACCAGCATGCCGTTACTCTGGCGCTCGGTGCAAAGGCGGCGCGGCTCGATCCCGATGCAAGGACGCTGACCACCACCCAGGGCGAGACTTACGGCTACGGCAAGCTGCTGCTGGCGACGGGCTGCAAGCCGCGGACGCTGACCATCCCCGGCGGCGATCTCGACGGCATCTGCTATTTCCGCAACCTCGACGATTATCTGCGCACCTGGAAAGTGGCCGCGGAGGGCAAGTCCGCAGTGGTGATCGGCGGCGGCTTCATCGGTTCCGAGCTGGCCGCCGCGCTGAACATCTGCAAGCTGCATGTCACCATGATCTTCCCCGGCGCGCTGCTGTGCGACCGCGTGCTTCCGGACTACCTGGGGCGGGCCGTACAGCAGCGTTTCATCGAGAAGGGCGTCAGGATACTGGCGTCGGACAAGCCCGTTTCTTTCAGCAGGAATGGCGGCAAATTCATCACCCGCACCGAGAAGGGCGAGGCGGTCGAATCGGATATCGTGATCGTCGGCGTGGGCGTCATCCCGGAGATGGAGCTGGCGAAGAGCGGCGGCCTGGAGGTGGGCAACGGCATCGTGGTGAATGAATATCTCCAGACCTCCCGTCCGGAGATCTATGCCGCCGGCGACAATGCCTTCTTCCCTTACCGGGCGCTGGGGCAGCCGATGCGCATCGAGCACTGGGATCATGCCCTCAACCAGGGGAAGTGGGCGGGGCGCAACATGGCAGGTGCGCATGAGCCTTTTACCCATCAGCCGTATTTCTTCTCGGACCTGTTCGAGCTCGGCTACGAGGCGACCGGCGAGGTCGATTCGCGGCTGGAGACCTTTGCGGACTGGCAGAAGGAAAACGACACCGGGGTCATCTACTATCTGCGCGAGGGCAAGGTCAGGGGCGTGATGATGTGCAACGTGTGGGACAAGGTCGAGGCGGCGCGCGAACTGATCCGTAAAGGAGAGATGATGTCGCCCGATAAACTGCGCGGCCTGATCCGCTAGTCCGCGTTTCAAATAATTCAGAAAAAATCTGGAAAGGGCGTTATGGACCGCATCCGTATCTCTGACCTTCTGGTCCGCTGCATTCTGGGCATCAACGAGAGCGAGCGCCACGAAAAGCAGGATGTGGTGATCAACCTGACCCTCCACACCGATCTGCACAAGGCAGGCAAGAGCGACCGCATCGAGGATACCGTCGATTACCGCGCGCTCAAGAAACGCGTCCTCGCTATGGTGGAAGGCTCCCGATATCTATTGCTGGAGGCGCTGGCGGAAGCCGTCGCGGAATTGTGCCTCGATCAGCATGGGGTGCGGCAGGTCGACGTGTGCGTGGAAAAGCCGCATGCGCTGCGCTTTGCCAGAAGCGTGGCGGTGGAAATCACGCGGAAGCGTTGAGAGGCCATGGCGCGCGCCTTCATCGGCATCGGCTCGAACATCGAACCGGAGAGAAATGTCAGGGCCGCGGTCCGCAGCCTGGCACAACAAGCGCGCGTGGTCGGCATATCCACGGTCTACTGCACCGCTGCGCTCGACCGCCCGGAGCAGCCGCATTATTTCAACTGTGTGGTGGAGATCGAAACGGAAGCGCCACCCGCGGAAGTGAAGCACGGCATATTGCGCCCCATCGAGAACGGCCTCGGGCGCAAGCGCAGCGGGGACAAACATGCGCCACGGACGATCGACCTCGATCTGATCCTTTACGGCGACCTGGCGATGGATGCAGAAGATATCAGACTGCCCGACCCGGAAATCCTGGAACGCCCGTTTCTTGCCATCCCGCTCTTCGAACTGGCGCCCGACCTGGTGCTGGCAGGATATGACTTGCCGATCGGCGAAATTGCGGCAAGGCTGCCGCAAGACGGAATGAGGGCGCTGGAGGATTACACCAGGCTGCTGAGAGAAGAAGCGGGCCGTGTTCGGTGCTAAAAGTCGTAACATGAGGGAAATATTTCACTCGTTGCGGAGGTGATCCATGCGTGTCGCAATCATCGGTTCCGGGCCTGCCGGCTTTTACGCCGCGGAGGCATTGCTCAGGCGCACGGATACGGTCGTCCATGTAGACATGTTCGACCGTCTGCCCACCCCGTACGGTCTGGTGCGCGGTGGCGTCGCGCCGGACCACCAGAGCATCAAGACCGTCACCCGCGTTTACGAAAAGACCGCCGCGCGCCCCACGTTCAGGTTCCTGGGCAACGTGTGTCTCGGGCGCGACGTGACGGTGGAGGAGCTGCGCCGCCACTACCACCAGATCGTCTACGCGGTGGGCAACGAGGACGACCGTCGCCTCGGCATCCCGGGAGAAGGCATCGCGCGCTGCACGCCGGTGGCAGTGTTCATCGGCTGGTACAACGGGCATCCCGACTACCGCCATGCAAGGATCGACCTGTCGGTGTCCCGCGTCGCGGTGGTGGGCAACGGCAACACCGCCATCGACGCCGCCCGGATCCTGCTGCGCACTCCCGCCGAACTCGAAAAGACCGACGTAGCCGCACACGCGCTGGAGGCTCTGCGCAACAGCCGGGTGCGCGAGGTGTTCATCCTCGGGCGGCGCGGGCCGGAACAGGCCGCGTTCACGCCGCCCGAACTCAAGGAATTCGGCGAGATGGAAGATGTCGACCCGATCGTCGCCCCGGAAGAGCTGGCGGGCTGCGTCATTCCGGAAACCGCGGGCGGTTCGCAGCAGGAGAAGAACCTGAAGATACTCCAGTCCTTCGCCGCACGGCAGCCCGGTGCGAAAGCCCAGTTTAGCGAAAAAACAAAGAAACTCCACCTGCGCTTCCTCGTCTCGCCGACCGAGATAATGGCCGACGCTGCCGGCAAGGTGGCCGGCCTGGTGCTCGAGAAGAACCGCCTCGAGGTCCAGCCGGACGGCTCGCTCAGCGCACGCGGCACCGGAGAGACCGAAGTGCTCGATGTCGGGATGGTGCTGACCGCGATCGGTTTTGCCGCCAAGCGGATCGCCGGTGTCCCCTACGACGAGACAGCGCGGGTCATCGCCAACGAAGACGGGCGGGTCGTCGACCCCGTCAGCCGCAGCGTGATCGCCAACGAATACGTGGTCGGCTGGGCGCGTAGCGGGCCGCAGGGGCTCATCGGGGCACACAAGGGCGCATCCGCCCACGTGGTCGAGCACATGATGGCCGACGGCGCGGGACTCGCGGCGCGTGAGCTGCCGGACCACAAGGCCATCGATTCCCTGTTGCGCCAGCGCGGTGTGCAGATCGTCTCCTTCGACGACTGGAAGCGGCTCGATGACGTGGAGGTGGCGCGCGGCGAACGGCGCGGTGCGCCGCGCGACAAGATAGCCGACGTCGAGGCGATGCTCGAGGTGCTCGCCCAGCGTTGAGCCGTGGCAGTCGACGCCCGGATAGGCAAGCTGCCGGTCTTGCAGGCGCTTCGACAAAAGCAGATGCGTAGAAAATTGACAGTATCACCACTGTGCGGGGCTATCCTTGCCACGCACTTGGTGTATCCTTTCACATGAGCACATGCATCCAATGATGGAGCCACTCGTGGCAACCCACCTTGGACGGTCTGCTGGAGCTTCTGGCGGAGGAGTGGCTCGCGCTCTCCGAGCCGGTGGAATGTGAACAGAAAAAGAAACGATGAACTGCCGGTAGTGCGGTTCGAATATCAAGGAGAAATTTATGCAGACCCCATTGCAAATCACCATTCGTGATGTTGACCAATCAGAGGCGCTGGAAGCGCGTATCCGCAGCAAGGTGGAGAAACTCGAAGAGTTTTTCAAACATATCACGTCCTGCCGTGTGGTGGTCGAGGTACCGCACAAGCACCATCATCAGGGCAAGCAGTTCAATGTGCGCATCGACATCGGCGTGCCGGGCAGCGAGATCGTGGTTAACCGCGACCATGCCGAAGATGTCTATGTGGCTTTGCGCGATGCCTTCGAAGCAAGCAAACGCCAGCTTGAGGACTACGCGCGCAAGATCCGCGGCGACATCAAGAAGCACGAGCCGAGGCGCGCTAACGAAAGCGAAGGTTAAACGCCGGGCAAGAGTCCCTTCAGCGGATTCCATGCCCCGCGCGCCGGGGCTGAGCGGTTTCCGCCTACCCTTCCTGCAGTACACCATCCAGCAGCTGCAAACGGCGCTGCATCCGCCCGGCCAGTTCGTGGTCGTGGGTGACGACGATGAAGCTGGTATTGAATTTCTCGTTGAGTTGCTGCATCAGTTCAAACAGCGCTTGCGCGCTGCTGCGGTCGAGGTTGCCGGTGGGTTCGTCGGCCAGCACGCAGGCCGGTTCGGTGACCAGCGCGCGCGCCACCGCGACGCGCTGGCGTTCGCCGCCGGACAGTTCCGCGGGGTGGTGGCGCAGGCGGTGCGCCAGCCCGACCTGTTCCAGCATCGCCGCGGCGCGCGGCTCGGCCTCGGGATTCTTCAGGCCCCGGATCAGCAGCGGCATCGCGACGTTCTCCAGCGCGGTGAATTCCGGCAGCAGATGGTGGAACTGGTAGACGAAGCCGAGCGCGCGGTTGCGCAACTCGCCGCGCTGCGCCTCATTCATCTGCTGCACCTCCTGCCCGAGTATCCGCACGCTGCCGCCGCTCGCGCTGTCCAACCCGCCGAGCAGGTGCAGCAGCGTGCTCTTGCCCGAGCCGGACGCGCCGACGATGGCGACGCGCTCGCCGCGCCGCACGTCGAGATTCACTCCCTTAAGCACCGGCACGTCCTCCTTGCCGATGACAAAGGTCTTGCGCAGGTCGCGGCAGGAAATGACGGTCATAAAACATTCCTATAAATCGTAGCGGGGTTGCCCTGACACGGTGTTGCGAAGCATCCGGTGCGGGAGGGGCAACTGGCGGCTGTTCCCGCAATCGGCTGGCTTTGCCAGTAACGTGTCACAGCCGCCGCTTCGAGAGCAAGGCGCACGGAACGCAGCGAACGAGACACACCGAAGGGGTAGGCGAGGAGCGAGTACCGCGCAACGCCGCTATCGAATCGCGCAGTAGATTTATTCATAGCGCAGCGCCTCCGCCGGTTGGGTCTGCGAGGCCCGGTAGCTCGGATAGAGCGTCGCCAGCAGGCTGATCAGGAAGGACATCGATGCGACCAGCGCGACCTCGCGATAGCGCAGATCGGACGGCAGTTCGGTGATGTAGTACACGTCCTTGGCGAGGAACTGCACGCCGAACAGGCGTTCGATGAACGGCACGACCACATCCAGGTTGAGCGCCAGCACGATACCGCCGAGGCTGCCGAGCAGTGTGCCGATGATGCCGATCACCACCCCCTGTACGATGAAGATTTTCATGATGCTGCGCGGCGATGCGCCGAGGGTGCGCAGGATGGCGATGTCGGCCTGCTTGTCGGTGACCGCCATCACCAGCGTGGAGACGATGTTGAACGCGGCCACCGCGACGATCAGCGACAGGATGATGAACATCATCTTCTTTTCCATCTGCACCGCGCGGAAATAGTTGCTGTTCTGGTGCGTCCAGTCGTTGGCGTACAGGTCGGGCGGCAACAGCCCCTGTAGTTCACTCGCCACGCGCGGCGCAAGGTCGATGTCGTGCAGCTTCGCGCTGATGCCGCTCACCGCGTCGCCGAGCTGGAACAGCTTCTGCGCGTCGTTGAGGTGGATCAGCGCGAGGCTGTTGTCATAGGGCGCCATGCCGATCTCGAAGATGCCCGCCACGCGGAACTGCTTGAGGCGCGGCATCATGCCGGCGGGCGTGATCTGGCCCTGCGGGGCGATCAGCATGATCTTGTCGTTGACCTTCACGCCGAGCGCGCGCGCCAGATCGGAACCGATCACGATGGTGAATTCCCCGCCGCGCAGATCGTTCAATGCGCCGACCTTCATCTTGCCGGAAAGGCCGGTAATGGCGGTTTCCTGCTGCGGGTCGATGCCGCGCACCATCACGCCCTGCACGCTCTGGCCGAACGACAGCATGCCTTGTCCGGCGACATACGGCGCGGCGGCGGCGACCTGCGGATGCTGCGCGACCTTATCAAGAACGGCCTGCCAGTCATGCAGCCGCCCGCCGTCCGCCACCACTTCCAGATGCGGCGACGCCCCCAGCATGCGCGCGCGGATCTCCTTCTGGAAACCGTTCATCACCGACAGCACCACGATCAGCGCCATCACGCCCAGCCCCATGCCCAGCATGGAGATCAGCGAGATGAACGAGATGAAATGGTTGCGCCGCTTGGCTCGGGTATAGCGCAGGCCGATGAACAGTTCGTAGGGTTGCAAGATGGGGCTGTCGATGGTTGGAACGGGCGTAAGTGTGCCACAAGGCGGTGGTTTTGACACGGTGTTGCGAAGCATCCGGTGCGGGAAAAGCCACCTCATACCCGCTCCCGCAATCGGCTGGCTGCGCTATAACCAGCGACTTGGCGAGCGCAGTTGGCTTGCCTAGTCGAATGGCTAATGGTTTCATCAGTAACGTGTCGCGGGATGTGCGGGTGATGACAGCGATGGATGATAAACTCGCCGCCATGAGAAAAGTTCATCTGGTGGTTTGCGATTTATTCCTGCCGGCGGATTTTGCCGCCGAAGTTTGCGCGGATTTGCGTCTGCCGGCATTGGAAAAGATGCTGGCGCGCGGTGCTTCGACAGGGCAGGGCCCTTCGGCAGGCTCAGGGCGAACGGGTGGGGTTGGTGCTTCGCTGGAAAATCATTTGTGCGAATTGTTCAGCGTGCCGTGCGAGGCGGATGCGCCGATTGCACCCATTTCCGCCGCGTTCGACGGGTTGGGTGGCGGCTGCGACACGTTACAGGCGCAGCCGGCCGATTGCGGGAGCAGCCGCCAAGCCGCCCTTCCCGCGCCAGAAGGCTCCGCCTCTCCGTGTCAGGGCGGCTGTTGCTGGCTGCGCGCCGATCCGGTGCATCTGCGGTTGCAACGCCATCAATTGGTGTTGCTGCCGGAGGTGGAGGTCAGCGCAGACGAGGCGGAGCAATTGTGCGCCGCGCTGAACGAGCACTTCGCCGGGCAGGGCATGGAGTTCTTCGCGCCGCACCCGCAGCGCTGGTATGTGCGGCTCGACCGGTTGCCGGATATCGAAACCGTGACGTTGTCGCAGGCTGCCGGACGCAATGTGCGCGACCTGCTGCCCGAAGGCGCTGAGTCGGCGCACTGGCATCGGGTATTCAACGATATCCAGATGCTGCTGTTCGCGCACCCGGTGAATGAAGCCCGCGAGGCGCGCGGCGCATTGCCGGTCAACAGCCTGTGGCTGTGGGGGGGCGGCTGCGGGGTGGATGTGCCATTGCAAAAGGCTTACGACTGCGTCAGTTCGGATGAGGTGCTGGCCGAGATGTTTGCCGCGGCTGCGGGGATCCCGTTTGCGCGGTGGCCGGTGCAATGGAATGACTCCCTCACCCTAGCCCTGATGGAACGACTAGCCATTCGACTAGGCTGCCAAAATACGGCAGCCAAGTCGCTGGTTATCTCCCAGAGGGAGAGGGGATTTCCTTCGAACGGCAGGCAATTGCTGGTCTGGACAGGTTTGCGTTCAGCCTTGCGGCGCGGCGATCTGGATGCATGGCGTGCCGCCTTGCAGGATTTTGAAACAGGTTATGCGCAACCGTTATGGCAGGCGTTGCGCACCGGGAAAATCTCGCAACTGCAGATGGATATCCTGGGCGGGGATCGCGTCCGGCATCTGCTGTTGAGCCGTGCCGATGCCTGGGCCTTCTGGCGGCGCGCCAGGCCGCTTGCAAAATATTCGATGGTGTAGAATGTCAATGTTCGAGCATAAGGAATGAGCATGTCTTTCTGGAATACCGCAATACAGTTTTTCTGGCGCGAGGAGTCGCTGCCGGTGCTGGTGATGACGCTGTGCGTGGCGTTCCTGCTGTTCCATTTCCTGAAGGAAGAGCGCAAGAGCGTCCTGAACACGCTGACTTTCTTCTTCGCCTGCCTGGCGCTGCAATTTATCAGCAGCCTGATCCATGCGCTGCAATTTGCCTCCATCGCCGCGGTACTCCGCGAAACCGGATTGATCGGTGCCGGCATTGCGGTGATCCGCCTGTGGGGGTTGTTGGTATTTCGCATCGTTTTGCCGTCGATACGCATCATGCCGTTGCGCATCGCCGAGGATATCTTCGTCATCATCGGCTACATCGCCTGGGGTCTGGTGCGGCTGCGCTATGCCGGGCTGGACTTGGGCAGTATCGTCGCGACCTCTGCGATGATCACTGCCGTGGTGGCGTTCGCCATGCAGGATACGCTGGGCAACATCCTCGGTGGCCTGGCTTTGCAACTGGACAATTCCATCGAGATCGGCGACTGGATCAAGGTGGACGACGTCTCCGGTCGCGTCGTGGACATCCGCTGGCGCTCCACGCTGGTCGAGACGCGCAACTGGGAGACCGTGGTGTTCCCCAACAGCCAGTTGATGAAGAACAAATTCCTGGTGCTGGGGCGGCGCACCGACCATCCGGTGCAGTGGCGGCGCTGGGTGTGGTTCAACGTCAATCTCGGCGTGACGCCGACCCGGGTGGTGAGCGCGGTGGAAAATGCCATCCTGCAGGCGGAAATCGATAACGTGTCCAAGACTCCCCAGCCCAGTTGCGTGCTGATGGAGATGGACAAGGGCTGCGCGCGCTATGCGCTGCGTTATTGGCTGACCGACCTGGCGGCGGACGATACCACCGATGCGGCGGTGCGCTGGCATGTCTATACCGCGCTGGAGCGCGCCGGCATCAGGCTCACCGTGGAAGAGCAGAATGTCCATTACATCAAGGAAAGCGAAAAATACGAGGAGGCGATGCGCCAGCGCGAATTGCTGCGCCGCATCAAGACCCTCAAGCGCGTCGAGTTGTTTGCGCAGATGACGGATGACGAGTTGCGCAAGCTGGCCGAGCGTCTCAAGTATGCGCCGTTTGCCAAGGGCAACATCATCGCCAAGCAGGGCACGCCCGCGCAGCACTGGCTGTTCATCATCATCAGCGGCGAGGCGGAGGTGTATCTGGAGGGGGGTAGCGGCGAGAAGCGCAGCCTGAACGTGCTTTCCAACGGGGCTTTCTTCGGCGAGATGAGCCTGATGACCGGTTCGCCGCGCGTCGCGACGGTCATCGCCAGGACCGATGTGGAATGCTACCGCCTCGACAAGGAGGCTTTTGAGGAAATCCTGTTGGCGCGCCCCGGCATCGCCGAGGAAGTGTCGCACGTATTGGTGGGGCGCCGCATGGAACTGGACAGCGCGCTGCAAAATCTGGACGAGGAAGCGAAGCATAAAGTAATCCATCACCAGCACAACGAGGTGCTGGCGACCGTCAAGCGATTCTTCGGTTTGTAGTATCATCGCCGGGATTGAAAATAGCCTTTCTCGATAGCTCCCTCGCCCGCAGGCGGGATAACCAGCGACTTGGCGGCTTCACCGCCTAGTCGAATGGCTAGAGGTTTCATCAGAGGGTTGGGGAGAGGGGGCGGTAGAATGACTACCGCCATGACAGTTAGGGAATAAAACATGAAAGTATCATTTCTGGATTTTGAAAGCCCCATCGCCGAACTGGAAGACAAGATCGAGCAACTGCGCTATATGCAGGACGATTCGGCGCTGGACATCGCGGACGAGATCTCGCGCCTGTCGAAGAAGAGCGAAGCGCTGACCAAGGACATTTATGCCAAGCTCTCGCCCTGGCAGATATCGCAGGTATCGCGCCACCCGCAACGTCCCTATACGCTGGACTACGTCGAGCACCTGTTCACCGATTTCGAGGAACTGCACGGCGACCGCGCGTTTGCCGACGACAAGGCCATCGTGGGCGGTCTGGCGCGATTCAACGGCCAGAGCGTGATGGTGATCGGCCACCAGAAGGGCCGCGACACCAGGGAAAAGATCGCGCGCAACTTCGGCATGCCGCGCCCCGAGGGTTACCGCAAGGCGTTGCGCCTGATGCGCCTGGCGGAAAAGTTCGGCATTCCCATCATGACCTTCATCGACACCCCCGGCGCCTACCCCGGCGTGGGCGCGGAAGAACGCGGCCAATCCGAGGCGATCGGGCGCAACCTGTACGAGATGACCGAATTGCGCGTGCCGATCATCTGTACCGTGATCGGCGAGGGCGGCTCCGGCGGCGCGCTGGCGATCGCGGTGGGCGATGCGTTGCTGATGCTGCAATACAGCACTTACTCGGTGATCTCGCCGGAAGGCTGCGCCTCGATTCTG
Source organism: Candidatus Ferrigenium bremense (assembly GCA_019449635.1). Classification (GTDB taxonomy): domain Bacteria; phylum Pseudomonadota; class Gammaproteobacteria; order Burkholderiales; family Gallionellaceae; genus Gallionella; species Gallionella bremense. The sequence continues at coordinate 175,228 of JAGRPI010000004.1, forward strand.
TGGAAGAGCGCAGAAAAAGCGCCGGACGCCGCGGAGACGCTGGGCATCACCGCGACGCGCCTGAAGACGCTGGGGCTGGTGGACAAGATCATCAGCGAGCCGCTGGGCGGCGCGCACCGAGATTACGCGGTGACCATGCAGAACGTGAAGAAGGCGTTGCAGGACGCGCTCAAACAAGTGCAAAACAAGCCGACGGCCAGCTTGCTGCAAGACCGCTTCAACCGCCTGATGAGTTATGGCAAGTTCAAGGAAGTCACGCTGTAAGGGCGTATGGCAATACGCCCTCGTTGAGGCCGTAAGAGCGATGCCATAGGCGTATTGCCATACGCCCCTACGCCAACAAATGTTTGCAAGGGTTGTTTTTTGACAAACTGTGATCTCACTGAACGACTTGCGGCGCGTCTCGCGCCGCTGCTCCCCGCGCACAGCTCCATCCTGATCGGCCTGAGCGGCGGGGTCGATTCCGTCGTGCTGCTGCACCTGCTGCATCAACTTGCGCCGTGTTTTTCCTGGCGACTTTCCGCATTGCACGTCCATCACGGGATCAGCCCCAACGCCGATGCCTGGGCGGACTTCTGCACCGGGCTTTGCGCAACTCTTGCCGTTCCGCTGCATATCGAATATGTGGACATCGCCCCGTTGCGCGAACACGGCATCGAAGCGGCGGCGCGCAAACTGCGCCATGCGGCATTCGCCAGGCAGGAGGCGGATTTCGTCGCGCTCGCGCACCACGCCGACGACCAGGCCGAGACCCTGCTGCTGCAACTGCTGCGCGGCGCGGGCGTCAAGGGCGTGGCCGCCATGCCTGTCCTGAGCCGGGTCGAAGGGCCTGTCCTGATAACCAGCGACTTGCCCGCTTGCGGGCTAAGTCGAATGGCTAGTAGTTCCGTCAGCCTGTCGAAGCGGCCTTTATTTGCCGAGCGCGCAGATTCAGAGGAGGCTCCTTTTGCCGTTCGCCCTGAGCCTGATGGAACTATTAGCCATCCGACTAGGCTGTCAAAAGACACCAGCCAAGTCGTTGGTTATGTCGAAGGGCGCAGGATTGCAGGCTCAGAGCGGGCTTCGACAGGCTCAGCCCGAACGGAATCGAAAAATATTCGCGCGAGGTCGATCGTGCGTCCGTTGCTGCACTGCTCGCGCCGGGAGATCCTCGACTATGCCACTGCTGAAAATCTGCAATGGATCGAAGACGAGAGCAACGCCGACGACAGCTACCCGCGCAACTTCCTGCGCCACCGTGCGCTGCCGCTGCTGGAGCAGAGATTCCCCGCCTGCCGCGACACCCTGGCGCGCAGCGCGCGGCATTTCGCCGAGGCGAGCGAACTGCTCGATGATCTGGCGCGGCTGGACGCACAACAACCCCCCCCTCCTCTCAAGGGAGAGGCTTGGCCTGCCCTGAACCTGTCGAAGGGGGGAGAGGGTGCTCTCGAAATATCCCGCCTGAAATCCCTTTCCCAACCGCGTGCCAAAAATCTGCTGCGCTGGTTCCTGCACGGCATCGGCGCGCCGATGCCGCAAGCCGTGCAACTCGACGATATGCTGCACCAACTGTGCGATGCGCGGCAGGATGCGGCGGTGTGTATCGCCTACGGAGATTACGAGGTGCATCGCTATCAGGGCAGGGTGTATGCGCTGCGTGCGCTGGGCGAATTCGACCGAAGTCTGGTGTTGCCGTGGCAAGGTGAAGCCGAACTGGATTGGCCTGCACTGGGCGCACGCCTGATCTTCGAGCATACGCAGGGCAGGGGCATCAGTCTGACGAAACTGCAGAACGCACGCGTGACGCTGCGCCTGCGGCAAGGCGGCGAAACCCTGCGCCCCCACCCGAATGCCGCGACGCGCACCCTGAAGAACCTGCTGCAGGAGCACCATGTCCCGCCCTGGCGGCGCGAGCGCCTGCCGCTGCTGTATTGCGATGATGATCTGGTAAACATGGCCGGTGTGGCGATTGCTGCGGAGTATCAGGCGAGCGCTGACGAGGCGGGTATTTCGGTGGGCCTGTTGCCCTGGGCTGCGAACGTAGGGCGTCAATAAGCGAAGCGCATTGCGCCGGATGGCAGATGCATACGGCACAATACCCGTTGGTTATTGCGCCCTAAACTGGTTATCGGTGTATTTATTTCGCTGAATAAGACAGTTCAAGTACAGCACATCCCCCGCATCGCACGGCTTGCCGGCTGCGACACGGCGGGCAAAGCCTGATAGAATTGCGAGTTCGGAATTCCTGATTAACTTTAACTGTTTGGAGAGAAAAGCATGGCTGTTGAACGTACCCTGTCGATTATCAAACCCGATGCCGTAGCCAAGAATGTCATCGGCCAGATTTACACCCGCTTCGAGAACGCCGGCCTGAAGATCGTGGCGGCGCGCATGATGCAGTTGTCCCGCGCCGAAGCGGAAGGCTTCTATGCCGTGCACCGTGCCCGTCCGTTCTTCAACGACCTGGTCAATTTCATGATTTCCGGCCCGGTGATAGTACAGGCGCTGGAAGGCGAGGGCGCGATCCTGAAGCACCGTGACCTGATGGGAGCGACCGACCCGAAGAAGGCCGATAAGGGCACGATCCGCGCCGATTTCGCCGACAGCATCGATGCGAATGCGGTGCACGGTTCCGACGCGGCAGAGACCGCTGCGGTGGAGATCGCCTATTTCTTCCCGGCGCTGAACGTCTACTCGCGCTAAGCGATAGCTGATGAAGCAAAACCTCCTCGACTTTGATGTTCAGCAATTGACTGCCTGGTTTGCGGAGCACGGCGAGAAGCCGTTCCGCGCCAAACAGGTGCTGCGCTGGATATACAAGGCCGGGGAGTCCGATTTCGATGCGATGAGCGACCTTGCGGTATCGCTCCGCGAAAAATTGAAGCAGATCGCATGCGTGCAGGCGCCCAAGGTGATGCGCGAGGAGCTGTCCGATGACGGCACGCGCAAATGGCTGCTGGATATGGGCACCGGCAACGCGGTGGAGACCGTGTTCATTCCCGAGGAGGGCAGGGGCACGCTGTGCGTCTCGACGCAGGCGGGCTGCGCGCTGGACTGCGCGTTCTGTTCGACCGGCAAGCAGGGCTTCAGCCGCAACCTTTCGACCGCCGAGATCATCGGCCAGTTGTGGTGGGCGAACCATCAGCTCGGCAAGGATGCCCCTTCGGCAGGCTCAGGGCAGGCTCAGGGCAACTGGCAGATCAGCAACGTGGTACTGATGGGCATGGGGGAACCGTTGCTGAATTTCGACCATACCGTGAGCGCGCTGCGCCTGATGCTGGACGACCATGCCTACGGCCTGTCGCGTCGCCGCGTGACGGTGTCCACTTCGGGCATCGTGCCGGCGATGGACCGGCTGCGCGATGAATGCCCGGTCGCGCTGGCGGTGTCGCTGCATGCGCCGAACGACAAGCTGCGCGACGAGCTGGTGCCGGTCAACCAGAAATATCCGCTCAAGGAGCTGCTGGCGGCCTGCAAGCGTTATCTGGAAAAGGCGCCGCGCGACTTCATCACTTTCGAATATGTGCTGCTGGACGGCGTGAACGACAGCGTGCAACAGGCGCATGAACTGGTGCGGCTGGTGAGCGACGTACCGTGCAAGTTCAACCTGATCCCGTTCAACCCGTTCCCGCAGGCGCATTACCGGCGCTCCAAACCGGAGGCGATCCGCCGTTTCCGCGATGTGCTGATGGAGGCGGATATCGTGGTCACCACGCGCAAGACGCGCGGCGACGACATTGCCGCGGCATGCGGCCAATTGGCCGGGTTGGTGCAGGATAAAACCAAACGAACCATGCAACGCCCGGTGGCACTGCATGATTAAAACAGCTGAGGTAAGCCGATGAAAAAATTGATTGTGCTATCGTTCCCATGGGTGTTTTCATTGGCCATTCTGGCGGGCTGCGGCACGCCGTCCGGCGGGGGACAGGCTGCCCCGGACCAGCTCAAGTCGCGCGCCAGCGCCAGTGCGAAGGTGCATACCGAACTGGCGGGCATGTATTACGAGCGCGCGCAGATGGGTGTTGCGCTGGGCGAAATAGATGCGGCCTTGTCGGCCGATCAGAACTATGCGCCGGCCTATAGCGTGCGCGGCCTGATCCATATGGCGTTGCGCGAATACAAGGAAGCCGATGAGGATTTCCAGCAAAGCCTGCGCCTCGACAAGAACGATTCCGAAACGCACAATAACTATGGCTGGTTCCTGTGCCAGCAAGGCAAGGAGAAAGACTCGATCCCGCATTTCATGGCGGCATTGAAAAATCCTCTATACGGAACACCGGAGCGCGCTTACCTGAATGCCGGGCTGTGCTCCAAAAAAGCGGGCAACATCAAGGATGCAGAGGAGTTCCTGCAGCGCGCGCTGCAGGTGCAGCCCGGTTTGCCGCAGGCGCTGCTGGCGATGGCGGAGCTGAGTTTCGATAATGGCGATTACGCCGCCGCCAAGAAATACTTCGCGGGATTCTCGGAAAAAACCGACAGCCTGACGGCGGAACAACTCTGGCTGGCAGTGCGTATCGAGCGCAAGGCTGGCGACCGCAATGCCGAGGCCAGCTATGGCATGCAGTTGCGCAAGCGTTTTCCCGATGCGCGTGAAACCCAATTGCTGATGGGCAGGGATTGATGGAACAGTTTCCCGAAAACAACGCCGGGCAAGGCGATAACCCTGTCCAGATACCTGCGGTTTCGCTGGGAAAGGCGCTGCGCGAGGCGCGCGAGCGCCTCGGCCTGAGCGTCGCGGATGTGGCCAACCAGATCAAGCTTGCACCACGCCAGATCGAGGCGCTGGAAGCCGAGGAATTCCGGCATCTGCCCGAGATGCCGTTTGTGCGCGGCTTTGTGCGCGGTTACGCCAAGCTGTTGCAGCTGGATGCGCAGCCATTATTGGCATCCCTGCCGCAGGCGAGTGCCGATCTGGTACAACTGGTGCCGGCCTCCGTTGAAGCGCCATTCCCCAGCGCGCATTCGCCGCAACGGCAAAACCTGATGTGGCTGGGCGCGGCGTTGCTGCTGTCGGTGCTGGTGGTCGCACTCGCGGTGTGGCATTTCACGGTGCCGCCTGCGAAACCCGAAGCGGCGCAGGTCGAAACGCCGGTTTCCCTGCCTGATAAAATGCAGGTCATCCCGGCATCGCCGGTTGCCGAAGCGGGCACGATGGCGCCGCCTGCCGCAAAGATGGCGCGATCTTCGACGGAGGCGGCGCAACCCCCTGTTACGGTTGCGAAGCCCCCGATTCCCCAGGCTGCACCGCAAACCCAATCGGCAAAACCGGCAGTTCAGCCTGAGGTGCTGCTGCAAGCCGCCACACTGCGCTTGGCGTTCGATGATGATTCCTGGGCGGAAATCAAGGGCAAGGACGACAAGATACTGTCGTCGCAGATCAATCCGCGCGGCAGCGAGCTGCGCCTGAAGAGCCAGGGTCCATATTCGCTGGTGATCGCCCGTGCCGCATCGGTGCGGCTCTATTATCGCGGCAAACAGATCGACCTGACGCCTTATATCAACTCTTCGAGCGAAGTGGCGCGGCTGACGCTGGAATAGGCATGGGCGAAGTCATTATCAGGCGCCGCCCGTCGCAACGGGTGCTGATCGGCAAGGTGATGCTGGGCGGCGGTGCGCCGGTCGTGGTGCAATCCATGACCAATACCGATACCGCAAATGTCGAGACAACGGTACAGCAGGTCCATGAGCTGGCCGAGGCCGGCTCGGAGCTGGTGCGCATCACGGTGAATACCCAGGAGGCCGCTGCTGCGGTACCGCTGATACGCGCACGGCTGGACAGCCTGGGTTGCGATGTACCGCTGATCGGCGATTTCCATTACAACGGACATCGCCTGCTGAGCGAATTTCCCGAGTGCGCGCAGGCGCTGGCGAAATACCGCATCAATCCCGGCAACGTCGGGCGCAACCGCAGCGATGAGGATCCGTTTTCGATCATGATCGCCACGGCCGTGCGCAACGGGAAGCCGGTGCGCATCGGCGTGAACTGGGGCAGCCTCGACCAGAATCTGGTGGTGCGCATGATGGACGAGAATTCGCGTCTGGCCGAGCCCAGGGATGTGCGCGAAGTGACGCGCGCCGCGCTGTTCGCCTCCGCGCTGCAAAGCGCGCAGCGCGCCGAACAGCTCGGCCTGGCGCATGACCGCATTGTGCTGTCCTGCAAGGTCAGCGAGGTGCAGGACCTGATCGCGGTGTACCGCGCGCTGACGCAGCAATGCGACTACGCGCTGCACCTCGGCCTGACCGAGGCAGGCATGGGTTCCAAGGGCATCGTGGCTTCGACGGCGGCGCTCGCGGTGCTGCTGCAGGAAGGCATCGGCGACACGATACGCATTTCCCTGACGCCGGAGCCGGGCGGCTCACGCACCCAGGAAGTGGTGGTGGCGCAGGAGATATTGCAGACCATGGGCCTGCGCGCGTTCGCGCCGATGGTCACCGCCTGCCCCGGCTGCGGACGCACCACCAGCACCGTGTTCCAGGAGCTGGCGCAGAGCATCCAGGCGCACCTGCGCGCACAGATGCCGGCGTGGCGCGCGCAATACAGCGGCGTGGAAGAGATGACCGTGGCGGTGATGGGCTGCATCGTCAATGGGCCGGGCGAGAGCAAGATGGCGAACATCGGCATCAGCCTGCCGGGCACCGGCGAGAGCCCGTCCGCGCCGGTGTACATCGACGGAGAAAAGGCGCTGACCCTGCGCGGCGACAACATCGCGGCAGAGTTCACACGCATCGTTGATGAATATGTGGAACGGAAATACGTGAGTAGGAAGTAGGAAGTTAGGAAAACCACTTCCCACTCACCGGGGTTATTTTATGAGCAAAGAAACACTACAAGCCGTAAAAGGCATGAACGACATTCTGCCGGACGAGGCGGAGCTGTGGCTGTGGTTCGAGGAGGAGGTGCGCGACTGGCTGCACGGCTACGGCTACCGCAACATCCGCATGCCGCTGGTCGAGCCGACCGCGCTGTTCAAGCGCGCGATCGGCGAGGTGACCGACATCGTCGAGAAGGAGATGTACAGCTTCGCGGATGCGCTCAACGGCGACCACCTGACGCTGCGCCCGGAAGGCACGGCTTCCTGCGTGCGTGCGGTGCTGCAGCACAATCTGCTGTATAACGCGCCGCAACGCCTGTATTACAGCGGGCCGATGTTCCGCCACGAGCGCCCGCAGAAGGGGCGCTACCGGCAGTTCCACCAGGTCGGCGTGGAGGCGCTGGGCTTTGCCGGGCCGGACATCGACGCCGAGCAGATCCTGATGTGCGCGCGGCTGTGGCGCAAATTCGGGCTGCGCGATGTCGCGCTGCAACTGAACACGTTGGGCGATAGCGCCTCGCGGCACCGCCACCGCGTCAGGCTGATCGCCTGGTTCGAACAGCATCTGGACATGCTGGATGCCGATGCCACGCGCCGCCTGCACAGCAACCCGCTGCGCATCCTGGACAGCAAGAATCCGGCGATGCAGGAGCTGATCGCCGCCGCACCCATGCTGGCGGACGAACTGGAAGAAGACGCGCTCAGGCATTTCGACGAGGTGCAGGGGGTACTGAAACGCCACGACGTGGCGTTCGAGATCAACCCGCGCCTGGTGCGCGGGCTGGACTATTACAACCGCACGGTGTTCGAGTGGGTGACCACGCGCCTCGGCGCGCAGGGCACCATCTGCGCCGGCGGCCGCTATGACGGGCTGGTCGAACAAATTGGCGGCAAGCCGGTCCCGGCGACCGGCTTTGCGATGGGCGTGGAGCGGCTGCTGGCGCTGTTGCAGGAAGACGGCATGGCGCTGCCCAGGGCGGAGGTGGACGTGTATGTGGTGCACCAGGGCGAACAGGCCAGCCGTCTGGCCAGCCGGGTGGCGGAGCAGTTGCGCGACGACCGGCTGCGCGTGCTGTTGCACTGCGGCGGCGGCAGCTTCAAGTCGCAGATGAAAAAGGCCGACGCCAGCGGCGCGGCGGTGGCGGTGGTGATCGGCGACGACGAGGCGCAGGCCGACGAGGTCAGCGTGAAGCCGATGCAGGGCGGTGAGCAGCAGCGGGTGAGCGTGCAGAATCTTGCCGCAACAGTTAACGGGATTATCAAGTAGGAGTGGATCATGGCAGCATTGGACTTGCAGGAACAGGAACAACTCGACGCGCTCAAGGCGTGGTGGAAAGAAAACGGCAACAAGGTGCTGGGAGTGCTGTTGGCCGTAGTCGTCGTAATGGGCGGCTGGCGCGGCTGGCAGTATTACCAGAACAGGCAGTCCGTGGAGGCGGCGACCCTGTTCGCCGAGTTCATCAAGCAACTGGAAAGCGGTGATGCCAAGCGCGTCAACGATGCCGCAGCCATGGTGATGGAAAAATATGCCGCCAGCGGATACGCTCCGCGTGCCGCCTTATGGGCGGCGCAGGTGAACGAACAGGGCAAGGAGACGGCGCGCGCCAGGACGCAATTGCAATGGGTCATCGACCATGCCGGGGAAGCCGGCCTGAAAGACGTGGCGCGCCTGCGCCTGGCCGCGGTACTGCTGGACGAGAAAAATTATGCAGATGCCATGAAGCTGCTGGAGGCCAGGCATCCGGCCTCATTTGATGGCTTGTATGCCGACCTGCGGGGCGATGTGTTGAGTGCCCAGGGCAAGAAGGATGAGGCCAGGTCTGCCTACAAGCTGGCCTACGAAAAGACCGATGCCAAGAGCATGTACCGCAACCTGATCCAGATGAAGATGGATGATCTCGGGGAAGCGAAATGAAGCTGGCGCATGTGTGGCTGCTGTCTGCCTTGCTCGCGCTGAGCGGCTGCTCGTCCGTGCAATCGACCATGAACAACTGGTTCGGCGACAAGGATACTGCGACGGAGCCTGCCAGGCTGGTAGAGTTCGGCGAGACCGCCAGATTCGAGGTGCGCTGGCATACCGATCTTGGCGATTCCGGCGCAAGCCTGCTGCAGCCCGCACTGGTCAATGACGCGATCTATGGCGCATCCGGCAAGGGCACATTGACGCGTGTGGATCGCGCCACCGGCAAGGCGGTGTGGAGCGTCGAGAGCGGCATTACGGTCAGCGGCGGCGTGGGCAGCGGCGAGGGGCTGGTGCTCATCGGCAGCGACAAGGGCGATGTGCTGGCCTATGGCGAAGACGGCAAGCTGCGCTGGAAAAGCCGGGTATCCAGCGAAGTGCTGAGCGCGCCGCAAGCGGCGGAAGGCGTGGTGATCGTGCGCAGCGGCGACGGGCGCATCGCCGGGCTGAATGCGGCGGATGGCAAGCGCGTGTGGTTGTACGAACGCAGCACGCCGGCTCTGGTGGTGCGCAGCCATGCCGGGGTGACGCTGCAGCGCAATGTGGCCTTCGCCGGATTTGCCGGCGGCAAGCTGGTTGCCATGAAGATCAAGGATGGCTCGGTACTGTGGGAAGTCTCGGTGTCGCAACCGCGCGGCAGCACCGAACTGGAGCGCATCAGCGACATCACCAGCAATCCGGTGGCGGATGACGAGCAGGTTTGCGCCATCGCTTTCCAAGGTCGCGTGGCGTGTTATGACGCGGTACAAGGCAGCCCGTTGTGGAACCGCGACATCTCCAGCGACAAGGGCATGATGCTGTTGCGCAAATATCTCTATCTCAGCGATGCGAATGGATCGGTGATTGCGCTGGACAAGGTCAGCGGCAGCACGGTATGGAAGAACGACAAACTGTTTTTGCGCGATACCGCCGCGCCCTACGCCTTGGGTAATTTCGTGGTGGCGGGCGATCACGAAGGCTACCTGCACGGATTGAGCCGCGAAGACGGCAACTTTGCCGCGCGCATCAAACTGGATGGCAGCGCAATTCAAACCGCACCGGTCGGGCTCGACGACGGGCTGCTGGTGCAAACGCGCGGCGGCGAACTGTATTCGCTGGTCATCCGCTAATCACTAAACCTGGAAAAAGCAATTAGCCACGGATATACACGGATTAACACTGATCAAACCACTGCTTGCTCTCCCGATAATTCATGAAAGGTAAGCGGCACGATTTTGCCAGCCCGTTGATAAATCCGTGTACATCCGTGTTCATCCGTGGCTATATGCCGTTTTTAGGTAAACCGCCTCCCCTTTTTACAAAGGGGAAAGACTTGATGAGCTACATATTGAAAGCCTGAATGCTGCCTACACTTGTTTTAGTCGGACGTCCGAACGTGGGCAAGTCCACCCTGTTCAACCGCCTCACGCGCAGCCGCGATGCGCTGGTCGCCGACCTGCCCGGCCTGACCCGCGACCGCCATTACGGACGCGGCAGGGTGGGCGACCGTCCTTACCTGGTGGTGGATACCGGCGGTCTGGAGCCGGTTGCCAAGGAAGGCATCCTGTACGAGATGGCCAAGCAGAGCCGCCAGGCGGTGGACGAGGCCGACATGGTGCTGTTCCTGGTCGACGGCCGCGCGGGATGCACGCCGCAGGATGCCCTCATCGCCGGACAATTGCGCAAGACCGGCAAGCCGATCCTGCTGCTGGTCAACAAGGCGGAGGGCATGCAGCGCGCCAAGGTGACTGCCGATTTTTTCGAATTGGGGCTGGGTGAACCGCTGCCGATCTCCTCGGCGCACGGCGACAACGTGAACGAAGTGGTCGAGATCGCGCTGGAGAATTTTCCTGATGTGGTCGAGGAAGAGCCCACCAGGGATCAGCCTCCGAAACTCGCCATCGTCGGGCGACCCAATGTCGGAAAGTCCACCCTGGTGAACGCCATCCTCGGCGAGCAGCGCGTGATCGCGTTTGACCAGCCGGGCACCACGCGCGATTCCATTTACATCGATTTCGAACGCGACGGCAGGCAATACACCATCATCGACACCGCCGGGGTGCGCAGGCGCGGCAAGGTGGACGAGGCGGTGGAAAAATTCTCCGTGATCAAGACCATGCAGGCCATCGAGGACGCCAACGTGGTGGTGCTGGTGGTGGACGCGCGCGACCAGATCACCGAGCAGGACGCGCATGTCGCCGATTTCGTGTTGCAGGCGGGGCGCGCGCTGGTGCTGGCGGTCAACAAGTGGGACGGGCTGGACGAGTACCAGCGCGGTCAGGTCAAGAGCGACATCGAGCGCAAGCTGCATTTCCTGAGCTTTGCCAAGCTGCACTACATTTCCGCGCTGAATGGCACCGGTGTGGACAAGGTGCTGAAGTCCGTGGATGAAGCCTATGCGGCGGCGATGGCGAAACTGTCGACGCCGAAACTCACCCGCGTCCTGATCGCAGCACTGGGGAAACAACAGCCGCCCAAAGGGGGGCGCTTCACCCCCAAGATGCGCTACGCCCATCAGGGCGGAAGCAACCCGCCGCTGATCGTGATCCACGGCAGCGGCCTGGACGACGTGCCGGCCAGCTATACGCGCTACCTGGAGCGCACCTTTTGCGAAGCCTTCAAGCTGCAAGGCACGCCGCTCAGGATCCAATTCAATTCCAGCAAAAACCCGTTCGAAGGCAAAAAGCCCAGGCCGCTCACCGAAGCCGAACAACGCAAGGCGCACCGGGCACGGATACGCGGACGCAAGCTGTATGGATAACAACAGCCTGACCACGAATGACACGAAGCACGCGAAGAGAACGGAAGACCGCTTCGGGAGTTTGGCTACCTTCTCATGACTATCCGTAAAAATCTTTGTGCCCTTCGTGTCCTTTGTGGTGAAGTCTTTTACGCACAGCCATTTTAGCCATGTCACTTTCGCAGTCCTACAGCGTCAAGGATGTCATCCGCTGGTACGACCAGGGCGAGATCCAGAAAGCCAAGGCTTACCTGAATTCGATCAGCCATCTGGAGGTCCGTCCCGACAAGATCATCGCGCAGGTCAAGGGCAGCGCGTCCCATCCTTATCAGGTGGACATCTCCTTCAGTGCCGGCAAGGCAGGCGAATTGCATATCGATCCGGCATGCAGTTGCCCGGTCGGACGGAAATGCAAGCATAGCGCGGCAGTGCTGCTGTCGGCCCTGTCCTTGCCGCGCCCGCCCGCCATCAACCATGCCGTGCTGGAGTGGGTCGAATCCTTCCGGCGCACGGCAAAAGCGGCGCCGAAGAAAACCGCGAAGTCTGCGCCAAGACCCGAGAGGCTGTGCTATGTGCTTACCCGGTCCGCCTACACGGGCGCTTATGTCTTCGGCACTTACAAAGGCAAGCTGGATGCCGATGGGCGGCTGACGGGCAGGCTCGAGGAATGGGGCAACGTCGAGCGCGCACTGATAAAACCGCCGCAGTTCGTCACCGAAGAAGACCTGCCCATCCTGCGCCTGTTATGGCAGCAGCGCGACAGGTATGGTTTTTTTCCCGTCAAGGGCGCGCTGGGCAACGAGATCATGGTGCGCCTGCTGGCGAGCGCAAGGTTGTTCTTCATGGAAGCCGTCGCGGGCAACCGTTACCTGAGATCGGAGCCGGTCCACCTCAAGCAGGGCAAGGCGCGCAAGGCGCGTCTGGAATGGGGCGTCGATGAGTCAGGCCGAATGGTTCCCAGGGTAGTCAGCAGCGCGGCGCTGGAAGTGTTCCCGTTCAACGAGGCGACCTGGTATATCGATGTCGGCACAGGCGAGATCGGCCAGTTGCAGACCGAGCAGACACCCGCGCAGGTTGCGCAGTTGCTCGACATGCCGCCGCTCGCCGAAATCGACGTACCGGTCGTGTCCGAGGTGCTGCGCGAACTGGTTCCCGACCTGCCGCCGCCCAGCACCGAACGGTTGCGCACGATCGCGAGCCAGCTGACGCCGATGCTGCTGCTGGCTACTTCGGAACCGTCATGGATGGGCAGCTTCCGCGGCTATCGCTATGGCACGCAGAAACTGGATTTTGCGCGCGCCAGGTTCCGTTATGGCGAGGCCATCCTGCCGCCCGGCCACCCGGGCGAATTTGTCATGCTGCAAAACGGCGAGACGGTGCGCGTGGCGCGCGACCCGAAAGCGGAGCAGCGTTTTCTCAAATCGTTGGCCGCATACGGGCTGGAAGAGATGCCGGGTTTCGGGCTGTCCGGCAACATCGGCGACCGGCCGATCTTCGCGCTGGATAACGAAAAGGCCTGGCCGCTCTTCATCCGGCAAACGGTTCCGCAGATGCAGGCGGCGGGATGGGAGATCGTCATCCCGCAGGATTTCCGCCACCACGTCCTCGAAGTGGAAGCGTGGGAAGCGGAATTCGGCGAACGGGAAGACGGCTGGTTCAGCCTGAACATGGGCATCGTGGTCAATGGCCGGCGGATGCCTCTGGCGCCGCTGCTGCATGAGCTGTTCAGGGTCGACCCGCGCTGGCTGGATGCCGCGCAACTGGAAAGGATGGACGACGACGAGCCCATCGAACTGCTGCTCGACGAAGGCGGCAGGGTGCATGCTCCCGCCGGGCGCATCAAGCCGCTGGCGCGCACGCTGATCGAGTTGTTCGAAGGCAGGGCGGGCGATGAGATCCGCCTGTCCCGCTATGATGTGGCGCGCATCGACGAACTGGCCGGGATGGAGCGCTGGCAGTTCAAGGGTGTGGCTGCCGTGACCGGCCTTGCCGACAAACTCAGGAACACGGCCGGTATCAAGCCGGTCGCCGCGCCGGATGGTTTCGCGCTGCAACTGCGCCCTTACCAGCTGGAAGGTTTGTCCTGGCTGCAATACCTGCGCGAGCAGGAACTGGCCGGGATACTGGCCGACGATATGGGGCTGGGCAAGACCGCGCAGGCCCTGGCACACCTGCTGCTCGAAAAACAGAGCGGACGCATGGACAAGCCCTCGCTGGTGGTATTGCCCACCTCGCTGATCTTCAACTGGAAACGCGAGGCGGAACGGTTCGCCCCGCAACTCAAACTGCTGTCCCTGCACGGCAAGGAACGGGCGGAGCATTTCCCAGCGATTCCCGGGCATGATGTGATTCTCACCACCTACCCGCTGCTGTGGCGCGACGAGCAGGCGCTGGCGGAGCATGACTACCACTTGCTGATCCTGGACGAGGCGCAGACGGTGAAAAATGTCTCCAGCCAGGCGGCGCAAGTGGTGCGCAAGCTGAACGCACGGCATCGACTGTGCCTCACCGGCACGCCGCTGGAAAACCATCTGGGCGAGTTGTGGGCGCAGTTCGATTTCCTGCTGCCCGGCCTGCTGGGCACGCCCAAGGAGTTCACCCGGACCTGGCGCACCCCGATCGAAAAACAGGGTAACAAATCGCGCCGCGACCTGCTGGCCAGACGCGTCAAGCCCTTCATCCTGCGCAGGCGCAAGGAAGATGTCGCGCAGGAATTGCCACCCAAGACATTCATCATACGCAGCGTCGAACTGGAAGGCGCGCAACGCGACCTCTACGAGGCGGTGCGCAGCGCCATGGATCAGCGGATACGCGAGGAGGTTGCCGCCAAGGGTTTCGCGCGCAGCCACATCATCATTCTCGACGCGCTGCTCAAATTGCGCCAGGTGTGCTGCGATCCGCGTCTGCTGAAATTGACCAGCGCCCAAAGGGTGAAAGAACGCGCCAAGCTCGACCTGCTGATGGAAATGCTGCCGGAACTGGTCAGCGAAGGGCGGCGCATCCTGGTGTTCTCGCAATTCACCTCCATGCTCGAGCTGATAGAAGCGGAGCTGACGCGCGAAAAACTGGACTATGTGAAGCTCACCGGGGATACGCAAAACCGCGAAGAGGTGGTACGCCGTTTCCAGGATGGCGAAGTGCCGATCTTCCTGATCAGCCTCAAGGCAGGCGGGATAGGGCTGAACCTGACCGCCGCCGATACGGTGATCCACTTCGATCCGTGGTGGAACCCAGCAGTGGAAAACCAGGCCACGGACCGCGCGCACCGCCTCGGGCAGACGAAAAACGTGTTCGTCTACAAACTGGTCGTGGCGGGCAGCATCGAGGAAAAAATACTGGCGCTGCAGGAGAAGAAAGCCGAGCTCGCCGCCGGCATCCTGTCAGAGGATGTCAACGGCCTGGTCAAATTCGGTGAAGCCGACATTGCGGCGCTGCTGGCGCCGTTGCCGGGTGATGACAGCGCATAGTGAGGTAACCTCCGGCTGCCGGAAGGCTCGCAAATGCTGGATCTATGCGGCAGTCATGCGAAACCGGTAAAGATTATAATTTCCTCTCCTTCAGGGGGAGGGGTAGGGCGGGGATGGGTTTAAGTGGCAGCGACACGTTTTATGTATGCCCCATCCCCCTCCCAACCTTCCCCTTGAAGGGGGAGGATAAAATCAGCCGCCTGGGGGACGGCTTTTATCAGCGCCTTTGAGGTGCTTACCCAATAAGCCTGTCCTGAGCCTGTCGAAGTGGCTCCGGCTTTGCCGAGAATAATTTAACTCCCTCTCTAAATTGAAAGTGAAATGTCGCAGGGTGCATGGAATGCACCTTGCATGGTTATTGCTCTTTTGAAAGGTAAACGGATTACGCAGGACTCAGAAATTCGAACTCCACCACCAGCATGTGGTGATCCGAGGATAGGGTCGGTTTCACGGCGTGGGTTACCGGCCGCAGATGGCGGTTGTAGAAAACATGGTCGAGCACATAGGGGCGGCGGCGCCACGTGATCTCTTCCGCCTGCACGGTCTGGTAGCCGGCTTCGGAAAACTGCTTGACCAACAAGTTATGCTGGCTGACGTTGAAATCCCCGCCGAGCAGCGCAGGGCCGTTCGTATGGCGCAACTGATCGAGGACGAGCTGGCGCTGTTCGATGTGATCCTCGCTTGACGAGTTGAGCATGAAGTACGCCAGAAGGTGGGTGTTGAAGAGCTGGATTTCGTGGCCGGCAATCGTGGTCCTTGCGCCGATGAGCAGGCGGTCGGTGGGCGTTTTTTTCTTGCCCAGAAATTCGAATTCGATGGACGGCGACGGCAGGTCGTACCGTAAGGTGTCGTGCAACGGCGTTTTTGAAAAGATGGCCAAGCCTATGCCGAAAGGCAATTCGCGCGGGTCGGCTTTCGGATAGGAAAAATAGCTGTAATAGCCCTTAAGCGCCGCTTTCAGCCGGGTGTAATTGGGCGGCGGATCGGCTTGCACGCCGTCAGGCCGGGCATGCTCCACTTCCTGCAGCAGCACGATATCGGCATCGTGGCTGAGGATCTCCGAAACGGTCAGTTCAAGGTTGATAGGCGCGCGGTCGGGATATGCATCATCCCAACCTTGACCGAACTGCATATTGAACTGAAGGACTCTAAACGTACTCACGGGCGTGGTATGGCATTGTCAAATTGTGCACATGATAGCGCGGCAACGGCAAAATGGAAAATCAGATGGCACCATTACAGCGACATTTCCCTCCCCGCAGGTTCATATTGTCGTCTGGAAAGTTGAAAACGGCACCGCCGGATAGGCGCCGGATCGTTTTTTGAACCAAATCGGATGCTCAGGAATGGCAGCTATCGACTGCGGATTCAACCGGTCGACTTTCTCCGAAACAGACATTCCACGTTCAACATGTAGCACAGAATAAAACGAATCTTTTTATTTTCTCAAAAAGTTATGAAGAACAGCGACGAGAGGATGCAAGTTTTGTAGTCCTCGACTTTGTCGTAAAGGATTTCGGCCATGCCCCACAGGGTGTTGCCGAGTTGCTGTTTGGTAATCATGGAATCTTTATAACCCTATGCAAAGTGTCGGCTGGCCTGGCCGTGGCCGAGCGACTTAGCCAGAATGTGGTAATTTCCGGTCTTATGCCTCACGCGGCCTGCAACGATGGCCGGATGTACTCCAAGTTTATCAGCCAGGGCAGCCACATCCTTGCTTAGGTGGCTGGTGCGGGCAGCAGATTTTTCCCAAGCGGTTCGCGATATGAGTGCTTCGCCTGCCATGTCGTCCGCCTCGCGTTCCTTGCGATCCTGTTCATCCGGGCTATCCAGCTTGTAGGTGAATAGCGGGTGCGCATCGTCTAGATGCTTGGCGACGTGGGCCAGTTCGTGCATCAACACAAACCAGAAATTATCCAGGCGATCATGGCGCAACGTCAGCGCGACAACAGGGCGCCCTTCATCGAGCATGGCCGCGCCATCGAGATAAGTGCCCTTGAAATACGGCTCGATCACGAGGGTAACTCCGGCCTTCCCAAGTTGTTCGCGCGCCAAACGCGGGCCGTCATCGAATGCCGAGAGACGCGCAAGATATCTCAGCCATTTCGCTGTGATGACGCCTTTTTTGTATGCGCGAGGCGCGGGATTGGCGCGCGCTTTTTTGATTACGCATAGCCGCCAATCAAGCAGCGCATACCCATCCGCATCCCGCGTGCCGCGCTGATGCAATGGCGCGCGCAGAAATGCTGGCTCGGCCTGCTTGGGCAATAGGTCTTGCATGAACTTGAGCACCAGGTCCTCGGCATAATCCTTGAGGCGCTGCGCATTCCCCTTGAAATCACCGAAGCAGTTGCGATCAAGCATTTTTTTCAGGGGGAACTTCGTGTATTCCATCTCCGGCTCTGTGCCAATGACTTCCGTACCGGTTTCGGCACTGCCGATCAGCACATCTGCCGGGATGTTCAATCCTCTGTGCAAACGGCGAATCATAGGCAGAGAGAGCGGGCGTTTGCGCGATAGCACCTCCGAGACCTTGGAGGTGGAGCCAATATATGCTTCCAGATCCTTGCGTCCAAGTTTCATTTGATCCATGCGGAAGAGAATCGCTTCCACTGGGTCGGGTGCCACAGGCGGCACAATCTTGCGCTCGTAATCTTCGATCACCAGCGCCAGAAGTCCCAGTTCGCTGCCTTCCTTCGAACCGTCTTTCGGGTCGAGCGCCATCAGCGCAGTGAGCCGCGCCATTGCTTGTGCGTAGTCATTGCTATTCTTGATAACCTTAATGTTCATTATCGTCCCGGATTCTGGTATCGTTGCCCGCGGATCAGTTGCGGATATTTTCTTGCCAACGTCTCATTTGCCCGGAGGTTCAAGCGGCTCCGATGCCAGCGCAGTTCGCCGCTTGAATATGCCTGCAAAAATTGTACTTCGGAGTCGATTCAGCCGTGGTAAATTCAAAGCTTGTTTTCAATGTGCTTCAATGGATCATGTAATGGCTATGCAATCAAAAATGCCCACCGAGGAAGAGGTTCGAACGGTTCTGCGCAAGGTCATCGACCCGGAAGTCGGCTTGAATATCGTCGATCTGGGGCTGATCTACGGCGTGGAAATCTCGGACAACAAGCTGCACGTCGATCTGACCATGACCACAGAGGCTTGCCCGATGGGAGAGATGATTCTCGCCGATGCACGGCGGACTCTGGAGACATCGCTGCCGGCCGATGCCGAAATCGAGCTCGATTTGGTGTGGGAACCCCCGTGGAACCCGAGCATGATGAGTGAAGACGCGCGCGCCCATTTTGGATGGGATTCGGCATCGGGCACCCCGCAGACCGTCACGCCTGAACCGGAGGTGGTACCGGAGACGGCGCCGGAAATTGCGCCTGTGGCGGAGGCGGTCGAGCAATCAGGCGGCTTGGGAGTACCGTTCCGCCTGCCGCTGCTGATCCTGGGGTTCGCTTCCCTGGCAGCGGGCGTATTGGCCGGCCTTGTACGGATGGGCTGGGGGGTGCCGCTTCCTTCGGCGCAACTGGTCTTGCTGCATGGGCCGCTGATGGTAAGCGGTTTTCTCGGCACCGTGATCGGCCTGGAACGGGCGGTCGCACTGGGTCGCCGCTGGGCCTATGCCGGCCCGCTGCTGACCGGGCTGGGCGGCGTCGCCATCCTGCTCGGCTTCCCGGTTTCGCTGGGCGCGTCGGCCATGGCGCTCGGCAGTGCCGTGCTGCTCACCGGAACTACCCTGATCATGCTGCGCCAGCGCGAACTGTTCATGGTCACCATGGCGCTCGGCGCAGCCAGCTGGCTGGCCGGCAATCTGCTGTGGCTGGCCGGTGCCGGGGTTCCGGCGGTGGTGGCGCTGTGGATCAACTTCCTGGTGCTGACCATTGCCGGCGAACGGCTGGAACTGTCGCGCTTCCTGCCCCCTTCGCCCGGCGCCAAGCGAATCTTCAAGGCTATCCTTGCGGTGCTCGTGGCAGGCGGCTTCCTCGGCGTAACCGGTAGCGGCATGGTCATCTATGGTATCGGGCTGCTCGGGCTGGCGCTGTGGCTGCTGCGCCAGGACATCGCCCGCCGCACGGTAAAAGAGCAAGGCCTGACGCGGTTCACGGCCGTCTGCCTGCTTTCCGGCTATGCCTGGCTCACCATCGGCAGCCTGGTGCTGCTCGTTGCCGGCATGACCGGAACGGCCTACGATGCGGTGCTGCACGCCATCCTGATCGGCTTCGTGTTCTCGATGGTGTTCGGCCACGCGCCGATCATTTTCCCTGCCGTGGTGCGGGTCAGGATGCCTTATCACTGGACTTTCTACCTGCCGCTGCTGGCACTGCATGCATCCCTGCTGATGCGCCTCGCGGGCAGCGGGCTGATGCTGCCGGGATTGCACAGCCTCGGCGGATTGTTGAATGCGGCGGCACTGGTGCTGTTCATCCTGAGTACCGTCAGCAGCGTGGTGCGCGGCTTCCGGGGCGGGAAAGAATAACCCATTGAAACACGAAGGACACGAAGGACACGAAGTGTACGAAGGGAAAGTGCAGAACATTTTGCCGGCGTTGGACATGACACAGCGTTATGGAGCTTCATGAAAAATCTTCGTGCTCTTCGTGTCCTTCGTGGTGAACGGTGTTTTTAAGCGAACTTTGCCTGCCGGACCGTGTCCGACTGCCATACCTTGCATTTGACAGAACTACCGGGCTTTGCCAAGCTATAAATATGTTGCACACCGCCGGAAAATTTATCGCAGTGATTCTGGCCATCTGGTTGCCGTTATTCAGCGGCAATACGCTGGCCGTTTCGATCGCCATGCAGGCGATGGGCGGCGACTGCCATTCCGCCGTTGCGCAACAGGGCGAGGCTCGGCCGCACTGCGCTTCGACCGTGCAGCAGCATGCGCAGCATGAACAGCTTGCCGCGGGCCAGGGTCAATCTGCCGGCCACCCCGACCAACAAAACCAGCACCAGCAAAATCAGCACCAGCAGAATCCTGCCGGCGAAGATTGCGGCACCTGCCATCATGCCTGCTGCAGCTACCTGGCTGCAGCATCCATCGAAGTGACGGAAGCTCAACCATCGGCTGGGCTGTACTCACTCGTTTCGACGCAGTTTCAATCCATCACCTCGACTCCGCTCGATCCTCCGCCTCTCGCCTGCGCCTGACGCGGGAGGGGTGTCTTTAGTTTTTGTCGCAAGCACGCTGAACCTTTCAGCATAAAGCCTCGCCCCGTATCGTCCGGCAGCCGTACTGCGCCTGTTTATCGATTACTTTTTAAGGATTTGAATCATGAAGACCAACCAAGTGAGTTTTGCTAAAACATCGACCGGAATTTATCCGAAGAAATATGCCTTGTTGCAGGGTATGGTGCTGTTCGTTGCATTGGCCGCTGCCTTGACCGGCATGGCTCATGCCGCTCAGCAGGGCCAGGCACCGGCTGCCGCGCCCTTCGCTACCTCAGGAGGCGCAGAGCAGGCCACTTCGACAACGCCTTTAGCCCAGAGCAAAGTCGAAGGGTCAGGACAGGCATTGCCCACCATAGAGGTATACAAGAGCGCGCAATGCGGCTGCTGCAAAACCTGGGCGGAGCATCTCCAGAAAAACGGCTTCACGGTGATATTGCACGATGTGGGCGATATACCTGCGGCGCGCAAGAAGCTGGGCATGCCTGAGCGTTACGGTTCATGCCATACTGCCAAGGCCGGGCAATACCTGATCGAAGGCCATGTGCCTGCGGCAGACATCAAGCGGTTGTTCAAGGCACATCCCAAGGCCATCGGCCTGGCCGTGCCTTCCATGCCGCCCGGATCGCCCGGCATGGAAAGCGACCATCCCGTTCCTTACGACACCCTGCTGATCGGGAAGGACGGCAAAGCCAGCGTGTTTGCGCGGCATTGAACCTGTGCAATCGCCCGGATAAGCGATTTTCCGGCGGTTGTTTTGCAATCGGCTACAAGGAGCGGGTCATGAGGATACGGCTTGTTGTCAGGCTGGCGGCTTGCGGGTTGATGGGCGCATGGTTGTGGCCTGCCCATGCGGCGGAAGATCGCATGTTGGGTTCCGATGTTGCCGGGCTGCTGGAGTATGCGCGCGAGCATAACCCCGAACTGGCGGCAACGCGCTTCGAGGCAGAGGCTGCGGCACAGCGCGCACAGTCGGCGGCAGCCTTGCCCGACCCGGTATTGCGCGCCGAACTGATGGATGTCACCAACCAGGGCACGAATAAGAGCGCGAGTTTATTGCCGTCGCAGGTTGGCAGCACGCGCTATCTGCTGACGCAGAGCGTTCCGTGGTTCGGCAAGCGCGATTTGAAGCGGGAGGCAGCCGAGGCCGGCGCAGATCAGGCACGGGGGCAAACCGCCGCGACCTGGGCGGAATTGTCGGCGCAAATCAAGTCAACTTACGCGCAGTATTACTACGTCGCGGGCAGCCAGAAAATCACCCGTGATCTGCTCGATCTGGTGATGCAGATGGAAAAAGTTGCGCAGGTTCGTTATGCCAACGGGCTAGCTGCACAGCAAGATGCCGTGCGCGCGCAAGTGGAACAAACGGTCAGGAAAACCGAACTGGTCGCGCTGAACAATACCCAGCGGCAAGTCGAGGCGCGGCTGAATGCCTTGTTGTCGCGCCCGGTAACCATGCCGCTTGCCACTCCGCAGCACTTGCGCAGCATTCCCGCAACGGCCAACCTGGCCAACTATACGGCACTGGAAAATCGTATTCGCGAGCACAACCCGGAGTTGTTCATGGACGAGGCGGGGGTTCGTGCGGGCGAAAAAAATCGCGATCTTGTTTACAAGAACCGTTATCCGGATGTTGCGCTGGGCATTTCCCCGACCCAGTCCGGCAATGCGGTGCGCGAGTGGGGCGTGATGGTCGAATTCAATATTCCGTTGCAGCAGGATACGCGCCGCTCGCAGGAGCGCGAATCCGAGGCGATGCTGGCGGCGGCCAGGGCGCGCAGGGAGGCAACCGCCAATCGTATTTTATCCGCGCTGACCGAGAACCTCTCCGGCCTTGAAGCGGCGCAGCACACCGAGCTGTTGAGCTCCGGCGGCCTGCTGCCGCAAGCGAAGGTCACCTTTGAATCCGCGCTGATCGGCTACCAGACCGGCAAGGTGGATTTTGCGACCTTGCTGGATGCGGCGCGGCAAACCCTGAGTGCCAGGCTGGAAGTGCTGAAGGTCCAGACGGATGCGCAGATGCGCTTGGCCGAAATCGAACGACTGCTGGGAGAAGAGCTATGAAGCGGACAAACGCGATGGTGGTCGTTGTGCTGGTTGCGGCGGCGGTAGCAGCAGGAGTCGGCTATTGGTGGGGGATGGCTGAGGACAGCGGACAGAAGACAGTATCTGTTGCGCAAAAAGAACCCGCCCGCAAGATTCTGTATTACCGCAACCCGATGGGCTTGCCGGATACCTCGCCGACACCAAAAAAAGATTCGATGGGTATGGACTATGTACCGGTGTATGAAGGAGGAGAAGAGCCGGGAGGCAGTAATCAAGCCGCTTCGCCCTTCGCTACCTCAGCAAGTTCGGGACAGGCCGCTTCGACAGGCTCAGGACAGGTAAGCATCAGCGTCGAAAAGGTACAGAAGCTGGGGGTGAAAACCGAGCGGGCGGCGATGCGCATGCTGGATAAAACGATACGCGTCGTGGGCAGGGTGGAAGTCGATGAACGGCATATCCACAACATCGCTCCCAAGTTCGAGGGCTGGATAGAAAAGCTGCATGTGAAGAGCGCCGGGGAACCGGTCAGAAAAGGGCAGGCACTGTTCGACGTGTATAGCCCGGAACTGGTATCGGCGCAGCGTGAATACGCGATTGCCGTGCAAGGCGTCGCGGCATTGAAAGACGCGGACGGCGATACCCGGCAGAGCATGCAACAGCTCGCCGATGCCAGCCTGCTGCGCCTCAAGAACTGGGATATTTCCGAGCAGCAGGTGAAAGAACTGGCCATATCCGGGGCGGCCAGGCGCAGCCTGACCTTTCATGCCTTCCATACGCCGGCGAATGGCATCGTGCTGGAGAAGAAGGCGCTGGAGGGGATGCGTTTCATGCCCGGCGAAGTGTTGTACCAGATCGCCGATCTTTCGTCGGTGTGGGTGATAGCCGATGTCTTCGAGCAGGACATCGGGCTGGTGCAAGTCGGCAGCAAGGCGCAAGTCAAACTGAATGCTTATCCGGATAAACCCTTCGAGGGAGTGGTAAGCCTTGTCTACCCAACGCTGAATGCCGCCACGCACACTGTGCCGGTGCGGATGGAAATCGCCAACCCCAAAGGGTTGCTCAAGCCGGCCATGTTTGCCAGCGTGGAAATTCAGGTGGCCGGCAAGGGTGACGTGCTGACCGTGCCGGTTTCCGCCGTGATCGACAGCGGTACGCGCCAAATCGTGCTGGTACAGTTGGCGCCGGGACGCTTCGAGCCGCGCGCGGTCAGGCTGGGTAGCCGCGGCGAAAACTATGTCGAGGTGCTGGAGGGTGTTGCCGATGGTGAGCAGGTGGTGATTTCCGCCAACTTCTTGATCGACGCGGAGAGCAATCTCAAGGCGGCGTTGAGCGGCTTGGGCGGGCATGTCGCGCATGGCGGCAGTGCGCCGTCCGCGGTAGAGCAGAAACAACCGCCCAAGCCAACAAACGGAAATGTGGAGCCCCCTGCGCAGCCGAAGAGCAAACCTGCCGCAGTGGGGCATCGGGCGCAAGGCACGCTGAACGCCATCAACGCGGACGGCACGGTCAATATCACCCATGGGCCGGTCGAATCGCTGGATTGGCCGGGCATGACGATGGACTTCGTGCTCGCCAATTCATCGCTGGCGGGCAACGCCAGGATCGGCAGCGCGATAACGTTTGAAATCGTCGAACGCAAGCCGGGTGAATGGGTGATTACCAAACTGCAAGCTGCACCGGCTAATTCTCACGAGGGGCACTGACATGTTGACCGCCATCATCGACTGGTCGGCGCGCAACCGCTTCCTGGTGATCCTTGCCACGTTGTTCATCACGCTGGCGGGCATTTACGCGGTGGTCAAAACGCCGCTGGATGCCTTGCCGGACCTGTCCGATGTGCAGGTGATCGTCTATACCGAGTATTCAGGGCAAGCGCCGCAAGTGGTAGAAGACCAGGTCACCTATCCGTTGACTACCGCGATGTTGTCCGTACCTAAATCCAAGGTGGTGCGCGGCTTCTCGTTCTTCGGCGCATCGTTCGTGTACGTGATTTTCGAGGACGGCACCGACATCTACTGGGCGCGTTCGCGGGTGCTTGAATATCTCGGCAGTATCGCGGGACGTCTGCCTAAAAATGTCGCGCCGCAGCTGGGGCCGGATGCGACCGGAGTGGGCTGGGTGTACCAGTATGCGGTGCTCAGCGAGAAGCACAATCTGGCTGAATTGCGCACCATGCAGGATTGGTATCTGCGTTACCAGCTCACCAAGGCGCATGGCGTTGCCGAAGTGGCCTCCATCGGCGGCTTCGTGCAGCAGTACCAGGTGACGGTCGATCCGGTGAAGCTGCGCGCCTATAACATTCCGCTGGGCAAAGTTGCGCAGGTGATCCGCGATTCCAACCGCGATGTCGGCGGGCGCGTGGTGGAAATGGCCGAGACCGAGTACATGGTGCGCGGCAAGGGCTATCTGCGCGGCATCGGCGACATCGAGAATCTGGTGGTCAAGGCGGAGCGCGGCACTCCGGTTCTGCTGCGCGACATCGCGCGTGTCGAACTGGGGCCGGACGAGCGGCGCGGCCTGGCCGAACTGAACGGCGAGGGCGAGGTGGTGTCCGGCATCGTCATGGCGCGCTACGGGCAGAACGCGCTGGAGGTGATCGCGAACATCAAAAACAAGATCGCCGAGATTGCACCCGGCTTGCCGGAGGGGGTGAAAATTCAAACAGTGTACGACCGCTCCGGGCTGATCCTGCGCGCCATCGCCACGCTCAAGCGCACGCTGTTCGAGGAAGGGCTGATCGTTGCGCTGGTGTGCATCGTGTTCCTGATGCATGTGCGCAGTGCGCTGGTCGCCATCGTGATGCTGCCTGTCGGCGTGCTGATCGCCTTCATCGCGATGCGCGCGCTGGGGATGAATTCCAACATCATGAGCCTGGGCGGGATTGCGATTGCGATCGGCGCGATGGTGGATGCGGCCATCGTGATGATCGAGAACGCGCACAAGCATCTGGGGCGGCTAAACCCCTCCCCAGCCCTCCCCTTGTCAGGGGAGGGAGCCGAAGCTCCTCCCCTGACAAGGGGAGGTTGGGAGTGGTTGGGAGGCCGGGAGGGGTTTGCTTTTGACCAACGTGCTCAAGCCATCCTGGCCGCCTGCAAGGAAGTCGGCCCTTCGCTGTTCTTCTCGCTGCTGATTATCACCGTGTCGTTCCTCCCGGTGTTCACGCTGGAAGCGCAGGAAGGCCGCCTGTTCGCGCCGCTGGCGTTCACCAAGACCTTCGCGATGGCGGGCGCGGCGTTGCTGTCGGTCACGCTGGTGCCGGTGCTGATGATGCTGTTCATCCGCGGCAAGATCATGCCGGAAGCGCAGAATCCGCTGAACCGCTTTTTGATCCGCAGCTACCGCCCGATCATCGCCGCCGTACTGCGCCGCAAAAAATCCACTATCGTCGTGGCTCTGCTGGCAATGGCTTTGACTTTCTATCCGGCCATGCGCCTGGGCAGCGAATTCATGCCGACGCTGAACGAAGGCACGTTGTTCTACATGCCCGCGTCGCTGCCCGGCATGTCGGTCACCAAGGCGGCGGAGCTGTTGCAAACGCAGAACAAGATCATCAAGAGTTTTCCCGAGGTCGCATCTGTGTATGGCAAGGCGGGGCGCGCGCAGACGGCCACCGACCCGGCGCCGCTGGAGATGTTCGAGACGGTGATCAACCTCAAGCCGCAAAACGAATGGCGCTCCGGCATGAACACCGACAAATTGATCGCCGAGATGGACAAGGCGTTGCAAATTCCCGGTGTGGCGAACTCCTGGACGATGCCGATCAAGGCGCGCATCGACATGCTGTCCACCGGTATCCGCACGCCGATCGGCATCAAGGTGTTCGGCAATAACCTGGAGGAAATGGAACGCGTCGCCAAGGATATCGAGGCCGTGGTCAGGAAAGTTCCGGGCACGACCAGCGCCTTCGCCGAACGCATCACCGGCGGTTTTTATCTCTACATCGAACCGGATCGCGCTGCGCTGGCGCGCTACGGGCTGACGGTAGGTGAGGCGCAGGAGGTGATCGCCACCGCGCTGGGCGGCGAAACCGTCACCACCACGGTGGAGGGGCTGGAACGCTTCGGCGTAAGTGTGCGTTACCCGCGCGAATTGCGCGGCACGCCGGAGCAGATTGCGCGCGAAGTGCTGGTGCCGACGATGGACGGCGCGATGATCCCGCTCGGGCAACTCGCCAAGGTCAGTATCGGCAAGGGCGCACCGTCCATCCGCACCGAGAATGCGCTGCTGTCCGCCTATATCTATGTGGATATCCGCGACCGCGACATCGGCTCGTATGTGGCCGAGGCGCGCAAGGCGGTGGCAGAGCAGGTGAAATTCCCGCCCGGCTATTACGCGACCTGGAGCGGGCAGTTTGAGTACATGGAACGTGCTGCCGCAAAGATGAAGATCGTGGTGCCGATCACGCTGCTCATCATCTTCCTGTTGCTGTACCTCAACTTCAAGCGTGTCACGGAATCGCTGATCGTGATGCTGTCCGTGCCGTTCGCGCTGGTCGGCGGCGTGTGGCTGCTGTGGCTGCTCGGCTACAACCTGAGCGTCGCGGTGGCGGTGGGCTTCATCGCACTGGCGGGCGTGGCGGCTGAGACCGGCGTGGTGATGCTGATCTACTTGGAACGCGCCTGGCAGGAGAAGCTTGCAGAATGTTCAAGGAACCCTCACCCCAACCCTCTGGATGGGACAACTAGCCATTCGACTAGGCTGCAAGAGTCCGCAGCCAAGTCGCTGGTTATCCCGCTCGCGGGAGAGGGGGCGAACGAATTGCGGCTGGAAACGGTTTATGGTCGACGGCCCAGCCGCGATGATTTGCATGATGCCATCATGGAAGGCGCAGTGGAACGGGTGCGCCCGAAGATGATGACCGTGACAGCCATCATGGCCGGGTTGCTGCCGATTATGTGGGGCAGCGGCGCCGGCTCGGAGGTGATGAGCCGTATCGCCGCGCCGATGGTCGGCGGGATGATTTCCTCGACAATATTGACGCTGGTGGTGATTCCCGCGTTGTATGCTTTGGCCAAGGCGCGTGAGATTAATAATCGCCAATAGGCGAGGTTGCGCTTCGGGCCTCAATCGGCGTATCTTGGCAACATCGGATGCGGTGAATGGACTGGGTGTTGTATTGAACCTATAAAAAGCAGTTCAGCCACGGATTAACACAGATAAGCACGGATTATCAATGGGTTGGTTTGCTAATCCAAGCCACCTTGCAAGTGAATGGTTGGTTTTACGCAATTTTTTGTTTTATCAGTGGTAATCCGTGTTTATCTGTGGCTAATCGCCGTTTCCAGGTTGAATGCGTGAGAGGAGGGTGGCGATCATGCTCGACGAATTTATCCACGAACCGCGCATTGCGTACTTCTCGATGGAGATCGCGCTGCGTAATGAAATCCCGACCTACGCCGGCGGGCTGGGAATGCTCGCCGGCGATACCCTGCGTTCGGCTGCCGACCTCGATCTGCCGATGGTGGCGGTCAGCCTGGTAAGCCATGCCGGCTATTTCCGCCAGGAGATCGATGCGCAGGGGCGGCAGATGGAGCACGCTGAAACGTGGGACATCAGGCACTGGGCGCAACCCCTCGATGCCAAGATCGCCGTGCAGATCGATGGCCGCACGGTCTGGATCGGTGGCTGGCTGTATGTGCTCGAAGGCCACATGGGCGGACGCCAGCCGGTGTTGCTGCTCGATACCGACCTGAATGAGAACGGCAGCGACGACCGCGAAATCACCCACCATCTCTACGGCGGCGACAACGTCTACCGGCTCAAGCAGGAAATCGTGCTCGGGCTGGGCGGCGTGCGCCTGCTGAATGCAATCGGTTTCACCATCCGGCATTACCACATGAACGAGGGACATTCCGCGCTGCTCGGCCTGGAGCTGATGCGGCGATTTACTTATTCAACCGAGCACCTGCGGCCCGGCGAATCGCACTATGATCTCCCGCGCGTGCGCGACCTGTGCAGCTTCACCACGCATACTCCGGTCGAGGCCGGGCATGACCGCTTCTCCTACGATCTGGTGCAGCGAGTTCTCGACAATGACTTCGATATGGATACCATCAAGCGCCTGGCCGGGGAAGAAAGTCTAAACATGACGCGGCTGGCGCTGAATCTGAGTGAATACGTCAACGGCGTCGCGAAGAAGCATGCCGAAGTGTCCAACGCGATGTTTCCCGGCTACAAGGTGCATACGATCACCAACGGCGTGCACCCTTATACCTGGGCTGCCGAAGGCTTCCGCCAGCTTTACGATCACTACCTTCCCGGCTGGTGCCACGAGCCGCAGTTGCTGATGCGCGCCGATTGTTGCATTCCGGAAGCCGCGATTTGGGAGGCGCATGTTCAGGCGAAACAGCATCTTATCGAGAAGGTGCAGGCGCTCACCGGCGTGGCGCTTAAACTCGATGTCCCGATTTTAGGTTTCGCGCGGCGCATGACCGCATACAAACGCCCCGATCTTTTGTTCGCCGACCTGGATCGCCTGTGGGCTATCGCGCGCAATCAGCCGTTCCAGATCGTGCTCGCCGGCAAGGCGCACCCGAACGATGAAAACGGCAAGCATCTGATCGAGCAGTTGTATGCGCATGCGCGCGCCCTTGCCGGCACGGTACCGGTGGTCTATCTGCCTGATTACGATATGGCGCTTGCCCAGACGCTGACCGCAGGCGCGGATGTGTGGCTTAACACGCCGCTGCCGCCGCTTGAGGCTTCGGGCACCAGCGGCATGAAAGCCGCATTCAACGGCGTGCCCAATCTGTCGGTGCTCGATGGCTGGTGGATCGAAGGTTGCATCGAGGGCGTGACCGGATGGGCGATCGGCGATGCGGCGGGCATGGCCGACGGCAACGCGCACGCGCTTTATGACAAACTCGAACAGGTGGTGCTGCCGCTGTATTACGGCCACAGCGACGGCGGGTGGCTCAGGGTGATGAAGGGGGCGATCAGCAAGAACGCCTCGTATTTCAACAGCCACCGCATGATGCGCCGCTATGCGACGGAGGCGTATGCAAAGTGAAATCATCACCCAATCATCAAGCTTTTTCGGGAGGTCGGAATGAAACAGAAAGCTGCATTGCTTGCCGCCATTTTGGTATGGGCTACGGTTCCTGCCGCGACTGCCGAAGAATCCGCTGCAGACAGGGCGGTGACAGGACATAGCGAAGAGAAAACCGGTGCGCCGGCAGAGGGGTACAAGCTGGATTACAAAGAATTGTTCGGCTGTGAACCGATGGGAGAAGAGGGCCATAAGTCGATGCCCAAGCCGGCATCGGGGGCGAGTGGGCAGGAGACTATGCAGCCCATGCAAAAGCACGACCACATGCAAGAGAAACAATAACCCAAAGCGGCGCGGCAAATGTGCAACTGTGCGGGAGGCCAATTGGCACACCAACAATCCGGGGTGGCACATCTCCAAGAAGTTTTAAATGGTTATTGAAGTGAGCAGTTGAGGTTGCGCGGCATGTTTGTTCGTCTCAAGAAAGGAGCGTGAAATGGCAACTGATCCCGTGTGCGGCATGACGGTGAAACCGGATTCCCCGCATCGTTGCGAATATCGCGGCGCCGAATACCGCTTCTGCAGCGCCAAGTGCCAGGCCAAGTTTCAGGCGTCCCCGGCAGATTACCTTGAGCCGCGCCCGGCGCCGCCTGCCGCTGCCAAGGGCGGTGTGATGTATACCTGCCCGATGCACCCGGAGGTCCGCCAGCCCGCACCGGGAAGCTGCCCGAAGTGCGGCATGGCGCTGGAGCCGGAATACCCGCCGGTTCCGGGAGTGGTTGAATACACCTGCCCGATGCATCCCGAAGTGGTGCGCAGCGAACCGGGCAGTTGTCCGATCTGCGGCATGGCCTTGGAGCCGCGCAATGCCCCGGCGGAAGACAATACCGAATTGCGCGACATGACGCGGCGCTTCTGGGTGAGCACGGCACTGGCCTTGCCGGTGTTTGTGATGGCGATGGTCACTGACCTGCTGCCGCAGGCGATGCCTGAATCAATTTCGATGGTGGCGCTGCAATGGATTGAATTCGCGCTGGCGACTCCGGCGGTGCTGTGGGGCGGCTGGCCGATCTTCCAGCGCGGCTGGGCATCCGTGGTCAACCGCAGCCTCAACATGTTCAGCCTGATCGCGCTTGGCGTCGGCGTGGCTTGGAGCTACAGCGTGGTGGCGATGCTGCTGCCGGGAATTTTCCCGCCCGCGATGCGCAGCATGATGGGCACGGTGCCGGTGTACTTCGAGGCCGCGGCGGTGATCATGACATTGGTGCTGCTCGGACAGGTGATGGAACTGCGCGCGCGCAGCCAGACCAGCGCGGCGATCAAGCTGCTGCTCGGCTTGGCACCCAAGACCGCGCGCATCGTGCGCTCCCCTCTCCCCAACTCTCTCCCGCAAAAAGTCCCTCTCTCTAACTCTCTCCCGCAAGCGGGAGAAAGGACAAACGAGAAAGGCAATCTTGAATCCCCGGGCGAGGGAGCGATCGAATCGCTACGCGAATTTCTTCTTAACAGCAACGAGGAAGACATCCCGCTGGAGCAGGTGCAGCCGGGCGATGTACTGCGCGTGCGTCCCGGTGAGAAGGTGCCGGTGGATGGCGTGGTGCTGGAAGGCACGAGCGCGCTGGACGAATCCATGGTGACCGGCGAATCCATCCCGGTGGAAAAGACCGCGGGCGCGCGGCTGATCGGCGCCACGGTGAACGGCACGGGCAGTCTGTTGATGCGCGCCGAGCGCGTCGGCTCCGATACCCTGCTCGCGCAGATCGTGCACATGGTGAGCGAGGCGCAGCGTTCGCGCGCGCCGATCCAGCGGCTGGCCGATGTCACGGCCAGCTATTTCGTTCCGGCAGTGGTGGGAGTCGCGCTCGCCACGCTGGCGGTATGGGGCGTCTGGGGGCCGGAGCCGCGCCTGGCGCACGCCGTGGTCAACGCGGTGGCAGTGCTGATCATCGCCTGCCCCTGCGCGCTGGGGCTGGCCACGCCGATGTCGATCATGGTCGGCACCGGGCGCGGGGCGCTGGCCGGCGTGCTGATCAGGAATGCCGAGGCGCTGGAAACCATGGAAAAGGTCAACACGCTGGTGGTGGACAAGACCGGCACGCTGACCGAGGGCAGGCCGAAACTGACCTCGGTCATTTCGCTCGCCGGATTCGACGCAGGCGGGGTGCTGCTGCTGGGCGCCAGCCTGGAGCGCGCCAGCGAGCATCCGCTGGCGGCGGCCATCGTCGGCGGCGCGCAGGAAAAAAAGTTGACGCTCGCGGCAGTCAGCGACTTCCGTTCGTATACCGGCAAGGGCGTGGCGGGAACCGTCGAGGGCTACGCGGTCGCTCTGGGCAATCTCAAACTATTCGAGGAATTGCAGATCGATGCGGGGGAATTGCCGGCACGTGCCGAGGTGCTGCGCGGCGATGGTCAGACGGTGATGCTCCTGGCGATCGATGGCAAGGCGGCAGGGCTGATCGGCGTGGCCGATCCGGTCAAGGCTTCCACACCGGATGCGATCCGCGCGCTGCATGAGGAAGGCGTGCAGGTCATCATGCTGACCGGAGACAACCGCATTACGGCGCAAGCGGTAGCAAGCAAGCTGGGCATCGACCGGGTCGAGGCGGAAGTGTTGCCCGAACAGAAAGCCTCCATCGTCAAGCAACTGCAAGCGCAAGGCCGCTTCGTGGCGATGGCGGGCGACGGCATCAACGACGCGCCGGCGCTGGCTCAGGCGCAAGTGGGCATCGCCATGGGCACCGGCACCGATGTGGCGATGGAAAGCGCAGGCGTCACGCTGGTCAAGGGCGACCTGCGCGGCATCGTGCGCGCCGTGCGTCTGAGCCGCGCCACCATGCGCAACATCCGCCAGAACCTGTTCTTCGCGTTCATCTACAACGTGCTCGGCATCCCCATTGCGGCGGGCGTGCTGTACCCGTTCTTCGGCCTGCTGCTATCGCCGATCATCGCGGCCGCCGCGATGAGTTTCAGCTCGGTGTCGGTGATTACGAATGCGCTGAGGCTGCGCCGCGCTGCACTTTAAGGAGTGCCGCCATGTCGGAGCAACACGAAACACAACATCTTTCCCGAGCGCGCTGGGTGTTCTATGGGTTTCTCGCGGTTGCCGGTTTCTTTCTGTTCACGGAGCACCGCGCCCATGTGCTTGGGATGCTGCCTTACCTGTTTCTGTTGGCATGCCCGTTGATGCATCTGTTCATGCATCACGGACATGGCGGCAACGGCCAGCATTCGCACCATCATGGCTCATCTGAAGGAGAGCCAAAATGAACATGGATACTCCTGCTTATGGCCTGTGGCCGCTGGTTATCATCAACTCCGCGGTGTTCATCATTTTCTCACTCAGCTTCACCAAGCCGAAAACGCCGCGCGACTGGCGTTCGTTCGGCGCGTTCTCGGCTTTCATCGTCGCGCTCTTCAGCGAAATGTACGGTTTCCCGCTGACCATTTACCTGCTGTCCGGCTGGCTGGGCAGCCGTTATCCCGGCGTTGATTTTCTGTCGCACGATGCCGGCCATTTGCTGGAAATGTTGTTCGGCTGGCGCGCCAACCCGCATTTCGGGCCGTTCCATATGCTCAGCACGGTATTTATCTTTGGGGGATTCTGGTTGCTGGCTGCCGCATGGAAAGTGCTCTACCAGGCACAGCGCAGGCATGGTCTGGCAATCACAGGGCCTTACGCCAGGGTGCGCCATCCCCAGTACGATGCTTTCGTGCTCATCATGTTCGGCTTCCTGTTGCAATGGCCGACCATTCTGACGCTGCTGATGTTTCCGCTATTGGTATGGATGTACATGCGGCTGGCGCGCACCGAGGAGCGGGATGCCGAGGTGTACTTCGGTGAACGCTGGCGCGACTATGCTGTCCATACGCCGAGGTTTATTCCGTAGCGCGCCCAGGGTGTTTCATGAGTAAGAAAATTATGCTCGAATCAACGATCACATGCCCGGAGTGTGGGTATAAACAAACGGAAACAATGCCAAAAGACATTTGTCAGTGGTTCTACGAATGTAAAGCATGTGGTGTTTTGCTCAAGCCTGAGAGAGGGGATTGTTGCGTTTTCTGCTCTTATGGCACAACCCCTTGCCCGTCCGTTCAGCAAGCAGGCGGGCTGGATCTGCGGCGTGCCGAATTACGTTAAAGGAGAGTCATCGTGAGTGAAATAGTCAAAGATCCCGTTTGCCATATGCAGGTTTCATCTGCCTCGTTTGCCACAGAACACGCGGGCGGTCATTACGCATTTTGTTCGGCCCAGTGCAGGGAAAGATTTCTGGCGAGCCCGCATTTATACATTGGATTTCCCGGGCTCAAAGCGCCTGCGCAGGAGGGGAAAGAAGTCATCAAGCGCCATCGCCTCTTGCTATCGGCGCCGCTTGATGCGATGCAGGCGGAACAAGTAAAACGCGCATTGCTCGAGATGATGGGAATACATGAGATTTTCATCGAGGGGGACAAAATCGAAATCCAGTATGACCTCATGCAAGTAACAACCGGGCAGATTGCGGACAAATTGGCATTGATAGGAGCCGATCTCGGCGCGGGCTGGATAGATCGCCTCAAATTGGCGTTCATCAATAACCTCGAAGAAATCGAGATCAGCAGTCTTGAAGTTGAAAGCAGAAATGGCTATCACTATCCTCTTTAACAAGACGGCGCCATCTCTGGTAGCCTTGAAATTGCCAACAATAAGCACCATCGGATGATGGAGCAGATGCTGGATCGTCAGGAAATGCTCATGCAGGGTGGAAAGCAGGCAAGGAGTGGCAGATGCGCCGGGACTTTCCAACAGACTGAATATGCGGTCGTTTAACCGGGTTGTTGACTTCATCAGCAAAGTACCGGTGCATATGTTTATCCGGAAACCTGGAGTTTAACCATGAAATACGTGCCCAGCCTTCCCCCGCCAATCACCGGAGTGGAAACCGGACCGGAAGTGAAAGCCCTGGCAGGGATTAAACGCGCCAAACCTGTTCGGGCGCGCACCCTGCCGCCGCTGATCGTGCAACCGCATGTGCGGTACGAAGCATCTCCCGAGATCGCCGGGAAGGAGGAAAAGCGTCGCCATCCGCATACTGACGGGGAGCGCCGGATTTATTGCCGCCGCTTTGAACGTCTGCCTATTCTGGTCGAGCTGCGCTCGGTGATAGAGCGGCGCCGGCGTAACCAGAGAGCGAGCGATATAACGGAACATGTTGATGTGAAGGCGTAGGAGCTGCGCTCCCCCGCATCCCCGCTTGCAAAAGTTGCGCTTCAAGGTCGAATCGGCGAAAATCCAAAAAGGTTCCGATCAGGTTCCATCTTTAGCCAGCCGCCTGATCGATTGCACAATTGGACGGCCTGCAACATTCCACCTTACCCATCCGGCATAGTACTTCATACAGATCATGGCAATTTCAGAACAGTGGCATACCTTTACCGCTGCACCCCACCGCGTCATGTTTCTGGGAGGCGCGCTGCAGTCCATCGCCGTGATGTTGTGGCTGTTCAT
Source organism: Candidatus Ferrigenium bremense (assembly GCA_019449635.1). GTDB lineage: Bacteria > Pseudomonadota > Gammaproteobacteria > Burkholderiales > Gallionellaceae > Gallionella > Gallionella bremense. The sequence continues at coordinate 209,856 of JAGRPI010000004.1, forward strand.
GGAAATGGCGACACGCTATGGCGTAGTTGGCCACCCCGTGGACTGGCCTGTCGCACCCGCCGCCGTGCATGGCTACCTGATGATCTACGGCCTGTTTCCGTTTTTTATTTTTGGCTTCCTGATGACCACCTACCCGCGCTGGATGAACGGCAAGGAGATCCCGGCACGGCGTTATGTACCCGCTTTTGTGCTGCTCATGCTGGGGACGGCCGGTTTTTATGCGGGATTGCTGACTGGCCGCAATATGCTGTTTGTCGCCGTTCTTGCCACTCTGGCCGGTTGGGGCGTGGCCCTGTATGCACTATTGCGCGTATTGCTCGATGCGCAGCATCCGGATAAGCGGCATCCGCAAATCATTTTCATCGCGCTGAGCATGGGCTGGTGCAGCCTTGCCGCCTACCTGGTCTGGTTATGGGGCGACAACGCAGCCTGGCTGCACTTTGCGATACAAGGTGGGCTGTGGTTGTTTCTGCTGCCGGTCTTTGCCAGCGTCGGTCACCGCATGATCCCCTTCTTCACCAGCACTGCGCTGCCGCAGCATCTTGCGCCGCGCCCGTACTGGGCATGGTGGACCATACTGGCAGCCAGCATGATGCACGGCCTGCTGCGGCTCGCCGATGCCGCTGCCTGGCTATGGTTATGCGATGCGCCGCTGGCGGTCGCGGCTTTATATCTGACTTATGTCTGGGGACTGCGCCGCAGCCTGCGTATCCCGATACTCGGCGTGCTGCATATCGGCTTTGCCTGGCTGGGTATTGCCATGCTGTTGTTCGCCGTGCAAAGCTTTGCGCTGTTCCTCAGCCGCGGCACAATGTTCATCTGGGGACTTGCGCCACTGCACGCTCTGACCCTGGGTTGTTTTGCAACATTATTGATCGGCATGGGCACGCGCGTGACGATGGGACATTCCGGCCTGCCAGTGCAGGTGGATACCCCGGTCAAGCTGATGTTTGCCGGAATACAGCTGGCCGCTTTGCTGCGCGTGCTGGCGGACATGCTTCCCCTGCAAACCAGGCATTGGCTGTACTTGGCCGCAGCTGCGTCCTGGCTGGCATGCTTTGTGCCGTGGGTGTCACGCTACCTGCCGTTCTACTGGCGGCCGCGTGCGGATGGGAAGGCCGGTTAATACTGTGTTTTGAAGCTGCCGGAATCTTCCGTCGGTGACCGGCCTGTACCGCCGCCTGTCATGTGTGAACGGCACCTTGCCAGTATCGGTCCTGCCGACTTTCTGGCAAACATGTTCACAGTTGTGCCGGAATCCAGTAAAGTGCCAACCCGTTCCTAACTGATAAGAGCAATAACATGAGTGCAAAAGGACAACAACTGCAAGATCCATTTCTCAATGCGCTGCGTAAAGAGCATGTGCAGGTCGCGATTTATCTGGTGAACGGCATCAAGCTGCAAGGCCAGGTCGAATCGTTCGATCAGTATGTGGTGCTGCTGAAGAACACCCTTACTCAGATGGTTTACAAACACGCTATTTCCACCATCGTTCCGGCGCGCGCAGTCACCATTCCTTACGACGACGCTGCCGAGTAATGCAGCAAGACTCCGCGGGTTCCGAGGCCGCAATTCTGGTCAGCATCGATTTCGGCGATAGCGACTACAGCGAGAGTCTGGAGGAGTTGCGTTTGCTGGCCGAAACGGCCGGTGTGCGCACCCTGGCTATCGTTGAGGCCAAGCGGCAACGCCCTGATGCGGCATTGTTTGCGGGCAGCGGCAAAGTGCAGGAAATTGCCGAGCTCGTCGAGCGCATGGAAGTTCCGCTGGTCATCTTTAACCATGACCTTTCCCCCGCGCAGATGCGCAACCTGACCGCCAAACTGAATACGCGCGTGATCGACCGGACCATGCTGATCCTGGATATCTTTGCGCAACGAGCGCAGAGCCACGAAGGCAAGTTTCAGGTCGAGCTGGCGCAACTCAAGTATCTCGCCACGCACCTGGTTGGCATGAATCAGGACATGGGGCAACAGAAGCATGCCGTGGGTGCGCGCGGCCCCGGTGAAACAAAGCTGGAGCTGGATAGACGCAAATTGGACAAACGTGTCCATTTGTTGAAAGACCGCCTGGAGAAGCTCAAGAAACAGCGTGTGGTGCAGCGCCGCGCGCGCAATCGGGCCGACGTACTGTCGGTATCCATCGTCGGTTACACCAATGCGGGCAAGTCCACGCTGTTCAACAGGCTGACCCGCGCCGATGTCTATGTGGCCGATCAATTGTTCGCCACGCTGGATACCACCTCGCGCCGGATGTTCACCGAAGGGCTGGGCGAGATCGTGGTGTCGGATACCGTCGGTTTCATCCGCCATCTGCCGCATTCCCTGGTTGCGGCTTTTCGCAGCACTCTGGAAGAGACCGTGCAGGCCGATTTGCTGCTCCACGTGGTGGATGCCAATAATGCCAACCGCGACGACCAGATTGCCGAAGTGAATAAGGTGCTGACGGAGATCGGTGCGGCGGATATTCCGCAGATTCTGGTATTCAACAAGATCGATCTGCAGGATGTCCCGCCCAGCGTGCAGCGCGACGATTATGGTAAAATCGCCCGTGTTTTCCTGAGCGCCAAAAGCGGTGCGGGGCTGGATGGTCTGCGGCTCACCCTGGCTGAGGCCAAGACCGCGCGTCAGGCTGCTGAAGCAATTAAATCAAATCAAGAGTGAGTACAAATTATGGGATTGAATGATCCGCAATGGGGCAACAAGAACAGTGGCGGCCCGCCCGACCTGGAAGAGTTGTTGCGCAAGCTCAACGAAAAAGTTGCGGCCATGATGGGCGGCAAAGGTGGCAAGGGCGGTGAAGGCAAGCCCGGCGGTGGTGGAGCAATAAAGGGATTTGGCGGCGGCATCGGCCTGATTTCCGCAGTTGCCGCGCTGATCTGGGTGGGTAGCGGCTTTTACATCGTGGATGCCAGTCAGCGCGGTGTGGTGTTGCGCTTTGGCAAGCTGGTCGAAATGACCCAGCCGGGCCCGCGCTGGCATTTGCCGTTCCCGGTTGAAACGGTGGAAATTGTCAATCTGAGCCAGGTCAGGACGGTGGAAGTCGGCTATCGCGACAACGTCAAAAACAAAATGCTGAAAGAGTCGCTGATGCTGACCGAGGATGAGAACATCATCGACATTCAATTCGCGGTGCAGTACTTCCTGAGCGATCCGTCCGAGTATCTGTTCAACAACCGCATGCCCGACGAAAACGTGCGCCAGGCGGCAGAAACCGCTATCCGCGAGGTGGTCGGCAAAAGCAAGATGGACTTCGTGTTGTATGAGGGGCGCGAGCAAGTGGCCGCCTCGGCGACCAAGCTGATTCAGGACATCCTGAACCGCTACAAATCGGGCATCCTGATCAGCAAGTTGACCATGCAGAATGCGCAACCGCCCGAGCAGGTGCAGGCGGCCTTCGACGATGCGGTGAAGGCCGGGCAGGATCGCGAGCGGCAAAAGAACGAAGGCCAGGCTTACGCCAATGACGTAGTGCCGCGCGCACGCGGCACGGCAGCGCGCCTGATACAGGAATCGGAAGGCTACAAGCAAAGCGTCATCGCCAATGCCGAGGGCGATGCCAGCCGTTTCAAACAGATTCTCGTCGAGTATGAAAAGGCCCCCGCCGTCACGCGCGAGCGCATGTATCTGGACATGATGCAGCAGGTGATGGGCAATATCAGCAAGGTGATGGTCGACCAGAAGAACGGCAACAGCCTGCTGTATTTGCCGCTGGACAAGCTGGTGGAAAGCACACGCGCTACTGGCGGTGTGGCAACGGAAGTTCTGCCCGCTCCTGCTACTACGCAGTCAAGCGATAACACCGCGGCGCAACGCGCACGGGATTCGTTGCTCAGCCGCGACAGGGAGGCACGCTAATGAACAAGAATATCGGCAATATATTGATCGGTGCGGTTGCCGCGCTGGTCCTGTTAAGCATGAGCGTATTCGTGGTGGATCAACGCCAGGACGCGATCGTGTTCCAGCTGGGTGAAGTGGTTAGCGTCAAGACCGAGCCCGGCCTGTATTTCAAGGTGCCGCTGATGCAGAACGTGCGCTATTTCGATTCGCGCATTCTCACGCTGGATACCGTGGATCCGGAGCGCTTCATTACTGCGGAAAAGAAGAACGTGCTGGTGGATTCTTTCGTCAAGTGGCGTATTGTGGACGTGAAGCAATATTACGTCAGTGTGGGCGGCGATGAAGTGCGTGCCAAGTCGCGTTTGTTGCAGACGGTCAATTCCAGCATGCGCGAAGAATTCGGCAAGCGCACTATCAACGAGGTGGTGTCCGGCGAACGCGACAAGATCATGGAAGTGTTGCGCACCAAAGCCAACAATGATGCCGGCAAGATTGGCGTGGAGGTGCTGGACGTGCGCCTGAAGCGCGTCGATTTTCCGCTGGAAATCAGTGAGTCGGTATATCGCCGCATGGATGCCGAACGCAAGCGTGTCGCGAATGAATTGCGCGCTTCCGGCGCGGCGGAAGGCGAAAAGATCAAGGCCGATGCCGACAAGCAGCGCGAGATCATTCTGGCCGAAGCGTATCGCACGGCGCAGAAGAACAAGGGGGAGGGCGATGCCAAGGCTTCCGCCTTGTATGCGGCAGCATTCGGCCGCAACCCGGAGTTCTATTCGTTCTACCGCAGCCTGGAAGCCTATAAGCAGAGCTTCAAGAACAAGAGCGACGTGATGGTGCTGGATCCGAGTTCGGCGTTCTTCAAGTATCTGAAGAGCTCTGGCAAGGGCGGCAAGTAGTGCTGGAATACTGGCTGCTCGGTTTGGCGATGATGCTGGTGATTGAAGGTTTGCTGCCGTTTTTGCTTCCCGACTTATGGCGCGAAACCTTCCGCAAGCTGGTGTCGCTGACGGACGGGCAATTGCGCTTTGTCGGCATCACCGCGATGATTTCAGGATTGCTGCTGTTGTACTGGATTAAATAAGAATGCAGAACTGGCTACTTCCGGAATATATTCAAGACATGTTGCCCGACGAGGCATGGCGCGTCGAGCGGATGCGCGCGCAGTTGCTCGATCTGTTGCGCAAGTCCGGTTATCAATTGGTCACACCCCCATTGCTGGAATATGCCGAATCGTTGCTGATCGACGACAGCCATGATGTGGACTTGCGTACTTTCAAGCTGGTTGATCAGTTGAGCGGACGTACCCTGGCGCTGCGTGCCGACATCACACCGCAAGTCGCGCGTATCGATGCCCATTTGCTCAACCGCCAAGGCGTGGCGCGTCTGTGTTATGCGGGCAGCGTGCTGCATACCCAACCGGCCGGCCTGACGCGCACCCGTGAGTTGCTGCAGATCGGTGCCGAGATATACGGGCATGGCGGAATCGAAAGCGATCTGGAAATCCAGCAGCTGATGTTGCAATCACTGGCTTTCCTGGGCATCAGGGAGGTGCATCTCGATCTCGGGCATGTCGGCGTGTTTCGCGCGCTGGCGAGCCATGCCAAGCTCGGCAAGGAGCTGGAAAACGAGTTGTTCACTGCGCTGCAGAGCAAGGACAGCGCGGCTTTGCAGTTTTTGGTGCAGCCCTTTGAGGAAACATTGCGTAATGCCTTGATGGCTTTGCCGATGTTGTATGGCAACTGCGCCGAGTTGCTGGCGCGGGCGCACACAGAACTTCCCGGATATCCCGGGATCCATGCCGCGCTGGATGAGTTGAAAACGGTTTCGCAGAAGCTGCAGCCCATGGCAGCCACGGTCGGGATCGATCTTGCCGATCTGCGCGGTTACCATTATCACAGCGGCATGGTGTTCGCCGCTTACCATGCCGGGAGCCACGATGCGATCGCCTTGGGCGGACGCTACGATGATCTCGGCAAGAGCTTCGGGCGCGCCCGCGCCGCAACCGGTTTCAGCATGGACCTGCGCCAGTTGTATCGCCTGTTGCCGTCACAAGCGGCGCAATTGGGCATTTGTGCTCCGCATCTGGGCGATACCGCCTTGTGCGACAAGATTGCACAATTGCGTGCGGCGGGCGAGATGGTGGTGGTGGATTTGCTTGGCGATGCCGCGTTGCGCAGGGAGTTGCAGTGCGATCGCGAGCTGGTGTTGCGCGACGGGGTCTGGCAGGTCGTCGCCCTTTGATCGTGAAAAAATAATGCACCACGAAGGACACGGAGATCACGAAGATTTATTATTCGGCGACATGCTCGAACCTCACATGGCTGATTGGCACTCTTGAAAAAATCTTGTCGTGCTTCGCATGCTTCGTGGTTCATAAGGTTGGTTTTTTAGATTGGAAGTCTGGTAATGGCTAAAAACGTAGTGGTAATCGGCACCCAATGGGGTGATGAAGGCAAAGGCAAGGTCGTCGATTGGCTGACCGACCATGCGCATGGCGTGGTGCGTTTTCAGGGCGGGCATAATGCCGGCCATACGCTGGTCATCGGCGGCAAAAAAACCGTGTTGCACCTGATCCCTTCCGGAATTTTGCGCGACCATGTGGTTTGCTATATCGGCAACGGCGTGGTGCTGTCGCCACCTGCCCTGCTCAAGGAAATGGATCAGCTGCAACAGGCCGGTATCGATGTCTATGGCCGCCTGAAAATCTCCGAAGCCTGCCCGTTGATTCTGCCGTATCACGAAGCGATCGACAAAGCGCGCGAGCTGGCGAAAGGCGACGCCAAGATCGGCACCACCGGGCGAGGCATCGGCCCGGCCTATGAAGATAAAGTGGCGCGCCGCGCGATCCGCCTGCAGGATATCTTTCACCGCGAGCGTTTTGCCGCCAAGCTGGGCGAAGTGCTGGACTATCACAACTTCGTGCTGAAAAACTATTTCCATGCCGAAACGGTGGATTTCCAGAAAACTTTGGACGATACGCTGCTGCTGGCCGAACGCATCAAGCCGCTGGTGATGGACGTGCCGCGCGCCTTGTATGAAGCCAATCAGGCGGGCAAGAGCCTGCTGTTCGAGGGCGCACAGGGTTCCCTGCTGGACATCGACCACGGCACCTATCCGTTCGTCACCTCGAGCAACTGCATCGCCGGTGCGGCCTGTGCCGGCGCCGGGGTGGGGCCGCAGATGCTCAATTATGTGCTGGGCATCACCAAGGCTTACACCACACGCGTGGGCTCCGGTCCGTTCCCCACCGAGCTGTATGATGCGGTGGACAAATGCGACCCGATCGGTGCAGGCCTGGCCGAGCGCGGCCACGAATTCGGCTCCACCACCGGCCGTGCACGCCGCTGCGGCTGGTTCGATGCGGCTGCGCTCAAGCGCTCGATCCAGATCAACGGCGTATCCGGCCTGTGCGTCACCAAGCTGGACGTGATGGACGGCATGGAAACGGTGCGTATTGGTGTCGGTTACCGCATCAATGGCGCGATTAGCGACATTCTGCCGGCCGGCGCGGATGCTTTGGCGGATTGTCAGGCGGTATATGAAGAGATGCCTGGCTGGAGCCAAAGCACGGTCGGCGTGCAGCGCTACGAAGATCTGCCGCAGGCCGCGCGCAACTATCTGGAGCGCATCGCAAAAGTCTGTGGCGTGCCGGTGGATATGGTTTCGACCGGGCCGGATCGCGACGAGACGATCGTGCTGCGCCATCCATTCGAATAAGCTGGTGGCTGCAATGAACAACGCAAATACGCATCACAATGCCTGTGATGCGTATTTTGTATTTGCGTTGGGATTTACAGCTGATGCCCGGAAGAGGCTCGGTCACACAAACGCGAAGGTGCTTCGCTTGTTCCGGGTGCGAAACGAAAAGGGCCCGCTTGTGCGAGCCGATTTATGTACTGGTGCCCAGAAGAGGCTCGCTCACGCAAGCGCGACCCCGGCATCCGCTGCACCCGCAAGGAGTACGCCGTGGTTGTAAAGCCGCTAAAGCGGCAACAACCACGCTACATCGGATGCCTTTCGAGTCCTGTCGCGAAGCATGCAGATGCTTCGCTTTCCGGGCAGAAAAAGAAAATGGCCCGCATAAATGCGAGCCATTGCCTATGTGGTGCCAGAAGAAAACCCGAACATCAATTCATAGCTGTCCATCGTAGTCCATAAACACCCCGCTTAAAGCCAATACACAAGCCATCTTTGCATAGGCGTTGTCTTTTTACGTCCAATTAAATCCATTGGCAGCCAGAACCTTTTGGCATAGTTTATGGCATAGTAATTTCGGTGAGACCCAAACCTATGCCAAAGCGAGTGGTTGAATTAACGGTGAAGCAAATTGATGCCGCAAAGCCGGGAGCTACCCTTTATGACGGCAAAGGGCTTGCTCTGGTTGTTGATATTGCAGGTAACAAGCGATGGGTGTTGAGATACACCCGGCCTGATGGCAGGCGGAACATGATTGGGTTGGGTACTTACCCGGCGGTCATGCCTACTGTTGCCCGAACAAAAGCGCGTGAAGCTAAAACAGGGCTTGTCCAAGGTGTTGACCCTATTGCAACAAAGAGGGAGCTGAAACGCGAGGAAAAGGCTGTCTCTCGCGGCACTTTCAAATCAATTGCCGAAGAATGGTACGCGCACAAAGCAAAAAGCTGGGCAACCGAGACAGCCCGCAAGGCGCGTGAGTCGCTTGATGACGATCTTTTCCCTAAATTGGGAGCAAAGCCAATTGCTGAGATTACCTCCGCCGATATTAAGCCTGTCATTCTCCTTGTCCATGAGCGCGCACCGCGACTGGCGGTAAAGGCGCGCCAGTATTGCAACCAGATAATCGAGTATGCCATTCAAGAAGGTTTGCGCGAGGATGGCAGGTTGCTGTCTCTGCGAGGCGCTTTACCCAAGGCACCCAAAGGCCATTATGCCGCCGTCACCAAGTCGAATGATATTCCCGCGCTGATTAACGCCATTAACGCCATCGGCTCGCCACAATCGCGCGCCGCCATTCTGTTCTGCCTTTACACCGCCTTGCGCCCCGGCGTGGTGGTAGGCGCACGCTGGGACGAATTCGACCTCGACGCTATGGAGTGGCATATCCCTGCTTCGCGCATGAAAATGGGCAACGACCATATCACGCCGATCCCTTCGCAAATGCTGCCACTACTGGAGAGACAACGTGGGATCACGGACGATTCACCATTCGTATTTCCCGGTGTAAGAAATCCAAAATCCCAACACATGCACCGCGATAGCCTGAGCAAGATACTGCGTGAAAGCGGATTGCGCGGCGTGACAGTGACACATGGATTCCGCGCTACATTGCGAACCATTGCGCGCGAGAAGTTTCGGGTCGATGCCGATGTATTGGAGGCGCAGCTCGCCCACGCCAAGAAAGATGAGATACAAGCCGCCTACGACCGAACGCAATTCCTTGAAGAGCGGCATAAGCTGGTGCAAGACTGGGCGGATTACCTTGAGTCACAGCCAAAGAGCGCGGAGGTCATACCGATGCGTGTACATGCTGCTTGAGGTTTTGCATCCACATCCGAACCCGCTCAGTCACGGCGCTTGCAACAAAACCGCAAGCCCCGCGCCATCGCTATCGCAGTGGTGTCGGACAGAGCGCAGAAGGCGATGAACCCGCCCTCTGCTTTAGCTCCGTTCCAAGTGTGTCCGCTCCGTTCCCGCCGCCACCTCACCACTGCGCCCTTCGCGAAAAAAACCTCGCCAAGTGCTTGCGGTGCGCTGTCGGCTAGTGCAAGGGTAGTCGGACAGAGCGCCGAAGGCAAAAAACCGCCATCGGCTTCTACGCTGTAACACGCTGGTTTCCCTCCGCTGCCGCAGCCGCTTCACGACTTCGCGCTTCATGGCTCCGCATGAGGCCGCTACGCCATCAAGCGCTCGCCGTTCGCAGGCTGCTGGTGCATGGGTAGCCTGAACGTGCAGCGCCCCCGCGAAGTGCCGTTAAGGCGTTGTCGGCTGCGCCGGTTATGTGTGTGGCGGTGTTTAACATAAAGGCGTCTTATGCAAAGCGCAAGCGCCGGAAAACTCCCGCCCTTCGGGTTCGCATAAGAGGCCTTTATGTCTTGCGCTCTGCGAGTAAATCCCGCCACACAAGTCAAGGTCAACGTCCATCTCCTTCGTCGAGGGGCAGCAAAACGGGGCTGGTGTAGCATCGCCCCTTCGCCTTTTGCGGCATGGTCGTGCCGGTCTATGTCTTGTCTTGTTGTGGTCGCTTCGCGGCTTATGTGGGGGGCGCTTTCCCGCTAACGCCCCCCCATCCCCCCAGCGGCCAAGTGAAGCAAAGGCATGGCCGCACCCGTCCGCACTGCCACCCCTTGCCTTGGGTAAACCTGCATCCCCGCGCACCGTCCACTGGCTTGCACCCTGCATCGCCCGCTGGTTCGCGCAGAGACGGGCAAGGCGAGGCAATGCTTATTCGGTCGGCTACGCCGGGCTGGTTTGTTTGGTGTGCGTGGTTGCTGCGCGGTATCGTTCACAGCGGAAGTGCATTTTGTTTATCGCGGCAACGTCACGGCGCAGGCATGAACAAAAAGCGCCTTCACCGTCACGCCACCGCTGCCGTTTGCGGGTCGTGTGCGTCAACAAAAAAACCATGCCGGACAAACCACCCGGCACCGGCTTTTTCATTGCCGCACACCACCCTTGAGTCAAAGTCAGGTTTGACTGTCGGTTTCAGGGAGCCACTTGGGGCGGATGGGAAGCGCGGCAGGTGAGGCGGGAACGAGCAACGCAGTGCGAGCCGCCGGAGCCTGACGCGCTGGGCGGGCGGGGGACAATATAACAAGGGCAGTGCCACAGAAGACAAGGGCAGTGAAACAAGAAAACAGCCTTGCGGTAATTTACACATAACGGCTGATTATGCGAACCGGCAGGCGCGCAAGCGGTGCATAGCACTTTGCATAATCCAGCGTTATGTTCATTTGCCGCATGACAACACCGCCTTGCACCAGCGTCATGAGGGCGCTGCACGTCCAGGCCGCCCATGCACCAGCAGCCTGCGAACGGCGAGCGCTTGATGGCGCAGCGGCTTCATGCGAAGCCATGAAGCGCGAAGTCGTGAAGCGGCTGCGGCAACGGAGCGGACACACTTGGAGCGGAGCTATAAGCAGAGGGCAGTTTCATCGCCTTCTGCGCTCTGTTCGATGCCACTGCGATAGCGAAGGCGCGGGGCTTGCGCTTTATCCTGCAAGCGCCGTGACTGAGCGGTCAAGTTCTCCGCTGTGGCCTGTTCGATGATTTCCACCGGGGTCATATCACCACTCCACATTCGAGGTTTGCATGACAGATTTTTCAACTACCCCGGTGAAAGGCGGTAAAGGCGGCAAAGGCGGTGGATTCGTCGCAACCACACGCCACGCGACCCGCCCATCCGCCGTTGCTTGCTGGAATACAAAACCGCCGACGATCCGGTTCGCATTCTTCTTCAACAACCAGCCCAGCTTCGAGCGATTGATAAAACCTTTTTCCTCGACCGGAAATTCGCGCATCGCATCGAGCAGGTCGGTGTGCCCCAGTTCAGCCCGCTCAACGGCCTTGCGCACCGTCGCCGGTGTCGATCCGAATGCAGTCCGCCATTCCGCCATCAGCCCAGCGAGTGCATCACCGTCGGGATCATGCTTGACCTGTTCCAGTAGCGCCGTGGCCGGGTCAGGCTGACCGAGCCACATCAATGGATGCCTGCAATAGTCCGACCATGCGCCGCCGAAGGTGACAATGCTTTCAACGCCAGCGCGCGGCGAACCCGCCTTGCGCCATGCCAGGATGATAGTCAGCACCGCAGCCACATAACGCCCGCGCTGCTTGCGCACCCTATCAACTGGGGCGCTTTTGTAAGTCATCGTCGCCGGTGTCGCGCAGCGTGGATCAATGTGTATCGTCAGCACACGCCGCAGCAGATCGCGCACCGGGCCGACGTTATTTCCAGAACCCAAAAACAAAGTCCGCGTGCTGACTGTCGCCGTCTTGCTCACTCCCAGAATCCGGTCAGTAATCTGCTCGGCGGTCAGCATCCGCTTGATCGTTCCATGCGGTATCCAGTCGGTGTCCATATCGTCAAACTCAATCACCGCCGGGCTGGTCAGCAGCAGAGAAAGAATCACTTTGGTCGCCTCTTCCGACGTGGTCGGGTAACTCACCTTGGCATTTCCGGCAGGCCCGGCGAACGCGCCGATCAGTTCGCACAGATACGTTTTGCCGCTACCAAAAACCGGCGCTTTCGCATGGAAGCCGGGCGCATACGCCAGCGTCGGGCGCACCACAGCGGTGAAGATTGCCGAAAGCGCAGCGGCCTTGTCGGTGGGCGCAACGAAGTGAAACTCGTTGAGCAGTTCTTCCAGCAGAATGAGCGCCGCTTGTGCTGCCTCGGTTGTCGGCTCGGGTATCTCAAATTGACGGGCATCGAAAACGCCGAAGCGCTGCGAGGTCTTGTCATAGCCCGCGTGAGTAATCAGCACGCCATCCGACTCGCGAAAATAGGGTTGTCGCACCACGCCTGCCAGCGGTGGCAAGTGACGGAAACTCTGCGAGTCGTAAAGAATGGCAGTGTGCTTCGTCGGTGGATCACAGCGCACCCAGTCTTTCGCGCGCCCATCGAATTGTTCCCAGCTCGCCGTGACCGACAACTCCCGCGTGAGCGCAGGTGCGCTGGTGGGCACGATGCAAGGATCACCCGAAGTCGGATCAGTCGAAACCGACACAATCAAACCGCCCGACTGATAATGCCTGCCGCGATTCGCCAGCTCTTTTTCTGCCGCGTCCACCACGCGATGCAAGTCACCGGCGACCACGCGGATCACCGGCTTGTGCCGCGCTTCGGCATTGCGCACACCCAGAAATTCCAGCAACTGCCGGATGTGAAACTTCTCGCGGTGCGAGTGCTGGCAGCAAAATCCGCCCAAGGGATACAACTCGTCCGGTTCAAAATACGCCGCGCCGGTGTCCAACCCATCGGTATGCTCCTGCGCCCACGGGCAACTGACATCGTGCTTGCCTGAACCCAACGGGGTTTTGTATAGCCCGCGCGCCTTGAGCGCACTCACCACCGGATTCTCCGCAGCCTTTGGCGTCAACACCTCATCCGCATCGTTGCCTATGCTGCGCGGATTATCCGCAGAGGACTTGGCTTCTTTCTTCGGTCGCCCAGCCGGTGCCAGTTCCAATTGCAGGCCATCCACAATCTCTTGCGGCGTGTAGCGCTTCTCAGGTCGCCATTCAACCAGGCGGCAGTGAAACGGTGCGCCAGAATCGTCAGCATATTTTGGTTTGCCATTGATCGCGACAGGCAGCCGTGCCCAGCGGCTTAGTGGCCCGGTCGCACCCTCATCGCACAGCCCGGCACCGATCACCGCACTGAGCAACCGCACGGCCACATCACCATCGGTAATCGGATTAGCGAGAATAATTCCGCCCTGATGATTGCCGGGGCTGGTCTCGATCAGCCAGGACAATTCAAAACCGGCCAACCGCTCCAGCGGAACCTTGGTGCCCAGATCGTCGAGCATCAAAAAATGACAGGCGGCAAACTGAGCCTTGCGCGCCTTGAATGAGCCATCCTCGCCGGGATAGAAACTCGAACACCCGACGAAATTGTTATGCATGGCGGAAAGATTTGCGATTACTGAATCGGCACGGTTTGCCACCCATCCACCCACGCCGGGATCGCCCGCCTTGGAACAAACCGCAGCAAACGCGCCCTCGGGCACAGAGGGAAACACCGCAGCAACGAATTCGGCATTCGTCGTCATCAAAACACCGCCTTCGCCGCCTTTACCGGCTTCATCCGGCTCGGTATCGGAAACTGTCAGATCAGTCATGGCAACCCCCTCAAGCCGCAGCTTTGCGGGCGGCTTCCAGCTTCACCACCAAGGCGCGGATTTCTTCGTCAGTCTTCCCGGCAATGCGCGCCGCGTTGATTGCCGCCACGTCACCAGACGGCCAACCAACTGCCCGAGGCCCGAGGCTGACAGGCTTAGTCCATAAGCCTTGAGTGATGCGCAGATAGATGGTCGAACGGGAAAGGCCGGATTCGGATTTAACGGCAGGAAGCCGCTGGATGGTATGTGTCATGTTGGCATCTCTTTGGTAATAGCAAAATTGCTGAGGCGAGCGTAGGTGGGCGATTTGGGCGATAAAACGCCCGGACAATGCCAAGCGCGGGCGAGGCGTTGCCATAAAAATCAACGTGCTGGGATTGGTGCGGAAGGCAGCGTCGCGGTGTCTGCGGCGCAGGCTCAGGCGCGGAGAGTGGCGAAAGACGGGGGTTCGGCGGCTGGATGAGCTGGGCGAAAAAATTCCGCCCAACTATTTACGGTTTCATGTGTTTTTTGATGGTGGAAGGGTTGCGCCCATTGGCAATCTCCAGCTTGGCAATCTGCTGTGAATACCAAGTCTCGGACATATTCCTGAGCTTGTGTTTCTTGTGCAGGTCGCGGTATGCCTTCTGCCAGTCCGCATACATCGCCTGGGTATCCAGCTTGCGCGCCTCGCGCTTGGCATTGCTTGGCGTGTAGCGGTTGTCTGCCGTGGTCGCGGCATCCACCAGTTGCCGGATCAAGGTGCCATCCAGCGAATATGCGCCGTCGTGATACTCGACCACCTCGGCCAACGGCAGCGGATTGCTTCCAGCGACCAAGGCCAACGCACCATTGGCTTGCAGGCATAGCATCTGGCTGCGCTTGCCGCCGGTGGCGATACCGATTTCAAACAAATCGGCGCGGGTTGCGTGCTTATCGCTGCGGCGCAAGCCAAGGCTGGCCGCAACAAACCCGCACACGGCATCTACTCCGCACTGCCACTGCGCCAAGCTCGTCAAGGGAACAGGGACACGGCTGGTATCGTCCCGCTTGTCGCACGCTATGAAAGCGCGTGCAGGCCGTTTACCTTCGCCGGGCAAGACATGCACCGGCATCACACAATCGCGCTCGCAACCCGGACATATCGCGCTGCTGGCCGGGCGCGCCTTCGCAAGCAAGTGCTGGTTTTTCATCGCCGCCACTGCTGCGCCCGGCCACTGGCTCAACTCGGCATCGTTGATTAAAACCGCACCGCTCGGGTTTGCGCCCACACGCGACAACAGCTCAATCAATGCAGCTTGTGGCGTCATACCTCAGCGGTTTCCGCCAGTTCTTTGGGTTCGATCCCGGAAGCTTCCAGCATGTCGCGCAACTTCAAGTCCAGTTCGTCGTATTTGAGCGAACAGGAATTGGGATGCGTGATGCGGATCGTCACCGTCTTTGCGGGCTTGCCTGCATTCTCCACCACCGTGGCCGCAAGCTCCACCTGGGTGATGTTGTACAGATTCATCGGCAAGGTTTTGCCGACTTGTTCGAGCAACGCATAGACGGCATCCGGGTTTGCAGCCGTATCCGCTTCCAGTGTAATGCGGTCGCCTTTCTTCACCCGCGACGAAAGCCGCAGTTTTTTCACGACCACTTTTTCTATGCCGCTGCCGACGGCGGGGGCGAAATCGAAACTTTTCTGGAGTAGCGGAGCTAGGTCGTAAACCCGCGTATCCTTGGGGTCGGGCGGCAACTCGTCGAGCTTGAGAATCGCTGTTGCGAACATCCCCTGTAGCGGCTCGATGGCCTTGTAGGAGCCGCGAAAATGCAAATCGAGCGTCCCATCTTTTTCCGAGTACACAAAAATAATCTCGAAGGCGGGATTGTGCGGGCGCGGGGCGAACTCACCATCCACCCACTCGATGCTTTGCTGCGAATAGTCTTCTGGGTAAGCAAAAAAGTAATCCAGTTCCCCACGGCGTAAAGGCTCCACTACACAGTGATTGCCCCGGCCATCGGTGTGGTGAAAATAGGTGCGGATGAATCTGGCAAGTTCTTGAATACTGGCATTGTCCACAGCCGCCTTCTGGTGCGGCAGATTCTTGCGCTTACGCCAACTGGAGGTCAGCGTATCTGCATGATAGAAACGGGTCGCGCCTTTCCAGCAAGCGTTGTGATCCAGAAAAACCAACATTGCCCGCTCATAGTGGCTGGGCAATGCCGATAACTTTTCTACCCAAGCGGTGAATTCATCCTCATCCATCTGAAATTCAGCCTCGTCGATAACCGCCCGGAAACCTTTCTCGCAGCTCATCTCGAAGATGTCCCGAAACTCTGCATCAATCGCATTGCGCTGACCTTCCATCAGCGTCAGCCATGCTGCGAAAAGTTCGTCCGGCTTGCCTTCCTTCATGGCGGCAAAGTCCAGATCATTGAAAAGCCCGCGTGCCTGAAAATATCGGGCTAGCAGCGCATTCGGCATCTGCCGGAAAAAATCCTTGTTTGAATAGTGCCGTGCCATGTGTTCGCTCCTCGGGTAAGGTGGAATCAATCGCTAGGATTATGCTGGACTTTACAGCACATTACAGCACATTCGCATTACAATTGCCGCCAAGGGGACTATCACCAAAAATGAAAATCGTAAGCAAT
The DNA here is from genome assembly GCA_019449635.1 of Candidatus Ferrigenium bremense. Lineage (GTDB taxonomy): Bacteria > Pseudomonadota > Gammaproteobacteria > Burkholderiales > Gallionellaceae > Gallionella > Gallionella bremense. The sequence continues at coordinate 226,129 of JAGRPI010000004.1, forward strand.
ACCGGCACTGACCGGGTCATTGACCTGATCCGTCCGCACCTCAAACGCGGCAATCAGCTCGACGTGGTCACCCCCAGCTTCTCCTTGCTCGCATTTGCCGAGATGCTGGAGGCACTATCGGGTTTGGACAAGGTGCAATTATTGTTGCCGCCGGAAGAGGCCGAACTGGCGTTTTTGGGCGGTGATGCCGACCGCGCTGCCCGCAACAAATTACAAACGCGCTGGCTGGCGTTGCGCTGTGCGGAATGGGTGCGCGATAAGGTGGAGCTACGCCGGACGCGCGGGAGTGTGCCGCAGGGGGCGGCGGTGATGCGCAACGCGCAAGCGCAGCCCGAGCAAGTCATCTTGGGTTCGTTCGCTTTCGGCACAGACGGTCTGGGCATTACGCCTGGCAATCCACTCAGCTTGATTCAGGCTTCCGAAACGGTCGATGAAGCAATCCAGCTCGCCCAGTGGTTCGATGCACAGTGGCATAGTCTGAAGGAGCAACCCGAAGCAAAGGCCGCTTTGCTGGCAAAGCTCAGAGCGATTACCGACCACCGCGATCCCTACAGTATCTACGTGTTGATGCTGCACCATTTGTTTCAGAGCAGCGGCGACGAGATGGACGAAGAGCGCATTGTCAAATCTGCCACTGGCATCCGCAACACACTGGTATGGAAAAAGCTCTACAAATTCCAGCGTGACGGTGTGGTGGGTGCCATTGATAAGCTCAATCGCTTTGGTGGCTGCATCATTGCCGATAGCGTGGGGTTGGGTAAAACCTTTGAGGCATTGGCCATCATCAAATACCACGAGCTACGCAATGATCGTGTGTTGGTCTTGTGCCCCAAGCGGTTGCGCGACAACTGGACGCTCTACAAGACCAACGACAAACGCAATAGCCTCGCGGCTGACCGCCTCAACTACGATGTGTTGAATCACACCGACCTGTCCCGTGACGGGGGAAGCTCAGGCGACATCGACCTATCGCATGTGAACTGGGGCAATTACGACTTGGTCGTAATCGACGAGTCCCACAATTTCCGCAACAAAGCTACGCACAAAGGCAAGGAATCGCGCTACGACCGGCTGATGCGTCGCATTATCCAAGAGGGCGTCAAGACCCGCGTGCTCATGCTCTCGGCAACCCCGGTCAATAACCGGCTGGCCGACCTGAAAAACCAGATCGCATTCGTCACCGAGGGCGATGATACCGCGCTGCTCGATCACGGCATTGCCAGTATTGATAGCACGACGCGCCTGGCGCAAAAGCAATTCAACCGTTGGCTGGAATTGGATGAAGCAGAAAAGACCCCGACCTGCCTGATTGAGATGCTCGGCTTCGATTATTTCACCCTGCTGGATCATCTCACCATAGCGCGCTCGCGCAGGCACATCGAAAAATACTATGGCACCAGCGAGACAGGGCGTTTCCCGGATCGCCTGCCGCCGATCAACATCAAGGCGGACGTAGATCGTGCGGGCGAATTTCGCTCCATCCGCGACATCAATCTGGAAATTCGCCGCCTGAACCTGGCCAGCTATGCGCCATTGCGCTACGTGCTGCTGCACAAGCAGGCGGCTTACGATGCCAAATACAGCACACAGATACGCGGCGGCGAAAGTTTCTTCCGCCAGGTGGATCGTGAGGAAAGTTTGATCCATCTGCTGCGCGTCAATGTGCTCAAGCGCATGGAAAGCGCGGTCTCTTCGTTCCGGCTCACCGTCCAGCGGCAACTGGAAGATGTCGAGGCGATGCTGGCGCGTATCGAATCACAGACAGCGGAAATTGAAGAGCTGGATATTGCCGATGTGGACATCGAAGACCCCACTTTCGAGAGCTTGCTGGTGGGCAGAAAAGTAAAAGTATTACTGGGCGACGTTGACCTCATCCGCTGGAAGCAAGACCTCATCGAAGACCGCAATCGTCTCGCCACCTTGCTGGCCGCTGCCATGCAGGTTGATCCTGACCGTGATGCCAAGTTGCAGGCATTGCGCGCCATGATCCAGAACAAATGCCGCAACCCAATCAATGACGGCAACCGCAAAATTATCGTGTTCACCGCCTTCAGTGACACGGCCCAATATCTTTACGAACAAATTTCCGGCTGGGCGAAAAAAGAGCTGGGCATTGAAGCTGCGCTGGTCACGGGCACAGGGCGCAACCAGACCACCATCCCCGGTTTGCGCAAAGACTTAGCTTCCATTCTCACCACCTTTTCGCCACGTTCTAAAGAGCGCCCGGAGGAGCTGGCTCACGAAGGCACGCTGGATTTGCTGATTGCCACCGACTGCATTTCAGAAGGGCAAAACCTGCAAGACTGCGACTGGCTCATCAACTACGATATTCACTGGAACCCGGTGCGCATCATTCAGCGCTTTGGCCGGATAGACCGCATCGGCTCACCAAACCAGCGCATTCAGCTCGTCAACTTCTGGCCGAACATGGAGCTGGATGAATACATCAACCTCGAACAGCGCGTCAGCGGGCGCATGGTGCTGCTGGATATTTCCGCTACCGGTGAAGAAAATCTCATCGAGCAGCAATCAGGCAACCAGATGAACGACCTGGAATACCGCCGCAAGCAACTGCTCAAGCTGCAAGACACGGTAATTGATCTGGAAGACCTTTCCGCCGGGGTTTCCATCACCGACCTGACGCTCACCGATTTCCGCATTGACTTGGCCCAGTATTTCAAGGCGCATCCGGGCAAGCTGGAGGGAATACCGTTAGGTGCAAGCGCGGTTACTACCAGCGAAGATGCCGACATTCCGCCGGGCATCGTGTTCTGCCTGCGAGCCGAAGGTGCGGCGGCAGAAAAGATAGCGGAATCCGGCTATCCGCTGGCGCCGCACTACCTCGTGCATGTCGGCGAGGATGGCAGCGTGTTGCTTCCCTACACCCAAGCCAAGCGCATTCTGGATCGCCTCAAACGCTTGAGCCTGGGGCGAGACCTGCCGGACGCTACCGCCTGTGCTCGACACGATAAAGAAACCAAGCAGGGTGAAGATATGCGCCATGCCCAGCAACTGCTCGCGGCGGCTGTGGCCTCGGTAGTGGGCAAGAGCGAAGAGCGCGCCGTCGCCAGCCTGTTTTCACCGGGTGGCACGCACGCCATGAAGGGCGAATTTGCCGGAAGCAGCGACTTTGAAGTGGTGGCTTTTTTGATCGTGCTGCCAGAGGGTGTTGCATGACCGTGCAAGACCTGATCACCGCCTTGGAACTGCCTGCCGGTTGCCGTGTCGGCCAGCGCATACCCAAAAAACTGTTGGTGGAAAACGGCGCACCTACTACCGCCGACAAGCGCAACATCACTGAAGGTATCGAAGAAATCCAGTGGGTAGCTTCGCTGAAGCCCTCCTCAATTGGCGTACCAGAATATCGGGATGAAACACGCGAATATCTTGAAATAGCCGTGTTGCACATCGCACTGCGGCAAGATGCCAAAGCGGCTCGCATTGCCGAACTGACGCACCGGGCAGTGCCTTACCCGATACTGTTGTTGCTCAAGGCGCAAGATAAATTGACCCTCTCAATGGCGCACATCCGCTGGGCGCAGAATGAAGCGGGCAAAGTGGTGCTGGATGGTGGATTGGTTGCCGTGGACTTGAATGAACCTGCTCCCACCCCAGAGGTGTTTTCGGCATTCCTTCGGGCCTTATCCATGACCCGCCAGCCGCGTGAAAACTTGAGGGTGCTCTATCAAGGCTGGCTGGATACACTAGCTGCTTTTCAGGCCGCACAGATCACTGGTGTTTTTACTCAGAGCGAGACAGATGAACAAGCAATAGCAAGGCGTGCAAGCCTGCTGGCCTGCCGGGAACTTGAGCAGCAAATCACCGCCCTGCGGACAGCGGCTGCCAAAGAAAAACAGCTCGCCCGCCAAGTGGCGCTGAATCTTGAAATCAAAATTCTGCAAGCCAAAATGTCTGAAACACGGGCTTTGTTATGAGTAAAACATCTACACATCCCAAAGCAGAACTACGCGCATCGGTTGCCAACTGCATCATGGGCGGAAACAGCGTTACACGAAAAGATAATGGGTGGATTCGCGATCTGGTGGAATTTGATTGTGGTGGCTATCGGTTTGTGTTTCGCCAGAAACCCGAAGTCATCAGCCGAGATTTTAATCAGCATATAGGCACGTTTTATGAAACCACCGAAGTCACTGTTGCCGATGTGGCACCGGACAAAGTGCAAGCGGTTGAGGCAGCTATTGGACGCATTTGCTGGCTGTTATCCTTTGCGGGAACATGCCAAGTTATTCCATTCGAGTACGAATATCCGAATGGATCGGGGCATCGGCACTCTAAATCAGTATCAGGTACAGTACAAAATTTTCGGCCTGCTTTTGAGATGGTAGACGGGGCGCAGTTGAAGTCCTTCGTTGAGCAAACCTATGAAAAATATACTCGACTTGAACTATCGAGGAAGTTAAATGTTGTTATCGCTTATCTTGTACAAGCCGAACGACCATTTCAGCCCACAGAAGTACGGTTGATTTTAGTATTTGTGGCACTTGAAAGCCTAAAAGACACGTTCGCTAGATGCCAGTCGATGCCGTATGTGAAGGGATTCTTTCGCAAGCCTCCCAAGAAGCTAAGTAGTGATGGTGCGAAATACCTTTTCGAAGAATTGCTCACCATGATGTTTCGTCAAGTGGGTATGAGAAGGGGTTTGAAACGAGTCATACAGTTAAGAAATGACCTGATCCATTCCGGCCTATCAAGAAAGCCACATTCTCGCCAGATGTCGTTATATGCTGATGTACACGATTTAATCCGTGAATATTTGCTTCGGCTTTTGGGTTACCGTGGGCGCTATTCGCCCTACGCCTTCGAGCGGCGAGGCGTATCCGCTGAAATAAAATAATGCTGCATTTCTGAAATAGAATTGAAACGAGTCCACCATGAAAAAAATTGAAGCCACTAGCCACGAAGCCCAATCCGCCGACATCACGGCAGAGAACATTGCCCAGCTCAAGGCGCTGTTCCCAGAGCTGCTGACGGAAAGCGCCAACGGCGTCGCCATCAATGTGGACGTGCTCAAGCAACTGGTGGGTGATGTGACCGCCACCGATGCGGAGGAAAAATACGGCCTCAACTGGCATGGCAAGCGTCGCGCCCGCCAGATCGCACTGACCCCTAGCACCGGCACACTGCGCCCCTGCCCGAATGAAAGCGTGGACTGGAACACCACGCAGAACCTGATGATCGAGGGTGACAACCTCGAAGTGTTGAAGCTGCTGCAAAAGAGCTACGCGGGCAAGGTCAAGCTCATCTACATCGACCCACCATACAACACCGGCAGTGACTTCGTGTATTCAGATAGTTTTCAGGACAACATTAAAAATTACTTAGAACTCACCGGGCAGGTAGAGGGAGGCAGGAAAATTAGCAGCAACACCGAGGCGAGTGGGCGGTTCCATACCGACTGGTTGAGCATGATGTATCCAAGGTTAAAGCTGGCGCGGAACTTGTTGAAGCCGGATGGAGTGATCGTCATCAGTATAGGCGACAAGGAAATTGATAACTTACGGGAAATTTGCAGTGAAATATTCGGAGGGGAAAATTTAGTTGCAACTGCAATTTGGGAAAAGAAAAATAAAGGCGCATTTCTCGCAAGTGACATCACGAATATGAAAGATTATGTGGTTGTTTATTGCAAAGAGAAGGCTTCGTTTAATGGGTTGATTGGTCAAATTGCATTAGAGGAAGAGACTTATCCTTGTGTTAATGCCCCTAACGCTCGTGAAATCCGGACTATTCCAGCAGGAATACAAAGCAAATTCAGGGAAAAAAACTACACTCTTGCTAAAGGCAAAGTCATTTCTGCCGACACCATGAGTTTGATACTTCATAGTGACTTGGTAATACAAGACGGAGTGCTTGCCAAGGAATTAGTTATTGAGGGTAATTGGCGTTACACGCAAGATTCCATGACTGAGTATGCAAGGGTAGGGGATTTATATCTCACGCAGGATTTATATTTGAGGCGTATTGTTCGTGAGCCAAGATACAAAACCATGCGAGATTTGCTCCCTCGGTTAGGAACGACTGGAAAACCTGCATTCCCCTCTATCAACCCGAATGATCTTTTTGCAGATGGGTGGGCAACAAATGAAGATGCGAATGAAGAACTAAGACAATTGCTTGGCGAACAGAACCTATTCGATTACCCGAAGCCATCCCATTTAATTGAAAAGTTGATTTGCTCAATTCGAGATGATAAGGCATTAATTTTAGATTTTTTTGCGGGGTCTGGAACCACGGGGCAGGCTGTTAATGCTCTTAATGCACTAGACAATGGCAGCCGCCGTTGCATACTCGTCCAACTTCCAGAACCACTTGACCCTGAAAATAAAGATCAGAAAATTGCTGCCGAATTCTGTGACAAACTCGGCAAGCCACGCACCATCGCCGAACTTACTAAAGAACGCCTGCGTCGCGCTGGTGCAAAGATTAAATCTGACAACCCGATGTTTGCTGGCGATACCGGCTTCCGTGTCTTCAAGCTCGACACATCAAACATCCGAGCATGGAACCCCGACCGCGACAATCTGGAAAAAACCCTGCTCGACCACGAAGAGCACATCTTGCCGGGCAGGTCGGAAGCGGACATCGTGTATGAACTGCTGCTCAAGCTGGGGCTGGATTTATGTGTGCCGATTGAGTCACGCGCCATCGCAGGCAAGACGGTAGGTGCTATAGGTGGCGGCGTGCTTCTAGCGTGCCTCGCCGAACACATCACCACCACGGACGTGGAAGCCTTGGCGCAAGGCATCGTGGCGTGGCGCAAAGAGCTTGCCCCGGCTGGCGATACCACCTGCGTGTTCCGCGACAGTGCCTTCGAGAACGACATCGCCAAGAGCAACCTGGCCGCCATTCTGGAACAGTACGGCATCGCCAACGTGCGGAGTTTGTGAGCATGAAGCTGCACTTTGAATCCAACCTTGATTACCAATTGGCCGCTATTGAGGCGGTGTGCGACCTGTTTCGCGGGCAGGAAATTTGCCGTTCCGAGTTCACCGTGACCATGCGTTCACCGACCATTCCGGCGGCAGATGATTTATTTCCCGGCACCACGCCACAACAATTGAGTCTGGGCGTGGCGGAATCTGATCTGGGTATCGGCAATAAGCTCACCCTGCTGGATGATGAAATCGCTGAAAACCTGCACGCCATTCAGTTGCGTGGTGGCCTGCCGCCTTCTGGAACGCTGGCTTCCGGCGACTTCACCGTGGAGATGGAAACCGGCACGGGCAAGACCTACGTCTACCTGCGCAGCATCTTTGAATTGAACAAGCGCTACGGCTTCACCAAGTTCGTCATCGTGGTGCCGTCGGTGGCGATCAAGGAAGGTGTCTATAAATCGCTGCAAATCACCGAGGAGCATTTCAAGGGGCTGTATGGCGGTGTGCCGCTCGATTACTTCATTTATGATTCCGCCAAGCTGGGGCAGGTGCGCAACTTCGCCACCAGCTCGAACATTCAGGTCATGGTGGTGACGGTAGGTGCGATCAACAAGTTTGGCGACGAGGCCGAGGCCAAGGCGGAAGAGTCCGATGAAACCAAGGCACGCCAGAAGTCGCAGAACGTGATGTACCGGCACAGCGAAAAAACCGGCGGCGAGCGCCCCATCGACCTGATCCGCGCAACCAGCCCCATCGTTATCGTGGATGAGCCGCAATCGGTGGATGGCGGTCTCGATGGCAAGGGCAAGAAGGCCATGCAGCAATTGAACCCGCTCTGCACCTTGCGCTATTCGGCGACCCATGTGGACAAGCATCACATGGTCTATCGCCTCGATGCGGTGGATGCCTACGAGCAAAAACTGGTGAAGCAGATTGAGGTGGCAGCGGCCACCGTGCAAGGCGGAAACAACAAGCCTTATGTGCGTGTCGTGGCAGTAAGCAATAAGCGTGGCGTGATTTCTGCCAAGGTAGAGTTGGATATGGAAACGCTGGCGGGTGTGCATCGTCAAGAAGTGACGGTGCAGGATAGCGATGATTTGGAACAGACGACACAGCGAGCGCTTTATGCCGATTTCCGAATCGGCGAAATCAAGACGGCAAAGGGTGAGGAGTTTGTTGAGCTGCGCTATCCCGGCGGCGAGAGATATTTGCGCATCGGGGAGGCGCATGGCGATGTGGAGCCGCTGGCAATTCAGCGCGAGATGATCCGCCGCACGATCAAGGAGCATCTGGATAAAGAAAAACGCCTGCGCCCGCAAGGCATCAAGGTGTTGTCGTTATTCTTCATTGACGCAGTGGACAGATACCGCCAATACGACGCCGATGGCAATCCGGTCAAGGGTGATTACGCGCGCATTTTCGAGGAAGAATATCGGCGCTATGCCAAGCACCCCGATTACCTGAGCTTGTTCGATGAAGTGGATTTAACGACTGCCGCCGAAGAGGTACACAACGGCTATTTTTCCATCGACAAAAAGAAGGTCGGCAACAAATCGGTTGAGGTAATCAAGGATACGCGCGGCGATACCAAGGCGGATGATGATACCTACAACTTGATTATGCGCGACAAGGAAAAGCTGCTGGGTTTGGGTACGCCGCTGAAGTTCATCTTCTCGCACTCCGCACTGCGCGAAGGTTGGGATAACCCCAACGTGTTTCAGATATGCACCTTGCGCGATATTCATACCGAACGTGAGCGCCGCCAGACCATCGGGCGCGGGTTGCGCCTGTGCGTGAACCAGGAAGGCATACGGTTGCGCGGTTTCGAGATCAATACGCTGACGGTGATCGCCACGGAAAGCTATGAGCAGTTTGCCGACAATCTGCAAAAAGAAATCGAGGCGGATACCGGCATACGCTTTGGCATCGTCCAAGACCATCAATTCGCTGCGGTGGCGGTCAAAGGTGAGGATGGAAGAGAAGCGCCTTTGGGCTTTGAACAGTCCAAGGCTTTATGGGCGCACCTCAAGAGCCAAGGCTACATTGACGCCAAGGGTAAGGTGCAGGATGCGCTCAAATTGGCGCTAAAGAATGGCACGCTGGTTGTGCCTGCCGAGTTTGAGGCACAGCGCAACCAGATTGCCGAGGTGTTGCGCAAACTGTCAGGCAAGCTGGAAATCAAGAATGCCGATGATCGCAAACCGGTGCGTACTCGCCAAGCCATATTGAACAGCCCAGAGTTTAAGGCGCTGTGGGATCGCATCAAGCATCGGACGACCTATCGCGTGCAGTTCGATAATGAAAAACTGATCGAGAATTGCGTCAACTCACTGCGCGATGCGCCCCCAATTGCCAAAACGCGCTTGCAATGGCGCAAGGCAGACCTCTCAATCGGCAAGGGAGGTATTGATACCAAGGAAAAGGCGGGAGCCGACATGGTGACGTTGAACGAGGGCGACATTGAGTTGCCGGACTTGCTCACCGATCTGCAAGACCGCACCCAACTGATGCGCAAGACCATCACGCGCATTCTGACAGCAAGCGGGCGATTGAATGATTTCAAACGCAATCCGCAGCAATTTATTGAGCTGGCAGGCGAGATTATCAACCGTCAGAAGCGCATGGCTTTGGTGGACGGTATTAAATATCAACGCCTGGGTGACGAGCACTTTTATGCGCAAGAACTGTTCGAGCGGGAAGAACTGACCGGCTATCTCAAAAACATGCTGAATGCAGAAAAATCGGTGTACGAAAAAGTTGTCTACGACTCCGACACCGAGCGCGATTTCGCCAGCCAGTTGGAAATGAACAATGCCATCAAGGTATACGCAAAACTGCCTGGCTGGTTCCGTGTGCCCACCCCGCTGGGCACCTACAACCCGGACTGGGCTGTGTTGGTGGAGCAGGATGGCGCCGAGCGGTTGTACTTTGTAGTCGAAACGAAGAGCAGCCTATTTACGGATGACCAGCGCAACAAGGAAAGCGCCAAGATTAAATGCGGTGAGGCTCACTTCACCGCTTTGGCGACTGGCGAAAATCCGGCCACGTATCTTGTGGCTACAAAGCTTGAGGATTTGCTTGATAAGGCTCAAGCACTGGCGAGAGCCTAGGGCACAATTAAGTGCTACTTTGATTGCCTGCACGTCGCTTGTTTGCTGTGCGACATGCCATCAAGCCGCTTTGGTTTTTAGCGGAATAAGAAAATCAGAAGCGGACTTAAGTTAGAATGCGCAGCGTTTGGAGAGGCTACTACTTAATGAAATCCGTTTGGCATAGTTTTTGGCATATAAAAAAGCCGCACTTACTTGAAATCAAGAATTGGCGCGGCTTTCGTAATGTTTGCTGGTGCCCAGAAGAGGACTCGAACCTCCACAGTGTTGCCACCGCTAGGACCTGAACCTAGTGCGTCTACCAATTCCGCCATCTGGGCATAGATTTGCGAAGGCGCGCAATTTAATTGTTAAAGGACTTATTGTCAATGAAAAAGAAAAATAATTTACGCATGCAAGACCCCTATTTGGAGCGGGAACGCGAGCAATACGAGCACCCGCTGCCGAGCCGTGAATTCATTTTGCAGATTCTGGCCGAGCAGGGCGCTCCGGTCGGCGAAGAGGAATTGCTGCAATTGCTGCATATCGAGGCGCACGAGGAAGACTTGTTTGCGCGCCGCCTGCGGGCGATGGAGCGCGACGGGCAGATCATGCGCAATCGCAAACATGCGATTTGCGTGATGGAAAAGCTCGACCTGGTCAAGGGCAAGGTGCAAGGGCATCCGGACGGCTTCGGCTTCCTGATCCCGGAGGACGGCAGAGCCGACATGTTCCTCAGCGAGAAGGAAATGCACAAGGTTCTGCACGGCGACGTCGTGATGGTGCGGCAGAGCGGCGTGGACCGGCGCGGCCGCCCGGAAGCCAAGATCGTCGAGGTGCTGGAGCGCGCCAATAACCGCGTGGTCGGACGTTTGTACGAAGAGCACGGCATCCGTTTTATCGTGGCTGAAAACCGGCGCATTACCCAGGACATCCTGGTCGCTCCCGGCGAATCCGGCGGGGCCGAAGCCGGGCAAGTGGTGGTGCTGGAAATCCTGCAGCAGCCCAGCAAACACGCGCAGCCGATCGGCCGCATCGTCGAGGTGCTGGGCAACTATGCCGATCCCGGCATGGAGATCGAGATCGCGCTGCGCAAGCATGACCTGCCGCACGAGTTTCCCAAGGATGCGGAAAGGCAGGCCAAGCAGATTTCTCCGGTGGTCGCCGCAGTAGATTGGGCCGGGCGGGAAGACATCCGCAACCTGCCGCTGGTGACGATAGACGGCGAGACCGCGCGCGACTTCGATGATGCGGTGTATTGCGTACCGGAGAAAGGCGGCTACCGGCTGGTGGTGGCGATCGCCGATGTCAGCCACTATGTGCAGACGGGCGATGCACTGGACCGCGAGGCGATCTTGCGCGGCAACTCGGTGTATTTCCCGCGCCGCGTGATCCCGATGCTGCCGGAGGAGTTATCCAATGGCCTGTGTTCGCTGAACCCGCAGGTGGACCGCCTGTGCATGGTGTGCGACATGCATGTCAGCAGCAGCGGCGACATCGGCAAGTATCGTTTCTACCCGTCGGTGATGCATTCCCAGGCGCGGCTGACCTACACGCAGGTGGCGGCGATGCTGGCAGAACCGGATGGCGAGCTGGCCAGGAGCAAGGCTGCCATCGTGCCGCATTTGCAGCATCTCTATGAATTGTTCCAGAAGTTATTGAAATCGCGCGAGAAGCGCGGCGCGATCGACTTCGAGACGGTCGAGACGCAGATGATCTTCACCGACCAGGGCAAGATCGAGCGCATCGTGCCGGTGGTGCGCAACGATGCGCACAAATTGATCGAGGAGTGCATGCTGGCGGCGAACGTGTGCGCGGCAGGCTACTTGCACGAACATCAGCACACTGTGCTGTACCGCATCCATCAGGGGCCGACACCGGAGAAGCTGGAAGCGCTGCGCGAGTTCCTCAAGGAATTCGGCCTGCCACTGGGCGGCGGGGATGAGCCGCAGGCCGCCGATTATTCCAAGCTGTTGAAAAGCATCAAGGGCCGCCCCGATCATGGACTGCTGCAGACCGTGATGCTGCGCTCGTTGCGCCAAGCCAAGTATGAACCGGAAAACGTCGGCCACTTCGGGCTGGGCTACGAGGCCTACACCCACTTCACTTCGCCGATCCGCCGCTACCCCGATCTGCTGGTGCACCGCGCCATCAAGGCGGTGCTGCACGGCAAGCAGTACAAGCCTGCGCGAAAATGGGCCGAACTGGGAATACATTGTTCGATGACCGAGCGCCGTGCCGACGATGCCACGCGCGATGTCGAGGCATGGCTGAAATGTTTTTATATGCGCGACCACCTCGGCAGCGTGTTCACCGGCACGGTTTCGTCGGTCACGAGTTTCGGCATGTTCGTTTCGCTGGACGATCTGTATGTCGAAGGGCTGGTACATATCTCCGAGCTCGGCAAGGACTATTACCATTTCGACGCCTCCAAGCACCAGTTGCTCGGCGAGCGCACCGGACAGCGCTATCGCCTGGGCGACCGCGTGCAGGTGCGCGTGGTCAAGGTGGACATGGAAAGCACCAAGATCGATTTCGTGCTGGACGAGGACGTGAGGGAAACCGCGCCGCAGCCTGCGGCGAAAAAGGCGGCAAAAGGAAAGAAGAAACATGGCTGACCTGCGCCTGATCTACGGTTTCCATGCGGTCACTGCGCGTATCCGCCAGAACCCCGATGGGGTGATGGAAATCTATCTTCAGGCGCAACGCAACGACCCGCGCATGCGCGACCTGGTCAAGCTGGCCGAAGCGAATGGCGTGCGGATCATTACGGTCGACGCGAAGCGCCTCGACGGCATGGCGGGCAACGCGCGCCATCAGGGCGTCGCGGCGCGCGTCGATGCGTCGCGCCGCGTGCGGCATCTGGAGGATGTGCTCGACACGCTCGAGGAGCCGCCGTTGCTGCTGGTGCTGGACGGCGTGCAGGATCCGCATAATCTGGGCGCGTGTCTGCGCAGTGCCGATGCGTTTGGCGTGCATGCGGTGATCGCGCCGAAAGACCGCGCGGTCGGCATCACTGCGACGGTGGAGAAGGTCGCCTGCGGCGCGGCAGAGACCGTGCCCTACATCACCGTCACCAACCTCGCGCGCACCCTGCGCGAATTGCAGGAGCGCGATATCTGGGTGGTCGGTACGGCGGGCGATGCAGAGCAGGACTTGAACGGATTCAAACATACCCGCGCGCTGGCCTGGGTGCTGGGTGCGGAAGGCGAAGGGCTGCGCCGCCTCACGCGCGAGACCTGCGACGAACTGGTGCGCATCCCGATGCTGGGCAGCGTGGAAAGCCTGAACGTCTCGGTGAGCGCGGGCATCTGCCTGTTCGAGGCAAGGAGACAGCGGCAGCAATCGTAGGTCGGGTTAGCGTAGCGTAACCCGACGCCTCCGATGTTTCTGTCGGGTTACGGCTAACGCCTAACCTGACCTACGGGGATCGGGCAACATCAACGTGCGAAAGGAGGGCAGGAAAATGCTATTCCGTGATCGTGATGATGCGGCACGCCGGCTGGCGGAAGCGCTTGCGCAATACCGCGGCCAGAACCCGCTGGTGCTGGCGATTCCGCGCGGCGCGGTGCCGATGGCCAGGATCATTGCCGAGGCGCTGGACGGCGAAGTGGACGTGGTGCTGGTGCGCAAGCTGCGCGCGCCGGGCAACCCCGAGTTCGCCATCGGCGCGGTGGACGAGACCGGCTGGACCTACCTTGCCGACCATGCCCGGCATGTGGCGGGCAGCCAGGAATACATCGAGAGGGAGAAGGCCGCGCAGATGGAAGTGATGCGCGAGCGCCGCGCCAGCTACACGCCGATACGCCCGCCGCACGACCCGGCGGGGCGCATCGTCATCGTGGTGGACGACGGCCTGGCGACCGGCTCGACGATGATCGCCGCGCTGCACGCGCTGCGCGCGCGGAAGCCGCAGAAGCTGGTCTGCGCCGTCCCGGTCGCGCCGCCCGACACGCTGGACAAGGTGTCATCCTACGCCGACGAGATGGTGTGCCTGAGCGCGCCGGAGCTGTTCTATGCGGTGGGGCAGTTCTACCAGTCCTTCCCGCAGGTGAGCGACGAGGAAGTGATCGCGTCGCTGGCATCGGATTGATGAACCGGATTTTGATTTTTACTGGCAACGACATTAAAGAAAAACCAAGATGAAAAAGAAAACCCCGCTCCGCGTCCCGGTCACCCAGGGCCTGAAGGATATCTACGCGATGGACATGCATTCCGCCTATCAGGCCGCCTGCCTCGGGCAGTTCAGCGTCACGTCCTTCGGGCGGCTGGCGGCGGCCATCTCGGTCGTCCGTACGGCGCTCGAGCAGAAGCAGACCAAAATTCCCCTGTCCCTCGAAACGCTGGATGCGGCGATCGAGACGCTGATGGCGGTGAGGAAGAGGGGCGATGAAACCGACGTGTGGGAACTGACCGAGAGCGACCGCCCGTCGATCCTCGAAGGGATAGCCATGGCCGAGCAGTGTATCGGCACGCTGGACGTCGCGCTTTTGGCGATGACGGCGGCTCGGCTGCTGAATGATGTTTGTGGAGAGCAGGCGGGCTAGATGTGGCTGCTCATGATTTGGCAGGTGATGCCGGGTTTGAATGACAGCTTTGTCCCAGCAGCGGGGGCGTTAAGCCACAGTGAAACAGGATTCCGCTTTCAAATGCGGATTCAACCGGTTGAATCCGCAGTACTAAAGCTGCCACTCGGTTCGGGCTCATCTTGGCGAGTTAATTCAGCGAGGTAAACCCCCGGCTCTGCCGGGGGACCCATGCGTGCAGTGTGCCGTTGATTCCCTCCCCTTCAAGGGGGAGGGGTCAAGCTGGGCCGCGAGGGGCGGCGCGTGGTTTCCTTGGGCCGCTGAGCGGCTCACAAATGAAGGCCCCCGGCTTTGCCGGGGGATTGTTACTCGGTACAAAAAGTGAACATTTCTGTGCCCATTCTTGTTTCCAACCTTGTGTAAATTGTTGTCATAAACTATGGCTACCATGCAGCGCCCGCTGCACGACACATAGAAGTTTGTGTTCGGCGAACTAGACCAAAATGCCTATATATTTCGGTATATGGTTTATTGTCGCTTCCTCTGCTAGATTTCTGCCCGACGTATTTGGATCCCCTCGTGTTACTTACCGAAAGAATTTGAACTTGTTCGCCAATAGTACTGGTCTCTGTGCAGCATTCATTGCATCCATTCATCACTTGCAGCGCGGCATGGCTTTGCATGGAGCAACTGTCGTCGGCCTCTGTATTGCCCTGTTTGCATTAATGCCCGCCATGACCTTCGCACAGCAAGGCAAAATTAGTGTTGATTCCATCCCAGTAGTGTCCGGTTAAAAATCGAACAAATTTAGTTGGTTAACAAATTCTGTCTGATCTTGAAATAGCCCACCTCCCGCAAGAGCTTGAGATAGTTGGGTTTTCTCAAAAACAGACACCGATAAAATCTGCAGCAAAGA
>JAGRPI010000005.1 GCA_019449635.1 Candidatus Ferrigenium bremense
CACGCCTTCCTTGATGCGCTTGACCGCCAGCTCCTTGAATTCGGCGGTGTATTCCTGCTTCGGTATCTTCATCATCTTCCTTTCCATAAGTAACTCGATTTTACGTTACCCTTGGAAGACGATTTTTCGGGGGAAGGTCAGTTCATTCAGTCCCTATATCCAGCTCGGATGGGGCTAATCATGTTGATCTCGCTGTGGATAAGGTTATTTACCTTGCAGTATCTGCATCCCTTTGAGAAGGTTCAATGCCTGGTTAAGCTGATAGTCATTTTTTGCGCCGAATTCGGCAGGCACGGGTTTCGCGGCATCTCCTTTGGTATTGGGAGAGGTGGGCATATTTTTGTCGACATTGTTGTCCTGTTTTTCGCTCGACGGTTTGTCATTGGCCAAGTGCTTGTTCAGGTCTGCTTCACGCAAGCGGAACGTGTTGTCCTGCCCGGCGGTGGCGGGATCTTCCACCAGGATGTCGGGCACGATGCCTTTGGCCTGGATGGAGCGCCCCCCCGGCGTGTAATAGCGTGCCGTGGTGAGTTTGATCGCGGTGTTGTTGCCCAATGGCAAGACGGTTTGCACGGAGCCCTTGCCGAAAGTCTGCGTGCCCATGATGACCGCACGCTTGTGATCCTGCAGTGCGCCGGCAACGATTTCGGATGCGGATGCGGAGCCGCCGTTTACCAGCACAACCAGCGGTACGCTCTTGACGGAGTCGGGCAGTTCTTTCAGGTAATCGCTCTTGCCATTGCCGCGCAGATAATGATCCGGGCTGGCAGTCAGGCGCATTTTCGCATCCTCGGTGCGACCCTCGGTATAAACCACCAGTGCGTCCTTGGCCAGGAAAGCCGCAGAAACGCCGACTGCACCGGTCAGCAACCCGCCTGGGTCGTTGCGCAGATCGAGCACCAGTCCTTTTAGCGGCCCCTGATTTTGCTTGATGAGAGTTTCCAGTGCGGTGGCAAGGTTTTCGCCGGTATGTTCCTGGAATTGCGTGATGCGGACAAACCCGTAGCCGGATTCCAGCAGCTTGGATTTCACGCTTTGCACCTTGATGATTGCTCGCACCAATGTGAACGTAAGCGG
Source organism: Candidatus Ferrigenium bremense (assembly GCA_019449635.1). GTDB lineage: Bacteria > Pseudomonadota > Gammaproteobacteria > Burkholderiales > Gallionellaceae > Gallionella > Gallionella bremense. The sequence continues at coordinate 1,078 of JAGRPI010000005.1, forward strand.
CTTGGGTTCATCCTTGCGGATGATGGTCAAAATAATCTTGCTGCCCGGTTTGCCGCGCATACGTTTTACTGCGTCGTTCAGTGTCAGGCCTTTGACCAGAGTGTCATCCAGTTTGACGATCAGATCGCCGCTCTTGATGCCGGCGTGATCGGCCGGGGTATCTTCTATCGGCGAGACAACCTTCACCAGGCCGTCTTCCATGCTGACTTCGATGCCCAGTCCGCCGAATTCGCCTTGCGTGCCGACTTGCAGTTCCTTGAATGCTTCTGCGTCGAGATAGGCAGAGTGGGGGTCGAGGCCGCTCAACATGCCATTGATGGCCTCATTGATCAGTTTTTTGTCGGTAACGGGCTCGACGTAGTCGTTCTTGATGCGGCCGAATACTTCGGAGAAGGCGCGCAGTTCCTCGATGGGCAGCGGCGTGGCAAGCGTTTCCTTGTCTGCAATCGCGGCAAAATGCAGGCTGACCGACACGCCCGCAACCAGACCCAAACTTACCAAACCTGCTTTTTCCAGAAGACGCATAATTTCCTCAATGTCATTTTGCCGCCAGCCACTTCATGGGGTCGAGTGGTTTGCTTTCATGGCGCAGTTCAAAGTATAAACCGGAATTCTCATTGCCGCCGCTGTTCCCGACTGCCGCAACGATATCTCCGCCGTGCAGTACATCCCCGACCTGTTTGTAAAGCGTTTCATTGTTGCCATACAGGCTCATATAACCCTTGCCGTGATCGATGATCAGCAGGTTGCCAAAGCCGCGCAGCCAATCCGCGAACACCACCCGTCCTGCCGCGATAGCTTTGACAGCTTGTCCCGAGGAAGTTCTCAGGAACAGCCCCTTCCATAGCACGGTACTGTCGGGTCGCGGCGCACCGAACTGGTTGGCGACTTCGCCTCTGACCGGCAATGTCAGCTTGCCTTTGAGCTGATCGAACGGGTTGCCGTCAAAGCGGTCATCCGGCAAGTTGTCGTTGCGGAATAATGAGTTGGTTTTCGGCTGCGCGAGCATTTTCGTCAGTTTGTCGACCAGTTGCGCGAGGCGGTTCTCGTCGCGTTGCAATCGATTGATTTCGCGGCGCTGCTGGCGCAACTGCTGTGAGATTTTGCCTAATACCCGTTGCCGGGCATGCTGTTCTTTCTCCAATGCCTTTTTCTGCGCCGATTGTTCTGCGCGCAACGATTTCAATTCCGCACGCTGCTCGCGTGCGGCCGTGCTGACCGTGTTCAGTGCGGTGATATCGTCATGCAGGGCGGCAAGCCAGGTTGCGCGGCCGCGTGCGATGTATTTATAGTACTGCAAATCGCGAAAGACTTGATTGGGGTCATGGCTGTTCAGCAGCAGCTTCAGGTATTCCTGCTTTTCGCCGAGATATTGCTGATAGAGCAGCCGGCCCAACAGAGCCTGTTGCTCCGCCATGCTGCCAGTCAGTCGCCGTTCCTGTTCTTGCAGTTCGTTGAGTTTTTTGTCCGCAACGCGTTGTTGTTCGGCGAGTTCAGCGAGTTTGCGGTTGCTGTCACTGATCGCCCGTTCCGAACCACGCAACGCATCGGCAGCTTCGGATTTTGATTCGCTGGTCTTGTCCATCTCGCGTTGCATTGCGGCGATGCGTTTGCGCAGGTTTTCCAGCTCCTCCGGTTGGCTGGCGTAGACAGTACCGGTCAGGGTTAAGCTGCATATAACCAGAGATAATAAACGTAGGGCGCAATAACCAACGGGCATTGCGCCGTATTTGCGTCTCATTGGTGCAATGCGCTAGGTTTATTGCACCCTGCAAATTGGATCAGGCTGTGCCCAGTCATTTCTGCCGGTTGCGGCAGTCCCATCATGGCCAGCAGGCTGGGCGCGAGATCGCGCAGCGCACCGCCCTCAGTTAGCTTGGCTCTGCGCCCGATATACAGGAAAGGCACCGGGTTGAGGGTGTGCGCGGTATGCGCCTGCTGCGTGACGCGATCCAGCATCTGTTCGGCATTGCCGTGGTCGGCGGTGATGATGACTTCACCGCCGATGGAACGCATCGCCTTGACCACGCGGTCGATGCAAATATCCAGTGCCTCGACGGCTAGTGTGGTGGCCTCCATGTTGCCGCTGTGCCCTACCATGTCGCCGTTGGCGTAGTTGCAGATGATGGCGTGATATTGGCGGCTCAGGATGGCGGCTTCGAGTTTGTCGGTCACTTCAAACGCGCTCATTTCCGGCTTAAGGTCGTAAGTCGCGACCTTGGGCGAGGGGACGAGGATGCGGTCCTCGCCGGGGTAGGGTTGTTCACTGCCACCGTTGAAAAAATAGGTGACATGCGCGTATTTCTCGGTCTCGGCGATGCGCAGCTGCCTTAGTCCCAGATTTGAAATATATTCACCGAAGCCGTTATGGATGGATTCGGGCGGGTAGGCGCAAGGCAGATGAAAGTCCTCGCCATAGCTGCTCAGCGTGACGAAGCCGGCAAGTTTTGGAAAATGGGCGCGTTCGAAGTTGTCGAATGTTTCATTCGTCAAGGCGCGCGAGATTTCGCGGGCACGGTCGGCGCGAAAGTTCATGAATACCGCCACATCGCCGTCCTGCATGATGTTTTTCGCGTTACCTGAAACGATCGCAGTCGGCTTGACGAACTCGTCCGATTCGCCACGCGCATAAGCCTGCTCCAGTCCGCTCAACGCATCGGATGCAGTAAATTCGGCGCGCCCCTGGGTGAGCAATTCATAAGCGGGGTGCACGCGCTCCCAGCGGTTGTCCCGGTCCATCGCGTAAAAGCGGCCGACGATGCTGGCGATTTTCCCAACACCCAATGCAGTGCATTTTTCCTGCAACCGCTGCAATGATTGCGCAGCGCTTCTGGGCGGGGTATCGCGCCCATCCAGAAAAGCGTGCAGACATACCTTTCCCAAACCGGCGCGCGCCGCCATTTCCAGCATGGCGAAAATGTGGTTCTCATGGCTGTGCACGCCGCCCGGAGAGAGCAGCCCCATGATGTGCAGGGTGCTGTGGTTTTGTTTTGCTAGCGCGATTGCATCGCTTAAGGCCGGGTTGGTGTAGAAGCTGCCATCTTCGATCGCTACGTCGACGCGGCTCAAATCCTGATACACCATGCGCCCGGCACCGATATTGAGGTGCCCCACTTCGGAATTGCCCATTTGCCCCGACGGCAGGCCGACAAATTTTTCCGAAGCGTTGATCAGGGTATGCGGATAATTACGCCAGAGCGCGTCCCAATTTGGCTTGCGGGCAGCCAGAATGGCGTTATGGTCGGTTTCTTCGCGGTAGCCGAAGCCATCCAGAATGAGCAGCAAGACAGGGGTGACGTCCATTGATGTAGAATATAAGCGGATGGTGATTTTGCGAAAGCGTATTTTAGCCGATTTAACCGCCCTTAGCGTGTGGCTCGGCGGGGTAACTCAAGGAACAGGTATGGTAAGCAAGCTGATCGATAGGGAAGAAGATATTCAACAGGCTGCACAGGCCATGAAGGCGATAGCGCATCCGTTGCGCCTGAAGATTTTGTGCGTGCTTGGCGACCGGGAAGTCAGCGTGCAAGACATTGTGGAGCAGGTCGGCACGTCGCAGAGCAATATTTCGCAGCATCTGGCGATATTGCGCGACAAGGGTGTCTTGGCGACGCGCAAGGATGCGAACCGGGTGTATTACCGGATTGGCGATTTGCGCACGCTGAAGCTGGTCGGAATGATGCGCGATGTGTTTTGTACGATGTAGGGGTTCAGTAGTGTCCGGTTAAAAATCGAACAAATTTAGTTGGTTAACAAATTCTGTCTGATCTTGAAATAGCCCACCTCCCGCAAGAGCTTGAGATAGTTGGGTTTTCTCAAAAACAGACACCGATAAAATCTGCAGCAAAGA